>JACPFM010000173.1 GCA_016182965.1 Deltaproteobacteria bacterium | reverse complement strand
CGGCCAAACCTGCACCGAGCCGAGGCGGACCTCGCCTGACTTCGCGGCCTTGCGGTACGCCTCGTACATCGCGGGATAGGCCTTCTTGAACTGAAGAGCGATCCCCTTACCCATGACACCCTCGGTGTTCACGGTGTTGACGAGCGCATCGACATCGGCCGTCAGCAGGTTCCCAGTTCCGCGTTCGATGGTCATCGACGGCTCCTCAGTAATACCACTGCGGGCGGATGCTGACGGTTGGATGGTGCGGGGTGGCCGCGCCGAAATTCAAACCTCGGCATCACCGCCGGCGAGGGACCCGCCGCGAAGACGCAGGAAATCACGCCCAGCGCGGCGTCAGGTCAGGAGGTCTGGATTCTGGCTACTTGCCCGTCCCATGGGCACCTCGGCGCAGTCATTCGCAGCCAGTCCTGCCAGCTCCATCACTTTCGGCGGGCGCGTCGCTCGCCGCGCACCGCCTCCTTTAGGTCGCGCCGGAGCTCCGTGTACCGCGCCAGCCGCCCCAGCACGTCCGCGATCTCCGCGAACGACGGCGTCGACGTCGCTGGCAACGTTCCGAGCTGCACACGGTTCGATTGAATGAGTCGCGGCTCTCGCTCGCGAACGAAGTCAAGCACGCGCGCAATGGGAAGCGCGCCCTGGCCGGCGGTAGCAGCGCCGGAGTGCCAAAGACGGACAGCGGAGGGCGCGACCTCGATGCACTCGTCCAACGCAGCCTGCAGGATCGGTTGGTAGGTTCCTCCTACGGCGAGGCACGCCGTCAGGGTCGTACGGCCACGACGGTTGCCCCACTTCGCATGCTGAACGCTCTTCGCGGTCGACTGAACGGCGAGCCCAAAGATGACTTCCTCTCCGCTGGTGAAGCGAACGAGAAAGTCGCGGAACCGACCGCCGAACCGGCCGCCGGAAGCGTTGCCGGGATCGTGGTACGTCGGACCGCGGTCCTCTGCGAAGGTCACGCCGAACGCGTCGACGGGCTTCGAGAAGTACGGCGTCGACGCTAGCAGCACGTCATCGAGCTGCAGCAGCGCTAGCCAGAGATCGAATGGCGTGTCGGTCCCGATGCAACGCCGCGTGCGTGCATGCGCTTGAACAACATCCGGGCCTGCGTTCCGCGGTAGCTGAAGATGCGGGACCTCGTCCGGTACCGCTGCGACAGCAAATGCTTCGACGGAGACGGCCTGCTCGTATTTCGGGATGTCGTCGACCCGCCGAACGCTGTCTTTGGCCAGCGCGTACGTCTCCGTCCAGCACGCCGCGCCGCGGCCCGGACCCCCGGTCGTGAGAACCAAGTAGTGCGCATCGAGCTCGCGCGCGTACGCGAGTCCCTGCTGCTTGATCTCCTCCGAGCAGCTGAGCCCAGGTCGCTTGCACTCGACGACGATGAACGTCCGATTCCTCCGTTGGCGCGGCCCCGATCGAGTGACCGCGGCGCGCGGGTCGAGAGGCGCGCTACGGCCCGCCAAGAACGGTTCGCCTAGGCTGAGATCCCGCCGCGCGACGAGCTCTCGACCTTCGATGAGCACCGTCACCGTGGCTTGATCCGCGCGCACGACCCTGCCGACGAGCGACGGTCCTTCGTCCACGACGACGACCTCGTCACCGGGTCGAAGCTCATTCAGCGAATCGCGGTACGCCCACAGCCCGTCCTCGGTTTGGTACACGGGCAGCCACTCAAGAGCCGCGCGCACTATCTCGAAATCGCTGTCGGCGCCGCTGGGGGCGTGCAACTCGCAGAGGACGCCGTACGGGGCATCCCCTGGGTACGCCACCGCGAAGCCAGCCCGTGGCTCACGGGCGATGCCGCCGTCCATGTCACAGCGCGGCGTAGTCAGCACCCCAGCAAATTCTACGAAAGCGTCCGTGGCCGGGTTCGTTGCTTCGACGTTCTCGAGACCCCACTGTCGTGCGAGCGAGACTTCGTTCGGGCGTCGGCCGTATCCAAGCAAGTCGATCGCGATCCAGGACGGAAGGCCCTCGATCGGGGTGAGGACCTTCCCGTATACGGCGACATTGAGACCGCACACGCCGCAGCCAAGCGTCCGAATCTCGATCGCACGACCGTCGACGTGCCAGCGGAACGCGTCGGGAATCGCAGGGAAGCGTGCGAAGGGAACCGCGGTCGCCCCGCGTGCCTCTTCGCGCAACAGGCTGTAGGGCCGGTCCACCTCGGTTGTCTGATCGGCCGGCAAGAGGGTAACGGCGTGTGCTGGCCGTGCGGGCAGATCGACGAGCACGTCGGCGCGCCTGCGAGCGCTCGCGGTGACAACCATCTCCTCGGTGAAGAGGGCGTCGCGCGGGTAGTCGTAGTGCTCGATCAACGAGCGCACGACGTCCTGGCGAACCTGCTCCTCCGGCCCGGCGGGTACAAGCTGGCCTCGCGCATGATCCATGAGGCGCCTATCCGTCGGCGTCGCGAGGTAGACGCGGTGCGCGTACGTGGCTAGCCGGAGCATCGGTTTGCCTGGCTCGCTCGCCTGCAGACGCGAGGTGCTTGGTGCTTCACTCTTGAGAGCCGATCGTGGTGGCCGACACGACGACGCCCGACCTCGTCGACGCGGCTGGCTGCATCGCGGACGGCGGCCAGGGCAGCCCACGCGTGCGTGCGTGGGAGGAGCCGGCTGAGGAAGTCCCCGCCGGCGTCCGGGTCGGTCAGCTCGGTGCGCCACCAGGCAAGGCGGTCTTCGCCGAGGACCGTCTCGCCGGCCCAGGCGACGGTGAGCTGGACCGCGAGGATGGCGTTGAGGTCGGCGGCGGAAAAGGCAGCGGGAGAAAGCGGTGCGTCGCGAGCGGGCATGCCGGCGCCAAGTATGCACTGGCGCGGCGCGGACTGAACCCCCTGTAGCCGGTCCGCCAGGGACGGGACCGACCGACTACGTCGCGTCTTCGACGGCGAGACCTCGACCGCCAGATCCGGTGTGCCAAAGGCTGGGCAGGTTCGAGGAGGCCGATCGCTCGCTCCGCTGCGGCGCGGTCGGCTGTCGTTTCGGTTAGCAACCGTCAGCCGAGATCGGTCGACCTACGTGACCCGCGCCTGTCGGCGCGGGTCGTCCCGGGCGGCGTGGTACGCTCGGTCAGCCGCGACCGAACGTCCGCGAGAGTTCGGCCCGGAGGTTGCCGTGGAAGACCTGCGAGGCCTGAACTACAAACCGGTGCGCGCCCTGGGCGAGGGATCGCACGGCATCGTCCTGCTGGTGGAGCACACGCGGCTCGCGAAGCCGTTCGTGATGAAGCTGATCCAGCAGAAGTTCCTCGCCAACAAGGATGTCGTCGGACGCTTCATCGCCGAGGCGCAGCGCGGCGCGAAGCTGAACCACGAGGCGTTCGCCCCGATCGTCGATCTCGGCGAGACGCAGGATGGGCGCACGTACTTCGTGATGGAGTACGTCGAGGGCATCACGCTGCAGCAGGCGATGCGCGAGCGCGGCGCATTCCCCCTCGATCAGGCGCTCGTTCTCGGTCTCCAGCTTCTCGACGGCCTCGCCGCGGCGCACGACGCGCACCTCATCCACCGCGACATCAAGCCGGCGAACCTCTTCCTCACGACGCGCGGTCGGCTGAAGATCCTCGACCTCGGGATCTCGAAGTCGATCATCGACTCCGGCACCGGGCCGCACACGGCGCACGGTGTCGCGATCGGCACGCCGAAGTACATGAGCCCCGAGCAGGCCAAGGGCCAGCCGGTCAGCTTCGCGACGGACCTGTACGCGGTCGCGCTCGTACTGTTCGAGATGTTCACGGGCGAGTCCGCGTTCGATGCGCCGAACGCGCAGGAGCTCCTTCGGCAGCACATCCAGACGCTGCCGCCGACGCTGGGTCAGCGGAGCGGCCGCGCGTTCCCGCCGGCGCTCGAGGAGCTGATCGCGCGGGCGCTTCGCAAGAACCAGGCGGAGCGCTTCCAGACCGCACGCGAGATGCAGGCTGCGGTGCACGCCGTGCTCGAGTCGACGCGCTCGCAGTACGCGCCTGCAGCCGCCACGGCGCGGAGCGTGCCTCCGCCATCCGACGACCGCACGGCCGAAGAGCGCGCGCGGCCAACGGTGCGGATCGACGAGTCCCTGCCTCCTCCGCAGGCCTTTCCAACGGCGTATGTTCACGTAGCGAGCTCGCCGCCGCTGCGCGATTCGGCGAGCACACGCCCGGTGCGGCCCGAGGCGCTCCTGATCGGATCCGCTTCCACTGCTCAACAGGCGCTCGTGCTGCAACCGGGAGCCCGCCTCGAGGAGGCGCTCGCGAGGACCGAGGCGCTCGCTGCGATTACAGACGCGCACCCGGCAGAGACCGGCGGCGCGACAACCCGCACGCACGACGACATCGGTCGATCCGATCCCACGGGACGACAGCGGACGCCCAACGGCCGGCCGCTGTTGCTCGTCGCCGCGGTGATGGGCGCGGTGGCGATGATCCTCACGAGTGTCGCGGCGCTCGTCTTCGTCCTCCGTGGCACCGAACGTGCGCCAACACTGGCCACGACGACGGCTGCAGCAGCACCGAGCTCGTCGTCGCCCGGGCCGTCGGTGAGCACTGCACCGACGGTCGCGGAGCCGCCCGCGTCTGCTGCGCCAACGGCGTTGCCGTCCGCGAGCGCCGAGGCTTCGACGACGGCGAAGCCGCAGGTGGTCGCCGCAGGGCCCAAGCCCAAGTCGACGAGCCACCATCAGTCCGCCGTCGACGCGATGAACGCTGGCGATCTGGAGACGGCCGACGCGGAGGCGCGACTCGCGGTCGCTGGAGGCGGCGGCACCCAGGCCCAGCTCCTCCACGCCCAGATCCTCGAGCGCCGAGGGAAGAAGGCCGGCGCGCGAGAGATCTACCGGCAGATCCTCGAGAAGGACCCCACGATGGCCGCGGCGGTGGCGGGTCTGAAGCGGTGCGGCGGCTGAACGAGCCCCGGGCCTGCACGGGTTGCTCACCCTCGACACCGGCGGTATTCGTCGGCCAACGCAACCGGCAGCCTCCTCAGGTCGAACCACCAGTGATGTCGAACCGCGCCCTGCTCCCCATCATCTTCGCGACCTGCCTCGCGACCATTCCCGCCCAGGCAGGACCTGCGCCAAAGGGCACACCAAAGGGGGCCCCGGTCGGATACGAGACGAAGTTCAAGGCAGTGGTCGAGGCGGAGGCGAACGAAGAGTACGAGAAGGCGCTCGCGCTTCTCGACGAGATACCGGCCGACAAGCACAACGTGTACACGCGGTTGAGGCGCGCGACGCTGCTCGTACGCCTCGGGCGGTTCACCGAGGCCGAAGACGTCCTGTCGACGTTGATGAAGGATCCGAAGGCCGATGCGGTCCGGGCGACGGTGCAGGGCGATCTCGACGATCTCCGCGCGCGCATGCCGAAGCTGACCATCCGTTTGTCTGCGACCAGCAAGGCGGACGCGTGGGTGACGGTGGACGACAGGCCCGTCGGGCCGCCGGTGACGATCCCGCTCGATCCGGGCACCCACGTGGTCGTCGCCAAACGTGGCGATGTCGAGGTCTTTCGCCAGAAGGTGACGCTGCAGGACAGCCAGACGCTCGAAGTGGAGATCGACACGTCGATCGCGCCACCGGTAGGCAGCGTGTCCGCGACGAAGACAGTACCGCCAGTTGGCTCCGCTCCGCCGGTCGCCGACCAACCGGCGAAGTCCAGCGGGCTCGGCTCGACGCCGTTCTTCATCGGCGGCGGCATGCTGGTCGTGGGCTCCGTCGTCGCGTTCGTGCTAGCGAAGTCGGCGCAGAGCGATGTCGAGGCGACCTGCGCGACACAGAAGACGCGCACGTGTGACGCGGATCTCGCGGGCGCCTCGCGTGTGCGGACATGGGAGACGATTGGATGGATCTCGGGCGGCGTCGCACTGGCCGCCATCGGCGTGGGCGTCGCGGTGATCGGTACGCGCGAAGGCGAGCCTGCGAAGCCCACGGCGACGGTCACTCCGCTCGTCGGATCGACGGTCGGCCTTTCGTTGGAGGGGAGGTTCTGACCATGCGCGCGATCTTCCCTGCAGTTTTGGTCGCGGCGCTCGCGACCGGCGGCTGTCTTCAGACGCAGTTTCCGACGGCATGCGAGAACAACGAGGCGGAGTGCATCGACCACGTCCCGGACGGGTCCTCGGCCGAGACATCGACGATCGGCAGCGATAGCGAGGGTGTCGACGCCGATGATTCTTCATCCGAAGAGACGAGCGACGCCTCGACCATCGACTCGGACGCCGACACGGAAATCGCCGACGCCGCCGACTCCACGAGTGATTCGCTGGCGGTGGACACGGGAACCGACACGGGAACGGTCGACTCGGGGCCGGTCGACATCGGGATCGATACGCCGCCGGCGTGCGCGGCGAGCAGCTATTCGTGCATTGGTGACGAGCTTCGGCAGTGCAAGAGTGATGGAACGGGTTACACGTCCATCGTGATCTGCCCGGTTGGGACCTGCAGCGCCACCGCGGGCCGATGCACCTTCTGCACGCCGGGCACCCTCGCGTGCTCGGGATCGCAGCCAACGAAGTGCAATGCGGTCGGTTCGGCATACTCGCCGAACGGCGCCGCATGTGTGGCACCCCAGACCTGCGGCGGCGGCGGAGCGACCGGCCTGTGCGGATGCACGCCCATCACCGCATGTCCGACGGGCAAGGTCTGCGGCAGCTATCCCAACGGATGCGGCGGCACGATTACCTGCGGCACCTGCAGCAGCGGCAAGACGTGCAACGGCGCGAACGCCTGCGTCTGCGCGCCGAACGCGTACCTTTGCTCGGGCGCGACGCTGCTCCGCTGCGCTGTCGACGGAAGCGACTATGCGTCCGTCGCGACCTGCCCGAGCGCCTCGCTCTGCGACGCTTCGTTGGGTCGCTGCACCGAGTGCACGCCCAGCAGCTACTACTGCGTGGGCGCCGATCGGTACTCCTGCTCCTCGGTGGGCATCGGCTCGAAGGTCGCGACGTGTATCAATGCGGCGCTCTGCGCCTCGGGATCCGGCGCGAGCTGCGGCACGCCGGTCTGCGCGACCGATGAGAAGACCTGCAGCGGCAGCACCGCACGCACCTGCAACGCGACGCGTACCGGTTGGGTCGACGAGGCGTGCGCCATCGGCTGCGCGGCTGGGAGCTGCATCAAGGTGAGCACCCTCGCCGACGGGAGCGGGCAGCACATGTGCGTCGCGCTGACCAATGGCACCGTGCGATGTTGGGGAGCCACGGCGGACGGAGCAACTGGCGACGCACCGTTGCCGCACAACAAGCCCGTGCCGGTCTCCGGGCTCACGAGCATCGCGCAAGTGGTCATCGCGCAAGGTCGATCGGGCGCACGCCGCTCGGACGGCACCCTGTTGTGGTGGGGCAGGGTGTACAGCTCGACGGAGCCGTCGGGCGTGATCATCAAGACACCAGCCACCATCCCCGGCGTGACCTCGACGACGAGCATGAGCCTCGGGTGGTTCAGCGCGTGCGGTGTCAAGACCGACGGCACGATCGTCTGCTACGGCAAGGGACCACTTGGCGACTCGACGGCGAATGCCTTCGACCCTGCGAAGGCCAACCCGTACCTCACCGGGATCCTCTCGGTTGCTCAGAGCAGCGGTACCTTTGGTTTCGCGCTGAGCGGCAGCGATGCCCGGGGGTGGGGCTACGACTCGTGGGGCGTCCTTGGGACGGGATCGACGACCGACCACTTGATACCGGTATCGACCTTCGGCGGCGCCATACAGATTGCCCCGGGAGGTAACCACACCTGCGCGCTCATCCTCGGTGGCGGCGTCCGTTGCTCGGGCAACAACGACTATGGTCAGCTCGGCGACAACACCCTAACGACCAACAACTCGCCGGTCGACGTCACCGGCGTTGGCGCCGCGAAGGCGACGCAGATCTGCAGCGGCAGCATCCACTCATGCGCGAGGCTTGACGACAGCACGGTCAAGTGCTGGGGAGCGAACAATCGCGGGCAGTTAGGTGACGGCACGAAGACGAACCGCAAAATGGCGACCGCGGTCCTCGGCCTGACGGGCGCGACGAAGGTGGCGTGTGGCTACAACGCGAGCTGCGCGTTGATGAGCGACGGGCTCGTGAAGTGCTGGGGCAGCAACGCCGAAGGGGAGCTCGGCGATGGGACGACGCTGACCGAGCGCCTAACCCCGTGGCCGGTCGCTTGGTGACGAGCGGGGCGTGCGGGCACGGCGCTCCGCCCGTAGGATTAGCCGCCATGTCGCGTGCCGCCCTCCTGCTCCCGCTCCTGGCGACCCTGGCCTGTGCGAAGGACCAGGAACAGGCGTATCCCGACGCTGCCGACGACGCGCAGGACGTCGCCATCGACGCAGTCGACGACGCCTTCGTCGACGCCTCCGACGCGACGATGGCACCCGAGGACGGCGCCGTCGCGCCCCCGTGCATCGACGCGTCGGGCACGATCGTGTCTCCGCTCGATCGACTCACCGACGGCGCTGATGTCGCACAGGTAACCAAGAGCGGTGACTTGTGCAGGCGCACATACGTCCTTTCGACCACGGTGAAGCTTCGTGACTCGATGCCGGGCAACCCGCGAACCGTTGCAGAGCAAGCGGGCGCCCCGTTCGTCCGTACGAACAACGACGTGTTCGACGCGCTGTACGCGCTTGCGCTGGCCGAGGCGAAGGAGGACTCCGTCGACTCGATCCGCGATGGTGCGTTCAACGATGGCAAGTCCTTGCCGTGCGCACCGGGTGGTTGTTTCGAGACGGGCCGGCTCTGGACCTACGTCTGGACGCGCGACGTCGCGTATTCGGTCCACCTGGCGCTCGCTGGCCTCGATCCGACACGCGCGCGGAACTCGCTCGAGTTCAAGCTCTCGGAGCGTCGCACGGGCGGTGACCTACAGATCGTGCAGGACACCGGCACCGGTGGCAGCTACCCAATCTCCACCGACCGCGTGGTGTGGGCGCTCGGCGCGCGCGAGTTGCTCGGCTGGCTCGAGGGCGCGGAGCGCACGGCCTTCCGCGATCGCGCGTACGACGCGATCAAGAACACCATCGAGCACGATCGGAAGGTCGTCTTCGACGACGTCGATGGCCTCTACCGCGGCGAGCAATCGTTTCTCGACTGGCGCGAGCAGACGTACCCGCCGTGGACCGCGACCGATACCGTGCACATCGGCATGTCGAAAGCCTTGTCGACGAACGTGCTCCATCTGGCCGCGATCGATGTCGCCGCGCGGCTCGCCGCTGAGAAGGGCGACGCGGCTGGCGCAGCAAAGTACGCGGGGTGGCGCGATGCGCTGCGCGCCCGGATCGGGGCGCGCTTCTGGCTCGAGGCCGACCAGCAGTTGTCGACGTACGTGACGACGACGCTCGATCCATCGCCGGTGCGGCGGTTCGACGCCCTCGGCACCGCGCTGGCGGTGCTGCTCGACGCGACTTCCGGCGCGCGGCAGGCGCAGGCGATCGCGAGCTACCCACTGGTCCCGAAGGGCGTCCCGGTGATCTGGCCGCAGCAGAAAGAGACGCCGATCTACCACAATCGCGCGATCTGGCCGTTCGTCACGGCGTACTACGCCAAGGCGGCAGCGAAGGTTCGCAACGATGCCGCCATCGATCATGCTGTCGATTCATTGATGCGGGGTGCGGCGCTCAACCTCTCGAACATGGAGAACTTCGAGATGGTCAGCGGGAATGCGTGGCTCGATGACGGCGCGTACTCCGGTCCGGTAGTGAACTCGCAGCGGCAGCTTTGGTCCGTCGCCGGTTACCTGTCGATGGTGCACGACGTCGTGTTCGGCCGCGTCTGGACCGACGACGGACGGCTCGCGTTTCGCCCGGCGGTCACGCGCAAGATGCGCCGCATGCTCTTCTCCAACGCCGACGCGATCGCTCTCAACGATCTTCGGTGGAAGGGCAAGACGATCACCGTTATCGTGCGACTGCCACCGATCAAGTCGGGCGAAGACCGCGGCGTGTACGGCTACGGCGGCGTCACGCTCAATGGGAAGCCGCACTCGGCGGCGGCGTTCGCGGACGCGGAGCTCGCGTCGTCGAACGTCATCGAGATCCCGCTGGTCGACGAAGGGGCGTCACCGCCCGCGGCTACCAACGTCGTGACCGGGACGAGCGACTACAAGAACCTGTTCGGCCCACGTGTGCCGGCGATCACCGCTGTGGAGCCGGCCGGCACCGGCCTGAAGATCTCTTGGAGCGCGAACGGCGAGCTGGCGTCCGAGGTCACCTTCGACGTCTATCGAGACGGCGTGCGTGTCGCTTCGGATCTCGCCGGCGCCACGGCGTCGTGGACCGACAGCGCTACCGTGGCCGGAGTGAGCCACTGCTATGCCGTCGAGGCGACGTTCGTCTCGTCCAAGAACCACGGCCAACACTCCGCACCGTGGTGTTGGTGGGGCGCGTCCGCGAGCAGGATCACCACGTTCGATGCGAAAGCGCTTACCGCTACCGGCGGCGAACTGACTCTGAACTACGGCAAGTACCACTACCAGAACTGGGGAGATCCGGCGGACGTGCTCACGGTGCCGCCCTTGGTTCCCGCAAGCACCGGCTCGTACCTCATCCAACTCGAAGCGGGTAACGGCGCCGGTCCCATCAACACGGGAATCACTTGCGGTGTGAAGCTCGTCGAGGTGTGGGAGGGGACGACGCTCGTCGCCAGTGGGCGCTTGCTGATGCCGCACCTCGGCGCGTGGCCGACGTGGCGCGGCTCGTCGTTCGTCCCGGTGAAGCTGATCGCTGGCCGCGAGTATCGCATCGTCGTCAAGCACGATGTGACGAGCGTGAACATGTCGTTCTTCGAGCACTTCGGCAAGTACACCGGCGGTCTGGGTGGCGCAGGGGGAAGCTTCTCGAGGGTGAACATCTCGGAGCTGAAGGTGCTGGGTACCGGTCCGTAGAGGAGGTTCGCGTGGGAGGTGGGTTCGAAGTCGATGTGTGCATGGCCTTCGGCGCGAAGCTCCACCCCGTCAGCTATGCGCGCTGCCACGACGAGGTGAGCGCCGCCGAGTCGATGGGTCGATGGGCGCTCTCGCATCGCGAAGAACCGGCCGCACGATGGGTTATTGCCACGATCAACGATGGCGGCAACGTCGCTCCGTTGTTGTGGGCGGCGCGCTGGGCGGGATATGTCTTCCCACGAGTCGTCCTCGGGCAGAAGCTCTGCGCGGCGCTGATGGCGACGAAGGCGCCAGGGGACGTGCTCGGCGACCTGCGCCCGCCGTGGCCTGCGTATCTGATCGACGTTCCGCACGGCCTCCTCATGGTGCCGGACATTTCGGGATCGGCCCTCGTCTCGCTCGATTTGCTGTGCGTCCACCACGAGTCGGACGGGATCCGCGTCATGCTGCGCTCCCGCAGCTCGATGATCATCCTGGCTGACCGTGCCGAGAGTTGGGCGGCGGCGCTCCTCGACGAGGACGACGAGCTCGACGTGTGGGCTCAGCAGCACTCGCTGCCGATCGACGACCAGCACAAGCGCGCACTCGAGTGTGCGTGGCGGCTCGCGATCGGTGTCGAGCTCGAGATGGACGATCGGTCCAACGTGAAACCGCCTCGTGCTCGCACGAAACGCGACGCGCAGCGGCGCTCGATCGCCGACAACACCCACATGCTCGTTCGCAACGTCGACCTTGACTGCCGCGACGCGATAGGTGCGTACGTCTCCGGGCGAGCACAGCGCGCGCCGTCGGTGCGGACGCTGGTGCGCGGACACTGGAAGCGCCAGCCCGTCGGGCCAGCGTCCGCTGATCGCAAGTGGATCCACGTCGAGCCGTATTGGCGCGGTCCGCAGGACGGGCCGCTCGCCATTGGGGTCCACCGCATTCGGGAGTGACCGTGGCGCGCCCGTTTCATGTCAGTGCTCGAGGTGCGAGCCCGAGGGGAGCGGATGCTCCAGCGCTTCAGGCCTCAAGCTCGGGGGAGGTGGCCACCAGTAGAAACGACGAAGCCCACCAGGCGCTGGGCAACTGGTGGGCAACGGACTCCGCGGACTACTGCGGAGGCTTTTTTCTCGGCGATCCGACCTCTTCGGTCGGGGCGACTGGATTCGAACCAGCGACCCCTTGACCCCCAGTCAAGTGCGCTAACCAGGCTGCGCTACGCCCCGATCCCCTCGTCGCTCGATGAGAGCTGGAAGGGGCGCGAACCCTACCCCCCCTCGCCGCGTCTCGCAAGCCCCTCGGCGAGCTCGACCAAGGGGTTCAGGGCAGGCCCGGCGGACCGACCTTCGGCGTGGGAAGGAGCGGCTCAGGTTCCTTCGCGCGATCGACGACCACCTGACCGACCGTGCGCGACGAGAACAGCTCGAGGCGATCGGCGAGCGCCTCGGCGTCGACGTCGCTCCGCACCTCGGTGCGCACGTGCACCACGAGGCAGGCGTGCTGCCGGCCCGACACGAGGAACACGTGCCCGGCGAGCCTGCCGCCGGCGAGGGTCTCGAAGGCGATCCACCGGCGGCCGTCCCAGCCGACGGGGCGATGCAACGGCTCGTCGACCAGCGTGGTGAAGTGCCCGGCCTCGACCGCCTCGGGCTTGGGGAGCTCGCCGACGAGCTGCGCCCGCAGCTCGCACTCGCGCCGACCGACGAGCGTCGTCTCGTCGAACTTGCGCACGCGCACCGTGGTGCTCGTGGGCGCGTGCGTGGCGACGAGCCAGCCGGCGGCCTGATCGTCGCGATCGACGACCGTCCACGCGGGCCGATCGGGGAGCAGGAAGGTGACGCCGAAGCGATCGCTGCGCAGCGCCTTGAACTCGGCCTGCGCGAAGCCGCTGCGGTCGTCGGACGCGGACGTCGCGACGGGCTTCGCCGCGGGCGGCGGCTGCGGAGACGGCGTGGTGCCGCCGCAGCCGATCGCCGCGAGCATGCCCGCCGCGACGAGCGCGCGCATCACGCGGTCGGCGTCGCCGCGGAGCGGAACAGCTCGACCCGCTGCAGGACGACGTCCTCGTTCGGCTTGTCGCCGGCGCCGCGCGGCACGTTGGCGATGCGCTTGACCACGTCGAGCCCGGCGACGACCTTGCCGAACACCGAGTGGCGACGATCGAGGTGCGGGGTCGGCCCTTCGGTGATGAACCACTGCGAGCCGTTGGTGCCCGGGCCCGAGTTGGCCATCGAGAGCACGCCCGCGCCTTCGTGGCGGAGCTCGGGGGGGAACTCGTCGGCGAAGCGGTAGCCCGGGCCGCCGGTGCCCCAGCGGTTGTCGGCGCTGGCCGCGTGCTTCGAGCGCGGATCGCCGCACTGGATCATGAAGCCGGGGATCACGCGGTGGAACTTCACGCCGTCGAACATCGGCGTGCCCTTGCCGCTCTTCTTGGTGACCGGGTCGACCCAGTCGATGGTGCCCTTGGCGAGGCCGACGAAGTTCGCCACCGTCTTGGGCGCCTTGTCTTCGTAGAGGCGCACGACGATCGCGCCCTGCGTGGTGTGCAGACGTGCATGGAGCTGTCCCTCGCCGGGGACGTCGATTGCGGGGAACTGCGGCTCGGTCATGGGGAACCTCCTCGAACGCAGGCTCGTACCGCGTCGCCTGCGGGAACGGAACCGCATCGAGCCCTCACCGATGCGTCACGCGAGCGCAGCCGCCGCCGCGCCGCCGACGCTGGCGAGGACCTCGCGCGCGAATTTCCCGCCCTCCTCGCCCAGGGCGATCGCCCGCCGCGCGAGGCGCGCTCCGGCCGGGCTGGCGATCAGGTGCGCCGCCGCCTCGGTGAGCTGGAACGGCGGCGACAGACGCCCCGCCATCATCAGATCGGTGAGCGGGGTCGCCGCGAGGAACGCGGCCATGGCGCGCGCGTGCAGCGACCCGATCGCGGTCGTGGTGTTGTCCGCGAACAGCTCCGGCAGCCGCAGGATCTCGACCGTGCGATCGTCGCGTCGCACCCGCCGCACCTCGGGCCAGGCGAGCAGCCGACGCGGCGGCTCCTTGCCGACGAAGGACGCGCCGCCGACCCACCACCGCAGCTCGGTGCGGAGCAGCGAGAAGCGCGGCAGATCGCCGAGCCAGGCATGTCGCAGCAGGGCCGAGCGCACCGTCGGCGGCGCGGGGACCTCCTCGAGCGCGACGGCCGTCGCCTCGAGCAGCTGGTGCGGCGCGCGCCGCCGGAACACGCCCGGCAAGTCGGGGTGGAACGCCGCGACGACGTCGTGCAGCAGCGCGCCGAGCCACACCACGCTGCCGTCGATGCGCGGGGAGATGGTGACCGCGTCGGTCGCCGTCAGCCGGCGCAGCCTCCGGAGCAGCGCCTCGTCTCCCCGCTCGAGCGTCGTGGTCGAGAGCATGCGGTCGACCTCGCGCTCCTCCGCGGTGCGATCGCCGAGCCCCATCGCCTCGCCCGCCGCGCGCGCCGCCTTGGGCCCGAACGGCCTCTCGATCACGAGCTCGCCGCCGGTGATCGCCGGCAGCAGCACGCGACGGAAGACCTCGGTGGTGGTTGCAGCGGTGGTCACGGAGATGGGCCCGGGTCCAGAGTCTAGAGTCTAGAGTCTAGAGTCCGAGGCCGGTCGCCATCTGGTTCCGACTCTGGACTCTAGACTCTGGACTCTAGACTAGGCGCGCATCAGCAGCGACGCCCTCCCGACTCGGGCGACGCCTCAGAACTCCGCCGGATCGGCGTACGTCCCGAACACCTCGCGCAGCACGTCGCAGATCTCCTGCTGGGTGCAGAGCGCCTTGGCCGCGTCGATGATCGGCGGCATGAGGTTGTCGTTGCCCGCGGCGGCGGCGCGCACGCGCGCGAGGGCGGCCTGCACCTTCGCCGCGTCGCGCTTGCCGCGGAACGCCGAGAGCTCGGCCATCTTGTCGCGCTGGATGCCCTCGTCGATCTTGAGCAGCGGGATGTTCGACGAGGTGTCGGAGGCGAAGGCGTTGACGCCGACCTGCACGCGCTCCTTCGTCTCCATCTCGCGTGAGAAGCGGTACGCCGAGGCGGCGATCTCGCGCTGCGGGTAGCCGAGCTCGATCGCCTCGACCATGCCGCCCATCTCGTCGAGCTTGCGGATGTACTCGAGCGCCTTCTGCTCGAGCTCGTTGGTGAGCCACTCGACGTAGTAGCTGCCGCCCAGCGGATCGATCGAGCTCGGGATGCCCGTCTCGTAGGCGACGATCTGCTGCGTGCGCAGCGCGATGGTCACCGCCTCCTCGGTGGGGAGCGCGTAGGTCTCGTCGAGGGAGTTGGTGTGGAGCGACTGCGTGCCGCCGAGCACCGCCGCCGCCGCCTGCAGCGCGACGCGCGCGACGTTGTTGTACGGCTGCTGCGCGGCGAGCGACACGCCGGCCGTCTGCGCGTGGGTGCGGAGCTTCATCGACTCGGGCTTCTTCGCGCCGAACCGGTCCTTCATCTGCCGCGCCCAGATGCGACGCGCCGCGCGGAACTTGCAGATCTCCTCGAAGAAGTCGTTGTGGACGTCGAAGAAGAAGGAGAGCCGTGGCGCGAAGTCGTCGACGTTCATGCCGCGCGCGACGCACCACTTCGTGTACTCGAGGCCGTCGTAGAGGGTGAAGGCGAGCTCCTGCGCCGCCGTGCTGCCCGCCTCGCGGATGTGATAGCCGCTGATGCTGACCGGGTTCCACCGCGGCACCTCGCGCGCGCAGAACTCGATCATGTCGCAGACGATGCGCATCGCCGGGCGCGGCGGCACCAGCCACGCGTGCTGCGCGATGAACTCCTTGAGGCAGTCGTTCTGGATCGTGCCGCCGATCTTCGAGCGGGGGATGCCCCGCACGTCGGCGAGCGCGACGTAGAACGCGAGCAGGACGATCGCCGGCCCGTTGATGGTCATCGACGTGGTGACCTGATCGAGCGGGATCTGGTCGAAGAGGACCTGCATGTCCTCGAGCGTGTCGACGGCGACGCCGCACATGCCGACCTCGCCGAGGGCGCGCGGCGAGTCGGAGTCGTAGCCCATCAAGGTGGGGAAATCGAAGGCGGTGGAGAGGCCCGTCTGCCCCTGCGCCAACAGGTAGCGGAAGCGCTCGTTGGTCTGCTTCGGGGAGCCGAAGCCGGCGAACTGCCGCATCGTCCAGAGGCGACCGCGGTACATGTTCGCCTGCACGCCGCGCGTGAACGGGAACTCGCCCGGGAAGCCGAGGTCGCGCTGGTACTGCAGCGGCGCGTCGGCCGGCGTGACCAGATCGGGCACCTCGATGCCGCCGAGCGTGGTCAAGCGGGTGCACCGCGGCGGCAGCTTCGCCTCGGTCGCGGCGAGCGTGCCCTGCCGCCATTTCTCGGTGTCGGCGCGGATGGCCGCGATGGCGCCGTCGTCGAGCCCCGGAGATTCGCCGCCGCCGCTGTACCGATCGTCGTCGTGGACCTGGGTCGTAACCGCGCTCTCTTCGGCCATCGAAATCCTCTGTCGCGCTTGCCGCTGATTACTTCTTCGATCGCTCTTCGACGGAGGCGATCACCTTCGAGAGGAGCCCGTCCTCGCGCAGACAGGGCCAGCAGTCGCTGCGCTTGAAGAAGCCGCCGCACCCGGTGGTCTTCGTCATCGCGCGCAGCGCCGGCAGCGCGGTCGCGTCGAAGTCGTTCTTGTACTTCTCGATGATCTCCTTGCGCACGTTGCACGCGAACGGCGCGCTGCGCAGCTCGATCGCGCCCCGCAACGCGGGCGACATCGCCTTGGCGACCTCGGGATCGGCGAGCGACTTCTTCGCGCGCGCCGACAGATGCTGCGGCCCCCGGCCCTCGTACGCGATGGCGTAGAGCATGCGGGCGCCCTCGGCCTTCATCGGGCCCTCGAGCAGCGCGAACGCGGTGTCGACCGCCGCCGGCGAGCCGAGCGCCTCGTCGAAGATCGGGTCGAGGAAAGGATCGGTCGCGAGGTCCGGCTGGGCGACGAGGAGCTTCTTGATCACCGAGAGCGCGTCGACGTGCCGCTTGGCCTGGGCGTAGGCCTGGGCGAGCGCCTTGTGGACGACCGGATCGCCCGGGAACTCGGCGCTGAGCGCCTCGAGCTCCTTGATGCCGGTCTCGATCTCGCCGGAGGTGACGCGGCCGAGCGCGGCCTGCACCTTGGCCTTGCTCCCCTCGGAGAGCTTGGTGGTCGGCGCGCCGGCGCTCGACTTCTTCGGGTCGGTCGCGGCGCCGCCCTTGCCGTCGCCCTCGGCCGGGGCGCGCGTGGCCGCGACGACGATGACCACGAGGAGCGCCGCGACGGCCGCCAGCATCGCCACGAGCGTGCGCCTCGGGAGCGGCAGCGCGACGCCCGCGCGGACCACCGGGGCCGAGATCGGCTCGAAGGGCGGCGGGCGCACGGTGTCGCCGTTCTCGAGCTGCGCGTGCGGACCCGTGCCGTCGATGACGACGCGGCCAGGATCGCTCGGCTCGCCGCGAAACTCGATGGACGAGAGGGGCGGACCGCCCGAGCTCGCGATCATCAGCGCCTCGGCCGCGGCCGCGGCGTCTTCGTGGCGATCGCTCGGGCTCTTGGCCAGCATGCGCGACACCACCGCGTCGAGCTCCGGCGACACCGCGTCTGCGGGGGCGCGCGCGCGCACGCTCGGGATGGGACCGGCGACGTGCTGCCCGAGCAGCGCCACCTTGTCCTTGTTGTCGTACGGCCGCTTGCCGACGAGCATCTCGAACAACATCACGCCGACCGAGTACTGGTCGCTGCGCCCGTCGACGTCTTGACCGAGCGCCTGCTCGGGCGCCATGTACTCGGGCGTGCCGTAGACCATGCCCGCGCGGGTGAGCGACGGGCCGGCCTCGCCGCCGATGGCGCCGATGGGCACGCGGGCGATGCCGAAGTCGAGCACCTTCACGAAATCGGGCTCGCCCTCCTTGTCGACGAGGAGGACGTTCTCCGGCTTGAGATCGCGGTGCACGATGCCGAGCTCGTGCGCCCGTTTGAGCGCCGAGAGGATCTGCACGGTGACGTGGACGGCGCGCGCGGCGGAGACCGGACCGCTGTCGATCAGCGCGCGCAGCGACGTGCCCTCGACGTACTCGAGGACGAGGTAGCAGGAGCCGTCCTCGAGCTTGCCGAAGTCGGTCGCGCCTGCGACGTTCGGGTGCTCGATGTGCGCCGCCGCCATCGCCTCGCGCTCGAAGCGCGCGACGATCTCGGTCTGGCTGGTCATCTCGCGGTGCAGCACCTTGAGCGCCAGACGCTTGCGCATGTGGGTGTGCTCGACGCGGTACACCGAGCCCATGCCACCTTCGCCGAGCCGCGCGTCGACCTTGTACCGGCCTGCGATGATCTGGCCGATCATCGGGTCGTGCTCGCCGGCGGGCGGACGCGCGTCACCCGGGTGAGGACTGGAGACCGCGCTCTCGAGCGCCGCGGTGCGCGCCGGAGGCTCGGGCGCCTGGTCGCCGCCCGACGCGGCCGGACCCGACGCAGCCGCACCCGACGCAGCCGCACCCGATGCAGACCCGCCCGACGCGGACGCGCGTCTAGCCGGCCCCGTCTGGTGCGGAGCCGCCTGGTCGTCGAGGGCGGGCATCGCCGAGGAGCCTAGTGCAATTCGCCCTGCCGGTCACGGTGTGCTCTGTGCATCAACCGGCGCATCCGGGCCCGCATGAGCTGACGCCCTCCGACATCTTCTGACGCCCATTGACCGGGACGTCTGCAGTCCGCGCGCGTGCTGTGCCGTTGGCGCTCCACGGCCGTCGGCAGTACGGTCGCGCACCCGCTCGAGCCCACCCAGGAACACGACGGGATGAACAACGACGGATGAACAACGACGTCGCGCTCGCCTTTGGTACGCCGCGCAAGCTGCCCCGCGCGAGCGAGCTGCGTGGCCGCGTCGTCGTGCTGGACATCGCGTTCGCCTACGACACGGGGGGCGGCACCGAGAAGTTCGACAAGATCACGCGCCGTCTCATCGACGGCCTCGGACCGCGCCTGGCCGCCTGGGTCGACCATCACGATCACGAGCTGCACGCGAAGTACCGCGACGATCCGCGGTTCGTGCTCGCGACGAAGGCTGAGCACCCCGCCTGCCCCGAGATGGTCACGCCCGAGTTGGTCGAGCGGATCGGCCCGATCGGCACCATCTGTTGTCACGGCGACTTCGACGGCCTCTGCGCCGCGGCGAAGTGGCTCCGTGGTGGCATCGAGCCCTACGCCGGCGCCGACGCCGACGCGCGCGCGATCGACACGCGGATCGGCGTCCCCGGTCCGATCGGCGAGCGCTTCGATCGCGCGCTGCGCGGGCGTCCGACCGACGAGGGGCTCTTCGGGATCATCGTCCGCCACCTCTCGCGTGGCCTGTCGGACGCGGGGCTCTGGGCTCCGATCGACGCCGCCGCGGCGGCGTACGTGGCGCAAGAGGACGAGGCGCGACGCCTCGCGCGAGACTACGTGCGGCTGACCGGAGTGCCGCACGGCGTCGCGTTCGTCGACGTCACTCGCTCGCGCAAGCGCGCGTACGACAAGACGTTGCTGCTCTTGCTCGGTCAGGAGCGCGAGACGATCAGCGTGGTCGTCGACGGAGACACGGTCGCGCTGGCAGCGCCGTTCGACAGCGGCGTCGACTTCCTGGCGCTGCTCGGTCTCAGCGGCGGCATGCCCACGCGGGTCTCGGTTCCGCGCGCGCGCCTCGGCGACGTCTTCCGCGCGCTGCGCGTCGTCGATCCGCCCGATTCAGCATGACGGATGAACGGGATGAATATTTCGGCGCCGCCGACGCACCTTTCACTACCGAAATCCGGACGCACAGCGTGAGGGAATGGCTCGCAAACCCATGGAAATCCTTGGGTTAGCTACCGATGAGCCACGCAAACGCATTGCAACATTGCAACGGAGCCGCGGATGGGTGAAAGAAACTCTCCCGCCGTGCTCAGGGTCCGGGTTCGGACCTCAGGCACCCGTCAGAGCCGGGAATCGGCGGTGCGTGATCGAGGTCGAGGTCGAGGGGAGGTCAACGTATGGCTACGAAGCTGCGTGCTCCGCTGAGCACGAATGTCGCGACGAAGGGGGGCCCGTCCGCGAAAGCGATCACGCCTGGGCCGACGTTCGAGGAAGTGTTCGTCCGCAACGATGCCGTGTCGTTGTGCCTCCTGTTGAACCGGCGCGCGCGCACGATGCGCGTCATCGACTTCCGCGCTGGTGCTTCGCCCGCGAAGAAGCTGTTCGTGCAGTCCATCGCGCGCCGCGAGCGCATCGAGAAGGTCGTGGTCCTGGTCGAGCGCGACGAGTGCGCCACGTGGGCTCGCCTCGGGTTCGTCCGCGAGGGGAACATCCCCGGTTTCTACAAGCGCAGCGACGCCTTCATCATGGGCTCGGTCGTGCCGGCCCTCGACGGAAACAGCAGCAGCCACGGCGGCTCGCCCAAGCCGCGCATCGCCGAGTCGGGCGTGTTCACCGTCGGCCGCCACAGCGTCTTCACCACCGAGGACGACGAGCCGGACCTCGAGGAGGAGGCGCCCGCCCCCGCCGCGAGCGCGCAGGCCGAGAAGGTCGTGACGCAGGCGCGGCGCATCGCCAAGGAGCTCGCGTCCGCCACGCTCCCCGCCGTCAAGCTCGCGCCGCTCGGCTCGCCCGAGGCGCAGAAGCGCGTCGCGGTCGCCACCAAGGAGGGCCGCGCGCTCACCGGCTTCGAGTCGTTCGGGCGCGACGTGACCCGCGACGACGTGATCGCGTCGGGCAAGGGCGTCGCCGACGTGGTCATCGGCGCCGAGATCCAGCGCTGCTACGGCAACGCGTTCGTCGAGGTGCTCACGGCGCCGCGCGACGACAAGGAGCGCAACTTCCTCGCCGCCGCGCTGCACGCCGCCTGCGATCGGCTCCTCGCGCACGAGATCGTCTGCGCGTTCGGCCTCTCGCCCGCCGACGACCTCCGCATGGCGACCGCGTTCGTGGCCGCCGGCTTCCGCCGCACGGGCCTGCTCCGCCAGCACCTCCGCCTGAAGAACGAGCGCACCGACGCGATCCTCTGGTCGCGCAAGCTCGCGACGCCGGGCGAAGAGGAGTGATCGGCAGGCTCTGATCTACCCCCGGGCTGAAGCCCGGGGCACCGAAAGCTGCTCAAGCCCGGGGTATCAAACCCCGGGCTTCACGCTGTCGCGAGACTGGCTCGCGCTGTCGCTGCTCGGTTCGTGCAGTTCTGCGGCGACAGCCGCGAGCGAAGCGAGCGCCAGCGCCGCGAAGTCGTGAAGGCCGGGGTTCATACCCCGGCCTTG
>JACPFM010000027.1 GCA_016182965.1 Deltaproteobacteria bacterium | reverse complement strand
GCGACGTGTACGCGCCGGCTCTTGAGGTCGATGAGGAACAGCACCAGGTACCGCACGAGCCCGCCGCGCGTGAGCACCTCGACACTGAAGAAGTCGGCGGCGGCGATCGCGCCCGCGTGCGCCTTCAAGAACGTCTTCCACGCCATGCTCTTGCCGCGTCGCGGCGCGGGCTCGAGCCCGTTGTCGCGCAGGATGCGCGCGATGGTGTTGCGGGCGAGGTCGTGACCGAGGTTCGCCATCGCGCCGCGCAGGCGCGTGTAGCCCCACGACGGGTTTTGGCGCGCGATCGCGAGCAACCGCTGCGCGATCTCGACGGCGGTGGGTGGCCTGCCGGGCGTTGGCGGTCTTCTCCGGCGGCTGCCGTCGTACTTCTTGGCGACGAGCTCACGGTACCAGCGGAAGATCGTCTCGGGCGTGGCGAGCGAGCCGGGGTTCAGACCCGGCTTCGAGGTGTCATCGACCGGCAGATCGCGCCGCGAGCGCCTCGAGGTCCCGGCGCGACATCGTGATCCCGCCGAGCGCGCCCCCCTCGTCGTGGAAGTCGCTGCCCCCCGTCGGCACCAGCTGGAGCTCCAGCGCGAGCTGCAGGTATCTCTCGCGGATCGGCGACGGCTGGTCGTTGCGCACCACCTCGAGCCCGTCGAGGCCGAGCTGCTCCAGCGCCACGATCCGCGCGCGATCGATGCCGTCGGCCTCGGGGTGGGCGAGCGTCGCCGCGCCGCCCGCGGAGTGGATCAAGCGGATCGCCTCGGCCGCGTCGGGGCGCCGGTGGGCGGAGAAGGCGGGGGCGTCGTCGCCGATGTAGCGCGCGAACGCGTCTTGCAGATCGCGGCAGGCGCCGAGCTCGACGAGCGCGCGGGCGAGGTGGGGGCGACACAGGTTGTCGCTGCCGGCGATCGCCTCGACGCGCGCCATCGTCACCGGGACGCCGAGCGCGTTCATGTTCGCGACCATCCGCTCCATGCGCGCGCGCCGCTCCCCCTCCTGCTCTGCGGTGAACGCGACGAGCGCCGGATCGTCGACGCGGAGGAAGTGGCCGAGGACGTGGATGTCGGCGGCCCCGATCGAGGTCGAGATCTCGATGCCCGGCACGATCTCGATCCCACCGAGCGCTCGGGCGGCCGCGATCGCCTCGGCCACGCCGGCGACGGTGTCGTGATCGGTGATCGCGAGGACCGTCACCCCGACGCCCCGCGCGCGCGAGACCAGCTGCGTCGGCGTCAGGCGGCCGTCGCTCGCGGTCGTGTGGGCGTGCAGATCGATCACGGACAACGCGCGATGTCGATGCGCTGCATGTGGATCGGCACCTTCGGCCGATCGCTGCTGGTGGTCTCGACCATGCTGATCTCGCTGGCCACCTCGAGCGCGCACGTACCGAAGACGTTGTAGTTCGGCGCCGGACCCTTCCCGACGACGATGTAGAACTGGCTGCCGCTCGGCGTGTCGCCCGCCGCCATCGCGAGCGTGCCGGCCGGCTCGGCGATCTGGTTCTCTTTCACCAGATCGTAGCCGGGCCCGCCGGAGCCGGTGCCGCGGGGATCGCCGCCCTGGATGACGAAATCGTAGATCACGCGGTGCCACTTGAGCCCGTCGTAGAACCGGCGCGCGACCCACTTGGCGACCGACGGGTCGTAGAAGGGGCGGGTGCCGCGGGCGAGGCCGACGAAGTTGGCGACGCTGATCGGCGCCTTCGTCTCGTCGAGCGTGCAGACGATGATGCCGAGCTGCGTGGTGATCGCCGCGGTGAGCTTGCCGGTCGCGGTGCTGGGGAAGCCCTGCAGGGCCAGCTCCATGGTGAACTTCTCGGCGCCGCCGATCGGATCGTCGCCGGTCTCGGTCTCCGGCACCGTCACCGTGCCGGGGCCCGGGTCCTTGGTGCAGCCGATGAACGGATCGGGCGGAGGGACGTCGGCTCTGACGTCGGCGCCGCTGTCGCTGACGAGCGTGTCGGCGGGCGCCTCGACCTCGCCGGCGTCACCGGCGTCGGACGTGGTGGCCGGCGCGGGCGACGGATCGTCGCCCCCGCAGCCCGGCGCCCAGAGCGCGAGACCGGACACGAGAGAGGCTGCGACGAACGACGAGAGGAGGGGGGCGCGCACGGCGCGGGAGCGTAGTCCAGAACGCCGTCACTCGCAGTAACGACGGGCCAGCGCCACCACCCGATCGACATCGAAGGGCTTGGCGAGCCGCTCGCGCGTATCGAACGCCCAGCTCGCCACGATCGCGTCGCGCTGCGCCGACATCACCACCACCGGCACGGAGGCGCGCGGGCGCACCGCGCGCAGCACGTCCTCGCCGGACCCGTCCGGCAGGTTCCAGTCGAGGAGGATCAACGCCGGCGCGACCTCGTCGAACCGGGCGGTCGCCTCCGCGACCGAGCGCGCCACGATCGCGGAGAACCCCTCGTCCTCGAGGGCGCCGCGAATCGCGCCCGCGATGAAGGCGTCGTCCTCCACGACGAGGATGGGACCGAACGCGGCTGCCGTCATGCCGCAGTGCGACGTCGGTGACGCGTCGCGGTTGCGGGGGTGTATGACGGATTGCCGTATCCTGCCTGGCGTGAACGTACCCACCGATCGTCGGTCGCTCGTGAAGGTGCTGCTCCGGCTGGGGATTCCTTTCGACGGCGCCCCGGTGACGCGGAAGATCGGCGGCTACACCGTGATGATCCTCGGTCCGGCAAAGCCCGAGGACTGGCCGGAGTACCAGCCGGGCGATCTCGAGGGGATGGTCTGGACCACCCAGCGGCAGGTCCAACAGGTCGTCCGCAACCTGACCGGAGTGCAAGGCGTGGTCGCCGCGCGCGGCGAGGGCGACCTGGGCCCTTGACAAAGTATCACGGCGTGTCACAATGCATCACGCCGTGACCGAACGTGACCCCGATTCCGAATCCGAAGCGCCGCGCTCGCCCGAAGGCGACGACAAGAAGAAGGAGCGCGTCATCCACACGCGGGTCCCCGCGGTCCTCGAGCAGGAGCTCAAGCGCCTGGCCGAGAACATCCGGGTCCCCGTCTCGAACCTCGTGCGCGCGATCCTCGAAGACGCCGTGTCCATGGCCGACCGGGCCGGGCGGGGCGTCGAAGAAGAGCTGCACAAGGCCGCCACCAACCTCTCCAGCAAGCGCGAGGCGATCCTCGCGAAGAAGGAGAAGGTCGTCGCGCAGAAGGCCCTCGAGGGCGTGATCGGCTTCCAGCCCCTCGTGCTCGCGAGCGAGGCCATCTGCGCCAAGTGCCTCACCCCGCTGCACCCCGGCGACGAGGCCCACCTCGGCATCACGGCCGATGCCTCCGCGCCGCGCGTGGTGGTGTGCGAGCCCTGCGTGCCCAAGCGCGCGTCCAGGGACGCCGCGAAGACTTCCCCCGAAACTCCAGAAAAATAGGAGACGACCGATGACCAGCACCCAGAAGACCGGCGCCGAGACGAACGAGAGCAACCCCGCGTTCGCGTACCCCGAGCCGAAGGACGCCCACCCGAGCGAGCTCACCGCCGACCGTGTCGCGAAGTTGATCACCGAGCTCGGTGTCGGCTGGGCGAAGTACGGCATCACGATGGGGCGCCTCGCGCTCCGCCAGTCGGCCAAGGCGCTCGAGACCACCGCCGATCTGCTCGGCGTCGTGGCGCAGCGGGTCGAGAAGATCGCCACGCCCCCCGAGGGCGCCGAGGGCGAGGCGAAGCCCGAGACCCCGCCCGAGGCGAAGGCCTGATCCAAGTCTCGATCGACCTGCCCGTCGGCGGAGGGTATTTGTCGACGCCGTGACCGACACGGCCGCGGTCCTCCTCGACGGCATCGAGAAGCGTTACGGGCAGACCCGCGCCGTCGACGGCGCGGGTCTCGCTCTATTTCCCGGTCGCGTCCACGCCGTGGTCGGCGAGAACGGCGCCGGGAAATCGACCCTGCTGAAGATCGCCGGCGGCGTGATCGCCCCCGATCGCGGCCGCGTCCTGGTGCTCGATCGCGAGCTCCGCCCGGCCACGCCCCGCGAGGCCATCCGGCGCGGGGTCGCCATGGTCCACCAGCATTTCATGCTGGTTCCCACGCTCACCGGCCTCGAGAACCTCGCCCTCGGCGAGGAGCCGACGCGCCTGGGCATGCTCCACCTCTCGCCGCTCGCCGCCGACGTCGAGCGGCTCGCGCGCTCGCTGCGCCTCGAGGTTCCGCTCGACGTCCCGGTCGCGCGGCTGTCGATCGGCGAGCGCCAGCGCCTCGAGCTGCTCCGCGCGCTCCGCCACGCCCCCAAGGTGCTCATCCTCGACGAGCCGACCGCGGTGCTCGCGCCGGCGGAGGCGCGGGCGGTGCTCGGGCTCGCGAGGGATCTGGCGACGCGCGGCGTCGCGGTCGCGCTGGTCACCCATCACCTCGACGAGGTCGCCGAGTTCGCCGACGAGGTGACCGTGCTCCGTCGCGGCAAGGTCGTCGCGCACCATCCGCCGGGCGACCCGGCGATCGGCGACGTCGGCCGCCTCGCGTGCGAGGCCGTCGGCGAGGAGCCGCCCGTCGTCGCGCGGCACGCGCGCCGTGGTGTGGCGCGCGAGCCGCACGTGCGGCACGAGCGGGTGCGTCTGCGCGTCGACGACCTGCACGTGGACCCGGGAGAAGCCGGCGCCGGCTCGCCGCTGCGCGGCGTTTCGATCGAGCTCGCCCAAGGGGAGGTCGTCGGCGTCGCGGGCGTCGAGGGCAACGGCCAGCACGCGCTCGAGCTCGCGCTCTCCGGCGTCCTCCCGTCGCGGCGCGGCACGATCGCGCTCGACGGCGCCGACGTCACCCGCGTGACCATCGCCGACCGCCGTCGCCGCGGCCTCGCGTGGATCCCCTCCGATCGGCACGCGCACGGCATCGCCGACGAGCTGCCGGCGCGCGACGTCCTCCTGCTCGGCGCCTTCGACGAAGCGGCGCGCCGGGGCGTCGTCGACGACGCGGAGCTCGATCGATCCTTCGCCGGGGCGGTGAAGGCGCTCGATCTCCGTCCCGACGCGCCCGAGCTCGCCGCCGGCTCCTTCTCCGGCGGAAATCAGCAGAAGCTGGTCATCGCGCGCGAGCTGCGCGCCTCTCGTGAGGGGCGAGCCGCGCTGGTCCTCGCGGCGCACCCCACGCGCGGCGTCGACGTGCGCGCCGCCGCCACCATCCGCCGCTCGCTGGTCGACGCCGCCCGCGACGGCGCCGCGGTGCTGGTGATCTCGAGCGATCTCGACGAGCTGCGCGACATCTGCGACCGCATCGTCGTCCTCCGCGGCGGCGCCGTCGTCGCGACGCTGCCCCCGGACACGCCGGTCTCGGTCATCGGCGAGGCGATGCTCGGATGAACGCGCCGCGCGCCGCCCGCACCCGCGCGATCCTGCTCGCCGCGCTGCTCTCCGCGATCGCGTTCGAGCTCGCGGTCCTCGCGTGGGGCGAGTCTCCGGGATCGATCCTCGCGCAGCTGTTCGCCGGGACCTGGGGCACGCGGTTCGGCGCCGGGCAGGTCCTGTTCAAGGCGACGTCGATCGCGCTCGCGGGCGCCGCCGCGCAGATCGCGCTGCGGGCCGGGCTCTTCCAGATCGGCGCCGAGGGCGCGATCGCCGTGTCCGCGTTGGCGGTGGGCGCGATCGGGGCGCGGCTGCCGGCGTCCGTGTCGCCGATCGTCGCGTGGCCGCTGCTCGCGCTCGTCGCCGCCTCGGTCGGCGCGCTGTGGACGCTCCCGATCGGCGTGCTGCGCGCGCGGTTCGGCGCCCACGAGGTCATCTCCGGGATCATGACCAACAAGATCGCCGGCGCGCTCGTGGGGTACCTGCTCGCGCGCGGCCTCGCCGAGCGCGCTTCGGTGCACACGGCGCCGCTGCCGCCCGGCGCGACGTTGGTGCGGCTCGGCCCGTTCCCCGGATCGGCCGCCAACGTCGCCATCTTCGTCGCGATCGCGGTGGTGGTCGCCTGGGCGTGGATCGCGCGTCGCACGGTGTTCGGGCGCGAGGTCTCCGCGATAGGCGCCTCCGACACGGTGTCGCTCGCCACCGGCATCGCGGTGGGCCGCCGGCAGATCGAGATCCTCGCGCTCTCCGGGGCCGTCGCCGGCCTCTGCGCGCTCAACGACGTGATGGGGTACAAGGGCTACGCCGAGGAGGGCCTCTCTTCGGGCGTCGGCTTCACCGGGCTCGCGGCGGCGCTGCTCGCCGGGCGCTCCAGCGTCGGCCTGCTCGCGACCGCGCTGTTCTTCGCGACCCTCTCGCAGGGAGGGCTCTCGATCAACGCGCGCATCCCGATGGAGATCGTCGACGTGGTGGTCGCCCTGGTGATCCTCTTCGTCGCGGTCGCCCCCAGGATCGACGAGAAGCTCGGCGAGGAGGATCGCGCGTGAGCCGCCTGTTCACGCTCGCCTTCCTGGCGCAGGCGGTGCGCATCGCGCTGCCCTATCTCGCCGCGTCGATGGGCGGGATCTGGAGCGAACGCGCGGGCGTGCCGAACGTCGCGCTCGAGGGGACGATCCTGGTCGCGGCGCTGGGCGCCGTCGCCGGCACGACGCTCACCGGATCGGCGTGGCTCGGGCTGATCGTCGGCCTCCTCGCCGGCGTGCTGCTCCAGATCGTGCACGCGCTGGTGGTGCTGATCGGGCGTGCGAACGCGATCGTCAGCGGGCTCGCGCTGAACCTCCTCGCCGCGGGCGGCACGCGCTTCCTGCTGCGCGCGCTCTACGACTCCTCGTCGAACTCGCCCGCCATCCCGGGGCTCGCGCCGCCTGCGTCGACGTCGCTGCTGCGCGCGACCGTGCTCGATCCGACGACGTGGATGGTCGCGGCGGTGGTCGTCGGGACGATCGTCGCCCTCGAACGCACGCGTCTCGGATTGCGCGTGCGCGCCGTCGGTGAGCACCCGGAGGCCGCCGCGAGCGTGGGCGTGCCGGTGGCGCGCACGCGCGCGGTGGCCCTCGCGATCACCGGGGCGACCGCCGGTCTCGCCGGCGTGTGGCTCGCGTTCGATCAGCGGCAGTTCTCGAGCGGGATGAGCGGAGGACGCGGCTTCATCGCGCTGGCGACGGTGGTGATCGCCGGTTGGCGCCCGCTTCCGGCGGTCGGGTTCGCGCTGCTGTTCGGCGTGGCGGAGGCCGCCCAGATCGTGCTGCAGGACCAGAACGTCGTCGCCCACCAGGTGGTGCAGGCGCTGCCCTACGTCCTGACGCTGGTGGTCCTGGCGGGATGGGTGCGCCGCGCCCGCCCTCCGGCTGCGCTCGGCCGTCCCTGAAGCGCGTTCCTAACTGGAACGGCAAAAACCGCGTATCCTCAACGGCTCGGTCGGAATCTGTCCGATGAAGCCGTGATCAATGTCAGTTCTCTAGTGGGGCAAGTGGGGGAGGGCCGTCGACCGACCGGCCGCGCCCCCGAAACCGTACGCGCGAGGCGGGATGGCCGTCGAAGATAGCCTTGGGTTGATCGGCACGACCATCGACGACAAGTACGTCGTCGAGCAGGTCGTGGGCGAAGGCGGCTTCGCCGTCGTCTATCGGGCGCAGCACAAACTCTGGCAGAAGCCCGTCGCCATCAAGTGCTTCAAGACGCTGGCCGACGCGTCGCCCGGCATGCGGCAGAAGCTCCTCGAGGACTTCGTCCAGGAGGGCGCGCTGCTCACCGAGCTGTCGGCGCGCAGCGCGGGCATCGTGCAGGCGCGCGACATCGGCACGCTCACCACGCGCGACGGCGCGTGGGTCCCGTTCATGGTCCTCGAGTGGCTCGAGGGGAAGACGCTCGAGGACCTGATCAACGAGGCGCCGGGCCACCCGTGGTCCGTCGAGACGGCGATGGCCATCCTCGAGCCGCTGGCGATGGCGCTCGATCTCGCGCACCGGCGCAACATCGCCCACCGCGACATCAAGCCCGCGAACATCTTCATCGTCGGCGCGCTGCCGAGCGCCGGCGCCGACGCGTCGCCGCCGACCGAGATGCTCGTCAAGGTGCTCGACTTCGGCATCGCCAAGGTCGTGCAGTCCGCGGCCGATCAGGGCTTCACCAAGACCGGCGGGCAGGTCAGCTCGTTCACCCCGGCGTACGGCGCGCCCGAGCAGTTCTCGCGATCGCGCGGGGCCACGGGGCCGTGGACCGACGTCTACGCGATGGCGCTCATCTTCTCGGAGCTCGTCTCGGGGAAGATCGCGCTCGAGGGGGACGACTTCATCCAGCTCGGCATGGCCACCGCCGACGAGACCCGCCGGCCGACCCCGCGTGAGCTCGGCGTCGAGCTCGGCGACGACGTCGAGGCGGTGATGCGCAAGGCGCTCGCGATCAAGCCGCAGGAGCGCTACGCGTCGGCCTCCGAGCTGTGGAACGCGCTGCGCGCCGCGTTCGGCCAGGCGCCGCTTCGCAGCCTGCGGACCACGCCGCTCGAGCCCCCTTCTCGCGTGCCCCAGACGCTCCGCGGCAGCAGCCGCGCGTACGACAAGACCGAGGCGGCTCCCTCCGACCGCGAGGCGGCCAAGGCAGCAGGGTCGGTGACCACCGGTCCCGCCGTGGAGGTGCCTCCGACCTCCGCGCGAAGGTCGCCGCTGCCGTTCGTGCTCGGCGGCGCCGGCGTGCTCGCCGCGATCGCCGCCGCCTTCTTCGTGCTCGGCAGCAAGGGAGGCGCGCCGGACGGCAAGGAGCCGACCGCGCCGGCCGCGCAGCCGGTCGCCTCGTTCACCGCCGCAGCCGCAGCCTCGGCCGCGCCCGCGCCCAAGCCGAACTGCCCGGACGGCATGGCGGAGATCCCGGGCGGCAAGTTCTTCATGGGATCGGACACCGGCGAGCCGAACGAGAAGCCGGCGCACAACGTCACGCTCGCGCCGTTCTGCATCGATCTCCACGAGGTCACGGTCGCCGACTACAAGGCCTGCTCCGACAAGGGCGAGTGCAAGCGCGCGTGGGCGGTGGTCGACTGGCCCGACATCGAGGATCGCCAGAAGAGGATCTACACGCCGCTCTGCAACATCAACGATCCGGAGGGCCGGGCGCAGCACCCGGTCAACTGCGTCGACTGGCAGATGGCGGTCACCTTCTGCGAGGCGCAGAAGAAGCGGCTGCCGACCGAGGCCGAGTGGGAGTTCGCCGCGCGCGGTCCCGACGGCCGCGTCTACCCGTGGGGCGACGAGGCGCCCGACGAGACGCGCCTCAACGCCTGCGGCGCCGAGTGCATGGCCTGGGGCAAGAAGGCCGGCGAGCAGGTGAAGGCGATGTACAAGGGCGACGACAAGTTCGCGCACACCGCGCCGGTCGGCTCCTTCCCCAAGGGCGCGTCGCGCTACGGCCTGCTCGACGTGGTCGGCAACGTCTGGGAGTGGACGGCCGACTGGGACGGCGACTACGCCGCCGCGGCGCAGCTCGACCCGAAGGGACCGTCCAAGGGCGACGACCGCATCGTGCGCGGCGGTGCGTGGAACGGCGCGTTCCCTTCGTGGGTGCGACCGAGCTTCCGCTACTCGTTCCCGCCGGAGACGCGATCGCACGCGGTCGGGTTCCGCTGCGCGAAGGAGCAGGCGAAGCGCTGACGGCGAAACCGTCGTCGCCGACGCGCGTACCGACGGACGACTGACGACCGACGACCGACGACCGACGACCGACGACTGACGACTGACGACTGACGACTGGAGGAGCCAGATGACGCAGAAGCAGACCGTGTCCCGCAGCGCGATCCTCGCGATGGCCGCAGCAGCTTTCGGCGTCGCCGCCTGTGGCGGAGGCGCCTCCCAGGCGAAGCCGCCGGTCACCGCGACCGAGGCGTTGCCTGCGGCCGCGGCCGCCCCGAAGGAGGGCTCGTGCGGCGGAAAGCCCGACAGCTCCTGCGGCGCCAAGAAGGCCGACGCCGCGAAGACCGAACACAGCTGCGGCGCGACGAAGGAGAGCTCGTGCGGCGCCAAGAAGGACGCCTCGTGCGGCGCCAAGAAGGACGACGCGAAGGCCGCGGGCGACGCGAAGACGGGCGACGCGAAGGCGGGCGACGCGAAGGCGGGCGACGCCAAGACGGGCGACGCGAAGGACCCGAAGCTCGCCGACGCGAAGGACCCGAAGGCCGCCGACGGCAAGGACGCGAAGCCGGCGAAGGACCCGAAGGCGGCCGCGACGCCGCCGAAGAAGCCGGCGGCGAAGGCGGGCTCGACCGAGGCGGGCTGCGGCGCGGGGTCGTGCGCGGCCAAGAAGAAGAAGTAATGGACGCGCACGCGCACGCGCACGCGAACGCGAACGCGCACGCGCACGCGAACGCGAACGCGAACGCGCACGCGAACGCGAACGCGGAGTTTCGACCTTCGGCGCGGGCGCACCGATGAGTCCCACCGGTGTCGGGCTCGGGCTCCGGTCCGCCTTCGTCGACGAGCTGCTCGAGCGGGAGGCGCGCGGGGAGATCCCGGCGATCCGGTGGCTCGAGTGCCACCCGGAGAACTACATGCGCCGGGGCGGGCGCTGGCCGAGGAACCTCGAGCGGTGTCGCGAGCGGTGGCCCTTCGCCACCCACGGGCTCGCGATGTCGCTCGGCGGCGTCGATCCGCTCGACCGGCAGTACCTCGCGACGCTGAGGACGTTCCTCCGCGACCTCGAGGTGCCCTGGCACTCCGACCACCTGTGCTTCGCGGTGGCGCACGGCGCCGCCTCGCACGATCTGCTGCCGATGCCGTGGAACGAGGACACTGCGCGGCACTTCGCCGATCGGGTCCGCGAGGCGCGCGAGCTCATTTCCGTGCCGCTCGCGGTAGAGAACATCAGCTATTACGTGAAGCCCGCGGGCTCGACCCTCGACGACGGATCCTTCGCCGCCGCCGTCGTCCGCGAGTCCGGCTGCGACCTCATGTTGGACGTGAACAACGTCTACGTGAACGCGCAGAATCACGGCGATGATCCGCGCGCCATCCTCGCGGCGATGCCGCTCGATCGCGTCGTGCAGATCCACGTGGCCGGGCACTTCCTCGAGGGGGAGGAGGAGCCCGGGTTCGTCATCGACACGCACGCCGAGCCCGTGTGCGACGGCGTCTACGACCTGCTCGCGTGGACGCTCGAGCGGACGGGGAGGGTGCCGATCCTCCTCGAGCGTGACGACGACTTCCCGCCGTTCGACGAGCTGTACGCCGAGGTGGAGCGGCTCGATCGCCTCTGGCGCGCCGCGCCGGAGCGAGGGATTCGCGCAATGAGCGCAATGAGCGCGATGAGGGCGGCGGCGCGATGAGCGCGGTGAGGGCGATGAGCCGGCTGGCCGACTACCAGCGCGACGTGGTCGACCTGCTCTTCCGGAAGGACTTCGAGAGGCCGCTCTCGGCGCTGGCGCGTGACGATCGCGAGCGACAGCGCTGGCGCGTCTACCGGCGCATGGCGCGGACGCGGCTCCGCGCGCGCCGGTCGTCGAGCGGTGGCTCGACGAGTCGCCGCCCCGCTCGCCCTATCTGCGCGACGTCGCCGGCGAGCTCGCGCGGTGGCTCCGCCCCGAGGTCCTGCCGGACGACGCGCCCGAATGGACCGTCGAGCTCGCGCGGCACGAGTGGGCGATGCTCGAGGTCTCCTACGCCCACGAGGAGCAGGGAGCCGCCGAGGTCCGCACGGCCTCCGAGCTCTCGTTCGAGCGGCCCGCGGTGCTGACGCCGGCGCACCGCATCCTGCGGGCGCGTTGGTCGGTGCACCGCTTGCCGGACGACGATCCGCGTGCGGCGAGCGTGCCCGCCCGCTGGCCGGCCTCGGTCGTCGAGGGACCGTTCGCGCTCTGCCTCTACCGCGACGCGGCGTCGCACGAGGTGCGCGTGCTCGAGCTCTCGCCGATCGCCGCCGCGATCCTCGAGGAGGTGGCGCCCGGCCACCGCGCGGTCGTCGAGGCGGTGCGCGCCGCCGCCGAGCGCGAGGGGTTCGCGATCGACGCGCCCTTCATCGAGGCGTTCTCCGAGCTGGTCGCCGACTTGGTCGAACGCGGCGTGTGGCTCGGTTCACGCGCCGACTGACGCGCTGGTCACGCGCGAGAACGCAGTGCACGTCCGCGACGGATGGCACGACGCGTGCGAGCGCTCTTTTCCGTCGACGTGTCATCACAAGAGAGAGCGGACACGATGCTCTCCCGCAGGGTCCCGGTCTCGACGTTCCTCGGCTGCGCTCTCCTCGCCGCCGTGGCGGGGTGCGCGCCCTTGCCGGCGATCCGGCCCGCCGCCCGCGTCGCCACCGTCGAGAACCGCCACATCACCACCAGCCCGCGCAAGATCGACCTCGCGATCCACGTGCGCCCGAGCGTCGCCGACGACCCGCGGATCGAAATGGAGGTCAAGGCGACCTCGGACGATCTGCCGCGCCGCTTTGTGGTGCAGAAGCAGTGGGCCGGCGACGAGGAGGCGCTCGAGCACCTCTCCGGCCCGCGCGTCGAGTGCGACGGCAAGGTGGTCGACGTCACGGTCGACGACCTCGAGACGCACGTCGGGTGGGCGACCGCGACGCGCTGCGGCACCGCCATCGTGCGCTACGTGCTCCGGCCGCCGAAGCCGCGCCTGGAGTGGGGGTACGAGTTCGACGTGGTCGCCACGCGCGAGCTGGTCACGGCCATCGCGGAGAGCACGCTGCTGCTCCCCGACGTCCCCGACGCGACCCGTGCCCACGTCACCGTCGAGTTCGACCTCGCCGGCATGCCGCAGGGCGCCGAGGGCGTGTACTCGCTCGGACCCGGTGGCCACGACACCACCATGCGCGCCCTGCGGCACGCGTACTTCGCCGCTGGGAAATTCGTCACGGTCAAGCACCAGTCCGGCAACCTGTCGCTCGAGGCGCGAGCGCCGGTCGGGGCCGGGCTCGAGTCGCCCGCCGCGACCCGCGACCTCGCGCGCCTCCTCGAGGCCGAGGCGAAGATCTTCTCCGACGAGCACCCCGAGCCGCTGCGTCTGCTCGTCGTCGGCATGCCCGCCGGCGGCGGCGCCCACGGCACGTCGCTGAGCGCGTCGGCGATCGTGTGGCGCGACCGAACCACCGCGTGGACGCAGGAGGACGCGCGGCTCGTCGCGCACGAGATGTTCCACCTGTACAACGGCCAGATCATCGAGCGGACGGCCGGCACGGGCTCCGACGCGGAGACCTACTGGTTCTCCGAGGGCTTCACCGAGCACTACACCGACGAGCTGCTGCGGCGCTCGGGCGTGGTGCGCGCGCACGATTGGTTCGAGGCGGTACGGGAGCGCGTGCGCCGGTACCACCGCCACCCCGACTGCGAGACGCCGAACGACAAGGCGGACATGCGCTGGGGCGGCGCGGCGGTGCAGCTGCCCTACCTGCGTGGGGCCATGATCGCCGCGTACGTCGACTACGAGATGCGCAACCACTCCGCCGGAGCGCGCACGCTCGACGACTTCATGCGCGGGCTCCTCGTGCGCGCGCGCGCCGGCCTGCCGCCGATCGATCCGTCCGAGATGGTGCGGCTCATCTCCGAGGAGATCGGCGCCGAGCTCGGCGGGATCGTCCGGAGCGTCGCCCTCGGGGGCAAGCGGTTGATGCTTCCCAAGGACGCGTTCGGCTCCTGCGTGGAGGTCTCCGGTTCCGGCGGGGAGCAGGACGTCCGCATCCGCGCTGGCGTCGACCTCGAAGCGTGCATGCGCTCCGGTGGTTGACCGCGCGAAGCGACGGCGCGCGAGTCCGATCATCGTAGTGCGCAGTCCCGTGGTGGCCCGCCCCTCGCTTCGCGCACTCGAGATCGCGCCGACGATCCATGATGTTGCGACCACGATCCTCGTCGTCGAGGACGACGAGCCGATCCGCCTCGCGGTCCGCGAGCTGCTCGAGGTGGAGGGGTACCACGTCGATCTGGCGACCGACGGGGTCGAGGCGCTGCGCCTCGTCGCGCGCGAGGTCCCGTCGCTGGTCATCACCGACCTGCAGATGCCGAACCTCGACGGGCGCGAGCTCTGCTCCCGCCTGCGCACCGACGCGCGCACCGCGCAGATCCCCATCGTCGTGCTGACGGCGGCGCACCGGCTCGACGGCGTCTTCGGCAAGGCCGACGCGGTGATCCGCAAGCCCTTCGACATCGACGTGCTCCTTTCGACCGTCGCGCAGTTCATCCGGCCGACGATGCCCCCGCGTGCGGCAGCCTCGCCGCCGAGCGTCCGCCTCACGCTCCGCCCGCGGCGGCCGTCGTTCGTGCTCTACGTCACCGCCGGCAGCGCCTCGTCCGACCGCGCGGAGCGCACCGTCCGCCAGGTCGTCGGGTCTCACCAAGCGCCGCTCGAGATCATCGACGTCCACGCCCACGAGGACCGCGCGCGCAGCGACGGCATCGGCATGACGCCGACGCTGGTCCGCGCCATGAACGGCCAGCGCGAGGTCTTCCTCGGAGACCTCTCCGACCCGATGCTCGTCGAGGAGTTCATCGGCGGGGACTGACCCGGGGGCCGGGTCCCCCGGTCGCCCCCCGCAGGCCGCCGTCGGCCCCCGGCGGCTGGCGCGGGGAGTTGTCGACTCTGGACGGCTGCATGCGCTATGAATGGCGCGTGCTGACCGACGCCGGTCGCGAGTGGATCGTCGACGCCACGGGCGCTACGCCCGACGCGCTGCGCGATCTCGCGCGCGTGCAGGGCATCGTCGCCCTCCTGATCTCCGAGCTCCGCCTCTCGCCGGTCGGCGAGCCGCACTGGCATGTCTTCCCGGGCGAGGCGGGGGTGACCGGCCTCGTGCTGCTCGCCGAGTCGCACGTCGCGGTGCACACCTTCCCCGAGCTGGGGCTCGCCACCTTCAACCTCTATTGCTGCCGGCCGCGTGCGCCGTGGCCCTGGGAGGATCGCCTGAGCCAGCTGCTCGGTGCCACGCGCGTCACCGTCCGCGAGTTCGAGCGCGGCGCGCGCAAGGAGGACGCCGAGTGATCGTCGGTTGCCCGAGCTGCGGATCGCCGGTCGAGTTCAAGGCCGGCTCGTCGGTCGCGGTCGCCTGCGCGCACTGCAAGTTCGTCGTCGTCCGCACCGATCGCGACATCCGCCTCGTCGGCAAGGTCGCCGATCTCGCGCAGACCGACTCGCCCCTCTACCTCGGTCTCAACGGCAACTTCCGCGGCATTCCGTTCCAGATCGTCGGCCGCCAGCAGCTCGATCACGGGCAGGGGCCCTGGGACGAGTGGTACTGCGCCTTCTCCGACGGCCGCTGGGGCTGGCTCGCCGAGGCCCAGGGGCGCTACTACGTCACGTTCCTCGTCGAATCGCCGCCGGTCCCCTACGATCAGGCGGTCCTCGGCCACCAGATCCAGGTCGCGGGGCAGCTCTTCACGGTCGCCGAGAAGGGCACGGGCCAGTTCGTCGCCTTCGAGGGCGAGCTCCCGGTCGTCAGCACGCCCGGCGAGTACTTCGGCTACATCGACCTCTCCGGTCCCGGCGGCACCTTCGGCACGCTCGACTACGGCAGCGGCTCCGGCATGGCGCCCGAGGCGACGTACGTCGGCTACGTGGTGCCTTTCCACGAGCTCGGCATCCCCATCGATCCGGCGGCCAAGCGGCTCGCCGCCATGATGGGCGCGGCGGGCGGCGGCGCCACCCCCGAGGGCAACGCGCTCAAGTGTCCGAACTGCGGCGGCAACCTCGAGTGCAAGGCGCCGGGCATCTCCAAGCGCATCGCCTGCCCGTACTGCAACTCGCTGCTCGACGCGTCGCACGGTCCGCTCAAGTGGCTCGAGGTCCTCGAGCAGCAGCAGACCATCCCGAAGATCCCCATCGGCTCGAAGATCAAGCTCTCGTCGCTCATCAAGGAGTCGCTGGTCACCGGTCAGGCCGAGCCCGAGTGGGTCCTCATCGGGTACATGACCAAGGCCTGCATGGTCGACGGTGCCTGGTACTACTGGGACGAGTACCTCCTCTACGAGCAGACGCGCGGCTTCCGCTTCCTCCTCGAGCAGAACGGCCACTGGAGCGTGGTCGTGCCGATCGAGGTCGGCTCCGTGCAGGTCGGCCAGGTGTTCGACGACGTCGCGCGCTGGCACGGCATGGAGTTCAAGAAGTTCTCCCAGGTCGACGCGACGGTCACCCGCGTGCTCGGCGAGTTCTACTGGGAGGTCTCCATCGGCGAGGAGTCCGAGGCCCGCGAGTACGTCAACCCGCCCAAGGGCCTCTCGCTCTCGCGCGAGCTCGAAGGCGACGGCGATCGCGAGGAGATCAACTGGTCGGTCTCCCACTACGTCGACGGCAAGGACCTGTGGAAGGCCTTCGGCCTGCAGGGCTACCCGCCGGCGACCCACGGCGTCGCGCCGAACCAGCCGAACCCCTCGCGCCAGAGCGCGAAGAGCATCGGCCTGATGTCGGTCGGGTTCTTCGTGCTGTGGGTGGTGTGCTTCGTCATCGCCGTCGGGTCGGCCGCCGACAAGACGGTCTTCCAGCAGACCATCGACCTGCCGCTGCCCGCCGAAGATCCGGTCGTCGACGCGGAAGATCCGTCGGCCAAGAAGGAGAAGCCCGAGTCCGCGGTGTTCTCCGAGCCCTTCAAGGTCCCCATCGGCAGCAACGTCGAGGCGGAGATCACCGCCGACAGCATGCAGAACAGCTGGCTGTGGGTGGGCATGGCCCTCATCAACGAGAAGACCCAAGAGGTCTTCGAGTTGGAGGCCGAGGCCAGCTACTACAGCGGCGTCGACGAAGGCGAGTCCTGGAGCGAGGGCAGCAAGCACCAGACGGCGAGCGTCGGCGGCCTCTCGCCGGGCACCTACGTGCTGCGCATCCAGCCGGTCCACGACACGCCGGCCAACTGCAGCCTCTCGACCACCACGTGCCCGAAGAGCTTCACGGTCAAGGTGAAGAACGACGTCGCCATCGTGTGGCCGGGCATCCTCGCGCTGCTGTTGTTCATCATCACGCCGATCGTCGCGCTCGTGCGCATGGGCAGCTTCGAGACCCGCCGCTGGGCGGAGTCCAACGTTCGTCAGTCGAGCTGAGCATCGAGGAGGAGACGGGACCGATGGTGGGGAAGATCATCTACGCCGTGGTGGGAGGGGGCTCGCTCCTCTTCTGGACGGTCACGTCGCAGGCCGGCTGGGATCCAGGCGGCAAGTCGTACAAGCTCCCGCCGTCGGTCCGGCAGTCACCGGGCGGGTATCGCAGTTTCTTCTTCTGGCACGCCGGATATCAGGCGGGGAAGTGAGGCCGAACCGATGGGTGCGAAGCTCGATGCGATCCTGAACGCCATCGTCGGAAGCCTGATCTTCTCCGGCATCGGCATGCTGATGTTCGCGCTGGCGATGTGGATCGTCAGCAAGGTGCTGCCGTTCTCGATCCGCAAGGAGATCGAGGAGGACCAGAACACGTCCCTGGGCATCGTGCTCGGCTCGATCATCATCGGCCTGGCGATGATCCTGTCGAACGCGATCCGCTGACGCGGAGGCGAACGCGAACGCGAGCGCGAACGCGGAGGCGAACGCGAACGCGGAAGCGAACGCGGAGGCGAACGCGGAAGCGCACGCGAACGCGGAAGCGCTCGCGAACGCGGAAGCGCACGCGAACGCGGAAGCGGGGAGGGGGCCGCGGGATGAACCGTGCGCTCGAGCTGCACGATTCGCGGTTGGTGGACGTCCGGCGCGCAGGGCCGGACGTGATCCTCGACCTCGACGGCTACGTCCACGAGAGCGAGGGCGAGCCCGGGGTCGACGACGGCGCCGGGTACTCGCAACGCGTGAACGTCCGCGTCACGAACGCGAGCTTCGAGGGCGACGCGTCGTCGTGGACGATCCTCGACGGGCGCATCGAGATCGGCGCCGAGGTCGTCGACAACCTCGTCGTGCTGCCGTCGCGCGCTTCCTCCGCGAGACGGTTTGCGCGCGTCGGCGCGACGAGCGTGCTGCTCGAGGGCGCCGGCACGGCGGTGCTCGTGCAGGGCGACGGCATCGACGTGCGCGCGGAGGGACCGGCGAAGCTCGTCGAGCGCTACTCGCGCGAATGAGATCGGCCCGTCCCGTGAACGACGTTCGGCGTCGTCGCACAGCGCTGGCGCTGCTCATCGGGGTGAACGCTCGGCGAGATGGCGCGAGCCCCGCGGAAGGGCGACGAGTCGGCGCGAAGGGCGACGTCGAGTCGCTCGGCCGTGACGCGGACATCGTCCCTCCGGCTCCGAGCCCGATCGCACGGCGCATCGACCAGGCCGTGGCCGCAGCTTCGACCGTGCGCGCGGCCTCCGCCACGATTCAAGATTCTTGGCGCGAGCCGAACCCCTCTCGAGCTCCTGAAGACGCAGAGCGGCCACTTCGCGCCGCGTTCGTCTCGGCTGCAGGCTGACCGCGCCGCGCCGCACGCATCGAGCAAGGCGTCGCGCTGCGTGCGTGCCGCGACGGCCGAGGCAGTGACGTGGTGAGCGGGGACGCGATCGCCGGCAGCGAACGCGGAGGCAGACGCGCGTGCGGAGGCGTCGCGGGCGCGGGCGCCCACGCAGGCGCGATCGCCGACATGCTCCGTCCGGCCGCGGCGGCTTCGAGGTCGCGCGCGAGGCCCCTCCGCCAGTATTCAAGACGGGGCGTGAGGGCCGCGGAATGGCCCCCGCTACGTGCGCCGCGCGAGGGACTCGACACCGCGTACCCGGCGACGAATGGCGCGGTCGTGGGCGGCCTCCGTCGATGCGCTCTCGATCCGCGCGCCGGGTCGGACGCGCCTTCGTCACGCGCCACTCCGCTCGCGGCCGGACGCGCCTTCGTCACGCGCCACTCCGCTCGCGGCCGATAGTTCGCGGTTCTGCGTCGCGCCGACGCTCCCTTGATCGCGCCGGATCCGCCGTTGCCGCGAGGGACGACCAGACCCAGCTCAGACCGCGCTCCCGCCGGCGACGAATGCATCACTCGGCGCGCGGACATTCTCTGTCCTGCGGCCGCATCTTCGGAGGTGCGGGCACGCTCCTCCACCACTATTCAAGATGCATGGCGCGACCCGAACAGCAGGATCTCCGGTTTCCGAGCGGGTGGGGCGGTCGTCGCGCGGGCGCCGGCCGGCCGAAGGGCACGCGTCGCAGCGATCGCATGCCGCACGTCACGCGGCCGAGCGTATCGCCGCACCGGCCGCACCACGTCACGCTCCGTGCGCAGCGCGGAACGTGGAACCTCCGCAGCCAGCGCTGCTTCGCCCCCGTCCGCCGCGCCTTCGCGCTCGCACGC
>JACPFM010000177.1 GCA_016182965.1 Deltaproteobacteria bacterium | reverse complement strand
GCGAACATCATCGTCGAGGCTGGGGGCCGCACCACGCTGGTCGATCTCGGCCTGGCGGCGCCCTGGAAGGACAAGGGGACCGCCGCCGAGGGGCTCACCCCGCGCTACGCCGCGCCCGAGCTCCTGGCTGGCGGTCCGCTCACGGTGCGCGCCGAGGTCTACGCCCTGGGTGTGGCGCTGATCGAGGCGGTGGAGCAGGCCAAGGATCTGTCGAAAGAGGTCCGGGCGCGGCTGGACGCGGTCGCCGAGCGCGCGACCGGTGACGACCCGAGCGCGCGCCACCCGTCGGCCGACGAGTTCGCGAGCGCGCTGCGCCACGCGGCGGGCCTGCCGCCGCCCGAGCCCTTGGGCAGCGCCGCGGCGCTCTGGCCGGTGGTGGGGATCGACGGCGTGGCGCACAAGCTGCTCGACGCGATCCGCCGGCTCTCGCCGGGCGGGCTCTTGCGCGTGGTCGGGCCAGAGGGCTCGGGCAAGACCGCGCTCTTCCGCCGCGCAGCCTGGTCGCTGGGGGTCGAGGGCGTGCCGGTCGCGTGGATCGACGAGTCGACGGCGGCGTCGGGTGCAGCCGTCGCTGCCGAGCTCGAGGACTCGGCGAACGACGGCGCCATCGTCTTGGTCGACGACGCCGATCTGCTCGGCGCCGAGAGCCTGGAGTCCGTCCGGAGCGTACGAGCAGCCGGCGCGCGCCTGGTCGTGGTCGGCGGCTCGGCGCTGGGCGAGGGCGCGGCCGAGTGCGTGGTGCCGCCCCTCGACAAGCCGGCGGCGAGCGATCTGGTGCGGCGCGCGGTGCCGTCCCTCACCGACTCGATGATCGAGCGCATCGTCACCGCTTGCGGCTCTCGCCCGGGCGAGCTCCGGCGAATCGTGCGGGTGATCGCCTCGGAAGCGGTGGCGTCGGCCGCCGACATCGAGCGGGTGCTGTCCGAGGATCCGAGTCGCGACGCGACGGTCCCCGACGACCCGCTGGAGCGTGCGTTGCACTTCTTGGAGAAGGGACGCTACGACGACGCGCGGTCCGCGCTCGACGCCGTGAAGAACGCCGACCCGCTCGCCATGGCGACGGCGCGGGCGCGGCTGGCCGTGGGTCTGGGCGAGGCGTCGGCGGCCCTCACCGAGCTCGAGTCGGTGCGCGCCCTCGCGCAACAGGCCCCGGACTCGCCTGCGGGCAAGGCCTGGCGGCTGTACCTGGGTCGAGCCCACGTCGGGCTCGCGGACTATGCGACGGCGCTCGAGGTGATGGCGCCGATCATCGACGATCCGTCGCCGGTGGGCGTCGAAGCGCTGGCGTTCAAGGGCTCGGCGCTGTCGTTCTTGGGGCGACACGACGAGGCCCGGGACCTCTTGACCCGCGCAGTGATGCGCGCGCGCGAGCTCGAGTCGCCCCGCGCCGAGTCGATCGCGCTGACCTGTCTCGGCTTCGCGTTGCAGCGTCACGACCGCATCGACGAGGCGCGGAAGTTCTACGAAGAGGGCCTCGCGGCCGGCGAGAAGGCGGGGGACGCCGGCATGCTCGGCACGCTGCGACTGAACCTGGCGGGCTTGCTCAAGATGCGTGGCGACATCGCCGGCGCCATCCAGCACTTCGAGGGCGCCGTGGACATGGGCAAGCGCTCGGGGCGCCGCTCGACCACCCGGCAAGCGCTGCTGAACCTGGCGAACACCGACCTCTACCTGGGCCGCCTGGCGCGAGCGCGCGCCAGCATCGAGGCGCTGGAAGCGCAACGCTCGCAGCTGCCGCCGGTGATGCGGGCTCAGCTCTTCGGGCTCAGCGCCGAGCTCATGGCCCTCTCGGGGCAGACCGAAGCTGCGGTGCGCGACTACGAGGCCAGCGCCGCCGCCTACGAAGCCCTGGGTCGCGGCATCGACTCGGCCGAGGCGCTGCTCGAGGCGGTGCTGGTCGCCACCCGCTCGGGCACCGAAGAGGTCTCGGAGCTGCGCGGCTGGCTGTCGCGGGCCGAGCGCGAGCTGGGCGACAGCCCGGCGCACCGGCCGCTGCAGATGCTGGCCGAGGGGCGCGTGGCGATGCTGGCCGACGACGAGGCGGGGGCGCGCGAAGCGCTGGACGCCGCCCTCACCGCGTCGCGCGAGGCGGGTCAGCGCGAGTGGTCGTGGCGCGCGCTGGCCGCCCGCGCCGAGCTGGAAGAGGGCGCGGGCCAGAGCATGAACGCGCGGCGCGACCGAGAAGAGGCGCTGGCGCTGCTCGAGGACATCGGCGCTCGGTTGCCGCGGGACCTGCGCGAGGTCTACTGGAACGACCCTCGCCGGCGCGAGCTGCGCTCGCTGGTCCAGCGCGAGATGGCGGTCGCGGTCACCGCCCACGCCGCCACCACCATCTCCCCCCGCATCAACCACATCTCGCAGCTGTCGCCGATCTCGTCCCACGCCTCGACGCCCCTCGAGCAGCGCCTGGCTCGCATCCTCGAGATCAACAGCGAGCTGGTGGGAGAGCTGGATCTCGAGCGGCTCACGGCGCGGGTGGTGAGCCATGCCATCGAGCTGTGCCGGGCCGAGCGCGGCTACGTGATCTTGCGAGAGTCCGACGGCGCCCTCACCGTGCACAGCTCGCGCTCGCGGGTCGGAGACGAGCCGCACGCCGAGTTCTCGCGGTCCATCGCCGAGAGCGTGATCGCCAAGGGCGAGCCGATGGTCAGCTCGAGCGTGGCCGACGACAAGCGGATGAAGAGCTTCTCGTCGGTCCATCAGCTGCAGCTGCAGTCGGTGGCGTGCGTGCCGATCTTGGCGCCGTCGGGCCGCCCCATCGGTGCGCTCTACATCGAGACGCGGCTCCGCCCCGCCTCGCACTTCGAGGGAGAGCTGCCCACGCTCCGCGCCTTCGCCGATCAGGTGGCGATCGCCATCGAGACCGCGCGCCTGGTCAACGAGAACCGCGAGCGCGCCGACGAGCTCGGGCGCACCAACCGCGAGCTGGAAGACGCGCAGGCGCGACTGCGTGAGCTGCTCGGCGATCGCACCCACAAACTGAAGGAGGCCCGCCGCAAGCTGCGCGACGCGCGCGACACGCTCTACTCGCACTTCGGCTACCACGGCCTGGTGGGCACCAGCAGCGCCATGCGTCGCGTGTACGCGCTGATCGATCGCATCCGCGACACCGACGTGCCCGTCCTGATCACCGGCGAGAGCGGCACCGGCAAAGAGATGGTGGCCCGGGCGGTGCACGAGGCCTCGCCCCGCAACAAAGCCAAGTTCCTGGGCGTGAACTGCGGCGCCATCCCCGAGCACCTGCTCGAGAGCGAGCTGTTCGGCAACGTCAAGGGCGCGTACACCGGCGCGGATCGCGATCGCAAGGGCCTGTTCCGCGAGGCCGACGGCGGCAGCGTGCTGCTCGACGAGATCGGCGAGATGCCGCACAAGATGCAGGCCGGGCTGCTCCGCGTGCTGCAAGAGCGCACCGTGCGGCCGGTGGGTGGCGCGGTCGAAGAGCCGGTGGACGTGCGGCTGGTCTTCGCGACCAACCGCGACCTCGCGCAGATGGTGAAGGAAGGCCGCTTCCGCGAGGACCTGTTCTATCGCATTCAGGTGATCGAGCTTCACCTGCCGGCCCTGCGCGAGCGGGTCGACGACGTGCCCCAGCTGGTCGATCACTTCCTGGGGATCTTCTCGGCGCGCTACAAGCGCGACAAGGGCACCGTGTCGCGCGAGGCCATGCGCCGGCTGATGGCCTACGAGTGGCCGGGCAACGTGCGCCAGCTGGAGCACGTCTTGCTGAACGCCTGGGTGCTGGGCGAGCGCAGCGAGCTGCAGGTGGACGACTTCGACGTGCCCGACGGCCGCGTGTTCACGCCGCGCGGCGAGTCGTCCCACCACACGCCGGTGGCGGAGGGCCGCACCGGGGTCAGCACCACCAACCGGCCGCCGCGCTCGAGCCAGCGCCGACCGCCGAAGAGCACGATCAGCCAGCACCGCTCCGACGAGCGCGAGAAGATCCTCAAGTGCCTGCAGAGCTGCAACTGGAACCGGGTGAAGGCCGCCGAGATGAGCGGCATCCCCCGGCGCACGTTCTATCGTCGCCTGAGAGAGTACGGAATCCAATGAGCACGGCCGGGTTCGGGTTCCTGACCCGCCGGAGGGTGATCGCGCTCGGCGCGGTGGGCGCGTCGGCGTTGGTGGTGGGCGGCAGTGTGGCGTCGCTGCTCTCCGGTGCGCCCGACGTGGCGAACCTCGCCGTGCTCGGCGCCCGCGAGTACCGCACCCTCGATGCCCTCGCGAAGACGTTGATCCCGCGGGGCGGGCCGTTCGAGATCGGCGCCGACAGCTTCGACCTGGCCCGCGCGTTCGACGGGTTCTTGCGCGGCGAGCCGGCCGCGAACGTCGAGAAGCTCCGGCGCGCACTGCTTCTGTTCGAGCTCGGGCCGCTGCTCTTCGAGCACCGCTGGACCGCATTCTCGCGGCTGTCCGACGCCGAACGCCTGGCTCACTACGACGCGTGGGCCAGCAGCGACACCTTGCTGCGCCGCCAGGTGGCGATCGCGTTCCGCAAGTTCATGGCGCTGGTGTTCTACGACTCCCCCGAGGTGTGGCCGCACATCGGCTATCCGGGACCTTCGCTCGCGCGGCTCGGGCGGTGAGCTGCGCGCGCTCGCGGGGCGTCGCGCACTCGGAGCGGCCGCGGCGGCCCGGTCGTGCGCCTGCTTCTCGGTCATGCGCCGGATCGT
>JACPFM010000026.1:27410-223861 GCA_016182965.1 Deltaproteobacteria bacterium | reverse complement strand
GCCGCCCAACGTCCCGCTTTCGTCCGAGGCATTCGCATGCACGACGGACTCGGAGCGAGGTCGAAAATTCATCCGACACAAAACCACAAGGTGCGTACAAACCAGTGATCAGGGCTGAAAGCCCGGGGCACCGACGGCGTCGTAAGCCCGCGAAGCGGGCTCCTCGCACACCGCGCACGCAACCGGCGCCGGGGGGGGTTCGTCGATGCCGGACATGCTCGGCGCTCACAGCGACACGCTTCTGTTGGTTCATCTCATCTGGTGGACCTCGGAGCGTCAGCCGGTCTTCGGGCCTGCGGACGACGTTTGGCTCGCCGACAGCATCGCCGCCAAGGCGCGGGCGTCGAGTTGCGACTTGCTCGCCGTCGGCGCTTGGGTCGACCACGTCCACGGCCCCCGCCTTTCCCGCCACCGCGCGAGGAGCCTGCGAAGCAGGCTTACGAAGCTCTCGGTGCCCCCGGATGCATCCCGGGGGGATTCAGGGACACGCCCTAGAGCAGCCGCTCGCCGCGCGCGTCGAACGCCTCGACCTCGAGCGCCCCAGCGGGTGAGCTCGGATAATCGGCCGCGTGCAGGCCGAAGATCATCCGGTCGCCGAGCCCCGCCGGCGTCTTCACGCGGCCGGGCAGCGTCGCCTCGTGCTGGAACCCGAGCTTGGGCGGGACGCCGGCGCTCGCGAGGTTGCGGCTGTCGACGTGGACCTCGACGCGCAGCAGCTTGTCGACCTCGAAGCCGACCTTGGTGAGCGCCGCGGTCACCTCGGTCGCGTAGCCGCGGCGGGTCTGTCGGGCGTCGATCCAGTAGCCGATCTCGCGACCGCCCTCGAACACCCGCGGGTGGAGACCGGAGCCGCCGATCACGGTGCGCTCATCGCGATCGAACACGCCGTAGATGAAGTCCTGACCGAGATCGAACAAGCCGCGGAAGCGGCGGAGCAGCTGCGCCTTGTCGTCGACCGACTGCGGCTCGTCGGCCGCCCAGAGCATCGACGGACGGAGGTGCTCGAGGCTCGCGGTGATGCTCTCGACGAGGCGCGGCGCGTCGGCCGGCTCCCAGCAGCGGAGGCACAGACGCGGGGTGAGGATGCGATAGGCCGGAGGGGTCGCCATCGCGCCTGAGGGTACGTCACCTCGGGCGGTCAGGGCGTGATCGTCACGCCGTAGGACCCGAACGTGGTGCTCAGCAGGAACGCGTTCTTGCACCCGGTGCCGCCCACGCAGTGGGTGCCGATCTCGAACTTCGCATACTCTCGGTTCACGGCGCCATGCTTGCGCGATCTTCCCGCTCCACCCCCGCCGGGCTGCCGGAGTCCGGCTCGCGTCCGCCCGCGAACGTGCGTGACGGAGCGCGCCGGTCGTCGCCAAGCATCACCGTGCGCGTCCTCCTGCCGGTGCTCATCGCGCTCGGTTGCGCCTCCGAGCGGGCGTCCGACGACGGAGGCGGCGACGACCGGTGCCGTCCGCCTGATGCGGCCGTCGTGACCTGTGCCGATGCGAGCTCCGGCGCGGGACGGTGCGTCGGGTTGCCGAGCGACATCTGGTGCCGCGCGCCCGACGGAGGAACGCCTTCGAACCCCGGCGGCGCGTGCCCGACCCCGAGCGACGCGTCCTACCCCCTCGGCTGTCAGGTGGAGCTGCCGTCGGCGAACCCGTACTACCCGTGCGGCGGCCAGACCTGCTCCTGTCAGAACACGCACGTGTGGGACGATGCCGGCCGCCTCGTCTACGAGCCGGACGGCGCGCTCCGCCAGGCTCCGGGCTGGTTGTGTCCTTTGTGACGGGCCGCCAAGGTGGCTACGGAGACACGATGTTCGAGCGTTCCTCCACGGGCTCGCGCGGCTCGAAGAGCGCGAACTCCCAGACGGCGAGCAGGTACACGAAGTGCTGCACGAGCCCCCGCCGGTCGACGGGCATGTCCCGCTCGTAGGCGAGGTGCACCTCGAACGGCTCGGCCCGCACGACGATCTCCGGCGTCAGATCGAGCTCGCTCGGGCGGAGCCAGGCGTTGCTGCGACGGTCGGTGAACATCGATGCGTCGATCGCGAACGAAAGGCGCTTCTGCCAGAACGACACCCGGGCGTTCGCCGCGTAGCGCAGGAACGCGAGGCCGGTGTTGTCGGGGCGCGCGAGGAAGGTGCGGTTGATCGTGAACCAACCGAGGGTCAACCAGCCGGAGATGTCGCCGCCGCCGAGCGCGTCGGTGAGCGACGGCGCGAGCTCGGCCACCGAGTAGAGGAGCCTCGCGCGCGTGTCGACGAACGTCTGGCTGAACGTGCCCCGGTCGACCGGACGCTCGTGCTGGAAGCGTGAGCCGATCTCGACGGCCGTGGCGCCGACCCGCCAGGTCGAGGTCACGCCGCCCATCAGATCGAGCTCGCTCGGGGCGGCCTTGCCGGCCCCTTCGCGGGTGCGATCGGTGAACACGTTGACGTCGAGCGGGAACGACAGCCGCCGACCGATCACGTCGACGTCGGCGTGCGCGGCGTAGCGCAGGAACGCGCGCCCGGAGTTGTCGGGACGTGACGCGAACGTCGGGTTGTACAGCGCGACGCCGGACGACAGCGCGCCGGAGACGCCGAAGCCTTCGTCGTCGCCCTCCAGCGCGCCGCCGTGCGCGCTTCCCTGTTTGTCGAGCGCGTGGGCGACGCGTGGCGCAGTGCAGAGGATGGCGGCGAGCACGCACGCCACCCATCGGGGGGGAGCCTTCTTCATCCGTCTCCAAGGCGCGGCCTTCGCCGCGCGGTCGAGGTCCGAGGTTCAGGACGCAGCGACGCGGAGAGACGGTGGGCCGCGGACGCGCGGCTGATCGGTGGAGAGCTTCGAGCGAAGGTCGTCGAGCGGGCGCGCGAACCGCGGCGCGCCGGCGCTGCACGCGGCGACGACCGCGACGCCGACGTCGATCGGGAGCGCACGGGCGTGCCGCGCGGCGAAGGTGTCGCTGTCGTCGTCGAACTCGTCGTCGTCGTCGGGCGGATCGGTGGGGCTCCACGCGCTGCGCTTCGAGATGCCCGAGGGGCGGAGCTTGAGCTCGGTGCGGCGGTGGCGGACGCCGATCGACGCCGTGGCGACGACCAGATCGACGCCGCCCGAGGCCTCGCGGAGCTCCCGCGTGCGACAGGTCAGCGCCGCGTCGCGCGCGACGATCGAGCCGATGGCGAACGCGAGGAGCAGCAGCGCGGCGCCGACGCGACGCACGCGCGGCCGCCGCGCCCACGCGCTCGACCGCAACGCTCGCCACGCTCGCGAGAGCGGCTGCTTGCGTCGCGCCATCGCGGGGAGCGTAGTCGGGCAGGGGCCGCAGCGCGACTTCGAACGTAGGCTCGTCGGTCTGGCCTGACCAGCGGCGCCCCAGGTCACCGCCGGAAGGTGACCGCGGCCCGGCGCGGCGATAGCTTCATGGCGTGCGTACCTGGCTGGTCATGGTCGCCGTCCTGCTCGGGTGCTCCGGCAAGGTCGCCGAGGAGACGGCGCCGGCTGATGCAGCGGCCGATGGTTCGCTCGATGGGGGCGATGACGTCGCCGGTGACGCGCCGAGCGATCCCGCCGCCTGCATGCGCGAGGCCGACAAGCTGGCCGTGACCTTCGGCGGTCCGGCCTGCACCACGACGGTGCGCGTGTCGCAGATCGATCTCTCGATCGTCGGCTGGGCGACCGTCTGCGGGAAGTACGCCGGCGTCATCGACGAGAAGACGGCGCGGGCGGCGCTCGGGCCCTATCCGAAGTACATCACGATCGACTCGTTCGACGTGCTGCTGAAGGGCTCCAGCACGACGCCCTGGATCTTCAGCCATCCGCCCGGGGACTTCGGCGGCATCGGCGCGGTCGACGCGCGCAGCGGGATGGTCGCGTTCTACACGTCGCTCAGCTGGTCCTCGCTCGGCGAGGTCGCGCTGCCGAAGGCGAACGGCTCGCCCCCGTTCGTGTGCACGCCGACGCCGCGCGTCTACCAGATCGTCTCGATGACCTCCGCGCGCCCCTCGACCCACGCGGCCGCCGTCGACGCGGTGGGCAAGACCCCGATCCTCCGCGGCCTCGAGCGCGTGCACGCGATCACCGGCATCACCCTGCTGCACGCGCCGATCGACGGGAGCTACGGCGAGCCGGGCTACGAACAGAAGAACGAGTGGGTCGCGCTGATCGGCTCGGCGCTCCTCGAGTGATCACGATGCGAACTGCGATTGCCTGCGTCGTCCTCGTCGCGCTGATCGGCTGCGACGGCGGCGAGCCTTCGGGCGACGGCGGCGTGGGCGACGCCGCGACCTCGTGCGGCGGCAAGGCGGCGATCGGGTGTCCGACCGGCATGTGGTGCTTCTTCGCGGACGGCACCTGTAGCACCCACGACGCCTTGGGCACCTGTCGCAAGCGCGAGGCCCTGCCGTGTGTCGCGCCCGCGCCGGGCGACGAGGTGTGCGGCTGCGACGGCAAGACCTACCAGAGCCAGTGCGTCGCGATCTCCGCGGGTCAGAGCGTGGCGCGCGCCGGCGCCTGTTAGCGCGCTCGTCGATCGTGCGTCACTTCCAGGCGACCTCGATGCGCATCTTGCGCAGCGCGAGGCCGGCGTTCGTGCCGTCCGGCTCCGAGGCGATGGCGACCTCCACCTTGCGCGCGCCGGCCAGCTTGACCGCGGTGTCCGCGTAGACCGAGATGCCGTTGGTCAGCCACGGCACCAGCGGATCGGGGATGCCGCCGAGGAATGCGGTGGTGTGCTCGTGCTCGACCTGCTGCTCGCCGATGACGGCAAAGTCGAACATCTGCGCGAAGATGCGCGGCAGGCGCGCGGCGACCGCGGCCGGCGTGGCGACCTTGAGCACCCAGCCGTAGACGCCCGACAGGTCCTTGGTGGCCTGCCATCGCGTGCGGTGGAGCAGGTAGCTGTCGAGCGGCATGCCCAGCGCGCGCGCCTCGACCGCGATCAACGCGGGCACCGGCATCACGTCGTACCAGCTGCCGGCGAGGAACTTCTGCGAGATGAACGCGCGCAGCTCGGGCTGCTCGATGCCCTCGAGGAACCGGGCGAAGCCGCCCTGCAGGTTGGCCTCGAAGAAGCTCTGGGTGCCGATGTAGAGCACGCCCTTGGCGTGGAACGGGCTCTCGCCGAACCTGAAGGCCGCGTTCGGAGGAAGGAGCGCCGGCACCGGCGGGACGCGGCTCATCGGACGCGCCTCGAGACGCGAACACCGGCCTCCTCCACCATGGCCACGTGGGAAGTCTAGCGCTCGATCGGGCGGCGCGCGCAAGCGCCGCAGAACGACTGGGGTGCAAGCGACCGCGTGTGGCACCATCGCGCCGATGATCGTCGAGTCGCTCGAGGTCGAGCCGCTGTTCGTTCCCCTGAAGGAGCCGTTCGTCATCGCCACGGCGCGGATGGAGACGACCCGCACCGGCCTCGTGCGCGTGAGGTTGCGCTCGGAGCGCAGCGGTCGGGCGGTCCTCGGCCTCGGCGAGGCGGCGCCGCTGCCGCCGGTCACGCGCGAGGACTTCGACGACGTGCGCCGCTCGATCGAGGCGGTCGCCGCGGCGTGGGTCGGGCGCGAGCTCCGGACGCTGCCCGATCTCCCTTCTGACGCTCTGGCCGACCCGCTGGCCGACGCGCTGGCCGACGCGCCGGTCGCGCGCGCAGCCCTCGCGACCGCGCTGCTCGACGCCGCGTGTCGCGTCGGAGGCGTGAGCGCCGCGCACCTGCTCGCGACCAGGCGCCCGGAGATCGGCCGCCCGGTCGCGCGTCGGCTCGAGACGGACGTCACGCTCCCGATCGTGGGCGCCGCGCGCATGGCGGAGCTCGCGCGCGAGTGGCGCGCGCTCGGCTTCACGCAGTTCAAGGTCAAGGTCGGCAAGGACCTCGACGAGGACGTGCGCTCGCTGCTCGGGGTCCACGCCGCCGTCCGCGACGCCCGCTTCCGCCTCGACGCCAACGAGGGCTTCACCGCGCAGCAGGCGCTCGCGTTGCTGCGCGCGATCGAGTCCCGCGGGCTCGTCGTCGAGTGCTTCGAACAACCGTGTGCGCGCGACGATCTCGAGGGCATGGCGCGGGTCACGCGGGACGCGAAGACGGACGTCATCGCGGACGAGTCGGTGCGCACGATGGCCGACCTCGAAGGGGTGCTCGCGGCCGAGGCGGCCGACGGCGTCAACCTCAAGCTCGCAAAGCACGGAGGTCCGCTCGCCGCGCTGGAGATCGGCGTCCGCGCGATGCAGGCCGGCATGTCGGTGATGTGCGGCGCGATGGTCGAGACGCGCCTCGGCCTCGTCGCCATGGGGCACGTCGCGGCCGCGCTCGGGGGCGTGGACTTCGTGGACCTCGACACCGCGTTCCTCCTCGCCGCCGACCCGTTCGAGGGCGGCTGGACGGCGAACGGCCCGATTCTCGAGCTGACGGGGGGACCGGGCCTCGACGTGCGCATGGCTTGATGCCCGCGCCGATGGCGTTCCCCATCCGCGCCGCCGAGTCGACGCCGACGGCTGAGCGCGGCGGCTGGGACTGCGACCTCCCGCGCCGGTGGGGTACTCTTCGTTTCCGAAGGGGACCGCCATGAACGACGACTCGGCGACCGCGAAGACCATGGCCGACGTGGCGAGCCTCGGGGCCGCGGCGACGGTCGCTGCGGACGCGGCCACGATCGCGGGCGTGACGAGCGCGGCGGGGGCGTCGTCGATCGCCGCCGCGAGCGCGACCGGCACCTTCGCGCGCACCACCGTGCTGCCGCGCCTCTCGCGCCGCGCGGTCATGCCGGAGACCCGCGCCGAAGACCAGCGCTACGAGCCGATCCGGCCGCTCGGAGCCGGCGGCATGGGCGAGGTGGTGCTCGTCCACGACAACGACATCGGGCGGAACGTCGCGGTGAAGCGGCTGAAGCGCGAGATCCAGGGCGAGGCCGCGCTGCTCCGTTTCGCCGAGGAGGTGCGCACGGTCGGCAGCCTCGAGCACCCCGGCATCGTCCCGGTGCACGACGTCGGCATCGACGAGCAGGGGCAGCATTACCTCGTGATGAAGTACGTCGAGGGCGAGACGCTCGAGGACGTCATCGCGAAGCTGCGCGAGGGCAGCCCCAAGCATCGCGCGCGGTACACGCAGGAGCACCGCGCGTACGTCTTCCTCTCGCTGATGCAGGCGCTGCGCTACGCGCATGAGAAGGGCTTCATCCACCGCGATCTCAAGCCCGCGAACGTGATGGTCGGCAAGTACGGCGAGGTGATGCTCATGGACTGGGGCATCGCCAAGCGCATCGAGCGCGGCGTCGAGGACCGCGATCTCGCGCTCGCCGACACCGCCGGCTCCTCCGCCGGCCACGAACGGCTCATCGAGACGGCGCAGGGCGCGCTGCTCGGCACCCCGATGTACATGTCCCCCGAGCAGGCGTCGGGGAAGGTCCACGAGCTCGACGAGCGCAGCGACATCTACTCCGCGTGCCTGATGTTCCTCGAGCTGCTCACGCTCGAGCACCCGTACGCGCACAAGAAGACGGTCCAGGAGCTGCTCATCGCGCACGCGAGCGAGGAGATCCCCTTCACGAAGATCCGCGACGCCGGCGCGGCCGAGGGGATCAAGGCGGAGCTCGTGTGGTTCCTGGTCGGCGGGCTCGCCAAGGATCCGGCGGGCCGTTACCGCGACGTCGCCGAGATGGAGGAGCGCCTGCACGCGCTGCTCTCGGGGAAGATCCGCGTGCAGTGCCACGTGACCTTCGGCAAGCGCGTCGCGCACGAGGTCCTCCGCTGGATCGATCGCCACGTGTGGGCCTACACGTTCGTCCTCGGGGGCGTGGGGCTCACCGTGCTCGCGGCGATCGTCCTGCTCGTGTGGTCGTTCGTGCGCTGAGGAGGGCAGGGGATGCGCGCGCTCGTCGTCGCGGTGGCGCTGTCGGTGTGCGGCTGCCCGCGCGGTGCGAACGACGCGTCCGGCGCGTCGTCCAACGGATCGTCCGCCGCGGCGTCCTCGAACGCCTGCTGGCCGATCACCCCGCTCACCCTCGAGGCGCTCGAGCACGGCGCCGAGTGGGAGCCGATCGCGTCGCTCCAGGCCGACGGCACCTTCGTCCGAACCGAGGGGCGGAAGGTCATCGCGCGGCTCGCGAACGACCAGCTGATGCTCGGCGGCGATCCGCTGACCTGCGACGCCGCGCGCACCGTGCGCGCCGGCAACGCCGTGAAGGAGGCGCAGTACGACGCACAAGACGCGTTCGTCGACGCTCGGACTCGCATCTTCGTCCGCGACGACGGCGAGATCGAGCTGACCCTCGGCGGCGAGCCGATGTTCGACGGCGGCAAGCGCCGGGCGCGCGTCGTCGGCGACGTCGTCCACGCCCGCCGGACCGCGGAGCTCCTGGTCCTCGTGACCCTCGCCAGCGCCAGGTTCTGAGCCTCGACGCTTCGCGCCGGGCCGCTGTCACACTTCGGGCAGCAGCCGCGACGAGGAGACATGAGGTCATTCCCTGGGTGGCTCGCGCTCGTCGTTCCCCTCCTGGTCCCGCTCGCGTGCCGTCACGGGGAGCGGCAGCTCGCCCCTCCGTTCGAGAGGATCGGGGGGACCGCCGTCGAAAAGATCGTCGCGGCGGGGCCCACCGTCGCCCCGGCCGCCTCGCAGCCGCCGCTGCCGAGCGCGTCTCCGCCGCCACCACCTCCTCCGCCGCCCTACGATCTCGCAGCCGATCTCGAGGCGCGCCGCGACAAGCTCCGCGCCGAGATCGGCAAGTCGGTTCGCTTCGAGGTCGTCGAGGGCGTCTTCCTCATCGCGTCGCCGTCGGGCGCGATGGGCTCGTCGGCCGTCGTGAGCAAGGCGGCGATCCAGGCGTACTTCAACGGCCGCTTCAGCAAGCGTCCGGAGCGCGCGGTCACCGTGCTCCTGTTCGAGAAGGCGGCGCCCTACGACAAGTGGTGCGTCACGCAGTGGGGCAAGCCGTGCTTCACGCCGTTCGGGTTCTACAGCAGCGACGTTCGCACCGTCGTGATGAACGTCGGCCCCGGCATCGGCACGCTCACCCACGAGCTCGTGCACCCGATCGTCGAGGCCGATTTCCCGCGGGCGCCCGACTGGATCAACGAGGGCATCGCCTCGCTGTACGAGGCGTTCTCCATGCCGAAGAAGGGCGAGATCTTCGGGAACAAGAACTTCCGCCACCCGGCGCTGCTCGCGGCGGTGCGCTCGAAGGAGGGGCGCGCGTGGGCGAACCTGCCGAAGCTGTTCGGCATGAGCGACAAGACCTTCCGCGGCGAGAACGAGGGGCTCAACTACGCGATGGCCCGCTATTTCTGCCAGTGGATGGACGGGCAGAAGAAGCTCTGGCCGTTCTACCGCGCGTGGCGCGACGACTTCGCCGGCGATCCCACGGGCGAGAAGGCGTTCCGCGCGACCACCGGCAAGACCCCGGCCGAGGCCGATCCGGCGTGGGCTTCGTGGGTGCAGTCGCTGTGACGAGCCTGGTCGCCGCGATCCTCGCCGCCGGCGCGTACGCGTCGGCTGCGCCGGTCACCGCGCTCGCGATCCCCGATCGCGATCAGCACCCGCAGTCGCCCCCGTCGGGGTGGTGCGGCGAGACCGCGATCCAAGAGGCGTTGCTGCACTTCGGCGCTTGGGTCTCGCAGAACCGCATCCACGCCGCCGGCCAGTCCAAGCACCCCGATCTCTACTCCGACGACATCCCGAGGGCGCTCGACGCGCTCGGCGTGCGCTACGACGTCTACTCGCCGAAGACCGCCGGAAAGACCAAGGGGTTCGCCGCGTACGAGGCGTGGGTGCGCGCCGCGATCGACGCGGGCGATCCGGTGCTCGCCGGCGTGAAGATCCTCCCGACCGAGCACCCGACCTGGGGCCTCGATCACTTCGTGCTGGCGATCGGCCATGGACCGAAGGGTCTGCTGGTGAACACCACGTGGGGGCGCCGCGAGTGGGCGTCCGACGCGACGAGCAAGGGCATCTCGTTCGCCAACGCGTTCTACGCGCTGCGGCTCCGCGGCACCGGGCCGCCCGAGGGGAGCACGTGGACGGCGCGGCTGAGCGTGCTCGACGAGTCACCCACCGAGGTGAGGTTGCAGGTGCGATGCGGCGTCCCCGGCGCCCGCGTCGAGCGGCGTCCCGGTCCGAACGCCAAGGCGACCTCGACCGACACGCTCCCCAAAGGAGAGACGACCGTGAAGCTCCCCGCCGAGGAATCGGCCTATTTCCGCTGCCTATCGTGAGTCAGCCACGGGTCGTGTCACACTCTGGTCGGCTTCCACGACGTTCGGGGGAAGACCCCATGAGCGCCGCCATGACCCCGACCGTCCACGCGACCCTAGCCGATCCATCGCTGCGCGCCGCGCTCGTCGCGATGGTGCGTCGGCGCGTTCCGGCGCCGGAGGTCGACGAGATCGTGCAGGCGACGCTCACCGAGGCGCTCGCGTCGCGCGGCTGTCCCGACGATCCGGAGCGCATCCGCCGATGGGTGCACGGCATCGCGCGGCACAAGATCGTCGACTTCCACCGTCGCCATCGGCGCGAGCACACGGCGCACGAGCACGAGAGCGAGGTGCTCGAGAGCGTCCCCGCCGACAGCGCGCCGCACGACGCCGTCGATCTCCTGCGCTGGGCCGAGCGCGAGATGCCCGAGACGCACGGTCGCACGCTCGAGTGGCTGCTGCGGGAAGGCGAGGGGGAGAAGCTCGAGGAGATCGCGAACGAGGCCGCGCTCCCGGCGCCGCAGGTGCGCCAGCGCGTCGCGCGGCTGCGGCGCCACTTCCGCACCCGGTGGGCCGCGCAGGTCGCCGCGGCGGTGGCGCTCCTCGCGCTCGCGATCGTGGCCGCGGCGCTGCTGCGACGCACCGATCGCGAGGCGGTGAAGCCGGTGATCGCGCCCGATCCCGTCGCCCGCGCGCGCGAGCTGCGCAGGGAGTCGCTCTCGAAGTGCGCGGCCGGCGCGTGGGACCCGTGCGTGAAGGGGCTCGACGAGGCCGCGGCGCTCGATCCGGCGGGCGACTCCGCCGACGAGGTGCGGAAGGCGCGCGAGGCCGCGGCGCGCGCGAAGCTGCCGCCCGCTCCGTCATCCGTTCCGTCGTCGGCGCCGCCCGTTCCCAAGTCGGCGCCGACCGTCGCGCCTTCCGTGACGGTCGCACCGACCGCCCCGGTCGCGCCCACCAAGTCGTACAAACCGGGGCCGTCGAAGAAGTCGTCCAAGAGCTCGAAGGCGGGGCCGGCGTGGGACGAGAAGAGCGGGGCCGGCGCAGAGCCCCAAGAGCTCGAAAACGGAGCCGGCGCGAAGTCGAAGTGAACGCTCAGATCCTGCGCCGCGGTGGCGCGTACGAAGGGGAAAGCCATGCTCCCCGTCCTCCTCGCCACCGCCACCGCGCTCGCCCCCGTTTCCCCCAAGATCGTCGACGCCGACAACGCGTTCGCCGCCGACCTGTACGCCGTCGTCGGAAAGAGCCCCGGCAACGTCGTGTTCTCGCCGACGAGCATCGCGACCGCGCTCGCCATGACGTGGACCGGCGCGCGCGGGAAGACCGCGATGCAGATGGAGAAGACGCTGCACCTGCCGCCGTCGCCGTTCGACGTGCACGGCGGGTACGGCGCGCTGCTCTCGAGGCTCGAGAGCAGCGGCGCGGGCGATCCCGAGCTGCACGTCGCCAACCGCCTGTTCGGGCAGAAGGGCCTCGCCTTCGAGGCGCCGTTCCTCGCGACGACCAAGGCGCACTACGGCGCCGGGCTCGAGGCGCTCGACTTCGCGGGGGCGCCGGAGCCGTCGCGCCTGTTCATCAATCAGTGGGTCGAGAAGCAGACCCGCGATCGCATCAAGGACCTCCTCCCCGCCGGCGCCGTCGACTCGAGCACGCGCCTCGTGCTGACCAACGCGGTGTACTTCAAGGGCGCGTGGATGACCGCGTTCGACAAGAAGGCCACGCGCGACGAGCCGTTCGGCGCCAAGAAGGTCCCGACCATGCACGCGTCACAGGACGCGAGCTACTTCGAGGCCAAGGACGCGCAGGTGCTCGAGCTGCCGTACAAACGCGCGAGCGCCGACCACGCCGTGTCGATGGTCATCGTGCTGCCGCGCGAAGCCGACGGCGCCGCGAAGCTGCCTGCCGGGCGCATCTTCGAGCTCCTCGGGACGAAGACCTTCTCCTCGCGCGAGGTCGACATGTCGATCCCGCGCTTCAAGACCACCATGCCCCTCGAGCTCGGCCCGGTGCTGAAGTCGCTCGGGATGATCGACGCGTTCGGGGCCAGCGCCGACTTCGGCGGGATCTCCAAGACGCCGATGTACATCAGCCGGGCGATCCACAAGGCGTTCGTCGACGTGAACGAGGAGGGCACCGAGGCGGCCGCGGCGACCGCGATCGTGATGAGGGAAGGGGCCGCCGTGCCCCCGCCGAAGGTCACCTTCCGCGCCGATCACCCGTTCGTGTGGGCGCTGAAGGACCAGTCGACGGGCGCGCTCCTGTTCGTCGGACGGGTGGACGATCCGACGGGTTGAGCGTCGGCCGGCCATGCCCGTCGTCACTCGCTCGCGAACCGGATGGTCGCGCGGAAGTCGTAGCGATCGAAGCGGAGCCGATACGACGAGAGCGCGCCCGGCGCCCGATCGAAGGCGCGCTCGATGCGCCGGAGCATCCCCTCGCGTCCTCCGAAATCGGCGGCGTAGAACTCGAGCAGCTGGCTCGTGGCGATCGTGCGCGTCGCGTCGCCGACGCGGGTCTCGCTCCCGAGGAACGATCGCTCCGCCGCGTCGAGCTGCTGGTCGAGCCGCGCGCCGGTGTACACGCGGACCGGCGGGCACGAGACGCTCCCGCAGTTGAGCGCGAAGTGGACGCGCGGATCGAGCGGCACGCGCCACGCGAGGCGCGGGTCGCCCGATGCGAACGGGCGGACCAGCCGGTAGGGCGGCCGGGCGTTGTCGCGCAGCAGGCCGTGCTCGATCTCGTCGAGCGTGAAGCGCAGGCCGGCGATGCGGTAGCGGACGAACGCGGCGCGGTGCCAGGCCGAGAGGACCGATGCGCCCCGGCCCCTCACCGAGTGGAGCGTCAGCACGTTGTACGTGCAGATCAGGAGCGCGCGGCGAGCGTCGACGCCCGCCGGGATCTCGGAGGCGGAGGCCTCCGCGAGGGCGGAGACCGCGGCGTCGACGAGCGCGTCGCGGCCCTCCGGGGGCGCCCGCAGCGCCGCCTCGAGCGCAGCGGCCAGGCTCACGCGGCCGCCGCGGGCCGCCGCGCGACGATGATCTCCGACGGGAAGCCCATCTGCGAGAGGAGCTCGCGCTCGACGTTCACGAACCCGGCGCGCGCGACCTCGGGCGCGAGGTCGACGCCGCGGCAGCCCCCGAGCCACGCCGGGTTGATCTTGTAGACGACGTCCCAGATGCGGTGCAGCGCGCGCGTCGGGCGCGCCATGTTCACGAGGACGAGCCTGCCGCCCGGCCTGGTGACGCGGAAGAACTCGCCGAGCACGACCGGGAAATCGGCCTCCGGCAGCAGATCGAACATGTAGTTGTTCACCACCAGATCGAACGTCTGGTCGGGCGCGTCGAGCCGATGGGCGTCGCCCACGCGCAGGCGGTGACGCCCGGGGAGCCCTGAGACCTTGCGCCGCGCGCGATCGAGCATCGCTTCGGTGAGATCGACGCCCTCGGTGAGCCCCGACGGGTTGGCCTTCACGAGCTGCTCGAACACCAGCCCGGTCCCGACGGCGACCTCGAGGACGGACTCGCCGTCTCGCACCGCCGCTCGCTCGAGGCATGCGCGACGCGCGCGCGCCTCGGTGAGGGCGGCCCACACGTCGTAGATGGGGGCGATGCGCGAGTAGATCCGTGGGATGTCGCGTTGCGCGACGGTGGCTTCGGACATGGTGGGTCTCCCGGTGAGGGGTTACGGCTCGTTGGTTCGTTTGCGACCGACGAGCATGTCGGTCGGCACGAGATCGCTGCGGGAGCAGCACTCGTCGACGAGGAACGCGAGGACGCTCCCGAGCCCCGTCGCGTCGGCGGTGTACCGGAGGAACTTGCCCTCTCGACGCTGCTCGACGAGCCCGTGGCGATGGAGCGTGTCGAGGTGGTGCGAGAGGGTGGAGGCGGCGATCCCGAGCTCGCGCTGGAGCTCGGAGACCACCATTCCCGCGGGGTGCGCCCGAAGGAGCAGGCGCACGATCGCGAGGCGCGCCTCGTGGCCGAGGGCAGAGAGCCTCTCCGCGCACCGCGCGAGGTCGACCTTCATTTCGACGAATCTAGAATCGTAGAGGTGACTGTCAAGGGGGACGCGCGCCGCTCGTGACGATCGTAGAGCTCGAAGAGCACCAGGCGCAGGTCGCCGCCGTGCCGCGAGAGCGACGCGGCGAGATCGTCGTCCGGCGGCGGCGAGAGCGAGGGCCATCGCGCGAGCACCTCGCGCACGACCGCGCGGGCGATCGCCACGTCGACGCTCGTCCGCGCGATGGTCGGAAGCCCGAGATCGCAGTGCGCCGTGGCGACGATCCCGCTGCCAACGACCGACGCGCGCGAGGCCGCGCGACGCGCCAACGCTCGCAAGGACGCGCGCGGCATCGACTCGCCGCCGTCGAGCGCCACGATCACCCCCGGCCGCGGCTGCACCTTGCCGTCGCGGGTGACGAGCACCTCGCGCCCCGACGCGCGGAGGTGCCGGACGAGGTGCGCGAGCAAGGTCGACTTCCCCGTGCCGTGGGCGCCGACGATCTGGCCCGCGCCAGCCGCCTCGAGGCGCGCCGCGACCATCGCGACGCTGTCGCCCCCCACCCACCGCACCGCGCCCGGCCGCACGTTCGCGGTCGAGAACGGGTTCGACGGCGCCCCGGTTCCGAGCACGTCAGGTCGCCTCACGTCGCCACGATGAAGGGCGTGTCGTGGATCTCGTCGTCGCCGAGGAGCTTGCGCACGCGGACGCGCGCCACCCAGTGGATCTTGATCAGCTCGCCGGCGTAGCTCACGGGGAGCAGGGGGAGCTGCACGCGATAGGCGCGCTCGATCGACGTCGCGTCGCCGCCGCCGGTGAGCTCCTCGAAGTGCACGACGCCCATGTCCTCGTCGCCCTTGCCCTCGGTGTACCAGAGCACCGAGAGCTCGGTGCGCGACAGCGGCTCGCCGTCGCGCGAGTCGACCTTCGTCGTCCCCGACACCTGCGCCCCCGGCGCGAAGCGGCTCTCGCCGTTCGGGGATAGCTCGGCGAAGCTCGCGGCCGGCACCTCGGGGAGCACGCGGAGCGCGTGCTTGCCGACGTGGTCGGGCCACCCGTCGTACGCCACGTCGACGACGAGCATCCACCGCACGTGGTTGTGCTTCGCCTCGAAGGAGTGCATCGCGTTCGCGGGCACGCTCGCGGTGAACGTGGTCGTCCACTCGTCGCCGCGCGCGACGGCGAACGGCCCGTCGTCGTAGACGTCGGTCTCGGAGACCACGCGCTCTTCGGTTCGGGTGTCGGTGCCGGCGGTGTAGCTCGCGCTCTCCTCGCAGACCAGGCGCACGCGAAGGCGCGAGACGCGCGCTGGCCCGTGCTGCCGGACGTGCACGTCGAAGGACGCTCCGGGCGCGACGGGCTCGTCGCTGATCTCCACGAACGGCGCGCGGAGCGAGCCCATCCACGCGCCGATCTGCGCGACCGCGCCGATGCCGATGGCCACGCCGGCGACCTGGAACAGGATCAGGAAGAGGGCGATCCCCGTCTTGCCGTCGGTCCACGCCGCGAAAGAGGACGGCCAGATGAGGCCGTTCCACAGAAGCGCGAAGACCGTCAACGCGATCGCGCCGGCGCCCTGACCGGCGGCGCCGAGGCGCACCGGCAGGCCGCGGCCGGCCGAGCGCACGATCTTCGGAACGGGGAGCGTGGAGAGCGAGGCGCCGTAACGCGAGAGCGGATCGGTCGCCGCGGGCGCGCGGTACGGACCGCCGCGAATCGAGCGCGGCGGGGCCCCCTCGACGCGAGGCGCGCCCTCCTCGCGCGAGACGCCGAACGACCTCACGGCGCGTACCGTCTGCGCGATCGAGACCCCGACGAAGACCAGGCCGAACGCGGCGAGCACGAGGTTGCTGTCGCGCGCCGCTTGGACGCACGCCACGGCCCCGATCGCGAAGAATGGGATCGCGAAGGCGATCGACCAGACCATCCCTCCGAACCCGCGTTTCGTCCCCACGCCTCGTGATCTCACGCGGGGTGCTTCATCGTCAATCGACGCAAGCCGCGCGGCTGCTACGCTGAGTCCATCCTTACCGGGAGGGGCTCGATGCGTCGCCTCACGTTGGCCTTGCTGCCGCTCTTGTCGATCGCGTGCTCGGGCGGGAACTTCGACGTCGCCGATCCGGCGCCGGACACCGGCACCAGGGAGGACGGCTCCGGCGTCGACGGCGGCGGCACCGACATCGGTACGCCCGACCCCGACACCGGCGTCGTGGTCGTAGACGCCCCCTCGCCACCGGACGCCGGCGATACCGGTCCGGTCGCGTGCCCCGAGATCACGGCGTACTCGCCCGACGTCTACGTGAGCGCCACCGCCGCGGGCGGCGGCAACGGGAGCGCTGCGTGCCCCTACCGCGGGCTCGCGCAGGCCGCAGCGGTGCCGCTGGCCACGGGCATCACCCGCGTCGTGCACGTTCAGGCCGGCACCTACGGCCTCGCCACCCCGGTGAAGATCCGCACGCGCGAGACCTACAAGGGCGAGGGCGGCTTCGCCAAGGTGGTGACGCCCGCGAGCGCCGGGCTGTGTGCTCCGGCAGGCGTCAACTGCGCGTTTCTCATGGAGGCGTCGAGCACCCTCGACTACTTCATCGTCGACGGCGGCGGTGTCTCCGCCGGCATCGTCGCCAACGCCGCCGGCAGCGCCGAGACCCGCCCGCAGATCCGCAACACCGCGGTGAAGAACATGGCGCGCGACGGCATCGTCGTGTTCGGCTCGGGCGCGAGGCTCGGCCCCAACGCCCAGGCGACCGACAACGGGTACTCCGGGCTGGTCGTGCGCGGCGGCTACGTGAGCGTCGACGGCGGCGGCAACGCGTTCGACCGCAACAAGGGCGGCTTCTGGTCGGGCGCGACGTTCATCCCCGGCTCCGGCATCCACGTCTACGCCGGCACGCTGTTCGTCGACAACGGCGCGAGCGCGAGCAACAACCACACGGGCGTCACCTTCGACGCGACCGGCTTCTCGTCGACCCAGCAGATCCTCAGCCAGATCGACATCCTGTCGAACCGCACGAGCGGCGTGGTCGTCAACAAGGACTGGACGAAGCTGCAGATCCGCAAGGCGAACATCAACAAGAACGCGCAGACCGGCCTGTACCTCGTGTACAACGACGCGGCGACGAACGAGTTCGATCTCGGTCCCAACGCGTCCACCGGGCCGGGGAACAACATCTTCGGCAACTCGACGGCGAAGAACCTCAAGGCGGCCCTGTTCCTCTGCCGCTCCGGCGGCGCCGGCAGCCTCCTCGCCGAGCGCAACACCTGGGGGACTTGCCCGCCGTCCCAGCAGCAGGTGGCCAACTGCGACGCGATGCCGGCGACCTACGTCGACGTCGCGTACGTGCCCGGCCCCACGAGCACCGGCAGTGTGGGCACCCCGCTGATGACGCCGACCTCGTGCCTCACGCTGTGAGCCGGATCGCGAGGGGTACGATCACGCCGATGCGTGCTCTTTCGGGTCCGAAGGGTGCGGCTGCCGAACGCCCCGACCCGTGCCCTCGCCGGTCGCGTCCGCCGGCATCCTGACGCTCGTCACGCTCCTCCGCGCGTGCCGCGCCCGACGCCGCGCCCGGGCCTCGCGCAGGCCGCTGACCCTCTTGCCCGTCCGCGCGACGCCGCCTAGGGTCCGCGCCCATGTCCGATACGCCCGTCGCCGACGTCGCCAGCAACACCGTCACCCTCGGCGGAACGACCTACCGCATCCAGCCGCTCGGCGACGACTCCTTCACCGTGCTCGTCGAGGGCGTGCCGGTGGGACGCATCGTCTACTCGTTCGGCAGCGCGCAGGGCGTGCCCGAGGCGGGTTCCTCGGTCAGCGAAGACACGCTGTACGCCATCGGCGAGGCGTGGTTCGCGGCCGTCGGCTGAGTCGCCTGCGGTAGACTCGCGGGACGATGTCTCGCGCAATGATCCTCGCGCGTCGCGCGCGCTTCGTCGCGGCGTCGATGGCGGCGCTCACCGGCGAGGCGTGCGGTGCCCCTGCGTCGCCCGCGTCGCCGCCGGCGGCCCCGATGGCGTCGGCCGCGCCCGTGGGCAGCGCGGTGCCGCCCTCTCCGAGCGCCAGCGCATCCGCATCGGCGCCGGCGCCTGCTTTCGTCGACAGCGACGGCGACGGCATCGCCGACGCCGACGACGCGTGCCCGACCATCGGCGGCGCGCCGAGCCCCGAGGCGAGCAAGCACGGTTGCCCGCAGGTCGTCGTGAAGGTCTGTCTCTCGATCATCATCATCGAGCAGCCGCACTTCGATCCGGGCAGCGCGAAGCTGACGAAGCAGGCCAACCCGATCCTCGACGCGGCCGCCGAGACGATGAAGGGCAACCCCGAGGTCGAGGTGGAGCTTTCCGGCCACTGCGACGCGGTCGAGAAGCCGTGCCCCGACGAGGCGCGCGCCCGCGCGGTCCGCGACGCGCTGGTCTCGCGCGGCGTCGCGCCGAACAGGCTGACCGCGAAGGGGGTCGGGCGCGACGCTCCGATCGCGAGCAACGCCACCGCCGAAGGGCGCGCGAAGAACCGGCGGGTGGAGCTGAACGCGAAGAAGAAGTGAATTCGCGCCTCACCGCCCCCGGTACTTCCTGCGCGCCCACTCGCTCATCACGATCCCCGCCGCCACCGTCACCGGATACGAGTGGTTCACCCCGAACATCGGCACCCCGACGACGGCCTCGCTCCGGTCGATGATGCTGCGAGGCAGCCCCGCGCGCTCGCTGCCGAGGACGAACACCACGTCGCGCGGGAACGCCTCGACGTCCCAGAGACCGACCGTGGCGTGGTCCTTCTCGACCGACCACAGCGGCCGGCCCGCCACGTGATCCAGGAACGCCTCCTCGCCCGGCACCGTCACGAGGTGCTCGTACTTGTGCATCCCCATGCTCGCCTTCTCGTAGTAGGGGGCCTCGCCGATGATCACGATCTCGCGCGGCAGGAAGCTGTGCGCCACGCGGATGATCCCGCCGATCGAGAAGGGGTTCTGGAAGTTCCAGACCGCGACGGCGAAGTCGTTGCGCAGCGGGGCGAGCAGCGCGCGCACCTCCTCCGGCGAGTAGCCGAGCGGCGGCACCATCGCCATCAGAGCCACTCCGCCGGGAACGAGATCACGTCGCCGATCGTCGACGCGCCGAGCGCCAACGTGATGAGCCGATCGAGCCCGAGCGCATTGCCCGCCGACGGCGGCACGCCCTCCTCCAACGCGGCGACGAAGCGTTCGTCGATCGGGTACACCGGCAGCCCGCGCCGACGGCGCTCCTCCTGATCGGCCTGGAACCGCGCGCGCTGCTCGCGCGGATCGACGAGCTCGCCGAACCCGTTGCACAGCTCGACGCCACCGGCCATCAGCTCGAAGCGCTCGGCGACGCGCGGATCGCCCGGCTTTTTCCGTGCGAGCGACGCTTGCGCGGTGGGCCAGTCGACGAGCGCGACCGGCGGCCCGGCCGCGAGCGCGGGCTCGACCTCCTCGACCAGCACGCGGAAGAACCGCTCCTCGTCGAGAGACGCGAGCGAGAGCGCCTGCTCCTCGGTCATCCGGGCGTGCCGCGCGAACGCGGCGGCGAGCGGCAGCCGCTCGAACGGCGGGTTCAACGTCACGGTGCGTCCGTCGACCACGAGCTCGGGCGCGCCGCGCGCGGCCTTCGCCACCGCGACCACCAGCGCCTCGGTCTCGGCGATCAGCTCCTCGAACGTGCCGTGCGCGCGGTACCACTCGAGCATCGTGAACTCGGGGTTGTGCCGCGCCCCGATCTCGCCGCGCCGGAAGCACTTCACGATCTGGAAGATCCGAGGCATCCCGCCTGCGAGCAGGCGCTTCATCTGGTACTCGGGGCTCGTGATCAGGTAGCGCCCTTCGCACGCCATCGCGTCGAGGTGCACGTCGAGCCCGGGCGAGGGCACGACGATCGGCGTCTCGACCTCGACGAAGCCGCGCTCGACGAAGAACGCGCGTACGACGGCCATCAGCTCCGCGCGCCGCCGCAAGAGGGCGCCGCGCGTGCGCAGCCTCGCGACCTCGCCGGGCTCGCGCCCAGCGCGGACGTCGCGGCCGACGATCTCCACCCCGCGCCCGGTCAGCGGGTCGGTGCCCATGATCTCGATCAGCACCAGATCGCCGACCGCCGCGTCCGCCGCGACACGTACCGATCGGGTCGCGATCGCGTCGCCGACCAGAAGCGCCCCGGCGTCCGCAGAAAATACGCGCCCCGCGAGGCGAAACGGCGGCGCCGGCAGCGCGTCGCCGGGAAACACGAGGGGAAGGTCCACGCGTCGGCCGTACCGAAGCGGCGAGGCTTTGCCAAGGGGGCCCCGCTGCGCTACCCCGCTCGTGCATGGCGAAGCGCTTCATCCAGGGCCTCGGGGTGTGCATCGCGCTGGCGCTGTCCCTCGGTGACGGAGGGCCGGCCGTCGCGCAAGAGACGAAGATCGCGGCGCTCAAGGCCGACACCAAGGCCAAGCCGACCGACGCGGCGGCGGCGTTCGCGCTCGGCCGTGCCTACCGGCGCGCCGGCAGGTTCGCCGAGGCGAAGGCCGAGCTCGCGCGCGCGGCGGCCCTCGGCAAGGGCGAGGCGGCGGTTAAGGCACGCTACGAGCTGGTGGTCGCCGAATGGGAGTCGGGCAAGACCAACCCCGCGCTCCCGCAGCCGCCGTCGCTCGCCATGTGCAAGCAGGTGAAGGTCGGCAAGGACGGCGAGGCGCTCTCCAAGGTGTGCGCCGCCGAGGCGTGGCTCACGTTCGAGCGCACCGGCGTCGCCGAAGACGAGCTGAACGCGGCCGAGAAGCTCGACGGCGATCTCTACGAGCTGAAGCTCGCGCGCGCGAAGCTCGCGATCGTGAAGGGCGCGCCGGACGACGCGATCACGAAGCTCGAGGGGCTCACCAAGAGCACGCCGAACCGTGCCGAGGCGTGGGGGCTGCTCGGGCATCAGCTGCTCGAGAGCGGCAAGGCGACGCAGGCCGTCGCGCCGCTGCGCAAGGCGCGCGAGCTCGACTCCGACTGGCCCGAACCGTTCCTCGATCTCGCGCGCGCGCTGCCCTCCGGCACCGAGGCGCGCGATCTGGCGCGTCTGGCGGTCGCCATGCGCACCGCGTGGCCGCTCGCGTGGCTGCGGCTCGGGCAGCTCGAGCTCGACACCGGCGGGTACGAGGCCTCGCAGAAGGCGTTCGAGACCTCGATCAAGCAGGCGCCGAAGGTCGTCGCGGCGCACGCCGGTCTCGCCTTCGCCCTCGTGAAGCAGAAGAAGTTCGCTGACGCGAGAAAGGCCGCGGTCGAGGCGATCGGCATCGCCGCAAACCACGCGGGCGCGCGCCTCGCGCACGGCGAGGCGCTGGCGGGCCTCGGCGAGGTCGACGAGGCGGTCGAGCAGTTCAAGTTCGCCAACGGCCTCGACAACAAAGACCCCACCGGCCTCTTCCGCGCAGCCGAGGTGCTCCTCGACAACAAGGAGCCGATGAAGGCCGCCGCGCACGCCGAGGCAGCGGCGAAGACCTTCCCCGACGACGCGCGCGCGTGGGTCATCAAGGGCGACTGCGATCTCGCCAACGGCGACAAGAAAGACGCGAAGGACGCCTACAAGCGCGCGCTGTCCGCGCCCAAGGGCACCATCGACAAGGCCGCCGTCCAGAAGAAGCTCGACGCCATCAAGTAGGACCGGCGGGCTCCTTCTTCGGCGCCGTCAGCGCGCTCGGGACCACGAGGCGGTAGCGCCCGAACGCGTCGGCGCGCGTCTCGCCGACCAGGACCGCCCCGAGGGCGGGCTTCTTCGGATCGCTCTCGGTGATCAGCGCGCGCGCGCGGATCGTCGCGCGCGGCACCGGCGCTCCGGCCGGATCGAGCACCACGCCGCTGAACACCACCGGCGCGGTGGCGGTCATCACGCCGAGATCGAGGGCGGCCTGCGCCGGGACCTCGAGGCGGGGGCGGACGATCCACGGATAGCCCGACGCCTCGTGCGTGCGCACGATGAAATCGTACGACCCGGGATCGAGCGCGCCCGCGAGGTTCCACGTGCGGCCGCTCTCGCGATCCTTGAGCACCGAGACGAGGCCCGTCTGCGCGCGGGTGATCAGCCTGGCGCCGAGCAGCGAGTACCCGGCGAGCGAGGTCGAGGTCGACGCCTCCCAGGTGCCGAGGGTGAACAGCGCGCCGTCGAACCCGGCGGCGCCGCCGCTCACCTGCACGCGGCGCGCGATCTGGAAATCGAGGACGCCGCGCCCGTCGACGCGGAACTCCGCGGTGCGTTCGCCCGGCTTGGCCGACGAGTCCTGCGAGGGCACGGTGCAGTCGACGCAGATCGCGTACTTCTCGGAGGGCCGGCCGATCTCCGCGCTCGGCAGCACGTCGGCGCGGTAGGTGCCGGGCAGCACCTCGACGGCGAACGAGCCGCCGCGGACCTTGGCGGTCACCACGCTGAAGACGTGGCCGCTCGACTCCTCGACCGCGTCGTCGAGCTTCACGCTGCGCAGGACGATGGTGCCGTCGATGACCTCGGGCTTGCCGAACGCCTGCACGAAGCCCGATCCGAGGACGGTGCGCATCCGCGGGATGGGCAGCGTCGCGGTGTTGCCGCGCCCTTCGACGTCGAGCGCGGCGAGGTCGAAGTCGATGGTCGGCCTGACGGGCGGGGTGGCGGCGCTGCACGACACTGCGGCGGGCTCGACGCGCAGCGTGTAGCGGTGACCGGCGATCTCCGGCGCGAGCACGAGGGTGACCATCGATTTCAGCGGCTGCCCGGCCGTGTCGCACGTGTGCGCGATGGTCGACGCGAGGCGCCCGGTGGTCTCGTCGATGACGCGGACGTCGCGCGCCTCGGCCGCGTCGACGAGCGGCTTGCCGTCGGAGGTGAAGAAGAAGTCGACCTTCCGCAGCCCGCCGCCGTAGGCGATGCGCAGCTCGTGGGAGCCGGGCGGGAAGGCGACGACGAGCGGCTCACGCGTGTCCTCGGCGCGCAGCTGCACGGGCGGGAACTGGGTGAGGTTCGCGTCGTCGGCGGGCGCGACGAAGACGTGGTAGTCGCCGGGCGGGACCGTGAGCGGTGGCGTGATCGGCGATCCCGAGGACGACTTCGCCTCGAACGTCACGGCCGGCGCGCCCGGCACGGCGCCCACGCGCTCGAGGCGGAGGACCAGCGGGATCGACGCGCCCGCTTCGAGCCGCGCCACGACGTGGGCCGTCTCGGGCAGCGCCAGATCGCGCGAACCGCCACGACGGTCGTCGACGGCGATGCTGAAGGTGACGCCCGGCGCGAAGCGCGCCGACGACGGCGGCGTGGCCTCGAGCAGGAGCGGATAGGTCGTTTGCGACGCCACGCACGCGCCGTCGCGGCACGTCGCGTCGGCCGGGCAGCCGACCTCGCAGCGGTTCCTCGGACCGGCGTACTCGGCGCCCTCGAGCGCCTCGACCTGGCAACCGCCGAGCAGGCCGAGCGCGACGGCGGTGACGAGCGCGCGCGTCATCGGGTGAACCCCACGCAGCTCGCGTCGTTGCTGAAGTTCCACAGCAGATAGTCGATGTCGCCGGGGCGCTCGGGCTGACGGAAGTCTCCGGCGGCGAAGCGGCTCGACACGTAGACCTGCACGATGTGACAGCCGGGCGCGAGGCGATCGACGTTCACGACGACCGACACGTTGCGCGTCTCGCCGCCGCTCGGCGGGATCTTGAGCGATAGGCGCGGCTCCTCGTCGACGAACACACGCGCCTCGTAGTCCTTGGTCAACGCGCACGAACGGAGCGGCACGGTGCCGCGGAACTCGATCGGATCGGTCGGGCTCGCCGGGATGCGGGGCGTCGACGATTGCGCCGGGTCGGCCTCGAGGTTGAGGAACATGGGCAGGCACTCGTCCTGACCGCGGAAATCCGGGTCGGACACGACGACGCAGCCGTCGAGCGCGGGCACGACCGCGAGCACAAGCAAGCGTCGTACGAAGCCGAGGGCTCGGGCGCGACCGCGCATCGGTGCCGCGATTGTGCCCGCTCGGGCCGCCGGCCGCCATGAGGGACTGATCGCCTTGTCTGGCCCTCTCGGGCGCCCGACTCCGCGCCCCTGACTCCGAGATCAGGGGCTGCGGCTCGAGGACTGCACGCCGCCGGTGCTCCCCGAGGAGGGAGAGCGCCGGGGACCGCCGGGCACACGCCAGCGCGCCTCGGCGAACTCCGGGCTCGTGGCGAGCCGATAGAGATCGCCGATCTTCGGGTATTGGACGCAGATCGCGGCCATGTCGGGGTTCTCGGCGAGGAGCTGCGGATCGGCGACCTCGGAGAACGTGGCGCGCACCGCCGCGCCGAGATCGCCGGATACGTAGAGCCCGCCTCGCCGGGCGACCTGACGTGCGCCCTCGATCGCCGCCTCGAAGCCCGGCGGATCGTGGCCGAGGAGCTCGCCCAGACGCCGCTGGGGCGCTCGCGGGATCGACTGCCAGAGCGCCGCGGCCAGACGCCCGACCTCGGGGCCGACGCCGCGACCGTGCTCGGGCGGACCGAACGCGGACAGCAGCGCTTGCCACGTGGCCCGCGCCGCCGGCTCGGGCTGCGCGAGCAAGAGGCATTGCGCCGCTTGCGCAGCGATCAGACCCGCGCCGAGGGCGTAGCGCGTATCGGCTGAGTCCTCGCGACAATCGCCCCCGAGCACCACCGCTGGCGGAGACGAGAGCAGCACCTCGACGTCGCGCCCTGGGCGTTGCCGGAGCCACACCGGCGTGCGCGCGCCGCCGAGCAGGCGCGTGGCCGCGGCGGCCACCCGGCCGATGGGCAGCGCGGTGGTCACCCGGTCGACGCCGCGCTGGAGCGTCGTCGAGCCATCCTTGCGCAGGAGCATCGGCGCGTTGTCCCAGGTGAGCCGCAGCGCCTCGGCCGCGGCGGGGTTCGCGCGGCGCTCGAGGAGCGGCAACAGCAGGTCGGGCCGATCGAGCTGCACCTCGAGCGGCGGCGGCGGCACCGGGCCGGCGGCCGGATCGAACGCGCGGCGCACGTGATCGATCGCGCGCGCGAACACGTGATCGCGGAGGGAGAGCGCCGCCTCGTGCAGGGCGTCGAGCAGGGAGCGATCGCCCGGCGCGAGGAACGCCTGACGACGGCGGACGAGGAGCAGATCGTTCGTGCGACCCGGCATCATGGCGAGCAGCTCGGCGGCCTGATCGCCGGCGGCGACGTCGCCGAGCTCGAGGGCCGAGATGAAGTGCCGCGTCGCTTCGTCCTCGCGGCCGCCCTCGTGCGCGGCCTCACCGAGCGTCTTGAGCGCCCGCACGCGCTCGACGACGGGCGCCGACACGTCGTGCGCGATCTCGCCCAGCGCGGCGAGATCGAGCGCGCCCGAGGTCCCCGCCGGGCGCGGCAGGGCGGGCGTCCTCGAGCGACCCTGCAGGGGCGCGATCGGCGCCTCGCCGACCATCGACAGCCGCGGGTGCTCGCTGAGCTTGCTCCGCGGCGGTTCTTCCTCGGACGACGGCGGCGGCGGCGGCGGCTCCGCCGGCGCGCGCTGCGAGGCGCGCTGGAGCGCGACGCGCGCGATCGTCGCCGCGTCCTCGCGCGCCGCGTCGACCCTCGGCGGCGGCTCCGACTCCGACTGCGGCTCGATGCGCGAAGCGGGCGCCGGCTCGGCGGTCCCGCCGCCCATCATCATCGCCATCGCCTTGTCGAAGCTCGCGGCGGCGCCCTTGGCCGTCACGCCGCTGTCGCGCAGCGAGGGCGGCGGAGCCGGCGGCAACGAACGGCTCGAACGCTTGCTCTCCAGCGCGTCGCGCTCGCGCCCGAGCTCCTCGTGCAGCGGCGTGCCCTCCTCGGCGGCCTGCAGCGCGAGGCGCATCGCCTCGGAGGCGGCCTCCGGGTCGCGCGAGCGCAGCAGCCTGGCCTGATCGGCGAGCGCCTGCGCGCGGACGTTGCCGGTGGCCTCGGCGGCCATGCGCTCTAGCGCGCGCAGCGCGGCGTCGAAGTCGCCGATCGCCCGCGCGAGCTCCACCGCTCGGCGTCGCGCGTCGATGCGGCACGCCGGATCGCGCGCGGCGAGATCGAGGAACGCGCGCGCGCGCCCCGGATCGTTGGAGCGCGCGGCGGCGTCGGCCGCGGCGAGCGCCGCCGGGCCGACCGCGCGCACGCCGCGCAGATCGCCGGCGAACGCGCGCTCGTAGGCGGCGGCCGCCTGACCGAAGCTCCACTCGGCGGCGAGCCGCTCGGCGATGGCGATCTGCCACGGCGCCTTGGCGCGAACCTCGTCCGGCCAGGCGTTGAGATCCTGGTAGCCGGCGCCCGGTCCGCGCGCGAGATCGAGCAGCTCGGCGCGCGCGAAGGCGATCACCGCGAGCGCGTCGGCGGGCGCCGTCGCGCGGTGCGGCACCGCGAGGAGCACACCGAGCAGCTCGCCGTCCTCGGCCGACGGCGCGCGTCGCGCGTGCCCGGTCGCGCCGAACTCGAGCTCCGCGAGCAGCGCGGCGATCGCCACATCGCCGGGCGCCGCGCGCGCGGCGCTCCACGCGAGCGCCTTGGCCCGCGCGACCTCGCCGAGCGAGACCAGCGCGCGCGAGGCGGCGATGGCGTTGGCCGCGCGGCGCTCCGGCGTCGCGTGCACGTCGAGATCGGCGACGCGGATGCGCGCGAGCGCCTCCTCGCGCGTGTCGGCGCGCGCGATGGCGACCTCGAGCTGCAGGCGCACCAGCTCGAGCGCCCGCGCGTCCTGCTCGAAGGCGCCGCCGGAGGCCGCGTCGTGGAGGATGCGCGAGGCGGTGTCGTGATCGTGCAGCTCGAGCAGCACCCGCGCGGCGTCGATCGCGAGCTGCACGCGCGCGTCCTCGCGGGTGACCGCGCGGAACGAGCGCATCAGCGCCTCGGCCGCGGTGCCGAGATCGCCCGCGGTGCGCGCGAGCGCGGCGAGCTGCGTGGCGACGTCGACGTCGCCGGGGTTCTGCTGGTGGACCTCGCGCAGCGCCGACAGGACCTCGCCGCGTCGCCCCTGCATCCCCCCGAGCTCGCGCGCGATGCGGCGCAGCGCGCGCGTGCGCTCGGCGTGGCCGACGGGCAGGCGCGCCGCGCGCGCGCGGAGCAGATCGAGCAGCTGCGCGCCGTCGCCGCGGCGCTCGGCGATGCGCTCGAGCGCGTCTGCCGCCTCGGCGTCGAGCGGCAGCAGGCGCACGAGCTCGGCCCATCGCTCGGCCGCCTCGTCGTCGCGTCCGAGATCGTGCTCGAGCACGCGCGCGAGCTTGCGGAGCAGCGTCACGCGCTTCTCGGGCCGCGCGCGCTGCAGCCGTTGCGCGAGCGCCGCGGCCAGGCGCTCGTGCGCGCCGATCGCCTCGGCCAGATCGCCGATCTCGTTCCACAGATCGTCGTCGGCCGGCGCGGTGCGCCCCGCCTCGACCAGCGCCTCGAGGGCGCCGCGACGATCGCCGAGGCGCGTGGCGCGCAGCTCGGCGACCTCGCGATAGCGCGCGACCCGATCCTTCGGATCGCCGCCTTCGTGCGTCTGCAGATCGTCGACGAGCATCTCGACGAGCGCGGCGTCGGCCCCCGCCTGCGGGAGGATCGCGCGCGCCAGGGCGAGGATGTCGCGCAGCACGTCCGGCCCGGCCTGCGCGCGGTTCCGCCACGCCTCGACGAGCAGCTCGGCGGCCTCCTGCGTCTGCCCGGCCTCGTCGAGCGCCTTGGCGGCCTCGAGCTCCGCGGCGGCGCCTTGCCTGCGGCCGAACCGCTCCCACGCGCGCGCGACCGTGCGCTTGTCGCGCGCCGAGGGCGCCCAGCGCTCGAGGTACTGGAGCTCGCGCGACGGCTCGCCGGCGTCGCCGCCGAGATCGAAGTCGTCGGCGGCGGGCGCCGTCTCCGCGAGCAGCTCGAGCGCCCGATCGGGATCGCCGGAGCCCCACGCGACGTGCGGGTGCAGCGGGCCGCGCGCGGTGGCGCGATCGAGCCAGCCCCGCGCGGTCTCCGGGTCGCGCGCGGCGATCTCTCCCGCCGTCTCGCGGAGCGGATCGAGGTCGGCGCGCGGCGTGTTCGCGGCGCCCTTGGCGAGCAGGTCGAGCGCGGCGCCGGTCCCCTCGAGATCGGCGAGGGCGCGCGCCACGCTCGAGAGCACCGAGACCCGCTGCGACCACCCGATTTCGTTCTCGACGCGACGGTACGCGCGCGACAGGCGCAGCGTCCACGTGTCGCGCAGCGCGGGATCGTCGGCGACCACCGCGCGGACCGTCGCGATGAGCCCGTCGACGCTGCGCGCGCTCGGCGCGGTGAGGAACAGCCGCAAGAGCAGATCGACGCGCTCCTCGGGCGTGGTGTCGCTCGACTCGGAGATCGCCGCAGCCCTCTCGAGCCAGGTCGCCTTCTTCTCGACGTCGGTCGATTCGTCCGCCGCCTCGACCAACGCGCCGATCGCCACCTCGGCGCGCTTGGAGCCGCGCGCGAGGCGCTCGACCATCAAGAGCATCGCCCCCTCGCTCGGCGCGGCGGCGAACGCCTTCACGGCGTGGGCGAGCGCGTCGTCCCTCCGGCCGAGCCGGTCGAGCACGCGCGCCGCCCGATAGTGGACCGCGCGCATGCCGAAGCGCCCGGCGGTGCGGCCCGCGGCGATCTCGTAGAGCTCGTGGAGCGCGTCGACCTGGCCGTGCCGATGCGCCAACGACTCGAGCGACGGGAGCAGGGCGGCCGGATCGTCGGCCCGCGCCGCCGCCTCGCGCGCGAGGCTGAGGGGCTCGATCCACGTCGGCGGGTGGGCGAGCAGCCGGGCCCACGCGCGCAGGCGGAACTCGTCGGCGCGCGCGCGCCGCGCCGCGCTCGCGCCGGTTTCGGGCTCGTCGCGCCGGGCGAGCTCGAACAGCGCGTCGCGCGCGGCGTCGTCGCCGCCGAAGTGCGCGATGTCGAGCTCGAGGCGCTCGAGGCCCTCGGCGCCGAGCAGTCGTGCACCCGCGAGCCACGCCCTGAGCGCCGTCTCGCGGTCGTCGGCGAGATCCCACGCGTCGCGGCCGAGCTCCCGCAGCCGGTCGGCGTGACCGCGCAGCCGCGCATCGTCGTCCGTCGAAAGCCGGGCGCGCGGCGCGCGATCGAGGAGATCGTCGGCGTCGCGGGCGTCTTGCTCGGCGAGCGCGTGCGCGACCGCGAGCTCGGCGTCGGGATCGAGCGTGGTGCCGGCGAGCTCGCGCACGAGCGCGAACGCGCGCGTGCGCGACTGCGGATCGGCCTCCGGCTCCGACAGCACGCGCGCGGCCGCGTCGGCGGCGCGCGAGGGATCGGCGCCCCGCGCGACGTCGGCGATCGCGAGGAGGACGCGCGGCCGATCGGCGGCAGGCGCGCCCGAGGCGAGCCAGCGCTCCTGGAGCGCGACGAGCAGGGAGGGGGGCGCGTTCTTCGCGGCGAGCATCGCCTCGCGGATCGGCGCGATGCGGGCGCCACCGAGCGCGAGGAGCTCGCGCGCGACTTGCTCACCGAGCTGCACGTCGTCGCCGAGCAGCGCGGAAGCCGCGGCGCCGAGCTCGTGCGCGATGGGCGCGAGGCTCGCGACCAGCGCGGTGGTCGCGCGCACGACCTCGGCCAGGACCTCGGGCTCGCGCAGGGTGACCCCGCGCGCGAGCCACAGCGCGGCGATCCCGACGTCGCCCGGCTGCAGCGACCACGCGCGCCTCGTCCAGGCGACGGCGAGCGGCGCCTCGCGGGCGGTGTCGGCCAGACGCGCGAGCGCGAGCGACCAGCGACTCCGCGCTCCGACGGTGGCCAGCGCGCGCTCGAGCGCGGTCGTCGCGAGCTCGTCAGGCACGGCGTCGGGGTGGGCGGTGGCGAGCTCGGCGAGCTCGATGGCGCCGCGGACGTCGCGCGGTGCGTCGCGCAGCGCCTCCTCCGCGAGGCCGAGCGCGTCGGTCGGGCTGCCGGCGAGGCGCAGCGCGCGCGCCGCAGCGGCGAGCACGGCCGCGCGCTCGCGCACGCCGGGCGCGAATCGTGCGAGCGCGCCGCCGAGATCGGCGAGCCCGCCCGAACGCACGGCCAGCGCGACCTGCGTCGGCGCGACGGCGGAGTGCTCCGTGCCGCCGGCCAGCGACAGCGCCGCGTCGATCTGCCCGCGCCGCAGGGCGGCTTCGACGCGCTCCAACCGGATGCGCGCTCGCTCGGCCGGGACCGTGGCCGCCCTCTCGCGAAGCTCGAGGGCGAAGCGACCCTCGTCGCCCGGCGCGCGCCGCGCGAGCCGCTCGAGCGCGGAGAGCCCGAAGGGATCGGCGGGTGCGACCTCGAGGAGGTCCTCGACGGCCGCCACGATCTGGTGCTCGCGATCGGGCCGGCCGAAGAGCGCGCGGATCTCGCGGCGCAGCGCGTCGGCCTTCGCCGAAGGGTCGTCGGTCTCGCCGTCGCGCTCGGCGGTGGCGAGGCGTTCGTCGGACTGCCGGATGCGCGCGCCGAGCCGCGACAGCTCGTCGCGCGCGTGCCGATCGTCGGGCGTGCGCTCGAGCGTGCGCTGCCACGCCCACGCCGCCAGGGGCGCGTCGTCGAGCTGCTCGTCGGCCCAACCGGCGAGCTCGGCGCAGCGCGAGGCGATCAGCTCCGGATCGGCGGCCGGCGGCGCGCCGCGCAGCCCGCGGATCAGCGCGTCGACGATCGTCGTCGGGTCGCGGCTCACGCGCGCGTGCTCGCGCATCGCGGCGAGCGCCGACCCGTCGCCGAGATCGTGCGCGACGCACTCGGTCCAGGCGTCGAGGCGCGCCTCGGGCGACGCCGATGGCGCGCGGGCGATCGCGCGCCACGCGTCGAGCGCCTCGTGGCCGCCGGCGAGCAGCGCGTGCACGCGTCGATACGGCGTGGCCAGCGCGGGGATCTCCTCGAGGGCCGCCTCGACGCGCGCCCGTTCGCGCAGGCGGGCCGCGCCCGGCGCGGCCGTGCCGACCAGATCGACGAGCTCGTCGAGGACGGTGGCGATCACCGTCGCGCGATCGTCGCGCACGCGCGCCTTCTCGCGGCGCGCCGCGTGGACGACCGCGGCGGCCTCGAGCCGCCCGACGCACGCGCGCGCGTGCTCGGCGCGCACCGCGTCGGCGGCCTCGATGCGGCCGAGCTCCTCGAGCGAATCGGCGAGGACGTTGGCTGCCAGCGTGCTCGTGGGATCGGCCTCGAACGCGCGCGCCAGCGCCTCGAGCGCGCGCGCGTCGTCACCGGCCAGCTGATGCTTCTTCGCCGCGCCGATGTACGCGCGCGCCGCGACCTCCGCTGCGATGATGCTCGGGGCGATGCCGCGCGCGATCGCGAGCCGCTCCTGCCCGTCCGGGCGCTCGGGCGCGACCACCGCGACGTACCGGAACGACTCGGTCGCGCCCTCGACGTCGCCGGCGCGCAGCAGCAGATCACCGAGCTCGAGGAGCCCCGCCACCGCGGCCCCGACGGCCGACGCGTCGCGCGACGCGCGCGCGCACGCCTTGTCGACGACGGGCCGCAGCAGCGCGGCCGCGAGCCCCGGCTCGCCGAGCGAGCGAAGCGCCACGGCCATCATGCGGCGGAGCGGCTCGTCATCCGCCCGCAGCGCGAGGGCGCGCCGCCCGCAGGCCACCGCCTCGTCGAGGTGCGTGTCGATCGTCAGCAGGTGGCGCGCGAGTCGGCCCGCGGCGACCGCCTCGGCCTCGGCCTCGCCGCGGGCGAGGGCGCCCCGCATGCGCGCGCGCAGCGCGGCCCGTGCGGCCGGCGGATCACGCGGATCGCCGGCGAGGCGCCGCTCGGGCCGGTGCGCGATCGGCTCGTCGACGCGTCGAAGCCCGAGCAACGCCGTCCCGGAAGGCGGCGCGACCGAGCCACGTGTCGCCGATTCGATCTCTTGATTGCTCACGCCACGCGGGAGCCTACCTGACGAGCAGCGGCACGGGGAGCATCGTTGCGACGTGCGCCGGGTGCGCCTCGCTCGTGGCGCGGGCGAAGGCGCGCAGCCAGTGGTGGAGGGCGCGTAGCTCGGGCGTGGCGGCGGCGCCGAGCGGCGCGAGGACCTCGTCGTCGTCCGGGGCGAGGATCTCGAAGAAGCTCGTCGCGTCGTCGACGACGACCGGGCTCGTCTCATCCAGATTCGCCGCCTTCTTGGCGTGGGCGAGCGCATGGCCGAGGCCGCCGATCTCGTCGACGAGCCCGAGCTCCTTGGCCCGGTCGCCGCCGAACACGCGCCCCTCGACCGCCGGGTCGAAGGAGTCCACGGCGCGGCCGCGGCCGTCGGCGATGCGCTTGAGGAAGAGATCGTAGATGCCCTTCATCGTCTCGAGCAGCCGGGCTCGGGTGGCGTCGTCCCACGGCTCGGTGAGGCTCGCCATCTTCGCCGCGCGCGGATCGCCGAAGGTCGCCGTGTGCACGCCGAGCTGCGCCAAGGTGCCGCCGAAGGCGATCTTCCCTCCGACGACGCCGATCGAGCCGACGATCGACTCCGGCTCGGCGAAGATGCGCGTGCCGGCCGAGGCGAGGTAGTAGCCGCCCGAGGCGGCCATCTCGCCGACCGAGACGATCACCGGCTTCTTGTCGCGCAGCTCCTTGAGGGCGATCCACGCGAGATCGGACCCGAGCGCGCTGCCGCCGGGCGAGTCGATGCGCAGGACCGCCGCCCGCACCCGGGCGTCCTCGGCGAGCGCGTGCGCGCGCTCGACCACGCGGCGCGCCACGATGCCGGTCGGACGTCCCAAGAGCCCGCCGCCCTCGCCGCCGAGCGAGATCTCGCCGTGCAGCCGGACCAGGCGCACGTGCGGGCGCGCCGTCGCCTCGCCGGTCGGCTGCGAGAGCAGGCGGATGACGTCGACCAGCGCGAGCTTCGGCGGCGCCTCGGCGCCCGCGCCGAAGGCGGTCTGCACCGGGGCGTCGCGCGCGCGCTTCTTGATCTCCGCGCGCGCCGCCTTCCGATCGACGAGCAGGTCGACGAGCTTCTTGTTCTTGGCCTCCTCGCCGACCCACGGGCCCGTGCCGGCGAGATCGGCGACGCCCCGGACCTCGAGCGCCTCCTTGTAGGAGCGGGTGATCGCGCCGAGCGCGCCCTCGATGGACTGGCGGTACTCCTCGCTCGGACCGTCGCGCGTGAGCGGCTCGGCTGCGCCCTTGAACTTGCCGACCTGGAGGATGTCGACCTGCGCCTTGAGCTTGTCGACGAGGAGCTCGCGCGCGTAGGGCACCGTGGCCGCGGGACCGGTGGCCTCGACCTCACCTCCGGGGCTCATCGCGATGGTGTCGCAGCCCCGCGCGGCGGCGGCGTAGGTGGCGTTCTCCCACGCGTCGGCGTGACAGAGCACCGGCACCTTCGCGCTCTTGAGCGCGGCGAGCGCGTCGCCGAGCTCGTGCGCCCGCGCCCACCCGAGCGGCGCCGCGCCGAACGCGACGAAGACGCCCTTGAGGTCCTTGCGCTTGCTCGCCTGATGGAGCGCCGCGACGAGCGCGTCGAACGTGTGGCGCGACGGGATCTGCAGGACGCCGCCCTTCGACGCCTCGGGGGCGCCGAGGCGAGATCGAACTCGAGCACCGCGGCGCCGCTCGGGCGCGGGCGCTCGGCCTCGACCGGCAGGTCCCACGAGCGCGGCCTTCCGCGGCAACCGGCGACGACGAGGGCCGCCAGCGTGCTCGCGACGACGGCGCGCCATTTGCGAGCGCTCACGGACCTTCCTCGGGCTTGGGATCGCCCTGCTTCGGTTCGATCTTCGTGTCGGTGCTCTTGCCGAGCCGCGCCCGCGCGCGATCGGCGCCCGAGCCCTCGCTGACGCGCTCGAGATAGAGCTCGTAGTTCTTCGCGGCCGCCGCCTTGTCGCCGACGGCCCACTGCTCGTCGGCCAGCGCGAGGCGCGCCGGCGCGAAGCCCGCGGAGGTGTCGAGCACCTGCTTGAAATACGTGATCGCCTGCGCGTGATCGCCGCGCGAACGGGAGATCTGGCCGAGGCCGAAGAGCGCGTCGACGTCGCCGGGGTGCTGCGCGAGGGCGGCCTTGAAGTACGCCTCGGCCTTGGTGACCTCGCCGCTCGCCAGGGCCTTGTGCCCCTTCTCGTTGAGCGAGCGGTAGTCGCCGCCCGCGGGCGCCGGCTCTTCGCCACCACCGCCCGTCGGTGCGCCGCCGCCGACCACCGCGACGGCGGACTTCGCGTCGGTCACCGCCGCATCGGCCGGAGCGACCGCCGCGTCGTGCGGCGCCGGACCGGCGTCGCCGGCGACGAGCCCGCGCAGCGTCTCGAGCAGCGGATCGCGCGGCGCGCGCCTTCCGAGCTCCGCGAGGGCCGCGCCGTGGCGGCTCGCGTTGCCGGTGACCGCCGCGCCGTACGCGACGAGCGCCAGCTCCGACGAGGAGGCGAGCTTGTCGATCTCGGCGCGCGCCAGCGAAGCCGCGGCGCTCTTGCTCGCCTTGTCGAGGGCGCCGTGATCGCCCTTGGGCACGTCGGCGAGGTACGCGAGCGCCTCGACGAACGGATCGCCGGGGTGCACCGGCAGATAGACCCGCACCCCCGAGCCGTCGCCCTGCGCGGCGACCGCGCGCACCGGCCGCATGTCGCCGGCGACCTTCTTCGCGCCGTCGGAGGACGCGCCGCGTTCGAGCTCCGACCAGCGCGCGCACGACTTCGCCGCCGACGCGCCGATCGACGCGGCCTGATCGCGCTCCAGCGCGCTCTTGCTCGCGAGCGCGGCGATCCAGTGGGCCATCGCGAGCTCGCTCTCGGCGGTGCACAGGCCGTCCCACGCGACGAGGGACTTCTCGTCGACGACCGTGGCGCGGAGGTACGCCTCGCGCGCGCCGGCCCAGTCACCGTCGTTGCGCGCGCGATCGCCGACGGCGAGCTCGCGCTGCAGCCGATCGCTGCCGACGGAGGACGCAGCGGGCGCCGCGCCGCGACCCGTGAGCTTCTCGAGGTACGGTCGCCCGACCGTCGCGCCGAGCGCGACGAGCCCGCCGATGAGCACCAGCGCCACGAGCCAGCCGGCACCGGAGCGACGCTTGGGGCGTGTCGGAAAGAGCGACTCGTAGCTCTCGCCGCGGGGCGGCGGCACCGACTGCGTCACGGAGTCCATCGGACGCGGCGGCACCGATTGCGTCACCGCGTCGCTCGCGCGGACCGGCCCTGCAGGCGGAGCAGCCGGCGCGGACACCCGCATGTCGGTGCGGCGGATCGTGGGGGGCTCGAGCTCCGGATCGCCCGTTCGCGGCGGAGGCGGAATGGGCGCGGTCCGCGGCGGCGGAGCGCTCGGCACCAGGCGCGCCTGGGGCGTCGGCGGAGCTTGAGGCTGCAGATCCGAGGGCGGGACGGGCGGCGGCGCGAGGCCGATCGGGGTGGGCAGCCGCGCCGGTGCGAGCGGCCGATCGGTGATGCGCGGGGGCGGCGGCGCGACGCCCGCGCCGGGGCGATGCGACGTGCTGCCGGTCGCCGGCGGAGGCGGCGGCACCGAGCCCGGTCGGTTCGCACCGTAGGCGGGCGTATGGGCCGGAACGCGCGGTCCCTCGGTGACGACCGGCGGGTTCGCGAGGCCCACGCCGACCGAAGTCTTGGCGCCGGGGCCCGCGGCGGCACCGCCCAACGGCAGCGTGCTCGGCGCGTTGTCTGCGCGCGGCGCCGGGAAGAAGGGCTCGAGCTCGGGGATGTCGCCGACGCGGCGCGCCGGACCGTCACCGCGTCGGAGCAGATCGTCGCGCGACACCCGACCGGCCCTGATCGCGCGCTGGAGCTCGACGAGACTGCGGAGCTCGAGGGGCTCGCCCTGCCTCCGCTCGATGCGCCACAGCTCGGGCGAGGTCGTCGTCGCGCCGCCGCCGCGCGCGCGGAACACGCGGAATTGATGGCCGCAGTTGGTGCACTTGACCGTCGTGCCGCGTTCCGACACCAGCGCGTCGTCGAACTCGTAATCGGTCTGGCAGCGGGGGCAGGTGACGTCCATCGCGTAGGCGCGCGTCTAGGGATCGCGGACCGCGCGGCGTCCGGGCGCGGAGGATAGGCTGGTTGGACGCATCTGGGCGAACAAACATGGCCCGCGCGGCTCGCGGTCGCACGCCCGAACGCCACCGGCCGCCGCGGAGGGCGCCGTCAGCCGGGCGGCGGGAGCGGGGGGGCGCTCCGCGGCACCCGTCGGCGGGCAGTACGCCGCACCTCTGGACGGAACGTCGCGCCGGCGTCAGGGGGGGTGTGAAGCGCCGCTCACGCCCCGAGGGTGACCGGCCGTCGTCCCGGACCCTGGCGGAAGCGAGAGTCTCCGAGAAACACCGCGCATTTCTCGCGGCCAGGGCCGCTGTCCCGCGCCGACCGCCGCGTTGTGGAACCGAGGCACATCGGTTGCTACGCTGGAGGACGCTTCTTCCCGAATGGCGTCCGCGCTTCGCTCCGCGGCGCCGGTGGCTCGCCACCGCGCCGTCCGACGTAGCCGCTCTGGAGGTCCCGCGATGTCTCCCGTCCCCACCTCGGTCGCTCGCTCCGTCTTCGCGACCCTGTTCGCCGCGCCCCTCGTCGTCGCCGTGGCGGCGGGGCTCGCCGGCTGCCCGATCTACGCCGCCGACACGTGCGAGGCGGATCCGGCCTGCCGCGACCGCGCGCCCGACGTCGGAGTGGAGCCCGAGCCCGATACCGCGCCCCCGCCCTCCGGGTGCGGCACCGCGGGGTGCGATCCCGGCTACACGTGCACCTCGGCCTCGACCGGCTACTACACCTGCGTCGCGTACGACTGCCGCGCGGCCGAGAAGGCCTGCACCGACGGCAAGACGTGCACGAAGGACGAATCCCGCGGCGTGTGGGAGTGCACGAGCCCCGCGCCGGTCGACTGCACGGTGACCGGCTGCATCGCCGGCTACAAGTGCGGCGATCTCGACGGCAAGAAGGTCTGCCTGTCGTCGAACGCCAACGCCTGCGTCGGCGACGCGGAGTGCGCCGCCAAGACCGGCGCCGGATCCCTCTGCCTCGGCGGCGTCTGCACGCCTCCCAAGGACCTGTGCAGCGACTCCACCCAGTGCAAGTCGGGCGCGACCTGCGTCGACGGCCGCTGCACGCCGAAGTGCTCGGCGACCTGCGCCGCCGGCTACACGTGCGACGCGACGAGCGGCCTGTGCACCGGCGGCGCCGCCGCCTGCAGCGCGACCAAGTCCTGCGGAACGGGCTCGACCTGCGTGACCGAGCGCTGCGTCGACCCGGCCGCGACCGACGGCTCCTGCAAGGCAGGGCTGGTCTCCGTGGCCGGCGGCTGCGTCGTCGACGACCGCCCGAACTTCTTCTGTGACAAGGACGGCACCAAGGACGGCACGCAAGACACCTGCGCCGCCGGCAGCATCTGCCTCCACCACAACTGCTACATCGCGTGCACCGGCGCCGCCGACACGACGACCTGCAGCAAGGCCGACAAGTTCCCGACGTGCAAGTCGGTGACGACCTCGTCCGGTAGCCACTTCGTCTGTGGCTCGAGCACGAGCCTCGGCAGCGAGTGCGATCCGACCTCGACGCCACCGAAGACGTGCGCGGCGGGGAAGGTCTGCATCGACGGCTTCTGCAAGTAGCGCCCGGTCCGGGCGACTGACCCGGTAGAAGGTCGAAGGTCGAAGGTCGAGAGCCCGGCCTTCGGCCTTCGCGTCTTCTGCGGCCGTCGAGCGGTCGGCGCCGTTCGAACCAGCGCGCGCGGTCGATGTTTCTGCGGTCTCGAGGGGTCGTGGCACGCGCCGCGGCGCCGCCGGGTTGGACCTTCGACTTTCGAGCTTCGACCCGGTCGCACTTCGCGGCCGCGCTCGCCACACCCCCCCGCGCATGCTAGAGCGCCGCGCCCCTATGTCGCTACGCCTCCGAAACATCGCCATCGTCGCGCACGTCGACCACGGCAAGACCACCCTCGTCGACGCCATGCTCAAGCAGTCGGGCGTCTTCCGTGAAAATGAAGTCGTCGCCGAGCGCGTGATGGACTCGAACGATCTCGAGCGTGAGCGCGGCATCACCATCCTCGCGAAGAACACGTCCGTTCGTTGGCGCCACGCCGGCGACAACCACAAGCTGACCGAGACGAAGATCAACATCATCGACACGCCCGGCCACGCCGACTTCGGCGGCGAGGTCGAGCGCATCCTGTCGATGGCCGACGGCGCGCTGCTGCTGGTCGACGCGGCCGAGGGCCCGCTCCCGCAGACGCGCTTCGTCCTCAAGAAGTGCCTCGAGCGCGGCTTCCCGATCATCGCGGTCATCAACAAGATCGATCGCTCCGACGCCCGCCCCGACGACGTCGTCAACGAGCTCTTCGACCTGTTCTGCGATCTCGAGGCGTCCGACGAGCAGACCGACTTCTCGATCGTGTACGCGATCGGCAAGCTCGGCGTCGCCAAGCGCGAGATGAGCCATGAGGCCAAGGACCTCGCGCCGCTGTTCCAGCTCGTGCTCGACAAGATCCCTGCGCCGAAGGGCGATCCCGACGGGCCGCTGCTGATCCAGATCGCGAACCTCGACCACGACGACTACGTCGGCCGTCTGGCCATCGGGCGCGTGGTCAGCGGCACGATCCGCGCGAACGACGTCGTCACGGTCGTCGGCGCCAAGAGCACCTTCAAGGGCCCCGTGAAGGTCCTCTCGGTGTTCGAGGGCATGAAGCGCATCCCGGTCTCCGAGGCGAGCGCGGGCGAGATCGTCGCCATCGCCGGCCTCGAAGAGGTGACCATCGGCGACAGCATCGGCATCGGCGACTGCGTGGAGGCCTTGCCGCGCATCGCGGTCGAGGAGCCGACCATCAAGATCCGGCTCGGCGTGAACACCTCGCCGTTCGCCGGCCGATGCAAGGCGTCGAAGTTCCTCACGTCACGACAGGTCCGCGAGCGCCTCATGCGCGAGACGCGCAAGAACCTCGCGCTCCGCGTCGAGGAGACCGAGAGCCCCGACACGTTCGCGGTCTACGGGCGCGGTGAGCTGCAGCTGGCCGTCCTCGTCGAGCAAATGCGGCGCGAAGGCTATGAGGTGCAGCTGTCGAACCCCGAGGTCGTGACCAAGGAGATCGAGGGCGTCGTCCACGAGCCGGTCGAGCGTGTCGTCGTCTACGTCCCCGACCAGTTCATCGGCACGGTGACCGAGCGCCTCGGCCAGCGGCGCGGGCGCATGGTGAAGATGCACAACCACGGCTACGGCCGCGCGCGCCTCGAGTTCCTCATCCCGTCGCGCGGGCTCATCGGCTTCCGCGGCGAGTTCCTCACCTCCACCCGCGGCACCGGTCTCCTCAACACGCAGTTCGAGGGCTGGGAGCCGTGGGGCGGCACCATGATGAAGCGCACCAACGGCGCGCTGGTCGCCGATCGCCAGGGCGTCACCACGCCCTACGCCCTCAACCACCTGCAGGCGCGCGGCGTGTTCTTCCTCTCGCCGGGCGCCGACGTGTACGAGGGCATGATCATCGGCGAGCACAACCGGCCGAACGACAACGACGTCAACGTGATCCGCGAGAAGAAGCTGACGAACGTCCGCAACCACGGCAAGGACGAGAACGTCATCCTCGCCGTGCCGCGTGTCCTCACCATCGAGACCGCGATGGAGTGGATCGACGCCGACGAGCTGGTCGAGGTCACCCCCGACGCGGTCCGCGTGCGCAAGATCATCCTCCAGTGCAACCGCCGCCCGCGCCGCTCCGACGCGATCGACGAGCAGCAGGCCCTGGAGGCCTGAGGAGTCGTCAGTCGTCAGTCGTCAGTCGTCAGTCGTCAGAGAGTGTGCATCTCTCGTCGAGCTTGGTCGAAGGTCGAACCAGGGGCCGAGCCCCTGGAACCCCGCGGCAACGGGCCAGGCGTCACCGGTCCCGCTACTTCCCGTTCAACGTCCGGACCGGCGCGTCACACGGCTTCCGGGAGCTGCCGCAGCCGGAGGCGAGCAGGGCGATGGCGCACAGCGCCAAGACGAGCGATCGCATCGCGGCGAGGATAGCCGAGTTGCTGGTCCGTGGGTCGGCTCCTAGGCAGCGCGCGGAAAGTGCGATAACCGGCATCCGAACGTCGAGCGCGAGGTCCTCCCCACACCGGCACGTCGCCGGCGGGTGTTCCCGAACGGGAGGGCCGTCCGGAGCGCCGACGCGCGAGATCGGCAAAAATGAAGAAGAACTACGTCCTCGACACGAACGTCCTCATCCACGACCCGCGGGCCATCTTCAAGTTCGAGGACAACGACGTCATCATCCCGATCTACGTCATCGAGGAGATCGACCAGTTCAAGCGCGAAGGCACCGAGCGCGGTCGCAACTGCCGCCAGGTCGCCCGCTACCTCGACGAGCTGCGCGAGCGCGCCGAGGACTCGCTCTCGAGCGGCGTCCCCATCGGCGACGGCCTCGGCATGCTGCGGGTCGCGGTGCCCACGGCGCGCGGCGATCTGCCGGTCGCCCTCGACCACAGCGCGCAGGACCACGCGATCCTGAAGACCGCGCTCGACGTCCGCGATCGTGACTCGAAGAACCCGACGATCTTCGTCACGATGGACACCAACCTCCGCATCCGCGCCGACGCGCTCGGGATGGAGGCCGAGACCTACGAGAACTCCAAGGTCGACGTCGACACGCTCGACAGCGGCGTCGTCGAGCTCTCGGTCGACAAGCGCGAGATCGACGAGTTCTTCCAGAGCGGCGCGGTCGTCCCCAAGAGCAACGGGATCAAGCCGAACACCTCGATCGTCCTCAAGGACACCGAGTCGTCGAACCACACCGCGCTCGGTCGCTACGACGCCCAGAAGAGCGCGATCGTCCCGCTGCGGGTGCCGCGCGAGGGCGTGATGGGCATCCGCCCGAAGAACAAGGAGCAGGCGTTCGCGCTCGATCTGCTGCTCGACGACTCCATCCGCCTCGTGACCCTCGTCGGCAAGGCGGGCACCGGCAAGACGCTCCTCGCGCTCGCCGGCGGTCTGCGCAAGGTCGTCGAGGACGGCACCTTCACCCGCATGCTCGTCTCGCGCCCCGTCATGCCGATGGGCCGCGACATCGGCTACCTCCCGGGCGACGTCGACGAGAAGCTCAACCCGTGGATGCAGCCGATCTTCGACAACCTCGAGTTCCTCTACGGCCACGGCAAGCGTGACAACTCGGCGTTCCACGAGCTGATCGAGGGCGGCCTGGTCCAGGTCGAGCCGCTGACGTACATCCGCGGCCGTTCGCTGCCCCACCAGTACCTGATCGTCGACGAGGCGCAGAACCTCACCCCGCACGAGATCAAGACGATCATCACGCGCGCGGGCGAGGGGACCAAGATCGTCCTCACCGGCGATCCCCACCAGATCGACAACCCCTACGTCGACAGCTCCTCGAACGGCCTCGCGATCGTCGCCGATCGCTTCCGCAACGAGCGCATCGCCGGCCACATCACGCTGAGCAAGGGCGAGCGCAGCGAGCTCGCCGAGATCGCCGCCAACTTGCTCTAGCTCGGGCGTGTCCCCAGACGCGCCCAGTCGGTGCCCCCGGGCTCAGCGCAGCACGCGCACGAGCACGAGCGCCGCGACGATCAGGAAGGCCGCGAGGGCGAGGGCGATCACCATCGGCGGCGGTGCGCGACGCGGCGCCGCCGGCGGGATCGTCGGCGCGTGCGGTGAGCCGTCGTGGCGCACCGCCTGCGGCTTTCCGCTGGTGTCGATGCGACCGTAGAAGACGCCGGAGTCCTCCTCGATCACGTCGTCCTCGATCGGCACCTTGCGCGGGCTCGGGCGCTGCGGCGGCGGGTTGGTGCGCTGCGCCGGGGGGCTGGTGCGCTGCGGCGGCGGGCTGGTGCGCTGCGGCTCGCCTTGACGGGGCTCGCCGTGACGGGGCTCTCCGCGATGGCCCTCGCCGCGCACCGACCTCGGGCCGGAGGCCTTGGCCGGGCGGCCGGCCGCGCGCGGAGCGAGCTTGATGGAGTCGATCGAGGGCGCCTCGGCCATCAGATCGTTGAGCTCGCGCCGATCCATCGGGCGCGTGCGGTCGGCTCCGGACGAGACGGGCGCGGTGTCGAGCGCGTCGGAGGAGGCGTCGACCTCGGAGGCCACGAGGCGGCCGGTGCGCCGCATCTCGTCGAGGAGGCCGCTGACCTCCTGCGCGAACGCGCCGGGCAGCTGCCCCGGCAGGCCGTCGATGCCGACGTCGCGCACGCGCACGCTGCCGGAGGTCTGATCGTGCGCGTGGCCCTTGGCCGCGAGCCGCTCCTCGAGCGCGATGATCTCGGCCAGGGCGGCGGCGGCCGACTTCGGCCGTACGCGCGGATCGCGGGCGATGAACCGGAGGACCAGATCGTCGAGCTCGATCGGCAGGTCGGGGCAGTAGTAGCGGGCTGAGCGCGGCGGCTGCGTGGCCAGCGCCACGAGCAGCGCCTGCAACGTGGCTGCCTCGAACGGCAGGCGGCCCGTCGTCATCTCGAAGATGAGGACGCCGAGCGAGTAGACGTCGACGCGCGCGTCGAAGGCGTGCGCCCCCGCCTGTTCGGGCGCCATGTAGAGCGGCGTGCCGACCGACTGGCCGGCGCGCGTCAGTCGGGTGTCGTCGGACTGCACGAAGGTCGAGAGGCCGAAGTCGACGACCTTCACGAACTCCTGCTCGCCGTCGCGCTCCACGAGGAAGACGTTCTCGGGCTTGAGATCGCGATGGACGATGCCGGTGGCGTGGGCGGCGCCGAGCGCGCGGCAGACCTGCTTGGCGATGCGCAGGGCGCGGTCGACCGGGAGGCGACCCTCCCGCTGCATGCGTGCATGGAGGTCTTCGCCGTACAGGCGCTCCATGACCAGGTAGGGGGCGCCGTCCTCGCCGAGCCCGTAGTCGAACACCTCGACGGCGTGGCTCGACCCGATCTGGGCGGCGATCTTCGCCTCGCGCTTGAAGCGCGCGCGGATCTCCGGGTCGTCGACGAGCGACGGATCGACGAACTTGACCGCAACGGGACGCTCGAGACGGAGGTGCACGCCCCCGAAGACCGCGCCGATCGCGCCGCGCCCGATGATCTCGTCGATGCGGTAGCTGCCGGCGATCACCGAGCCGATGCGCGCGCGGTCGGCGGCGGTCTCCCGCTGTCGACGACGCGCGGTCCCAGCCGCGAGCCCAGAAGGCTTGCCCCGCTCCCGATCGGCCACTGTCCTTTCATTGTCCGCGAATCGCGAGACAAACGCACGGGTCAACTCCGAGCCCACCCCATGCACCCGCCCGCCCACCCAAGGCACCCGCCCGCCCACCCAAGCCCGCCCGCCCACCCAAGGCACCGGCCCGCCCGAAGAAACCGGCGACCCTCAGCCGCACCTCGGTGTGATACCGTCGGGTCGTGAGCGGAAAGTCGCGCGCGCCCCAGTCGGTCGGGCGCTCCGAAGAGGCGGCCGCGCCGGAGGGTCTTCTCGAGCAGCGCGAGACCTTCATCCAGACCTTCTTCAAGAAGGGCGCGGAGCTGACCGAGGAGCTCCTCAAGGAAGATCAACGCCTCCGCGCTCGCATGCACGAGCTCGAGGCCGAGAACGCCGCGCTGCGCGCCCAGGTCGCCAGCGACGACGCGATCCGCGATCTTCTCACCAAGATCTCGCACCTCGAGAAGGAGAAGAAGGAGCTCATCTCGCGCGTGAGCCACGCGCAGGCGTCATCCTCCGAGTTCTCCAGCCGCTTCGCCGAGATCGAGGCCGAGAACGCGCAGCTCGCGAGCCTTTACGTGGCGAGCCATCAGCTGCACTCGACGCTCGATCCGCGTTCCATCGTGCGGCAGCTCAAGGAGCTGCTCGCGCAGTTCGTCGGCGCGCGCGCGTTCGCGGTGTACCTCGTCGACGACGATCGTCACGAGCTCGCGCCGATCTGCTCCGAGGGGGTCGTGGCCGCGTCGCTCCGCCGCGTCCCCCTGAGCGACGGCGCGCTGTGGCGCGCGGTCGGCAGCGGGGCCGCCAGCTGGGTCGAGGGCGACGCGACGCGGGGGACGATCGACGCGCCTGCTGCGACGATTCCGATGCTGCTCAACGGCAAGGCGATCGGCGTCATCGCGGTGTTCGCGACGTTCGAGCAGAAGCGGGAGTTCATCGACGTCGACTTCGAGCTGTTCAAGCTGCTCGGCGCGCACGCCGCCTCGGCGCTGGTGGCCGGGCGGCTGTTCGCCGAGCACGGCGCGAAGGTCGGCGCGGTCGAGGCGTTTCTCGATCTCGAGTGAGTCAGCTGCAGTCCCTTCCAGTCCAAGATACGAAGAGCCAGCCCATGCAACAGTACTCGTGCCTGATCGTCGAAGACTCGCCGATGATGCGGCAGCTCCTCGTCTTCGCGCTCGGTCGGGTGAAGAACCTGCGCGTGACCGAGGCCGACGACGGCATCGACGGCATGCGCAAGCTCGCGAACGCGAAGTACGACCTGATCATCACCGACATCAACATGCCGATCATGGACGGCCTGAAGCTCGTGAAGCGCGTGCGCTCCGACGCCGTCCACAAGGACACGCCGATCATCATCATCACGACCGAAGGGTCGCAGGAGGATCGGCAGCGCGCGCTCGCGCTCGGAGCCAACGCGTACATCACCAAGCCGATCCAGGCGCCGCAGGTGATCGCGAAGGTGAAGGAGCTCCTGAAGATCGAGGTGTGAGCGCTCGCCAGGCCCCTCGGGCCCAGCGCTCGCGGCCGGGCCGTTAAGGCGCGCGACCCCTTGACCGCCCTGCGGCCGCCCCCTACCAGATCCTTCAAATTATTTTGAAAGGTCTGGTTTGATGGCAGAGGAGCGACCGATCGCGGCCGTCGGCGAGCGCGCGGGGCACGAGTCGGCGCACGGCGACGCCGTGCGCGCGATGTTCGATCGCATCGCGCCGACCTACGACCTGCTCAACCGCGTCCTGTCCGCCGGGCTCGACGAGCGGTGGCGCGCGCGCGCCGTCGCGCTCCTTTCCGACGCGCCGGACGGCGAGATCCTCGACCTGTGCGCGGGCACGCTCGATCTCTCGGCGTGCATCGAGCGGTCGTGGCCTGCGCGGCGGGTCGTCGCGATGGACTTCGCCGCCGACATGCTCGCCCGAGGCGCAGGCAAGGTGCGCCGCACCGAGGTCGCGGTCGGCGACGCGATGGCCATGCCCTTCGCGGGCGGCCGCTTCGCCGCCGTGATCTGCGGGTTCGGCCTGCGCAACCTCTCCGATCCGACGCGCGGCATCGCCGAGGCGCTGCGGGTCCTCGCGCCCGGCGGTCGACTGATCATCCTGGAGTTCTTCCGGCCCGATCACGGCGTTCGGGCGGCCGTGACGCGCGCGTTCCACCGCGGCTTCGCCGACGTGGTGCTGCCGCTCGCCGGGCGCCTGGTCGCCAACGATCGCAGCGCGTACGCGTACCTCGCCCGCTCGATGGCGAGCTTCCTCACGCGCGTCGAGCTCGAGGCGACGCTGCGCGCCGCCGGGCTCGAAGACGTGCGCGGCGAGGACCTCACGCTCGGCGTCGCCTCCATCGTCAGCGGCAGGAAGCCAGAGGCGCGCGCATGAGCCGCAAGATCGTCCTCGCCATCACCGGCGCCTCCGGCGCCATCTACGCGCGCGCCACCGTCGAGGCGCTCCTTGCCGCCCGCGCGCGGCAGCCGCTCGCTCTTTCGGCGGTCCTCTCCGCGACGGCGCCCGAGGTGTGGGCGCACGAGCTCGGCGGCGACGTGCGCGAGTGGCTCGCGTCGAAGGACGTCCCGGTGTTCGGCGGCCGCGATTACGCCGCGCCGTTCGCGAGCGGCAGCGCGCGCTGGGACTCGATGGTCGTCGTGCCGTGCTCGATGTCGTCGCTCGCGAAGATCGCCCACGGCATCTCCGACGATCTGCTGACGCGCGCGGCCGACGTGATCCTCAAGGAGCGACGTCGGCTGCTCCTGGTGGCGCGCGAGACGCCGCTGTCGGCGATCCACCTCGACAACATGCTGACGGTCACCCGCGCCGGCGCGGTGGTGCTGCCGGCGGCCCCGTCGTTCTACGGCCGGCCCACCACGATCGACGAGTTGGTCTCGACCGTCGTCTCCCGGGTCCTCGATCACCTCGCCGTCGATCACGACGCGCCGCGCTGGGGAGGAGAGAAATGAGCACCTTGCTCGCCCGTGCGCTCGAGCGCGCCGATCTCGATCCGCTGGTGCTCGGCGCGCTCGCCGACAGGCTGCGCGAAGCCGAGCGCGGCGACGTGGTGCGGGTGCACCTCGATCGGCCCGGAGACGACGGCGTGCGCACCTTCGGACGCGCGGAGCTCGACGCCGCGGGCGACGGCCGCTCCTTCCTGCGCGCCATCTGCGTCGCGCGGCTCGCCGGCGACAAGGGCGCGGCGCTGCGCGTCGACGCCGAGGCCATCGGCCTGCCGCTCGCGCAGGTGGCCCTCGCGCACGGCGCCGACGAGCTCGTCGCGCCGATCGCGCGGCTGTCGCTCGAGGTCTTCGGCGGCGACGAGGCGAGCGCGAACGAGAAGGCGGTTCTGCGCGAGCGCGAGCTGTGCACGCTCGTTCGCTGCGCCGGCCGCACGCCGCGCATCGTCGAGCACCGCGGCGGGGTCGTCGTCGAGCGCGAGCCCGACACGACGTCGCGAGCCACGCGCAGATTCAGGGCGCCCGGCCGCGAGGTCGCCGCCGAACGTGAAGCGGGAGATGCCTGATGCGATCCGCACGGTTCTCGGAGATCGAAGCGAAGGTCCGCGCCGACGCGCGCCTCGACGAGCGCGACGCGCTCGCCCTGTTCGAGGAGCCCGATCTCCTCGCGCTCGGGGCGCTGGCCAACGAGGTGCGCGAGCGCCTCCACGGCGATCGCGCCTACTTCAACCGCAACGTGCGGCTCGAGGTCACCAACGTCTGCGTGGCGTCGTGCAACTTCTGCTCGTTCGCCAGGCTCGAGGACGGCGCGCCCGGGTCGGTGACGCTGACGGTGCCGCAAGCCATCGAGGCGCTGCGCCGGAAGATCGATCCGGCGGAGCCGCCGACCGAGGTGCACGTGGTCAACGGGCTGCACCCGGGGCTGCCGTTCTCGTACTACGAGGAGCTGCTGCGCGCGCTCCGCGCCGAGTTCCCCTACGCGCACCGCAAGTGCTTCACCGCGGTGGAGATCCACTTCTTCGCGCGGCACTACGGGATGAGCCATCGCGAGGTGCTCGAGCGGCTGATCGCCGCCGGCCTCGAGTCGCTCCCCGGCGGCGGCGCGGAGGTCTTCGCCCCCGAGGTGCGGCAGCGCATCGCGCACGACAAGGCGACGGCCGACGAGTGGCTCGCGGTGCACCGCGAGGCGCACGCCCTCGGCATGATGACCAACGCCACGTTGCTCTACGGTCACATCGAGACCTTCGCCCATCGAGTCGATCACCTGCTGCGGCTGCGCGCCTTGCAGGACGAGGCGATCGCCGCGGGGCGCGGCCGGTTCCAAGCGTTCATCCCGCTCGCCTTCCACCCCGACGGCAACGGCATGCAGGCGCTCCCCGGCACCACCGGCGTCGACGATCTGCGCACGCTGGCGGTGTCGCGGCTGGTCCTCGACAACTTCGATCACCTCAAGGCGTACTGGGTGAGCTCGACGCCGAAGGTCGCGCAGATCGGGCTGTCCTTCGGCGCCGACGACGTCGACGGGACCATCGTCGGCGAGACGATCTACACCGCGGCGAACAAGAAGGCCCCCGACGGGCTGACCGTCGACGAGCTGGTGCGCCTGGTGCGCGAGGCGGGGCGCGTCCCCGTCGAGCGCGACACGCTCTACCGCGTCGTGCGCGAGCACCCGCGCGCGGCGCTCGAGGGGCAGTTCAAGGTCCGCGAGCGGCGACAGGGCAAGCACCTCGCCGTCGTCGACGTCGTGCATCCGGAGGGCTCGTCGTGATCCGCGTGGCCGGCGTCGGGTTCCTCAACGCCGCGCCGCTGATGGTCGGGCTCGCCGACGATCCGGGCGTCGAGCTGTTCCTCGGCCCGCCCTCCGAGGTCGCCCGCCGCTTGAGCGAGGGCGAGTGCGACGTCGCGCTCCTCCCGGTCGCCGCCGCCGCGACCCTCGGGGAGATCGATCTGCTCGACGTGGGCATCGTCGCGCGCGGCCCGGTGCGCAGCGTGATCGTCGCGAGCACCTCGCCGCTCGAGGCGGTGGAGCGGCTCGCGCTCGACGCCTCGTCGCGTACGAGCGTCGTCCTCGCGCGCCTCGAGCTCGCCGCGCGCGGCTCGCACGCGGCCGCCGCGGGCCGGGTGGTCGCATGCTCGCCGCACGAGGTCGTCGCCGCGATCGCCGAGCCGGGCGTCGGCGGCGTGATCATCGGCGACCCGGCGCTCGAGGTGGAAGGGCGCTTCCCGCACCTGCTCGATCTCGGGCAGGCGTGGGTGCAGCGCACCGGCAAGCCGTTCGTCTTCGCCGCCTGGGCGGCGCGTCGCGGCGCGTTCACCGACGCGATCATCGCCCGGCTGCGGCGGGCGGCGGAAGAGGGCCTCGCCGCGCGAGAGGCGCTGGCGAACGCCTACGCGAAGCAGCGCGGCGAGCCAGCGGCGCGCTTCGTCAGCTACCTGCGCGACGCGATCTCGAACACCATCGACGACGCGGCCGAGGAGGGCCTGCGCCGGTTCCTCCGCGAGGCCGCGGACGCGAAGCTCCTGCCACCGCCGGACGTGCGTGTGCTACGTCGCGCCGACGCTGCCCGCCCGCCGCGACCCACCGTCGACGCGCTCCTCCTGCGGGCGGCCGAGGGCGGGCGGCTCTCGGCGGCCGAGGGGCTGCGCCTCTACCAGGAGGCGAGCCTGTTCGATCTCGGGCTCGCCGCCGACGAGGCGCGCCGCCGGCACGACGCGCCGGACGTGGTCACGTACATCGTCGATCGCAACGTGAACTACACGAACGTGTGCACGACCTCGTGCCGGTTCTGCGCTTTCTACCGGCCGGTCGGCCACGAGGGCGGCTACGTGCTCTCGCGCGAGGTGCTCGGTCGCAAGCTGCAGGAGGTCGTCGACGCGGGCGGCGTGCAGATCCTGCTGCAGGGCGGGCTCAACCCGGCCTTGCGCATCGAGTGGTACGAGGATCTCCTCCGCTGGATCAAGGCGACGTACGGCCTCGGGTTGCACGCGCTCTCGCCGGAGGAGATCCTCCACCTCGCGCAGCTCGAGGACCTCGACGTCGCGACCGTGCTGCGGAGGCTGCACGCGGCCGGCCTCGACTCGGTGCCCGGCGGCGGGGCCGAGATCCTCGTCGATCGCGTGCGGCGCGCGATCGCCAAGGCGAAGTGCACGAGCGCGGAGTGGCTCGGCGTCATGCGCACCGCGCACCGGCTCGGGCTCCGATCGAGCGGCACCATGATGTACGGCACGGTCGACACGGCCGAGGAGCGCATCGCCCACCTGATCAAGCTCCGCGACCTGCAGGACGAGACGGGCGGGTTCACCGCCTTCTTCTGCTGGGATTTCCAGTACGAGCGCGGTACGCGCATCGCGCCGGGCGATCACGGGTCGGTCCTCTACCTGCGCACGCAGGCGATCGCCCGGCTGATGCTCGACAACGTGGCGCACGTCGGCGCTTCGTGGGTCACGCAGGGCCCGGACGTCGGGCAGGTGGCGCTCCGCTTCGGCGCCGACGACTGGGGCAGCGTCATGTTCGAAGAGAACGTCGTGTCGAGCGCCGGCACCACGTTCCGCATGGACGCCGCGCGCATCGAGGACCTGGTGCACCGCGCGGGCTACCGGGTGGTGCGACGCAACGTGCGCTACGAGCATCTCGGGACACCCGCATGACCCGCCTGCTGCACGCCGACGCCATCCTCCTCGGCGACGGGACCGCCGTCCGCGACGGCGCGATCGTCGTCGAGGGGAACGTCGTGCGCGCGGTCGGTCCGGCCGCCGAGCTGTTGCCGCGGGCGGCCGGCGCCGCGGTCGAGCGGCTGCGGGGCGTTCTCCTGCCAGGGCTGATCAACGCCCACACGCACCTCGAGCTGTCGGGCATGCGCGGCAAGACGCCGCCCGGCGCCGGCTTCGTCCCCTGGCTGACCGCGCTGCAGCAGGCGCGCGCCGAGGAGCTCGAGGAGGAGCGCGACGCCGCGATCGACGCCGCCATCGCGGCGATGCAGGAGGCGGGCGTGGTCGGCGTCGGCGAGGTGTCGAACACGCTCGTCGCGTGGGCGCGGCTGTCGCGGCGGTTCTTCGGGACGCTCTGGCACGAGGTGTTCGCGCTCGATCGCGCCCGCGGCCTCGAGGCCGTCGCGGCGCTGCCGGCCGCGCGCGATGGGCGCGCGCCGGCTCGGCCGAACGTGCGCTGGGCGCCTGCGCCGCACGCGCTCTACTCGACGCACCCCGACGTGATCCGCGCGCTCGTCGAGCTCGCCGGCGACGCGCCGCTCACCGTGCACCTCGCCGAGCACGCCGCCGAGCGCGCGTTCCTCCGCGATCGCGGCGGGCCGCTCGCCGCGTTCTACGCGTCGCGCGGCCTCTCCGACGCGGCGCGCGCGTTCCCGGTGCCCGGCATCGATCCCATCGCGGCCGCGCGCGCGCTCGGGCTGCTCCGCCCCGGCGCCGCGCTCGTGCACCTCGCCGACGCGCGGCCGGAGGAGCTCGCGGCCGTCGCCGAGAGCGGCGCGATCGCCGTGCTGTGCCCGCGATCGAACCTCACCATCGACACGCGCCTTCCGCCGCTCGTGTCGCTGCGCGCGGCCGGCGTGCCGATCGCGCTCGGCACCGACTCGCTCGCCTCGTCGCCCTCGCTCGATCCGCTCGCCGACGCGCGGGCGCTGTTCGAGCGCAACCCCGAGGTGCCGGCGTCGTTCCTCGTCGCGGCGGCCACGTCCGGGGGCGCGCGCGCCATAGGGTGGCCGGAGCTCGGTCGCATCGTCGCCGGCGCCGCGCCCGGAGTCCTGCACATCGAGGGGGCGCTGCCTGCCGACGCCGATCCGTCGACCTGGGTCCTGCGCGTGCGCGGCGCCGCGCGCCGCCTGATCGTGCCTGCCGGAGGGGACTCGTGAGCGCGCACCTCGCCAAGAGGGCGGCGACCTTCGCGTCGCTGGTCAAGCTCTCGCACACCATCTTCGCCGCGCCGTTCGCGATCGCGGCGGCGATCCTCGCCACGCGCCGCCCGCACGCCGAGATCACCGTCGCGCGCGTCGTGGCCATCGCCGTCTGCCTGGTGACCGCGCGCACCGCCGCCATGGCCTACAACCGCGTCGTCGATCGCGACGTCGACGCGGCCAATCCGCGCACGAGGCAGCGCGAGATCCCGGCCGGGGCCGTCACGCCGCGCGCCGCGATGGCGCTGGTCGCCGCCTCGTCCCTCCTGTTCGTCGGCTCGGCGGCGACGCTCGGCGCCGTCCCGGCGATGCTCGCGGTGCCGGTGCTGCTGGTGCTCCTCGGGTACTCGCACGCCAAGCGGTTCACCTGGGCGGCGCACCTGTGGCTCGGCGTCGCGCTGGCCCTCGCGCCCGGCGGCGCGTGGCTCGCGATGGGCGCCAAGCCCGAGGCGGGCATCCTCGCGCTGATGGCCGCGGTGCTCTCCTGGGTCGGTGGGTTCGACGTGCTCTACAGCCTGCAGGACGAGGCGTTCGACAAGGCGCAAGGGCTACGTTCGATCCCGGCGCGCTTCGGCGCGCGCGGCGCGCTCGCCATCGCGCGCGCGCTGCACGTCGGCACGGTGCTCGCTCTCGCGGCCGCCGCGCGGCTGCTCGACGGCGGCGTCTCGTTCGGGCTGGCGGTCGCCGTCGTCGCGGCGCTGCTCGTCTACGAGCACCGGCTGGTCCGCCCGATCGATGACGAGCGCGTCGATCTCTCGCGCATCGACGCCGCGTTCTTCGACGTCAACGGGTACGTGTCGCTCGGGTTCCTCGCGCTCGTCGCGCTCGACGTCGTGGTGCGGAGGTGACCATGCGCAGCCGCACCTTCCTGATCGACGGCCAGGTGGACGCGCGCGCGATCGCCGCCGAGGTGGTGCGCGCCGGCGGCGATCCGAAGACCCTCGAGGAGCACGGACGCGTGGTGGCGGTCACCGCCACGCTCGACGACGCGTCGACCGCGCGCGTCTCGCGTCTGCCCGGCGTCTCCCGAGTGCTCTCGGCGCCGGTCGCGTGGCCGAAGGTGGCGCGGCGCGGCCCGGCGACGCGCCTGGTCGAGGTCGGGGCGGAGGTCGGGGCGGAGCGCGTGGCGATCGGCGGCGATCGCCCGGTGATCATCGCCGGCCCCTGCGCGGTCGAGAGCGCCGAGCAGCTCGAGGCCTGTGCGCGCGCGATCGCCGCGTGCGGCGGGCGGCTGCTCCGCGGCGGCGCCTACAAACCGCGGACCAGCCCCTACGCGTTCGCCGGTCACGGCGTGGCCGGGCTCCGCCTGCTCCGTGAAATCGCCGATCGTCATCGGCTCGCGGTGGTGACCGAGGTCCTCGATCCGCGCGACGTCGACGCGGTCGCCGAGCACGCCGACGTGCTGCAGATCGGCGCCCGCACGATGAGCGACTTCGCCCTGCTGCGCGCGGTGGGCGCGGTCGACAAGCCGGTGCTCCTCAAGCGCTCGCCGTCGGCCACGCTCGACGAGCTCCTCCACGCCGCCGAGCACCTCGCGACGGCCGGCGCGCGCGACATCGTGCTCTGCGAGCGCGGCGTGCGCGGCTTCGATCCGGCCGCGCGCAACCTCGTCGACGTCGCCGCGGTGCCGCTCCTGCGCATGCGCACCGACCTGCCGATCCTCGTCGATCCGTCGCACGGCGTCGGCGTGCGCGAGGCGGTGCTGCCGATCGCGGCCGCGTCGATCGCGGCGGGCGCCGACGGCGTGATGGTCGAGTGCCACCCCGATCCGGGCGTCGCGCGCTCCGACGGCCCGCAGGCGCTCACGCTCGACGCGCTGCCGCGCTTGTTCGCGCAGGTCGACGCGATCGCTTTCGCGGTGCGACTTGCGCCGTCGGCCGCCTCCGGCGCGATCGCGGCCGAGTAGGCGACTACAGGAGCATGGTGACGAGACCGGCCGCCGTCGAGGCGGCCCACACCGCGGCGCCCACCGCGAGGGCGACCCGCGCGTTGGTCTCGCGGCCGAGCACCAGCAGCGATGGCAGGTTCACGATGGGGCCCGCGACCAGCAGCGCGACCGCGGCGCCCGGCGCGCCGAGCTGCAGGAGCATCGCCGCCAGCGGCAGCTCGAAGAACGTCGGCAGCGCGATCAACGTGCCGACCAGCGCGACCGCGACCACCGCGACGACGCCGCCGACCGAAGGCAGGCGCGCCGCGTGCGGCAAGAGCACGGAAGACGCGGCGACGCCGACGACGAGGATCGGCACGGTGACCAGCACCATGTAGCCGAGGCTCCGGGCGAAGCGCGCGACGAGCTCCCGGAAGGTGGCCGGCATCGGCTCGTCGGCGAGCGAAGCGCGCGGCGTCTTGCCCGCGGCGACGGTGCCCTCGAGCTTCGCGCCGATGGCCGGCGCGAGGGCGAGGACGATCGTCGCCGCAGTCAGCGTGCGGATCACGCCGTGCGGCGCGGGTAACAGCATGAACGTGAGCAGCAGCGCGGCGACGTTCAGGCCGGGCGCGGCGAGCATCATCGAGAGCGCGGAGCCGAGCCGCGCGCCGCGCTCGTAGACGCCGGTGAAGATCGGCGTGACGCAGCATGAACACAGCATCAAGGGCGCTCCGGCGACCGCGCCGGCGACTCCGCCGCGCGCGTCCTCGGAGAAATTCGAGCCGCGGTCGCCGCGGCCGAGCCAGCGCGCCACCCAGGCGGGGGAGATCGTCGAGCGGACCAGCGCGCCGATGACCACGCCATAGGCGAGGGCGGGCCACACGCGCGCGAAGTAATTCTGCGTCGCCCGGACGACGCCGCCGCTCATGAGCACGTCGGGCGCGACCGCGAGGCGGCCCGTGGCGCTCGTGCGCTGCAGCGCGCGGAACGCGCCGCCCCACTTGTAGAAGAAGAGCGCGCTCACCGCGACCAGGAGCAGTAAGGCCCCGGTGGTGACGATGCGAGCTCCGCGTGGCTGCGTGTCTACGGTGGCGCTCGGCGCGGACATCGGGGGCGGAGGCATCGCCGGTCGCAGGTCGAGCGTCAAATGTTCAAGCGAGAATCCCGGGCCTCGCGAGGCGATGTCCTTCGACGAACAGATCGACGCGCACGCCCGTCGCGACGTGACGAAGATGGGCGCCGGCTCGCTCGAACCCGTGCGCCGCGAGGTACGGCGAGAGCCGCTCCCAAGCGTCGCGTCCGACCAGGAGATCGATGCCTTCGGTCGTTAGGGCGTAGCCGTCGTGGAGGATGGCGAGGCCGCCCACGATTCGATGCGGGACCTTCGCGTCGGTGAAGAGAGCGCGGACATGCGGCAACGCGTCGTCGCGGCGGAGTCGCAACGATTCTGACGCCGAGCAGCGCGCCTCCGGAGGCGAGCCGGCTCACCACCAAGGGCGGCGGCCGCGACGTACCGATCGGGTCGAACGCCACCGAGGAAGGTCGCGCGAAGAACCGACGCGTGCAGCTGAACGCGAAGAAGACGAAGTGAGTCGCCTCACGTCCGATCGACGGCCTCGAGGGCCGCGGCGAGCTCACTTGATGACGCCGCACGATGGCGCGACGCACCCGCAGACCATCCCTCCACCTCTCAGGCTGCCGCACGTGAAGTCCGCGGCGCACTTCGAGCCGGAGATACAGGTGTCGAGGCAGAAGGAGCGCGTGTCCCCGTCCACGACCGCGCAACGCTGGTTCGAATGAACGCAGTCTTCCGCCAAGTAGCAGCGCTGCAAGCACCTCGTCCCGCTCGCGCCGCCGAAGCAGTACTCGCAGGTCTGCGCCGTGCACGGCTGGCCGGGGCGGACCTGGCAGCGCTTCAACGTCGTGTTGCAGTTGCTGTCGAGGCACATGTCCTGCGCGTCGCAGGGCTCGCCGGGGGCGACCTTGGCCAGGCAACCCTCGTCGCGGCAGTACTGGTCCGACGGACAGCCGCACACGCGACAGTCGCTGCCCGCGGCCTCGGCGCAGGGGACCTTCTTGTTGTCGCGGCACACGTACTCGCGGGGCGCGCTCTCCTTGCAGTACGTCGGATCGAACGCGACGCTCGAGCTGCAGGCGGTGACGAGCGCGAAGGCCACGACGACGCGATTCATCACGTTGCGGATGCCATGTCACAGTGCTCGCGGCAAGGACATCGATCGATCGTGGCCACAGTCGTTGCAGCGGACGCGCAGGAACCCGTGCTCGGGGAGGCCGCAGCGGAGATATTGCTCGAACGCGCGGCGCACGTACGGGGCCAGCGGACGGACGTAGTCCTCGTCGGCGTGCCGGAGGAAGGCCGGCAGGTGCTCGCGCACGAGCGCGTGGAGCACCGTCTGCTCGGGGCGGTGGCGTCGGTAGGCGCGGCGCTGGACGGCGGAGGCGCAGGTCGTCACGCCCGCGCCTCTTGGCGAGGATCATTCGCGCTCGTCGGCGTCGCGGACGTCGCAAGATCCAGGCGGTTTCTGCCGGTCGTGCGGTCGCGCCGCAGCGGCGGTGGCCGGCGGCCGCCGGCGGAGGGGCCAGCTCGAGGGACTTGCATGACGCCCGCGGCCGCGCCTCGGTGGGTGAGGGGGCGGTGCTCGCAAGACTCCGCGTAGGACCAAGCACCCCCGCCGCACCGAGGCGGCCGTCGAGGCGAGCTGTCGCTGCGGCCCGCCGCGCGCGGAAGCGCATCGGTCGATGCGCAGATCACCGAGTCCGCGACGAACGAGTCGGGGAAAATCGGGCGTCTCGCGTGGCGTGTTGTCGCCATGCCGGGGCGACGATAGGGCTCCGGCCGTGGCACGAACGACCTCGCTGCACGAGGACCTCGCCGCGCTGGGCGAGCCGCTCGCCCACGAGCTGACCGCGCGGATCCTCGCGCTATCGCCGGGGACCAAGGGCAAGACGCCAGCCGATCGCGCGCTCGCGGCGCTGCCGCGCTTGCCCGCCCTGGTAGACGCGCTGCCCTCCGTCGCACGAACCACCATCGCGCTGGTAGCGACGCGCGGCGCCGTCCGGCGCATCGAGCTCGCGACGGCGATCCTGCTGCGCCACGGCGCGGCGCCTGAGGACGATCGCGCGCTCGCCACGGCGATGCGCAGCGCGCTCGGCGCCTGGCCGATCACCGCCTTCGGCCGCGAAGGGCCCCATCAGGAGCTGCAGATGCTCCCCGCCGTCGCCGAGGCGATCGCCGAGGCCGCCGAGCGTGCGCTCGCGATCACCGCCGGACCCGATCCGTCACCGCCGAAGAAGGCGGGGGTGACAGACGCGATTCTCGCCTACGCGCTCACGCCCGGCCTGCTCGTGCAACGCGACGCGCGGATCACGCAAGAAGGCGCGCTGCACGCCGGCGCCGCGACGAAGCTGGGCAAGGTCCTCGGCGCGGTCGAGTCGCTGAGCTCGGTGTGGCTGGCGACCGGCGCGGTGCGCCGAGGCGAGGGCGGCGCGGTGAGGGTCGACGTCGGGCGGTGTCGCCGCAGCCTCGCCGATCCGCGCGCGATCGTGCCGGAGCTGTTCGGCGTGTCGCCGTACGACACGACGACGCTCTGGCTGCTCCAGCTCGCCAGCGCCGCCGGGCCCGGAAGGCAGCTGGACCTCGCCGCCGCGCTCTCGGCCCCGGCCGGCGGTCCGCCACACCTCCCGCACCGCGCCGAGCCGCTCCTGTCGATCGATCCTGCGCGCAACCGCGTTGCCATCGCGCCCGACGCGGCGGCCGTGCTGAGCGGAGAGCGTCTCTCGGTGGAGGGAAAGAGCTGGATCCAGCCCGACTTCGAGATCGTCCTCTCCCCCGGGGTTTCGCCCGACGACGCCTTCGTGATCGGCTGCGCCGCGGAGCTCCACCACGTCGATCGGGTCGCCCGACTCCGGCTCACGCGCAACGCGGTGCGCGCGGCGTGCTCGCTCGGCGTCAGCGCCGACGAGATCGCCAGCGCGCTCGTGCGCGTCGGTGGGCGCGAGCTGCCCGCGACCGTCACGACGGCGCTCCGCGAGTGGAGCGAGGCCGGGACTGCGCGGGTGCACGAGGTGATCGCGCTCGAGGCGATCGCGCCACCGCAGATCGTGGAGCGCGCCGCGCAGCTGCTCGGTCCGGCGCTCCGCCGGCGCCTCGGCGACGTATTCCTCCTCACGCGCGCTCCGACCGCCAAGGAGCTCGCCGCGCTGCGCGCGATCGGCCTCTTCACGGAGGTGGCGGTCGAGCGGTGGCGACTGCGCGAGCGGAAGGACCAGGAGCGTTGGGCGGAGGATGATGGCTCCGAGGTCGACGACGACGAGCCGCTGCCGTCGTTCGAACCGCCACGGCGCGCGCGCCTACCATCGATCGTCGACGGCGAGGTGCGCGCCTGCGACGTGCGCGCGCTGCTCGACGGCGCGCGCGTGCAACGCTTGCTGCAGGCCACCGAGCTCCGCTCGGCAGCCGACGCGCCCGAGGGCGACGACGACAACCCCTTCTACCTCCTCGACGCGGCCGTCGACCGCTGCGTGAAGCGATGGTCCTCGCGCAGCGACTGGCTCGCGGAGCTCGACGAGATCATCGAGCACCCCGCGGTGCAGCTCGCCGCGCCCTTCGATCAGGCCGGCTTCGCGGCGGTGTTCGACGCAGCGACCACGCCGGCGGTCCTCAGGATGAGGCTGCTCGAGCGAGCGGCGCAGCGCAGCGGCAGCCCGACCGCGCTGCTCCTCGGTCTGCTGAACCGCCGGCGCTGAATGCGCGGGGGGGGGGGGGGTGACCGAACACCGACGTCGGTGATCGCGTTCACCGACGCCGGTGAACCGAACCGATCGCCTCGCGCAGCTCGGCGAGCCTGTCGATCGGCAGCTCGAGGCGCAGCTTCGCCGGCGCGCCCGGCTTGGTCGCGAGCGCCGCGACGGTCGCCTCCTTGGCGCCGGCCTTGCGCAGCGTCGCCTGCAGCTTCGCGGCGAGTGCGCGCTCTTCGGCCGTCGTGGTGCGCCCGCGCGGCGACGGCGTCTTCTTCTGGCCGCGCGCGCGCTGCGCGAGGGCCTGCAGCTCGCGGACCGTGGCCCGCTTCGGATCCGTCGCCCCGAGCGCCTTCGGGTCGATCTTCTGCGGCGAGTCCGTCGCCGGCGTGGCGTCGGCGAGCTCGATGAGCGCGTGCGCCTTCTCCTTGCCCCACTTCAGCGCGTCGCGGCGCGGCAGCCGCTCGACGATCTCGATCAGCTTGCCGGCGCTGCTCGGCGAGAGATCGAGGCCTTGGCGGCACAGCTCGTTGAAGCCCTTGAACCCGAGGAGCTTCGGGATGGGCTCCTTGCGCAGCCGCAGCAGCGCCTCGCCGATGTCGTAGAAGGCCTCGGCGATCTCGCTCTTGCGGCGCTTGATCAGCGAGACGTCCTCGCGCGCCTGCTTCAGCAGGCGAAGGCGCGCGGCCTCGGCGAGCGCGGAGGCGCGCTTGGCGAGCGCGGGGGTGAGCTTCGATTTCTTGGCGGCCATCGCTCCATCCTTACCTCGCTCGAGCCCGGCCGACGAGGTCTCGCCCGAGCGACAATGGCGACGGCGGCCGTCGGATCATGGACCGTCGCGGAAGCACCCGCGACGCGCGGGCCTGGGTAGCCCTCAAGCCTCGTCGCCTACGGTGCTACGTTTCACCCGTGGAATCAGAGCCCGAAGAGCTTCCCTTCGCCGCGCGGCCGAGCGCGTCGGCCGACGCGTCTCGCGCGGCCGAGCTCCAACGCATCAAGGCGATGACCCATGGTCGAGCGCATGGAGCTCGCGCTGGAACTGGGCCGGCTCTGCGCGTCGGTCGAGCTCCCGAAGGCCCCGCGATGAGCAACCCGACGCTCGACGTCGCGCAGCGCGTCGCGAGTATTCTCGAATCGCTCGACGCTCCGTGCGTGGTCGCCGGTGCCCTGGCCCTCGCGGTGCACCATTATCCGCGCGCGACGGCGGTTCTCGACCTCGCCATCGCGGTGCCGCCGCCCGAGCTCCGCCCCATGTGCGACCGCCTGCGCGCCGAGGGCTGGAACGTGGTTCTCCGGGAGTCGGACGGCAATGATCCCCTCGGCGGGGTCATCGACGTACGCGCCGGGCGCGCAGCTCGTGCGAATCGTCAACTTCGACAACTCGCCAGCCGGAGGCTTCCCCCGGCTCGTCCGCGAGGCGATCCCCCGTGCGCTTCCCATAGAGGGCACCTCGCTGCGGGTCGTCGACCTCGAGATGTTGGTCGCCTTCAAGCTGTACGCCGGCGGGCCGAAGTCCGCGATCGACATCCTCGCGCTCCTGGAGGCCAACCAGGTGGATCTCGCCGAGTTGGAGCGCCATTGCGACTCGCTTCGCCTCGGACGAGCGCTCGCGCAGGTCCTCTCGCTCCGCGGATGAGACCTGCAGGAGGCCGGACCGGAAGGTGGAGGCCGGCGAGGTCGAGCGCCCCCCGCGGTGAGTCCGCGCAACCGGCGGAGTGGATCGGTCGACATGGGGAATGCCCACGCGATCGACTACCCTGAGAGCCGAGATGGACCCGAAGCCGAAGGTTCCGACCCTCGCCGACCTGGAGGCGCTGCCTCCGGGCGTGAAGGGCGAGATCATCGACGGCGTCATGTACACGATGACGCGGCCGCGTGGCCCGCATCAGCGAACGCTCGCGGGCGTCGTGGCGGATCTCCGAAACCCGTTCGATCGGGGCAGCGGCGGGCCCGGCGGTTGGTGGCTCCTTCCGGAGCCGGGCATCGAGCTGCCGAACACGCTGGAGATCGCGCCGGACGTCGCCGGCTGGCGCCGTGAACGGCTGCCCGAATTGCCCTCGGACGCCCCGATTCGCGTCGTGCCGGACTGGATCTGCGAGATCCTTTCGCCGACGACACGCCGCCACAACCTGCTGATCAAGAAGCCGTACTACGCGCGCATCGGCGTCCCGCATCATTGGATCGTCGATATCGAGGCGCAGACGATCACGGCGTATCGGTTGGAAAGCGGCCGCTGGCTGGAGCTCGGTGTCTGGGGCGACGAGCGCGACGCGCGCATCGAGCCGTTCGACGCGATCGCGCTCGACGTCGGAAGTTGGTGGACGTGAGCGCGGGGTGCTCGCTGGACTTCAAGGGAACACGACGCCTATCGGCCGCAAGCTCGGCGCTGCGGGTCAGCGTACTCCAGGCCGTGCACTTCCCGCAGACGCCCTCGAGACCGACGAGGTGAGGTCCCGACCTCAGCTCGCGGACGCTCGGCGCCGGCCCGGGGCTGACGACGGACACGCCCCGCCGAAGCCGCCGCCCATGGCCGCGCCCAAGGTCGTTCCGCGCGACAAGGACGGCGACGGCATCTTCGACAACGTCGACGCGCGCCCGACGGCCGCGGGGCCGGAGTCGCCGGAGCCGCGCGTGCATGGCTGCCCCGACGCCGATCACCGATCCGGCGACGAAGCTCCCAAGGCGGGACGTGATCGGTCGGCGTCATGACCGGCGGCGATCATTCCCTGCGCCGCAAAGCAGCGCGACGGATCACCGCAAACGGTACGTTCGAGGCTGCGCGAGCGTTGACGCCGCGACGATCTCCGGCCTGACATGGCGCACGTGAGCCCTGCCGACGACCGGCGCGAGTGCGTCGACTGCCGCGTCTCCGCTCCGGATGACGCTGGCGAGAACACGCTCATCAGCACGCGTTACGGGTGGCGACTGACACGACGGGGGGACGGGCGCGGCGGCGTGATCTTCGAATGGCGCTGCGCTTCGTGCGCGACACGCGCGCGCGAACAGCGTCAGGCCGTGCCGACCTCGGTCGGCGCGGTGAAGATCGCGGTGGGTTCGTCGCTCGAGCAGGTCGAGTGCGAGCCCGAGGTCACCGCACGCATGCGCGTGTCGCTGCCCATCGGGGGCGAGCGCCCGGCGCTCGCACGACGCGCCCTCGCGACGCCCGTCGTTCCGTTCGCGCTGCGCGATCCGCGGACCCACGTCGCCGCGCTGATGGTCCTCTGCGGCCCTGATCCAGGGCGCGTGATCCGGCTCCACGACGACGAGCGCGTGATCGGGCGCGATCCGAACGTCGATGTCCCCGTCGCGGACACGACGCTCAGCCGCAGGCACGCGTCCATCGCCAAGCAGCCGGGCGGCACGCACCTCTTGCGCGATCTCGGGTCGACGAACGGAACGTTCATCGGCATGCGTCGAGTCGAGCAGGCCACGCTGCGCAACGGCGATCGCGTGCAGCTCGGACCGAACGTCGTGTTCCGATTCCTCGTGGCAGACTCTGCGGAGCTGCTCGAGCACCAACGTCTCGCGGGCGCCTCGACGTTCGACGCCGTCACCGGCGCGCTCGATCGCGCGTCGTTCTGCGCGCGCGTCGACGCGGTCGCGGAGCGCGCGGATCGCGACATCGCGATCGTCGCGCTGCGTCTCGACGCGGTCGAACACGTCGACCAGGCCGACGGCCGTGCGAGCGCCGAGGCCCTCTTGAGAAGCGCTGCGGTGTACCTCGTGCAGGCGATCCGCACCGACGACGTCTTCGGCAAGGGCGGCGGCGACCAGCTCGCCGTCGCGCTCACGAGCGGAGGCCCCGCCGACGCGCTGGCGGTCGCCGAAAGGCTGCGCATCGGCATCGCCGCGTTGCCCACGCGCACGCCACTCGAAGCGAGCGTCGGGATCGCGTGGCTCTCGGAGAGCCGGTCTGCAGGCGCGGCGCTGCGGCGCGCGGACGTGCGCGCGCAGGCCGCGTCACGCGCCGGTGGGAATCGTGTGATCGCGGCGGACTGAGCGCGCCACCGGCGAGGCAGAGCGACGAGAGCGCCGTCTCGCTCGCTTCCTGCCAGCGCTCATGTCGATCGGCTCGCGTGGACGAAAAGGGTGAACACGTCCGCCAGGGGGGGCTAAGAGGTCCAAAGCGTCCTCGGCGGATTCCAGGGCTCGAGTTGCCATCGTCAGGGGTAATGCGCAGTCCACCGAGGACGGTCGGAAGGGGTCGGGGAGCGTCGGGCGCCTCTCGTGACCATTGCAAAGCGGGTGCGGCGGCGGCGGGCCGGGAACGAGGAGAGCGCGCCGGGGGGCGCGGGGTCAATCGTCGGGGGGCGGGTGCGCGGCGGTGCGGCGGTGCGGCGGGAGGACGGCGGCGGGAGTTGGGAGTCGTCGTCGTCTGGGGCGGCGGCGCCGGACGGCCTCGGGATCGAGCGCTCGCGGATGGCGACCAGGAAACGGGCGGCTTCGGCGGGATCGTGAATCGCGGCGATGACGCGGGCGCGGCCGTGAGACCTGGGGCATTCGAGGACGTCGGCGGCGAAGGTGCGGCGGAGGACCTGCTCCATCGAGCCGGTTGGTCCTCGCCTGCACGTCGCTGTCGCGGGCGACGCGGGCGAGGTGCGCTGGCGCGAGCACGGCGAAGGCCGCACCACTGCGACGCGCGGTGTCGGTGGCGGATCTCCGAAACCCGTTCGATCGGGGCAGCGGCGGGCCCGGCGGTTGGTGGATCCTTCCGGAGCGGGGCATCGAGCTGCCGAACACGCTGGAGATCGCGCCGGACGTCGCCGGCTGGCGCCGTGAACGGCTGCCCGAATTGCCCTCGGGACGCCCCGATTCGCGTCGTGCCGGACTGGACCTGCGAGATCCTTTCGCCGACGACACGCCGCCACAACTTGCTGATCAAGAAGCCGTACTACGCGCGCATCGGCGCCCCGCATCATCGGATCGTCGATATCGAGGCGCAGACGATCACGGCGTGTCGGTTGGAAAGCGGCCGCTGGCTGGAGCTCGGTGTCTGGGGCGACGAGCGCGACGCGCGCATCGAGCCGTTCGACGCGATCGCGCTCGGACGTCGGAAGTTGGTGGACGTGAGCGCGGGGTGCTCGCTGGACTTCATTCGGTGCCCAGCTGGCCGCGGGCGGCGAGGCACAAACACGCGCGCTACGCCGGCCGGAGAGGAACTTCATCTCGAGCGACGCCTCGGCGGGGGGCTAACTACAGTCTGCGCCGCTTGCGCCACGCCGACGAGGGCTACCCCGGCCGCTCCCCAGGTCGTGCGACCACAGGCTCGCGCGGTGTTCATATCTTTATCGACGGGTTCAGTTTCCGAACGCACCGTTCAGATCCTGAACCAGCCAAAGCGGAGGAAATGGCAAATACTCGCGAGTCTTGACTGACGGCGCCACTGGCACGCCGGCTGCTCCCGCGTCCTCGTCACAATGGTCGCACAAGGGGGGAAGTCGATGCGCAAAGGGCTCACCAAGGTTCTGTGTGTGGGCGGGCTCTTGATCGCCACGGCGTTCGGCGGCGGCTGTTTGGCGCGCGAAAAGACCCAGGACAAGGGCGCGACCTTGCAGCAAGGCCTCACGGTGCTCGAGCGCACTACGACGTCGCTGAGCGTGGCCTTCCGCGAGAAGAACGTCACGATCTTCATGCAGGCCAAGCGCGGCCGCCCGACGGCGGAGAGGTACCAGAAGGACCCGAAGTCCCCGAAGTACGAGGTCGACGCTCGCTTCATGGACGCCAACGGGTTCGTCTTCTACATCCAACAAGGCGGAGACGGCTGGCTCGACCCGACCTGGGGCGAAGACCTTCAGCGCCAGATCGCGATGGCGCGCCCCCTGGCCGGCTCGAACGAAGTGCTGTTCCGTCTCGCGACCGACGCGTCCAAGTCCTTGCGTGCCGACCTCGCGGGCCAGGTCGGCAACAGCGCGGTCGCCGAGCTGGCGCCCGTCGTCGACTCCATCGTGGTCAGCGCCTCGACGATGCACTCGCGATACCGCGAGCAGTTCCAGATCCACGAGAAGGCGTTGCTGGCGAAGGGCCTGCCCGCGATGCCGCACCTGGAGCACGCCGCCGAGGAGATCACCTACGGCACGCCCGGTCCGGACGAGGCGTACTGGCAGCTCCAGTCGGCGGCTCAGTACTCGATTGCTCTGCACGCAGACAGCCTGGATGGCATCCCTGGCTACGCGGGCGGCTACCACAGCGCGACGGCTCGCAGCGCGTGGAGCGGCGGCGCCATCTTCTGGACTCACGCGACCTGCAACCATGGCCGCTGTGCCACGGAGATGACCAAGAGGAGCGAATCCGCCTCCAAGGCGTTCGCCGCCGGCGAGCTCTACGCGCTTCACTGCAGCGGCGAGTACAAGTGGGACTCGGACGGCGGCAGCAACGGCCACAATTGCCACGACGACTCCCGCATCCAGATGCACAACTTCAAGTACAAGAGCTGGATGTGGGGAACGAGCCGGTGGTGCGACGGCGGCGACAACGACCACGACATCAGCGTCGACGTCTTCATGGTCGAGCTCGACCAGTCAGGCTACCCCGAGTACAGCTCGAGCGACAACAGGGGGTACGGGACGTCGGCGTGTAAGTACACCTCCGGCTGCAGCGCCAACTGGATGGGCATCGGCGACGGGTGCGACTGCCAGTCGGACGGCACGTGGTGCCCTGACTCGGACTGCGGGACCAAGCCCGGCACGACGACGGTCGAGGCACCCAGCGCACCGGCCGGCACGACGGTGGCGCCACCCCCACCACCCACCAGCACGTGCGACTACACGTTGGGCTGCAATTCCGGTTGGATGGGCGCCGGCGACGGGTGCGACTGCCAGTCGGACGGTACGCTGTGCGCGGACAGCGACTGCAACTGAGAGGCCCTCGAGCGCCGACGTAGCGCTACTCCTTCGCCGAGGTAGGCCGAGAACTTGGTTCACCACGCGCCCGCAAGGCACGCAGCGCGCCTGCCCCAGGCGTCGAGACGGCGCGCGCAAGGGCTCGCCGAGGGTGATGCGTCGCCGAAAGGGACGCTTCGCCCTCGCGGGCGTTTTGAACGCTCACGCGGACTCGCCTTCCCCGCGGCGTCGTTGCTCGCGGTCGGCGCGACCGCCTGCCAGCCTGCCGGCAACCCGCGATGTTGCGCGATCTTCGCGTCGTACTCCCTCCGGTCTCCTCGACGTACTGCCAGTACGCCTGCGTCGCCCTCCGGTCCGTGCGACGCGAATCTCACGCAACCTCACGTATTTCGCGACGGATTCAAACCGTTCGGTGCTCTAGCTCGCCGGCGAGTATGGCCGCACGCTGCCGTCATCGCGACCGCCCGGTGTGGATGGCCGACCGCCGCCGCGTCCCGTCTGGATCAGCCCCTCGATCGACCGGTGAGCCAGCCGGCGACCTCGCGCTGAAACGACTCGAGATCGACGACGCCGGCGGTCGACGCGGCGTGCACCGCGGCGACGTCGATCGTCGCGTATCCGTGCGCGACGACGTTGCGGAAGGCGCCGGCGCGCGCGAGCGCCGCGGCCGTCGCGCTGGAAATGACGCCGTGTTCGGCGAGGCGCCGGAATGAGTCGGCGATCGTGGGGGCAGGCGCCAGCCCCTCGTCGGCGATGACGTGGCTCGCGACGTCGACGCACGTCTGCACGGCGAGCATGAGGTTGAAGGACACCAGCTCGAGCGCGTCGAGGTCGGCGGCGAGCTGCTCCTTCGTCGAGCGGACGTTGGAGCGCACGCGCGCGATTCGCCGCGCGAGCTCGGCGAGCTTGGCCGTGACGACGTCGACGTCGACCATCACCGTCCTCCCGCCACGCGCGAGAGCCATGCGTCGCGCATGCGGTGATACCACGGCAGGTCGATCTCCAGCGTCGAGAGGGCGCGCGAACGCCACTCCGCGTACGCGCCGCGCCTGCCCTCGTGGATCGGCACGCCGTCGCGGACGAGCGCCGAAAGCAGCGGGACGCCGGGGTCGTCGAGCGTGACGACGTCGACCTCGCGTCCACAGGCCTCCGATAGATCGCGCGCGAGCGAGAAGACGTCGACCGCAGGCGCGGACACGGCGATGTCGACGTCGGAGCGCGCGTCCGCCGTTCCGCGCGCGAACGAGCCGAACAGCACGGCGAGCCGCACTTCAGGCCGACCGCGGAGGGCGTCTCTCAGCGCACGGACGACCTCGGACACGCCCAGATCGTAGCACGCGCGGGCCGCGTCGGCCGCGGCGTGACCGTCGCTGGATGGGCGCCTCGACGATCGGCGCGATCACCCAGCCGCGTCAGCGCGCCGCCCGAGCCGTCGCCGCCCTGGGCCATGCCCTGCCCAGACTGCACGAAGCGAGCTCGGGGCACCCGCGGACGGGGGTAGGGAGCCGAAGCGGCTTTGGCGGACTCCAGGGCGCGAGCTTCGATGAAGCTCATACCACGCTGTTCATGCCGGACGGATGAAAAGGCCCGCGACGTCTCTCTCTCTCGTTCAGTATCACGCGATCAAGCAGCGAATCGAAGACGACATGATCCGTCGCCTCGATCGCTTGTTCCCCGGCACCGCCGAGCGCGTCGTCTTCCGCGAATTGGCCACGCCGATAGCCACGTGCGCTACACCCAGGCGACCGACGGCACGGGCTACGGCCTCGCCGCCACGCCCGAGCAGTTCTTCGACGGACGCCCGGGATACCGCGGTCCGCTCGGCGCGCTCTACTTCTGCGGCGCCTCCACCCGCGCCGGACACGGCATCGTCGGCGCGATGGCCAGCGGCAAGGCGGGCGCGGGCAAGATCCTCAAAGACCGCGCGCGCGCGGCCGTACGCGCTAGTTGAGCCCTCGTCTCCTCCGCGTTAGCGAGGCGAGATGCTGACGCACAACACGTACTTCGAGGGCAAGGTCCAGAGCATCGGGTTCGACCGCAACGGGCGGAAGACCACCGTCGGCGTCATCGACACCGGTGAGTTCCACTTCGGCACCGGCGCGCCGGAGCGCATGACCGTCGTGAGCGGCGAGCTCGTCATCCGCGTCGACGGCACGACCGATTGGCGCGTCTACCCCGCGGGAACGGCGTTCGAGGTGCCGGGCAGGAGCGGGTTCGACGTGCGCGCAGCGGAGCCGTCGGGCTACGTGTGCGAGTTCCTCTGATCTGAGCCGACCGTTCACTCCGGGTAGACGCTCGACGAGCAGACCCCGAACCTGGCGTTGCAGCCGGCAAAGCCGAGCGACTTGCAGTCGAGGCGCTCGCGCTTGCCCGCGTTGCAGACCACGAGCGTGGTGCCATCGCACTGCGGCTTGTCGGTCGTGAATGGATCATTCACTCCCGCTCGCGTCGGCTGCCCGGACGCGGCGCGGTAGCCGAAGGCCCGTCGGTCATCCGGTGGGTGCCGGCGGATCGGGTGCGATCGGCGTCAGCTCGCCCGACGCGGCCTTGCACCGAACGCGCGTGTCGCATCCGCAGGTGTTCGTGTCGCCTCCCGAGTCGAACGTCGGCGTGCCCTCGTAGGCTACTGCGATGAGGTCGATCGCATTGCAGGACAGCGTGGTGCTCGCGAGGGAGATCGCTGTATCGCCGAACGCGCCGACGCCGGCCCGCGCGCTCCGCGTGACGAGCGACGCAGACATGTTTCGTTCGATGAGTGAGCGCCGCAGCGACAGCTCGATCGCGTCGCCCGCGTCCGGCATCGCCACGATGCCCATGCCGGGGCCGTTGGCGCCGAGCCAAGACGTGTCGCGCACGACCGTGCCGTCGATCGTCACCTTCGAGCCCGCGAGCGCCACGCCGAACGCACGGTTCCGCTCGACCAGCGCGCCGCGCAGCTGGACGTCGGACCTCGTGGCCTTGACGCCGTACCCGGCCTGGTTGGTGCTGCTCTCGGGCTTCGTGTCGCGGATGATCGTGGTCTCGATCGTCGCCTTCGAGGCGCGCCCAGCGTCGACGTGACGCAGCTCGGCACGTCGGAGCACGACTTGCCGATGCAGGTCTGTGCCGAGGCGATCCTCGAGCATCCGATTGGCGACTCGAGTCCCCACGTCGGGGACTCCGCAACCGTCGCAATCGCGTGACGGCGCGGGGATCTTTCGATGCGACGGCGTCCGTCGCCGATGGCATCTAACGATGCTCATGCAGGGTCTCCATCCTCGACCAGGAGACCTCCGATGCGTCCGACGTTCCTCGTCTGGGGCTAAGAGGTCCAAGCGCCCTCGGCGGATTCCAGGGCTCGAGTTGCCATAGTTGGGGGTTTATGCGCAGTTCACCGAGGACGGTCGGAAGGGGTCGGGGAGCGTCGGGCGTCTCTCGTTGCCTCCATCACGACTATCGGAGGGCGGCATGACGCGCGCTCTGACGCGCTGACGAGCGAAGTAGCCACCACAGAGCGACTCCGAGGGCTTGCGGGCATTTCGAGACGCTTCGCGGATCCCGTCGGGCGTCTCGAAACCCTTGCTGCGGCAGGAGACACGTGCGCGCTCGCCTCGGCGACGCGGCCGCTACGATCCTCCGGTCGCTCGGGCAACGACCAGGCTCGCACGCACGCTCCTCGCGCCGCGCAAGACGTTCTCGGCGACGAAGGCGAGGGACCGGTCGCGCGGATCGAACCGCACGACGTCCATCGTCGTACCGCCCTCCATCGTGCGCTCGACGAGCCCCACCACGTCCTTACCGTCGACCGCTGCAACGACGGGCATCCCGCTCTCGACGGCGCCGAGCGTCGTCGTGCTCGGGTTCCACGCGCGCCACACGAGCTCGGGCGGCGCGGTCCGCACGAGCGCGAGGCTCGCGTCGATGCGCAACAGCGACGAGAGCGGCGTCGCGAGGGTGCTCGGGACGTTTCGGCTCGAGGTGCCCGCGGCGAGATCGACTCGCTCGATCCCGGCGCCGACGGGGGCCGTGCTGGGGGGCTCGTAGCAACCCTGATCGACGAGGTGCAGGACCTTCGCCGACTCATCGAGGAAGCCGCCGCCATCCGGGGGCTGCGGCCACTGCCCCGCGAGCACGATCGCCTGGCCGTCGGCCTCGCCGTTCAGATCGACGATTGCGTGCTTGGTCGCGTCGATGCCGACGAGCAGCGGCTTGCTCGCGGTGCAGCGCTGGAGCGGATCGTTGGGCACGTGGCGCGCGAGCACCACGTACACGCGGCCCGCGGTCGCGTCGTAGAACCCGTCGGTCGCGTCGACGCGCCCGTCGGGATCGAGCGGATCGACGAAGCCCGAGAGATCGACATCGGCGACGTGCTTTCCGCCTTCGAGTTCGAGGACCTCGATCGAGTTGACCGTGGGACGCAGCACGAACGCGTGAGAGGCGGACGCGACGATCGTCGCGGCGATCGGCGCGTCCTCGCTCTTGGGCTCGTGGGTCCACGCCGCGGTCCACGGGCGCGCGGGATCGAGCGCGACGAAGCGATCCCGATCGCGGTCGATCACGAACGCCCGCACGCCGCGCCCGCGCACCGAGGCGATGCCCACGTACGCGAGCTCGCCTTCGGGCTTGCCCGTGCGCAGATCGATCGCGACCACCTTCGTCGAGGCCGAGGGCGAGTCGTCGGCGCGCGCGATAAGCGCCCAGCGAGGCGCGACGTCGGCGTCTTTGCCCATATCGATCTCGCCGGCGTCGGCAACCGTGTCCGCGCCGGCGTCGACGCCCGGGTCGCCCGAAGGCACCTTCGCGTCGTCGCCGCAGCCGAGGAGCGCCGCGACGGCGAGCGTCGCGAGCGCGCAGGGAACCGATCCGATCCTCGACATCCTCATCTTCGCCCTCACAGCCGCTGGCTCCTGAGGATCCAGACCTTGGTCGGCGCGGTGAAGTTGCTCGACGCGATCACCAGGTCGAGGTCGCCGTCGCCGTCGAGATCGACGAGCACGCCGTGCTGGTTGTACGGGCCCGTCGTGTAGGTCCGGGCCGCCTTGAACGCCCCGCTCCCACTGCCGATCAGGACGATTACGCCGGCGTCGCCGCCGCACACGACGTCGCGCACACCGTCGCCGTTCAGGTCGTCGACGGCGACCCACCAGCAGCGACTGGTCAGGAGCGTCGTCGCGGGCTGGAGCGTCCCGTCGCCGTTGCCCCGGAGCATCGTGATCCCCGGGGAGTTGCCGCCGACGAGGACGTCGAGCTTGCCGTCGCCCGAGACGTCGGCGAGCACTACGCTGGTGTTCGCGGTCGTGCCCGAGCTGTAGCTCGTCGGGGCGCCGAGCGCGCCGGTGGCCGATCCACGGAGCACGCTGAGGACCCCGCTCGAGCTGCCCGCGACCACGTCGAGGTTGCCGTCGCCGTCGAGATCGCCGGTGCCGATACCGCCCGTGTCGCCGCCGCCATTGTTCACGGTGTACTTCGTCGACGCGCCGAAGCCGCCGAGCCCGTTGCCGAGCATGACGGCCAGATCGGGGGTGAGGCTCGCGAGGGCGAGCGAGTCGAGCTTGCCGTCCTTGTTCAGGTCGGCGAGCGCCATGCCGCTGGGGGCTCCGATCCCGATGTTGCTCGTGATCACCGCGCCGAACGTGCGGTCGCCGTTCCCGAGGTTCACCCGCATGCGGTCGAAGCTGTCGACGCCGACGAGATCGAGCTTGGCGTCGCCATTGAGATCGATGAACCGGAACCCGGGGTAGATGGCCCACTGGCCGGCGTTGGGCCCGAGCACGTACGACGCGAACGTCGCCGGGCCCGTGCCGTAGAACAGGTTCACGTTGCCGGGATCCGTGACGGAGCCGACGTCGATCTTGCCGTCGCCGTCGAGATCGCCCGCGCCGGCGAGCCAGTTGGCGCCGTCGCTCGTGAGGAACGTCGCGGCCGCGAAGTGCGCGACGCACACTCCCGCCTTGCAGGCCCCCGACGCGCAGTCCGCGTGGCTCCCGCAGCCCGCGCCGTCGGCGCAGGTCGGACCGCACGTCGGCGCCGCGCAGGCGCCGGCGGTACACGTGCCCGACGCGCAGTCGCCGTTCACGCCGCATGCTGCGCCGGTGCCGCACGTGGGCGAGCACGTGGGCGCCGCGCAGACGAGCGCGCTGCACTTCGCGGACAAGCAGTCGCCCGCGACGGAGCAAGCCTTCCCGGTCGCGCACTTCGGGCACGAGCCGCCGCAGTCCACGTCGGTCTCGCTGCCGTTCTTCACGGAGTCGCTGCACGCGCCGGCCGCGCACGTCCCGCCCGCGCAGTAGAGGCTCTGGCAGTCGTCGTTGATGCCGCACGAGACGCCGTTGGCGCATCGCTTACCGGCCGCGACGCACGCGCCGCCGCAGTCGACGCCGGTCTCGGTCTGGTTCTTCACCGCGTCCGTGCAGGTCGGCACCGTGCAGGCGCCGCCGCTGCAGACCGCGGACTGACAGTCGACGCCGGTCCCGCAGATACGCCCGTTGGCGCACTTCGGGCAGCTGCCGCCGCAGTCGACGTCGGTCTCGGTGCCGTTCTTCACGACGTCGGTGCAGCTCGGCGACGCGCAGTACCCACCCGAGCAAACGAGCGAGGTGCAGTGACTGCCCGCGCCGCACGTCTTGCCCGGCCCGCACTTGGGGCAGATCGTGCCGCCGCAGTCGATGTCGCTCTCGTCCTGGTTCTTGATCCCGTCGGTGCACGTCGCCGGCGCGGTGCACACCGATAGGACGCAGGTGTTCGGCGCCGCGCAGTCGCTCGTCGCGTTGCACGTCTTGCCGACCCCGCAGCGGTAGCCCGACGACGCGCAGGTGCCGCCGCAGTCGACGTCGGTCTCGGTGCCGTTCTTGACGACGTCGGTGCAGGTCGGCGCCTGACAGACCGATCCGCTGCAGACGCGCGACTGGCAATCGGCGACCACCGAGCAGGTCTTGCCCGCGGCGCACGCGCCGCACGCGCCGCCGCCGCAATCGACGTCGGTCTCGGCGCCGTTCTTCAGGCTGTCGGCGCAGGTCGCGGGCGCGACGCAGAACCCTCCGACGCAGGTGTTCCCCGAGACGCAGTTGGTGGTGAAGTTGCAGCGCTTGCCGGTGGCGCACAGCGCGCAGGTTCCCGCGCCGCAGTCGACGTCGGACTCGCTGCCGTTCTTCACGCCGTCGGTGCAGCTCGGAGCGGCGCAGCGGCCGCCGGTGCAAACGCCGAACTCGCAGTCCGCGCCGATCGCGCACTTCTGGTTGTACAGGCACACCGGGCAGCCGCCGCCGCAGTCGACGTCGGTCTCGGTGCCGTTCTGGATGCTATCGGTGCACGAGGTCGCGGCGGCGCAGAGGCCGCCGGTGCAGGCCCCCGACACGCAGTCGCCGTTCACCGAACACTTCTTGCCCGCGGCGCACTTGCGCCCGATCGACGAGCAGCTTCCGCCGCAGTCGATGTCGGTCTCGCTGCCGTTCTTCACCGCGTCGGTGCAGCTGGGCGCGGCGCACGTGCCGGCGGTGCAGACGCCGCCGACACAGTCGCTGCCGACGCTGCACGGGTTGCCGGTGCCGCACGCCGGACAGGTGCCGCCACCGCAATCGATCCCCGTCTCCTTGCCGTCCGAGACGCCGTCCGTGCAGGTCGCGACCGCGCAAGACCCCGAGCTGCAATAGCGGCTCGTGCAGTCGGCGTTCACGAGACACGCCGAGAGGTCGGCGCACCCGGGGCAGCCGCCACCGCAGTCGGTCGCGGTCTCGGTGCCGTTCTTCACGCCGTCGCTGCACGAGGGCGCGCTGCACTTGCCGCCGCTGCACACGCCCGTGGCACAGTCGGTCGACGCGGTGCAGCCCTTGCCGATCGCGCACTTGGTCGGGCACGTACCACCGCAGTCGATGTCGGTCTCGGTGCCGTGCTTTAGGCCGTCGGTGCAGCTCGACACCGCGCACACGGAAGCCTTGCAGAACGCGCTGGCGCAGTCGCCGTCGATGCCGCAGCTGCGGCCGGCGGCGCAGGTCTTCCCGCCGGCGGCGCAGACGCCACCGCAGTCGATGTCGGTCTCGCCGCCGTTCTTGAGGCCGTCGCCGCACGACGACGACTGGCACGCGCCGGCGATGCAGCTCCCGGACGCGCAGTCCCCACCCTTGCCGCAACGCTTCCACGTCGCGCACGCCGGACAGGACCCGCCGCAGTCGACGTCGCTCTCGTTCCCGTTCCTCACGCCGTCGCCGCAGCTCGGCCCCGCGCACTTGCCGCCGGTGCACACCCCGCTCGTGCAGTCCCGGCCGAGCGCGCAGGCCTTGCCCTCACCGCACGGCTTGCAGCGATCGCCGCCACAGTCGACGTCGGTCTCGGTGCCGCCCCGCGCGAAGTCGTCGCAGGTCCGATCGAAGCAGACGCCCGCCGTGTAGCCCGAGCAGGTGAGCCCCGAACCGCAGAGGCTGCCGAAGCACTTCTGCCCTTCCTTGCAGGTCTTCCCGCAGCTCGGGCCGCAGTCGACGTCGATCTCGTCGCCGTCCTTGATTCCATTCGTGCACGAGGCAGAGCCGCACTTGCCCGCGTCGCACGAGCCGCTCGCGCAGTCGTCGGGCCCGCGGCAGGTCTTGCCAACGGCACACTTCGCGCACACTCCGCCGCCGCAGTCGACGTCGGACTCGGCGCCGTTCGCCGTGCCGTCGCTGCAGCTCGCGGGCGCGACGCACAGACCGGTGACGCAGGTGTGCGAGGGCAGGCAATCGGAGGTCGCGTTGCACCGCTTTCCCGCGGCGCACCGCCTCCCGGCCGCGGCGCACGACCCGCCGCAGTCAACGTCGGACTCGTCGCCGTTGCGCGCGCGGTCGTCGCACGACGAGGCTCGGCACCTACGCAGTCCGCAATTCGAGCCCAGGCAGTCGTCGCCCAACGTCTGGCATACACCGCTCTGGCAGTCACCTTCGTACGTGCAGAACTTGTTCAGCCCGCAGAGCGGGCAGCTTCCGCCGCAGTCGACGTCCGATTCGTAGGTCTTGGAGTCGACCTTGAAGTTGCTGCACTCGGCGGGCGCACGGCAAACGCCCCCGTCGCAGACCGGTCCGTACCAAGACCCGTTGAGGCCGCCGCAGTCCGCGTTGGTCACGCACTTCTGGCCCGGGCTGCAGAACTTGTACTGCGCGCGGCACACGCCGCCGCAGTCGACGTCGGTCTCGTCGTCGGCCCTCACGCCGTCGGAGCACGACGCGGTCCGACACACGCCGCCGAGGCACGACTTGCTCAGACAGTCGGTCACGGCCCCGCAGGTCTTCCCGTCGCCGCAGGCGAAGCACTCCGAGCCGCCGCAGTCGACCCCGGACTCGCCGGAGTTCTTGGCGCCGTCGAAGCAGTGGGCCGGCGGGACGCAGACGCCGCCGAGGCAGCGGTCGTTGACGACGCAGTCGCCGTCGACCTTGCACGCCTTGCCGTGGGCGCAGCGCGCGCCGCTCGCCGAGCACGTGCCGCCGCAGTCGAGGTCGGTTTCGCCGCCGTTCATCACGCCGTCCTTGCACGACGGCGCCTGGCACGTGCCGTCGCAGACGCCGCTCGCGCAGTCCGCGTTCTTCGTGCACCACAGGCCGTCTTCGCAGGCCGGGCACGGCCCGCCGCAGTCCCACGACGCCTCGCCGGGATCGCGCATGCCGTTGGAGCACGTCGCCGGCGGCGCGCACTTCCCTCCGACGCAAGTCGTGCCGAACACGCACTGGCTCGCGTCGGTGCAGCGCTGACCGAGCTTGCAGAGGCGCTTCTCGGCGATGCACGCGGCGCTCCCGCAGTCGACGTCGGTCTCGTCGCCGTTGGGTTGCCCGTCGCTGCACGTCGGTGCGGCGCACGCGCCGCCCTGGCAGTTGAGCGACTTGCAGTCGGTCGCGACGGTGCAGGCCTTGCCGAGCGGGCAGCCCGCACAGCCGCCGCCGCAGTCCACGTCGGTCTCGTCGCCGTCCGTCGTGCCGCTGCTGCAGTGCGCCGGATCGACGCACTTCGACGCGACGCACGAGCCGCCCTTCGAGCAGTCCGCGGCGGTCTTGCAGCTTTGCCCTTGCTTGCAGGCCCTGCCCGCCGCCGAGCAGTCACCGCCGCAGTCGACGTCGGTCTCCGTGCCGTTCGTCCGGTGGTCGTCGCAAGAGATCGAGCAGTAGCCGAGGCCGGCGCCGGGCCACGCGTACTCCCTCGAGTACAGCTCCCACTCCTCTTCGAACAGGGTCGCGGCCTTCAACGATCCGAGCTCGAAGCCGGCGAAGTCGAGCTTGGCGCCGACCTCGGACGAGAGCGTCGCGTCGACCTTCAGCTCGACCGCGGCGTCGGGCTTGGTCCCGGTCGCCTCGGTGCACGACTCGGCGTAGGTCGCCTCGGCCTTCACGCCCGGCGTGAGCGACACGTACGGACCGACCGCGTCGGCGACCAGCCAGGAGACCTCCGACACGAGGCCGCACTCCACCTCCGCGCCGCCGCCGAGCAGGATCTCCTGCGACGACGTGCGGTTCCACTCGCCGTTCGCGATCGTGCTCCAGCCGCTCGAGGTCGAGACCGACGCGCCGATCTTGGCCGCGGCCGTCAGATCGGTCTGCGCCTTGTAGGTGATCTGCCCGTAGAGGCTCCAGCTGCACTCGAGCGAGAGCTCGACCGAGAAGGCCGTCGGGACCGGACCGATCGAGGGACCCGCGTACGGGCCGAGCGTCTTGAGATGCTTCGACCACGGCGTCGCGCTCTTCGTGGGGTTCTGCAGCAAGCGCTCGGCGAGCTTCTCCTCGCCCGACATCGACTGCAGGCTCGCCTTCAGCTCCGCGTCGATCGCGGCGCCCGCGCCGAACTCGCCGCCGAGCCAGAACGTCGCGCGCGTCGGGAAGCCGATGTGCCCGTCGAAGTGCGCCTGGGTCGAGACGTACGCGTACGCCGAGACGTTGCCCTTGGTCGAGATCGCGTACTCGGCCTTACCGAGCTTCTTCACCTGCGCGCCCGCGAGGAAGGTCGCCTTGACGGGGTTGTCCTTCTTCACACCGAGCGTCGGCAGCCGCAGCGTGACGTCGACGTCGAGGAGGCTCGTGATCGCGTCGACCACGGACGTGACGACCGAGACGATGCCGTCGACGATGTCGCCGATGATGCCCTTGGCGGCGAGCCCCGGCCCGACGGGCGCCCGGAGGATGCTCTTGAACTTCGCGTAGTTGGCGGGATCGGCGACGTAGCTCGCGAGCGTCGTCGCCGCCTCCGCGTTCTTCGTATCGCCGGCGTCGGCAAAGCTTCGCGCCATGATGCGGAACAGCTTCTCGGTGTCGGCCCGGGAGAACGCGTCCAGCCCCTTCTCGGCGACCGCGCGCACGCGGGTGCGCACGGCGACAACGTCCGATAGCGCGGCGCCGACCGCGGCGGGCCCAGCGGACGTTAGGTCATTCGCGCTCAGCGACTTCGTGCCCGGCTGCGGCGCGGCCTTCCCGGGCAGCGGCGAGGCGTAGCGCGCAGGGATCGCGTCGTAGAGGGGACTCCTCCGCGGCTGCTTCCCGGAGAGCATCATCGCCGCCGTGCCGCTGCCGTCGTCGGGCTTCGGCTTGCACAAGCCCGTCGCGTCGCAGTCGGCGAGGTCGATGCCCGGATCGTCGCCGAAGAAGTACGCGACCACGTCGAGCCCGGCCGGGTTGATCGGGACGAGCTGCTCGGGTGGCGTGGTGACCGAGAAGTCCCCCTCGAACACGTCCGCGAGCGTCGCGGGCGCGGTCTCGATCTCGATGGTCGTATCGTCGGGTCGCACCGAGACGACCTTGCGCAGGATCCCGAGCGCGTTGTTCGAGGCGAAGACGTTCTTGCGTCGTCCCGCGACGAGCGGAGCGCCCGGTTTGAGCGACGCGAGCAGCGCCTCGTTGCCTTGACGCGGAAGCACCACGCGCGTGGACGTGACCTGCGCGCGCTCCGCGACGGCCTGCGAAAGGACGACGACGCTCGCCTTCAGCCGCGCATTTCCGCCGAAGTCGTAGGAGGAGTTGGGGGGGGTGGGCTGGTCGTCGCCGCTGCCGCAGGCAACGACGGTCGCGGCCACGAGGGCAGTCGCGATCAGTCGACACGTGATGCCACGCGCGGAGCGCTCCATACGTCTTCCTCCCATTGCGACCCGAAGGCTTCGAGTAGCCTACCAGCGGTGGCAGCGACCGCCAGCCCCACTGTTGCCTCCGTTGGTGGCCGGCGCGCCGCGGCGAAGTTCGACTGCCAACGGCCGCTGCCTACATCCGCGCGAAGCGCGCTGCCGGCGACCGAAGCAGGCGGCGGAGCTAGACGCGTCGCGCTTCTTTCTCGAGGTCGTCGACCGTGAGTGTACTCATTCGGAGCTGACGGGCCGCTCCAACCCACGTTCGTCCAGGGTGCGAGAGAGACGGAGTGGCGCGCGACCAACGGTCGCTCAATGGAGACGGGAACGCGTGCGTACTCCTCGTCCTCGACCAGTCCAGGCGCCGTATCGCTACGACGGCAGCGAGTGCCAGCAACGCGGATTGCGAAGCATCGAGGAGAACGTTCATGTGGCGGGGAAGGCGGCCCGCGACCGGGTGAATCGCGTAGCGCACGCCGACGCCGCGGGTGCCGAGCATCGAGGTGATCTCTTGGACCGGGTGCTGGGGGGCTAAGAGGTCCAAAGCGCCCTCGGCGGATTGGGGCTAAGAGGTCCAAAGCGCCCTCGGCGGATTCCAGGGCTCGAGTTGCCATAGTTGGGGGTTATGCGCAGTTCACCAAGGACGGTCGGAAGGGGTCGGGGAGCGTCGGGCGTCTCTCGTGGCGACGTTGCTCGCGGTGTCGACGCAGACGCCGCTGCAGACGGTGCGCGGCGCGACACACCCGGGATCGGGGGGCGCCGTGTCCGGCGGTGCGGTGTCGGGCGGCGGCGTGGTGTCGGGCGGCGGCGTGGTGTCGGGCGGCGGCGTGGTGTCGGGCGGCATCGACGAGTCGCCGGGCACCGAAGTCCCGGTGTCCTCGATCGAGGAATCGATCACCGAGCTATCGATCGCCTCCTCGCTCGCGTCGGCGATCGCGAATCGACGCTGCTGTCCTCGAGGTCCACCGGATCCCCGCCGAGCCCGCCGACTTCGGGAGCGCATCCGGCCAGAAGCGCAACGCCCGAGATCACGCCGAGAGCCCTGAACGTCATTGCGCCCCCAGCCAGCTTCGAAGCTGTCTCCATTTCCCCGCCTTCACATATAGAGCAGTCGGTTGCGCGAACGCGCACACGATCGCGTCGCAATGCCGTGCGACGGTTCGGTGCGTTCGCGTAGCCGGGGATGGACGGAGCCGCTGCGCGGGCGCGACCTATGGGCACAGAAGGCGGACGCGGCCGGCGGGCGACGTGCACGTGCCGTGCGTCGGGGTCGACGATGCGCGTGCCGAGAGTGGCTCGTGGATGCACGGCGCAGATCGGTGCGGCCGCGCATCGATCGCGATGCACGTCTTGTTGGGTGGCAGCGATGTACGGGCGCCCGGGTCGGCGATCTTGAGGTGTCCCCGGTGACGGGCTCTTGGGTCGGAACGGGGAGAGCCCGTCGAGTGAGCGCCGGCGCGCGGCAGAAGCGGCAGCGTCGCCTCCAGGCTCGTCGGCCCGGACGTCGGGCGCGACATAGCCGGAGCGCATCGGAGCTCAGCCCGGAGCAAGCCGAAAGGCGCGCGGCCAGCGCGCCGCGTCACAGCCGCACCATCAAGCCGAGAACGCGCTCGCGTGAGCAGCCGGCGAACGTCACGTCGTGGCCGCCGGGACTCCGCGCAGCGGCTTCGTCCAGCCGTCAGACCTTGCCCCTGCGGCGGGTTCGTGTGCGACACGACGGCGTGCAAGACCTCGTGCGCCACCAACGCGGACTGCACGACGGGCAACTACTGCAAGTCGGGCGTGTGCATTCCGGTCGAGGGCCTCGGCACGGCCTGCACCAGCGCGAGCACGTGCACGAGCGGGTTCTGCACCGACGGCGTGTGCTGCGCCGCGGGATCGTGCGGCGCGGGTAGGTCGTGCGGCGCGATGCCGAGCAAGACCGCGAAGACCGGGAGGGAACCCCCGAGCATGCGGTCAGAACATGAGGATCGTGCTCTCCTCGACGTCCGCCCCCGGCTGCTCCTTGTCCGCATCGAGCGCGATGTCGACCTGCGCTGCGCCGTCGAACACGACGTCGAACGCATCGTCCCCCGCTCGGAATCGAAGGCACACGAAGCCCTCGTGGCGCTCGCCGGCTCCGAAGACCTCGCGCCCCGAGAACGTCATGGGTGTCGCCATCTGGAGGACGATCCCATAGCTGAGGAGCCGGTTCTTGAGGCGGCCGAGGAGCTGGTTTCCGACCTCGCCGGCCCAATCGTGCCGCGCGGCCGCGTCGAGCGGTCCGGTCTCGCGCAGCGGATGAGAGCGCTCGACGACCGACGGCGGCAGGAGCAGCGCCAGCGATCCGCTCAGCTGTTCGCCCGAGAAGCCGATCACCGAGACGATGCTCTGGGCGTACGGACCGACGTGCTCGACCGGTCCGGCCTCGACGACCTCGAGGGCGTTGGCGCGGAACAGCGCCTCGCAGCAGCGGGCGAGCTGAGCATGGAGACGCTTCCAGCTATCCGGCTTCACGGTCGAGGATCCCCTTGGCTCTCAAGCCGCCGTCAGCTTCTTCGCGGCGGCGACGAGCTGATCGGGCTTGAAGGGTTTCACCATCCACCCCTTGGCGCCGAGGGACTTCGCCTTGGCGACGAGATCCATGGCGGCCTCGGTCGTCAGCATCAGGATCGGAGGAACCCGCGGCGTTCCGCGGAGTTGCGCGAGCATCTCGAGCCCGTTCATGCGCGGCATGTTCACGTCGCAGATGACCATCGCGACGTCCGGATGAACGCCGAGCTGCCGGATCCCGTCGGCGCCGTCCTCGGCCTCGACGACCTCGAAGCCGGCTTGTGACAGGGCGAGATTCACCTGTTGCCGGATCGTGCTCGAGTCGTCGACAACGAGAACCTTCTTGCCCATGGATCTCCCTCCTGGTGGACTACGGCCCAGGGCCCCGATGACTTTAGCCGGGTCGCGAGGTTGCGTTATGCTCTCACGGCGTTGGGCCGTAACGTAGCCGAGCGATGAAGGACCCCGCTCCCAGCGCGCCGGCTCGAAGCGGCGAGAAGCGTTCGTCGTCGCTCGGCGCCAAGCTGATCGGGGCGACGATGGTGGTGCTCGCCCTCGTGGCGACGCTCGTGTATTACCGCCTGAGCGCGTACGAGCGCGCGAACGTGCTCGCCGCCAAGGAGAAGGCCGCGCTGATGGTCGCGCGCCTGTTCGCCGCGAACGTGAGCGCTCCACCCACGTTCGGCCACGACAAAGGCGTCTCGGAGTCCGTCGCGACCCTCGCGACGAACGAAGACGTGGGCTACGGCGCAGCCTGGTCCGCGGAGAACGGACGCGTCGTCGCGCTGCTGGGCGAGCTCCGCCGGACCGACGCGGCCTTCGCGCCGCCAACCACTGTGCCCCTGGCGCTCGGCGCGACCCGCTCGACGGACTGGGTGCTGGTCGACGGCCCGGTGACCGATCCGACCGGCAAGGTGGTCGGCGTCTCGCGCGTCGCGTTCTCGTTGGCGCGAGAGAACGAAGAGATCGCCGCGATGGAGCGCAAGGCGCTGTGGCTCTCGCTCGCGACCGCTCTATCGGTCGGGCTCGTCCTGGTCGTGCTCTCTCGCGCGTTGATCGTCCGGCCCCTGAGCCGGCTCTCGGCCGCGGCTCGCAAGCTCGAGTCCGGCGAGCGCGTCGAGGTGCACGTCGACTCCAACGACGAGATCGGCCAACTCGCCGCCGCGTTCGCGACCATGTCCGATGCCATCGCCGCCCGTGAGAAGCGCATCGGCGAGCGCAACCGCGACATGCGGCTCGTCCTCGACAACGTCGAAGACGGCTTCATCTCGGTCGATCGCGACGGTCGGATGTCGGACGAGCGTTCGCGCGTCCTCGACATCTGGTTCGGTCCGCCGCAGGCAGGCGAGACGCTGTTCGAGTACATGGATCGGTTCGCCCCCAAGGCCGCTCAATGGCTCAAGCTCGGTTTGGAGACGATCGTCGAGGACGTCTTCCCGATCGAAGTCGCGCTCGATCAGCTCCCCAAGCGCTTCGCGCGCGACGATCGACACTTCGAGCTGCGCTATCGGCCGCTCTCGTCAGGCGAAGCTTTCACGGGGATGCTCGTGGTCATCAGCGACGTGACCCCGCGCGTCGAGCGCGAGCGCGCCGACGCGGGCCAGCGCGAGATGCTCGCCGCGTTCCGCCGGATGCTCGCCGATCGACATGCGTTCGGTGAGTTCCTCGAGGAGTGCGGCTCGCTCGTCGAGGCGATCGCCCAGTTCGAGGGCGGAGACGTCGTCACCCTGCGGAGGCAGATTCACACGCTCAAGGGCAACACGTCCTTGTTCGGAGTCGAGAGCGTGGCTCGGGTCTGCCACGAGCTCGAGACGCGGATGCTCGAGGGCGACGAGCAGCCGAGCTCGGCGGAGCTCCAGGCCATCCGCGATCTCTGGAAGGCGCTCCTCGACCGGTGCACCGAGCTCGGATGGAACGCGCACGCCGGCGTCGTCCAGCTCGAGATCGGCGAGCTGCACGAGCTCGCCGCGGCGGTTCACCAGGGCGCCGATCGACGCGAGCTCACGCAGATCATCGCTTCCTGGCAGCTCGAGCCGGCCGCCGCACGCCTCGCGCGCATCGGCGAGCAGATCACCGCGCTCGCGGGGCGGCTCGGCAAGCCCAAGCCCGCGATCGAAATCGCGCCCACTCGCCTGCGGCTTCCGCCGCGCAAGTGGGCCCCGTTCCTCACCTCGCTCGCGCACGTGGTGCGGAACGTCGTCGATCACGGTCTCGAGACCGAGGACGAGCGGAAGGCGAGCGGGAAGCCGACGCCGTCGGTCGTCCGGCTCTCGATTGAAGCCGGGCGGGGCGTAGCCGGGCCGGACGAAGCCGGGTCGGGCGACGGCGTCACGCTCTCGATCGCCGACGACGGCCGCGGCATTCCCTGGGAGAAGATCCGTGAGCGCGCGAGGGTGCGCGGCCTTCCGTCGACGACGCCGGCGGATCTCGAGGAGGCGCTGTTCGCCGAAGACGTGTCATCGGTCGAGAGCGCGACCCAGACCTCCGGCCGCGGGATCGGCATGTGCGCGGTGCGTGCCGCCGCTCACGCTTGCGGAGGGACCGTTCGCGTCGAGAGCACGCCAGGGGCCGGTACGACGTTCCGATTCCTCTTCCCATCTGCCATGCTCGAGCCTGACGATTCACCCGTGGTCGGCGATCCACCACGCACCTCAAGGCCTGCGCGTCCGCGTACCGCGACGGAGGTACCCTCGTGAGCACACATGCAACGCGCCGAGCCATCGCCTTCGCAGCGCTCGTAGCCGCCTTCGTGACGGCGCGCGGCGCCAACGCCGATGGCGAAGAGGAAGATCTGAACGCCACGCTGAACGAGAACGTGGTGTCGGGAGCGTCCAAGTCCGCCGAGACGGCGAGCGACGCACCGGCCACCACGGTCACGCTGACGGCCGGCGACATGAAGCGCTACGGGATCCGATCCCTCGACGAGGCGATCGACTTCCTCGGCATGGGCCTGGTCACGCAGAACCCGCTGCACTCCGTCGAGGTCGCCGGCCGAGGCGTGCTCCTGACCAGCGACTTCGGCAACCACGTCCTCCTCGTGGTCGACGGCCACGTCATGAACGAGGGCTGGGACGGCACCGCCTACTACGAGCAGGGAGCCGCGATCCCGCTCGAGCTGATCGATCACATCGAGCTCGTGCTCGGCGCGGGGTCCGTGCTGTACGGCGGCAGCGCGATGCTCGGCGTCATCAACGTCGTCACGAAGAAGGCGGCCAACTACAAGGGGCTGCACCTCATCGGCGAGGGCTCGGCGTCGCCCGCTCACGGGATCGGCGGGCGCGTCCGCTCGTTCGCGCCGCGAGACCTCGGCAGCTCGTACCGCATCGCCACGGGCATCGGCCACGAGTTCAAGCTGTTCGGAAAGCCCGCCGAGCTCACGGGGCAGGTCGAGCTCTATCACCAGAGCGGACCATCCTTCGAGTGGGCCCTGCAGCCGTCGCTCAACTCGTCGGGGGCACCGTACGACTGGGGGCCCCGCGCGAAGCCCGGCGTCTGGGGCGGACGCACGACGGAGTCGTATTGGACCACCGTTCCTGCCGCCCACTTCAAGCTCGTCGTCGGTGATTTTACCACGATGTTTCGTGCCGCCACCTACAGGCGGGCGACGCCGTACGTGAACGGCTTCAACCAGTTCACCGGCGACTTCGACCACGCCAACAACTACGAGCTCGACCGGTGGCTGCAGCTCGACGTGCAGTGGCGCAAGCACGTCACCGAGCGCCTCGGGCTGATGGCGCGCTACTACGCGGACACGTACGACTACCAGCAGCCCCTCCATTCGTCCGATCCCGACGGCTGCGTTTTCTCGCTCGGCGGCCCCTGCAGGGTCAAGACCATCGGCGCGTCCCGATGGACGGGGCTCGAGCTTCAGGCCACGCAGGATTGGCTCGGCGACGATCGGCTCACGACGATGCTCGGCCTCGACGCGCGCATCCGATACGTCGGCGCCAAGACCGACTCGCAGGACGCCGCGACAGGTCAACAGCTAGGGAGCGTGGGCAACAAGGAGTTGACCGAGATCCCCTGGGCCGCGTACCTCCAACAGCGCTGGACGCCGCTCAAGCGTCTCTTCCTCAACGGGGGCGTGCGCTTCGATCGCGATCCCCGCGGTGGCCAGCGCTTCTCGCCCCGCGCGGCGGCCGTCATCGACACGTGGCGAGGCGGGACCTTCAAGGCCATCTACTCCACGGCGTTCCGTGCGCCGACGTTCTACGAGGCGTTCTACGCGACGCAGATCCAGACGCCGAGCCCCGACATCCGCTCCGAGACCGTTCGGAGCGCCGAGGCGGTGGTCGAAACGAAGTGGGGCGCGAACCGCGTGCTCTTCGGATTGTTCCGCACGTGGTGGAACGACATGATCGCGCTCAGGCTGCTCGACGACGGGCTCTACCAGTACCAGAACGTCTCCACGATCGACAACTGGGGCTACAACGGCCAGTTCGAAGGTCAGACCGGCGAGCTACGGTACGGCTTCTCGTTGACCGCGGCATACACGCGGCGCGACGGCGGGCCCATGACGGTCACCCCTTCGGTGTTCGGCAACGCGCGCGTCTCGTACGACCTGCCCGGCGCGCTGCCTGTGGTGGCGCTCGCGACCTCCTTCGTCGGCCGTCGCCTCGCCGACCGCGCGAACGACGGCGGCTTCCCCGAGACCCCGACGGCGCCGCAGCAGATGCACCTGCGGCTGACGCTCAGCGACAAGTTCCCTGGGCACGAGGCGCTCTCGTGGCGGATCTCCGCGAACTACGCCACGGTGGGCGTCGTGCCGTACGTGGCGGGGCCGACGCAGGCGTACGACCCGACGGTGCCCGATGCACCCAGAACTGCGGCCCTCGCGCCCGTGAACCGGTTCACGGCGTTCGCGACCCTGCAATACGATTTCGCCCTGTGAGGATGGCCATGGACGTTCGCGCCTTCATCGCCGCAGTCCTCCTCGCCGCTGCGCCGGGCTGCACCGACGTGACGCCCTATCCCATCCACGACGCCGGGTGCACCGACGACGCTGGCTGCGAGGACGCGCCGGCGGAAGACGCGTCGCCCGAAGACGCCGCGAGCGAGGCCGGAGGCGATCCGTGAACCGCCGCGGCTTTCTCGCCGGCGCGTCCGCGCTGCTCCTCTCGCGGCTCGCGCGTGGGGCTGCGAGCGTCCCTCCGAACCTCCAGGCGCAGCTCGTGGTCAAGGTCGCCGCGTTCGATCGGAACTTCGCGGCCCGCGCGGGCGCCACAGCGCTCGTCCTCGCGGTCCAGCGCGGGGGCGACAACGACTCGACCCGCCTCGCGTCGGCCGTCGTCAAGTCGCTCGGCGATCTCGGCGACATCGCCGGCAGGCCGAAACAGGTCGAGATCCTCACCTTCGCGAGCGCAACCGCTCTCGCGGATCGGATCAAGAAGAACAAGGTCGCGATCGCGTACCTCTCGACGGGGCTCGACGACGAGCTTCCCCAAGTCGCGAGCGCGCTCGTCGGGGTAGACGTGCTCACCTACGGCGCCACGGGCGGCTACGCGTCGAAGGGCACCGTCGTCGGCTTCGACCTCGAGGAGAGCAAGCCCAAGCTCGTCGTCAACGTCGCGCGCGCGAAGGCGCAGAACGTGTCGTTCAAGGCGGAGCTACTCAAGCTCGCGCGCATCGTCGGCTAGATCAGCGGTCGCGATTCTGGGCCACCCGAGGTGTCGCTGTTCGCGGATGTTGCCTCATCAGTCGTCAGGCATCGGTCGTCAGTCGTCAGGAGGAGACGAGCGGAGCCGCCTCTCTCGCTCTGTTCTCGAACTGACGAACTGAGCGAAGCGATCGAACAGGCGCTCGAACGACTCGCACACCGAGAGGTTGCGCAGCTCGGACGCGATGACCGAGTCGAAGAGCGCGGCGTCGAGGTGGGTGCGATCCGGTCCCGCACGTCGGCGCCGTCGTCGGCGAGCACGGTGAAGAAGCCGCCGTCGGCGTGTTGCGCCGTCGCGCGTGCGAGGGCGCGAACCAGATCGCCCATGCGCCCCTTGACGACGTAGGCGATCGCGCCCGCGCGCTCGGCCCAGAATCGATGACGTCGTCCCTCCGCACCGCGAAGGATGACCGGACGTCGACCGTAGCCGGCTCGTTCTTGAGCAGCCGGCAGAGCTGGACGCCCGAGATGCTCGGCATCCAAAGGTCGGCCACCACGGCGGCGGGCGGATCGCCGAGCGCGAGATGAGCGCCCTCGGCGCCGTCCGACGCCGTCGTGACCTCGAACCCGGACGCGGAGGCGAGAAGCGAGGGCGTCCCGGCTGGTCGGGACGGGATCGACGAGAAGTACGCGGCGGGCCACGACGTATCTAACGGCCCCGCGAGAGAGGAGTTGAGGGGGGCAGCGGCTCAGAACAAGATCACGTCGCCCTCGTCGATGACCTCGGCCGTGCTCGAGAAGACGAGCGCCTTGTCGTCGAGCTCCCCGCGGAGCCGCACGACCACGTCGTCGGTCATGGTCCGGAACATGTAGACGCGCTCGGAACCCTTGATTGGGCGGAACTGCGTCTCCATCGTCGCTGCCGAGCCCGACGTCGACGCGGCCACGCGAACGAGCAGCTGATATCGAACGAGCTTGTTCTTCAGGCGCCCCATGAGCTGGTTGGTGAGCTCGCGAAGCCAGTCGAGGAGGGTTGCCTCGTTCGCGGACGCTCTCACGGTGCGCGCGAGAATTTTCGTCGGAACCGTGAGCGAGAGCGCGCCGCGGAACGCGGGCGCGGAGAAGCGAACCAGCCCGGCGAACTGCCCGGACATCGGCGCCTGCGAGGGGCCCGCCAACCTCGGAGCGGCGGGCACACCGATGGCCTCGAGCAGCTCCAACGTCGATCGTTGGACGATCAGGTCGAGTGGCCGCGCCGTGCTCACCATTCACAGCATAACGTGGTAGATGACACGGCGCGAGCGAGCTCGGCCGTGAATTACTGGAGCGCCCCCGAGGCGCTCCGTCGAAGGCAGGCCCAACAAGTTCAAGCGCCCGGGCCGGCCCTCGACGCGCGAGCTGTTTCGACGTACGGGGCTGAACGAAGGGCTCACGAGCCGCGTCGTTCGCAACCTCGTAGCCGACGGCTTGGTCGCGCGCGACGAGGCCGAGCAGTCACTCGATCTCCTCGCTCTCCGGCGGCTCTTCCGGAGGTTTGGAGCTCCGCGTGTCTCGAGTCGGTGCCCTCGCCGCTCACTTGATCTTCGCACGAGACCGCGCCGATCGAGGCGACGTTGTTCTTCTCGTTGCACTCGGCGACGGCACCGCCCTCGCCGCCGTCGACGTCGACGCCGAAGCCGCTCCCGGACGCGGCCGGCACGGTGAGCTCAACGGATTCCGCCGAGCCGGGGAAGAGCGGCTTGGCCGTCTTCGCCTCGCCGAGCAGCGGGCCGGTGCCGGGCGCGCCGGCGAAGAAGCGCACCGGGATGCCAGCGCCGACGCCCGCCGAGCCGACGTTGCGGACGGTGGCGCGCAGCACGTAGCTCGCCGGGCACAGGTGCCGCGACGTCGCGAGGCTCACGGTCAGGTCGGGCGCGAGGCCCTCGCCCTTGCCTTGGACCGCCGCGCGGTAGTTGTTGAAGCCTCCGGCGCTCGAGCTCGCGACCTCGGTCTTGGGGAGCGTCGCGTCTGCCTTGATGTTCGTGACATGATAGCTCTGCTGGTTCCAGATGCGCCGCGTCGGCATCCACTTGCCACCGGCGTCGTCGAACACGAACACGCCGTGGCTACCTGTATCCGTATAGGGATAGCTGCAGTGGGCCTTCCAGTCGAGCTGGCCGCCGTTTCACGCGTCGTTCGCCGAGAAGAGCAGCCCGGCGCCGGGCGCGCCGTCGACGTCGGCGACGGTGACGACTCGCTTCAGGTGTTGTGCGAGGCGGCGAGCTTGTTCTCGACCGTGCCCGAAGCGCTGCACGAAGGTCACTGCTCCGGCGCGGCCGCGGGACGGGCCCGCGCTCCGCTGCATCCAGCGCTCGACCTCGCGAAAGAGGATGCGATCGATCGTCGGCAGTTTGCTCCACTCGAGCCGGTTGGTCCTCGCCTGCACGTCGCTGTCGCGGCGACGCGGGCGAGGTGCGCTGGCGCGAGCACGGCGAAGGCCGCACGACTGCGACGCGCGGTGTCGGTGGCGGGGGAACGTGCCATCGATACGATCGAAGCAGTCGGTGGGCGGGCACGCGGGACGGGGGACGCCGACGGAGTCGTCGGGCGCGGGCTCGAGGCGCTTGCCCTCGCGTCGGGGGCTCGGGTCGCGGGCAGCAGCGGGGCCACGTCGCGGGTGCGATGCGCGTGGTCGTGCGGGGCGTGCGTCGTGCGCGCGGTGGAGTCGGCGGAGTCGGCGTCGGGCTCGCGCGGGACGATGAGGCTGCGCCACCTCGAGCTCGGGCCGAGGACGCCGTGATAGCGCAGGAACGGGTGGCGCGGTGGGGGGATGAGCGCGGCGATTCGCGCGAGGAGCTCGATGGGCGAGAGGATGCGGTGGGTGGCGTTCTTGCGGGACTGCTTGATGCGGTAGGCGATGCGGCCATCGGGCAGCACGCTGAGTCGCTCGAGGGCGAAGGGCGGCCTCGCGCAGTAGCGCACGAGGCGCTCGCGCGCCACGTCGTCATCGGCGCCGACGCGCACGGCGGCGTGGAGGTTGAACCCGTGCAGCGCGACGGAGCTTCGACCCATGCCCGCCGGCGCGTCGGCGTCGGCGTCGCCGTCGGTCCCCTCTTTCGAGGCACGTTGCACGATCGCGTGGAGCACCGTCTGCTCGGGGCGGTGGCGTCGGTAGGCGCGGCGCTGGACGGCGGAGGCGCAGGTCGTCACGCCCGCGCGTCTTGGCGAGGGTCATGCGCGCCCGTCGGCGTCGCGGACGTCGCAAGATCCAGGCGGTTTCTCCCGGTCGTGCCGTCACGCCGCAGCGGCGGTAGCCGGCGGCCGCCGGCGGTCCGCCGGCGGAGGGGCGCCAGCTCGAGGGACTTGCATGACGCGCGCGGCCGCGGCTCGGTGGGTGAGAGGGCGGTGCTCGCTAGACCTTCGACCCGGCCATCCTTCGCCCCTCGGCGTCAGAACGACACCGACAGCGACGCGTACACCGTCCGCCCGTTCTGCAGGATCGACCGCTGCCGGAACTCCGGCGACACCGGCGCCTTCCAGCGCCAGTCGAACGCGTTGTAGACGCCGACGCCCCAGCGGATGCCGGTGCGCTCGGCCTCGCCGGTGAACACGAAGTCCCAGAGGATCGCGGCGACCGTCTGCCCCTGCGGCTCGGCGCCCGGATCGTTGCGCTCGAACCGATCCCACCGCGGGCCGACGTAGGTGACGCGGCTCGTGAGCAGGAGCGCGCGCGGCACGATCGGGATGCCGCCGCGCACCGCGCCGAGCAGCTCGGGCGAGTTGGGCAGCCGGCGGTATCCGCCGTCGTCGTTCGACAGGTAGCGCGCCTTCTGCACCGAGAAGTTGCCGGCGATCATCCAGCCGTCGCGGAAATCGCGCCGCACCTCGGCGTCGACGCCGTACGCCAGGACCCGCTTGTCGGAGTTGTCGTAGTAGACCGGCTCGCCGGCCGCCGGGTTGCCGCGCTGCACCACGAGGTTGTCGACGCGATTGACCCAGCCGGCGACCGTGCCGACGAGGGTCGAGGTGAACCGGTGGGAGACCTCGAGCTCACCGGAGAGGACGTTCTCCGGTCCGAGCGTGGGCGAGGCGCGTTGGGTGCTCGAGCTGTAGAAGAGCTCGTAGAAGCTCGGCGCGCGGAACGCCTTGCCGACGATCAGCTTGGCGACGCCGTCCTGCCACGGCTTGGCGATGAACGCGACGCGAGGGTTGAGTGAGGCGCCGAACGTCGAGTACCAGTCGAGGCGCGCGCCGGCCGAGGTCTTGAAGCGCGCGGTCGGCGTCCAATCGGCGAGCAGATAGCCGGCGCCGACGGTGAACGGGCGGTCCTCCTCGAGCTGCGTGCCGGTGTCGTTGGTCACGCGCAGCGAGGCGCGCGCGTGCCGGATGGCCTCGCCGCCGACGGTGACGCGGAGGACCTTGGCGACCTCGAACGCGAACCGCTGCTCGAACCCGAACCAGTTCCCGCGGAAGCGCTCGACCTCCTTGCCGCCGCCGGCCGGATCGTAGGCGAGCGAGCCGCGGAAGTCGTAGAGGTTCGCGTGCGCGCGGCTGAACGACTGCACGCCGTCGCCGAGCTTCGGCTCGAACCGCAGCTCCAGGAACGACCGCCGATCCATGAAGCGGTTGTCGGGGCTGTCGGGGATCGCGTCGAACGCGCCCGTGGGGAGCATCTTGGTGCGCTCGTGGAACGACCACTGCGCGGTCAGCGCCTTGTACCAGGCGCGGCCGGAGATCGTCCCCGCGTCGAACGAGTCGCGGCCCCGCACCCACCCGTCGAACCCGCCCGGCTGCGCGAGCTCGGGGAAGAAGAAGTCGCGGCCGAAGCCGCGTGCCGCAGCGAAGCTGGTCCACACGCCGGCGTCGGGCGAGAAGCGCACGGTGGCCGACGCACGCGCGCGCGCCACGCCGTCCTCGACGGTCGAGACCTGGCCCTCGACGCGGGTCGGCATGCCGCGGCTGCGCGTGACCAGGTTCACCACGCCGAAGAAGGCGCCGGTGCCGTACAGCACCGATCCCGCGCCGCGCACGACCTCGATGCGCTCGACGTCCTCGATGTCGGTGCGCGCGTCGAAGCCGACGAAGCCGGAGCCGACGTAGTTGTCGTTGAGCGGGTGTCCGTCGACCAGCACCAGCACGCGGTTGCCGTAGTCGCCGGGGCGGGAGAATCCGCGGAAGCCGAGGGTCGTGTAGTGGCGGTCGTCGGTCAGGTACACGCCGCGCACGCCGCGCAGCGCCTCGGCGATCGTCGGGTAGCCCATCCCGCGCAGCTCCGCGCCCGGCACGATCGAGACGGAGCTCGGCGCGTCCTCGATGGCCTCCTCGCTGCGCGACGCGGCGGTGACCTCGGAGACCTCGGTGAGCGTGGCGTCGACGCGCGCCTGATCGCCCTCGCGGACCTCGACGGGCCTGGTGACGGCCTTGAAGCCGCTCCGCGAGACCGTCATCGAGTGCTTGCCGACCGGCACCTGGATGACCGCGGGCGTGAAGCCGTACGGCTTGCCGTCGACCTCGATGAGCGCGTCGCGGACGTCGGCGTTCACCACCACCACGCCGGTGACGACGTCGAGCTTGGGCGCGACGTTCAGGGTCTGCTTCGGCTGCGGGTCGATGGGGATCTCGGCGCGCTTGAAGCCCTCCTTGGCGACGTGCAGCACGTGCTTGCCGGGCGGCACCTTCACGGTGCACGGGATGGTGCAGAGCACCGGCCCCTCGGCCGCGTCGAGGCGGACCGCCGCGCCGGCCGCGTCGCCCGCGACGTTCACCGTCGCGAGGATCGGCTGCAGCGCGAGCTTCACCGTCCGGGTCTGCCCGATCTCGAGCTCGACCTCGCTCGACGCCGCCGGCTCGTAGCCGGGCAGCTCCACGAGGACCTTGTACTTGCCCTTGTCGAGCCCGAGCTTGCGCGGCGTGCTGCCGCGCGGCCCGAGGTCCTTGCGATCGAGATACACGGTGGCGCCGGGCGGATCGGTGACCACCTCGAGGATCGCCACCTTCGGCGCGATGCGCGCGAGCGCGATCTCGAGGTCCTTCTTGCGATCGGGTGCGCTCTCCGCCTCGAGCGCCCGCACGTACGCGCGGTAGGCGTCGGGGAAGCGGTGCAGCTGCTCGTAACAGCGGGCGATGTTGTAGAGGACGTTCTTGTTGGGGACGAGCCGGTTGCTCGTGAGGAAGTGCTCGAGGGCGCCGAGGTAATCGCCCGCCTGGTACTTCTTCGCGCCGAGCTCGAACTGCACGTCGGCCTCGTCGGCGAGATCGTCGGCGACGGCGTGACGTGCGTGGAACGAGGCGACCGACAGCGACAGCGCGAAGAGGACGGCGCGAGGGGTGGGGCGCATCGATCCGCGTTCTCACCGGTTCAGCGTTTGAGGATGATGTCGGTCGGCGGGGAGGGGGCCGGCGTGCTCGTCGTCGGCTTGCCCGGCGGCTTGGCGACGGGCTTGGTCGCCGTCGGCTTGGTCGGCGCCGGCGCGCTCGCGCTCGCGCTCGAAGAGGGCTGCGCGGCGACCTCCTCGAGATCGAGCGGCTCCGCGCCGAGCGATGGCTTCGGGACGGGCGTCGACGCGGAGGGCGCAGCCTGCGTGGGCGCCGCGCCGTTGGCGCTCTCGGGCGGGGGCGTGCGCGTGAGCAGCACCACGATGACGCCCGCGACGAGCACGCCGGCCACCGTGAACACCGGCCACATCGCGCGCCTTCGCGGCGCGGCAGAGTCGAGCGTCGAGCCGGTGCTCGCCCCTCGATCGAACGACCCCGTGCCCATCGCCGCGAGCGCCTGCGGCGACGTGTCGGTCGGCGGCACCCGCAGCGGGTAGCTGTGCGTCCCGCTGGCGATGGTCGGTCCCTCCTCGGAGGCGGGCAGGCTCACGAACGGCGCGAGCTGCGCGCGGCTTGGGGCCTGGGTGGGGTGGGGATGCGGGGACGACGGCGATTGCTCGGTGAGCGCGCGATAGACCTCGTCCATCGTCGCCGGCCTGTGCGCAGGGTCCTTCTGCATGCAGCGATCGACGAGATCGCCGAGCCAGGCAGGGACCTCCGGCACCCGCTCGCGCAGCGGGATCGGCTTGTCGTGCAGGTGGGCGAGCATCACCAGCGTGGTGTTGTCGCGGTGGAAGGGGTGCACGCCGGCGAGGCAGCGGTACAGGACGACGCCGAGCGTGTAGACGTCGGTCCGGGCGTCGACGTGACCGTGCGCGATCTGCTCGGGTGACATGTACATGGGAGAGCCGACGAAGCGACCCTCCTGCGTGAGCTCCGCCTCGGGATCGGCGGTGCTCTGCAACGAGTCGCGATCGAGGACCTTGCCGATGCCGAAATCGAGGAGCTTGGCGATCTCCTCGCCGTCGCGATCGCGCACGATCATCACGTTCGCGGGCTTCAGATCGCGGTGGACCACGCCGAGCGCGTGCGCCTCGCGCAGGCCGCGCGCGATCTGCCGGCCGAGGTGCAGCGTCTCGTCGATCGTCAGCGAGCGGCGCTTCTGCAGGCGGTCCTGCAGCGTCTCGCCGCCGAGCAGCTCCATCACCATGTAGAACCGCGGCCGCGCCCAGGCCTCGGCGTCGTCGATGCGGCCGTAGTCGAAGACGGTGACCACGTTCGGGTGCGAGAGCTTGGCGAGGATCGCCGCCTCGCGCGAGAAGCGCTTCTCGAGGACGGCGAGATCGTCGTTCGCCTCGGAGTCCTCGGTCCCCTCGAGCGCGTCGGCGTGCAGGAGCTTGAGGGCGACCTTGCGGTCGAGCCCGAGCTGCTCGGCGCGGTAGACGGTGCCCATGCCGCCCGACGCGATGCGCGCCTCGATGCGGAAGCGCCCGGCGACGACGGTGCCGATCAGCGGATCGGGCCGCCCACGCGGCGCGCCCGGAGCTGCACGATCGGCCATCGCACGGAGAATAGCGCTGCGCGGCCTCGGGGGGAGAGTTCTGCGCGGCAGCCGATCGCTCTTCTCGTCGGCCCTCTCGCCGGGGGTCCGCGCCTCCCCGGGAGGTCGGAGAACGCGCGGAGACCTGCTCCCGTGTCGCGTCTTCGGCGTGCGCGCCTCGACCGATCCGCGCAGACCCGCACGAACGTTGCAAAGGGGGCTGCCGCACGGTCTCGGGCGAAAGGGGGACAGCATGGGGTTGGAGACGGGGCTCTTGCTCGGCGAGCGGTTTCGGCTGGTGAACCGGCTCTCGCGCGGTCGATTCGGAGAGCTGTGGCGCGGCGCCGATCGCGTCCCGACCCGGCCGATCGCCATACGCGTGGTCGGACCGCCGACGAGCGAGGCCGAGGCCTGGTTCGAGGAGCTGCGGGCGACGCGCGCGCTGCGCCATCGGAACGTCGCGCAGGTCCTCGGGGTGGGGCGCACCGGGGACGACGCGGCTTCGCCGGTGTGGATCGCGTCGGAGCTCCTCGTGGGCGAGACCCTCATGGATCTGCTCGACCGCCGCGGCACGCTGCCGGTCGGCGCCGCGCTGCAGCTCTGCGCCGACCTCGCGGAGGCGCTCGCCGAGGCGCACGCGCGCGGGATCGTCCATCAGGCGATCGATCCCCGGTCGATCATCCTCCACCGCGAGAACGACGGGACGATCACCGCGAAGCTCGTCGATTTCGGGCGCGGGCGCTGGCTCGCGGCCACCGCGCCGCTCCCGCTCGATCCGTACCGATGCCCCACGGTGGTCGCCGGCGATCGCCGCGTCGACCCGAGCCTCGACATCTGGGCGCTCGGGGTCCTGCTCGTACGCTGCGTCAGCGGTCGGCCGCCGCTGTCGGCGCAGAGCGAGGTGGCCTTCGTCGCGCAGGCGCGCCGGCTCGGCGAGGCCCTGGAGGCGCTGATCGCCGACGAGCGCGTCCGGCGCGTCGCCGCGGCCTGTCTGTCGGCCTCGCGCGGCGATCGCCCTGACGCGGCGCGGCTCGCGGATCGCGCCCGCTGCGCGGCGTCGATCGCGGTAGGGGGCTGGAGCGCGCTCGAGCGCATGGCGCGCGTGCCGGACGCGTACCTCGACGCGGATCGCTACGGCGTGATCGATCACTGGCCCACCATCCCCGGCGTCGCGCCCTCGCGTGCGTCGTCCCTGCCGCCGGCGTTCGTTCAGCGGGCCGAGCCGACCGGCGTCGGCGCGCCCTGCAAGGTGCCCATCGCGCTGCCGGCGACGGAGGACGCGTATCGCGAGCCGGAGGGCGAGGAGGAAGACGACGCCGAGCAGCCGTACTCGATCCCGCTGCTGCCCGGCGATCAGGAGATCCCGCCGACGGTCCCGCGAAGCATCTACCTGACGCCGACGCCTGCCGACCCTTTCGTCGATTTCCGGCCCTCGCCGTGGCGGGGCCGGGCGGCGGCCGCCGCCGCCGTGTGCGCCGCGTTCGTGGTGGCGCTGGTGGCGTCGCGCGAGGACCCTCGGCTCCGTCGCATCGGCCTCGCGATCGGCAAGCTCCCCGCGGCGCACGCGGCCGCCCGACCGCCCGCGGACCAAGCCGGAGCGCGTCCAGCTTCGGAGCCCGTCGTCGCCGGACCCACCCCGAACCCGGCCGTCGGCGCGGCGCAGCCGGCGTCCGTCGTGGTCGCCGCTCCGACCAAGCAGAAGGCGAAGGTCCAGCTCGCCGCGGCGCCGCCCGGTCGGTCGGAGGCGAAGGAGGCGCGCGCGAAGGCGACGGTCGGCGAGAACACCGGGAAGGCGAAGAGCGAGAAGACGCCGTCGTCTGGCGCTGCGCCCATCCCGATGAACGCCGGCATTCCGCTGTGGGACGGCCCGAAGAAGAAGAAAGAGACGATCAAGAACCCCTACGAGTGACCGCGAGATCGACGGCCCGGAGCTCCCCCTCCGGGCCGTCGGCGTCCTCGGTGCCCGGAGGCACTCGGCGGTGCTCGTCTCGTCCCGATCAGATCGGACGCAGCGTGTTGGCGGCCTGGATCAGCTCGAGGTCGTGCTGCTGGGTCTTGTCCGACGCGTAGAGGAACAACAGCAGCACGCCCTTGCCGTTGGGCGCCTCGCCGAGCATCACGAACACGTCGACCGGCTCGCCCTTCGACTCGGCGGCCATGTCCTCGAACATCACGATCGGGATGCCGTTCAGGTTCCCCGGCTTGATGCCCGCGAAGTCGACGCGGTCGAGCCCGTACCGTGCGCCGAGCGCGCGGACCTTCGCCTCGAGCTCGGCGCGCGTGGTGGCCCCGTCGAGGATGAGCGCCGCCTTGCCGTCACGCGGCTCGGCGCGCAGCGCGCTGCCCTCCGCGTGCACGGTCCACCCGGGCGGAGCGCGGAGCCGTGCGCCGTGCGACGACAGCGTCATCCAGGTGTTGTCGTCGGCGACGTCAGTGGACGCCTTCGCGTCGGGTGCGACGGGGCCTTTCGGCGCACCGCCGCCACCGCAGCCGAACGCGACGACACACGAGACGGCGAGCAGAGCGCGCGTGATGGACATCGTTCCCGTTCCGATGCACAAGCCGCCGAGGGCTCGCGTAGACACGGTCAGGGGAGCGCCTCTGCCGCCTCCCCCGGTCGCGCGCGCGCGCACGGCGCGCGTCTGACGGGACAGGACCACGCATCCGCGCACGCCCTTCCATCGCGGCGACAGCGCCGATCCGCAGCGGGGGATCGGGGGTGTGCCAACACCCCCGACGTGAGCCCGCGCGACGCGTAGCGAGCGCGTGGCGAGCTGCTGTTGGGGGGTGTCGCGCGCCGTGCGCGCGCGTGCGACCGGGGGGAGCGGCAGAGGCGCTCCCCCTGACCGTTACTTCCGGAAGCGGCCCGAGTACACTTGGCCGTCGCCGAGCTCGTAGGCGATGCGGAGCAGCTGGTTGTACTTGGCGATGCGATCGCTGCGCGACGCGCTCCCGGTCTTGATCTGGCCGGCGTTGGTGGCGACGGCGAGGTCGGCGATGAAGGCGTCTTCGGTCTCGCCGGAGCGGTGCGAGATGATCGCGGTGTAGCCCGCCTTGTGCGCCATGCGGATGGCGTCGAGCGTCTCGGTGAGGGTGCCGATCTGGTTGACCTTCACCAGGATGCTGTTGGCGATCTTCTGCTCGATGCCGCGCGCGAGGCGCTCGGGGTTGGTGACGAACAGATCGTCGCCGACGAGCTGCACCTTGTTGCCGACGCGATCGGTGAGCGCCTTCCAGGTCTCCCAGTCGTCCTCGGCGCAGCCGTCCTCGATGCTGACCAGCGGGTACTTCTCGGTCAGCTTGGCGTAGGTGTCGACGAGCTGCGCGCCGGTGAGCGGCTTCTTGTCGAAGGTGTAGCTCTTCTTGTCCTTGTCGTAGAACTCGCTGGCGGCGCAGTCGAGCGCGAGGGCGACGTCTTTGCCCGGCTGGTAACCGGCGGCGGCGATCGACGCCATGATGCGCTGGAGCGCCTCCTCGTTGTTCGCGAGGCGCGGGGCGAAGCCGCCCTCGTCGCCGACGGCGACCGTGAGGCCGTCCTTCTTCAGGTTGGCCTTGAGGTGGTGGAACACCTCGACGCCCGCGCGGAGGCCCTCGGCGAAGGTGGGCGCGCCCCAGGGGACGACCATGAACTCCTGGATCTCGAGGCCGTTGTCGGCGTGGGCGCCGCCGTTGAGGATGTTCATCAGCGGGGTGGGGAGCACGCGCGCCTGCGCGCCACCGAGGTAGCGCCACAGCGGAAGGCCGAGCTCGTCGGCCGCGGCGCGCGCGGCGGCGAGCGACACGCCGAGGATCGCGTTGGCGCCGATCTTCGCCTTGTTCGGGGTGCCGTCGACCTTGTTCAGCACGTGGTCGATCGCCGCCTGATCGAAGACGTCGAGGCCGACTACGGCCGGCGCGCACGCCTCGCTCACGTTTTCGACGGCCTTGCGGACGCCCTTTCCGAGATAGCGCTTCTTGTCGCCGTCGCGGAGCTCGATGGCCTCGTGCTCTCCGGTCGAGGCCCCGGAGGGAACCGCGGCACGGCCGTGCCCGCCCTCGGTGAAGACCTCCACTTCGACGGTCGGGTTTCCACGCGAATCGAGGATTTCTCGGGCAATGACCTGGGTGATGGCGCTCATGACCGGGAGGCTGCGCCTGCTGCGGCCCTGGTTCAAGTGTTGGCCGCGCGGCGCCCGCCGTTCTAACGGGGATGAACAGATGTCGCCCCGTCGTGTCGTGATCGCCACCGCCTGCCTGCTGCTCGCCGCGTGCACCAAGGGCGCGCCGCCGGCGTCGCTGCTCGACGCGGGCGCGCCCGCGTCCTCGGTCTCCGTCGACGCGGTCGCCTCGGCCGACGCGGGCGCGCTGTCTTTGCCGCTCGACGCTGGCGCGCCGCCGGCGCCGGTCGACGAGCTGCAGGCTCGCGCCAAGAAGCTGTTCGAGGCCATCCAGAAGGACGAGCCCGAGATCGCGATGGCGATGTTCTTCCCCCGCGAGCCGTTCCTCGCGCTCAAGGACGTGAAGGACCCGAGCGCCTACTGGGACAAGCTCGTGAAGGAGTACAAGGCCCACATCCACAGCTACCACAAGAAGCTGGGAAAGAAGGCCGCCGAGGCGGAGTTCGAGGGGTTCGAGCTCAACCCGAAGTCGCAGGTCTACGTGGCTCCGAAGAAGGAGTTCAACAAGACCGGCTACAACAAGGTCACCAAGTCCAAGCTCCGCTACAAGCTGAAGGGCAAGACCCGCACGCTCGACGTGGCGACGATGATCGACCACGAATCGAAGTGGTACGTGACGCACCTGAAACAGTAGTCGTCAGTCGTCGGTCGTCAGTCGTCAGTCGTCAGTCGTCAGTCGTCAGTCGTCAGTCGTCAGCCGAGGCGGGCGCGGTCTGGCACGGGCGGTCGACCCTCGACCCTCGACCCGCGGGCAGGCGCGTGCCCTGGCGGCGACCGCGCCTGCGCCGCGAGACTGCGGCTGACGACTGACGACTGACGACTGACGACTGTCTGGACACTCCGCCGCCGACAGGGGTACACCCGCAGCCATGGCGAAGGCCCTGGTCACCGGCGCGAGCGGCTTCATCGGCGGGCGGCTCGTGCGCGCGCTCGTCGAGCGCGGCGACGACGTGAAGTGCCTCGTGCGCCCGACGGCGTCGCGCAAGCACCTCGAGAAGCTCCCGGTCGAGATCGCCATCGGCGACATCACCGTCGGTCACACCGTCTACCGTGCGCTCGCGGGCTGCGATCGCGTCTACCACGTCGCGGCCGCCTACAAGATGTGGGACCCGAACCCCGCCGCGATCATGGACCCGGCGGTGGTCGGCACGCGCGAGGTCCTGAACGCGGTCAAGGCGCGCGGCGATCGCATCGAGCGCGTCGTGGTCACGAGCTCCGTCGCGGCGATCGGCGTCAACAAGACGCCCGAGCCGCTCGACGAGCGCGCCGAGTGGCGCCTCGACGACTCCGAGATCTACATCGTCGCCAAGCGCCGCGCCGAGGAGCTCGCGCTCTCGATGGCCGACGAGGTGCCGCTGGTCGTCGTCGACCCGTGCGGCGTCTTCGGTCCGGGCGACTCGAAGCCCACGCCCTCGGGGCAGCTCGTCGTCCGCTACTTGAACTGGCGCGCGCCCATCAAGTTCCCCGCCACCCCCGGCGGCATCTCCGTGGTCGACGTCGACGACGTCTGTCGAGGGCACCTCGCGGCGATGGCGAAGGGGCGCCTCGGCGAGCGCTACATCCTCGGCGGCGAGAACCTCACCTTCACGCAGATCCTCGAGACCATGGCGTCGATCACCGGTCTGCGGGGTCCGGGCAAGCCGGCGCCGCAGGGGCTCGCCGAGCTGCTCGGTCGCGGGATGGAGCTGGTCGCGCGCGTCACCGGCGGCGAGCCGGAGTTCACCTACAAGATGACCCGCGACTTCTACTCCGGGTTCATGTGGGCGAGCAGCGAGAAGGCCGAGCGGGAGCTCGGCTACGAGCACCGACCGGCGCGAAAGACGCTGGCGCGCGCGATCCGCTGGTATCTCGACCACGGCTACGTCGAGCCGAAGATCGCCGCCGAGATCCGCTACGACGATCTGCCAGGCCCCGATCCGGCCCCCTCGCTGCCGCACGAGCGCACCGCCGTCTTCAGGGAAGGCTGAGCGGCGCCGTGAGCTCGCCGTCGCGCTTCTGGGTCGCGCTCCCCGGGCGCGGCAAGGCCGTCGAGATGACGGCCGCAGAGCTCGAGGATCGCCGCAAGCGCGGCGATCTGCCGGCCGGCACATTGGTCGCGCGCTTCGGCTCGAGCGAGTGGGTCTCGTCCGACAAGATCGACGCGGTGCTCGCCGCGCCCGCGCGCTCCGGCTCCGAGGAGGGCGAGGGTCGCACGTCGCTCGAGGCGCCGCCGCCGTCGAGCGCGGTCCAGGGCGCCGACGTGCTCGAGGAGCCGCCCAGCTTCGCGCCGACCATCGCCGGCACGATGGAGTCTTCGATCGCCGCGCCCGTTCCAGCCGAGAAGGCGATCGAGCCCGCGCCCGAGGGGCGTCGGGAGGAGGCGAAGTCGCGCACGGTGGTGCTGGTGCTGGCGACCGCGCTGGTCGCGCTGCTGGTCTCGGCGTCGCTCTTCTGGGCGTGGTTCCGCTACGGCTACGCGCGCGGCGCCGTGCTCGAGCACCTGCCCGCCGACTGCCGGCGCCTCGAGTACGTCGACTTCGCCGCGATCGACGGCTCCGCGATGATGCGCGATCTCGGCCCGCGGCGCGCCAAGGCGCTGCAGGACTGGATCGAGGACCTCGATCGCGAAGACGGCTTCCGACTCTCGCAGGACGACGACGCCAAGGGGCGCGTCAGCGTCGTGCGCACGTTGAAGCGGTTCGGTCTCGAGCCGTACGGCGACGTCAAGGAGATGGCCTTCTGCGAGCTCCGCGAGGGCGACGAGAACGAGAAGATCACCGTCCTCGGCGGCACCTTCCGCGGGCGCGATCTGGTCACCGCCGTCCGCGAGGCGCTGCTCCGGCGCGATCGCAAGGTGAAGGACGATCGCCTGCAGATCGACGAGGTCGACGGTCGCCCCATTCTCCGGCTCGACGAGAGCCGCTCGCTGCTGCTCGCGACCGGGCAGATCGCCATGATCGGCAAGCGGAAGATCCTCTCGCGCTACCTGCACGCCAAGTCGGTCGCGCGCCAGTACGGCATCGGCGACGACGACGTGTTCGTGCGCCATTGGGCGCCGGCCACCGACGCCGGCGTCGGCGTCGCCGAGCGCTACTCGATGTTCAAGGACAAGCTCGTGTGGGTGCGCACCGGCCCGCGGAGCGAGGGCGACGACGCGAACGCGATCAAGGATCGCTTCGCGCAGGCCGCCAACCGCCTCCGGAAGCACGACGGGGTCGAGGCGCTCGCCGACGCGTACGACAACGTCGCGGTGGTCGCCGAGGGCACCGAGCTGCGCATGACGGTCTCGTTCCCCATCAAGCAGGCGCACAAGGCGATGGCGGCGATCGTCGACTCCGATCGCCGCGAGCTGCGCCAGATCGTCGAGGCGCTGCGCGCCGCGCAGGGCACCGAGGCGTTCCACCACGCGGTGCTGCCCGGCGTCGAGTACTTCGAGCTGAGGCTGTCGCCTTGGTGAGCCGCGCGCGACGTTCGGCGTTCGACGTTCGACCCGGGCTGCGAGCGCGTCAGCACGGGGGTGGTCGACGATAGGGGTTCGGGTCCGCTCAGACGCTGATCGCGCCCTTGCGGAACTCGCTTTTGGCGAGCTTCACGTTGACGCAGGCGGGGCGGCCGCTCTTGACGGCCTCGAGGGCCCTGTCGAGGGCGGGACCGACCTCCTCCGGGCGCTCGCACCAGATGCCGACGCCGCCGAGCGCCTCGACGACCTTCTCGTAGCGCGTGTAGTCGAGCGCCGTCGCCACCGCGCGCTGATCGCCGTAGAGCTCCACCTGGCCGCGGCGGATCTGCGTCCAGCCGGCGTCGTTGCCGATGACCGCGAGCACCGGGAGCTTCTGACGAGCGAGCGCCTCGAACTCCAGCCCGTGGAGGCCGAACGAGCCGTCGCCGTAGATCAGCCAGGTGACCGCCTCGGGTCGCGCGCACGCCGCGGCCATCGCGTAGCCCGGACCGACGCCGAGCGTGCCGAGCGGGCCGGGATCCATCCAGATCTGCGGGTGCTGCATCTTGAGCACGTAGGCCGCGGTCGCCACGAAGTCGCCGCCGTCGCCGACCACGATGTCCGCCTTGCCGAGGCGCCTGTCGATCTCGGCGCACAGGCGCAGCGGGTTCACCGGCGCCTCGTTCGACTCGATCTCGGCGGCCATCTTCGCGCGCGCCTTCGTCTCGGCGGCCCGGATCTCCGCGAGCCAGGCCGGGTCCTTCGCCGTCGCGCAGCGCGCGAGCACCTGCTCGAGCACGAGGCCGGTGTCGCCGTCGATGGCGACGTCGACCGAGCGGTTGCGACCGAGCTCCTTGCCCTCGAGATCGACCTGCACGACCTTGGCGTCGGCGTTGATGGCGCGGCCGTAGTCGAGGCGGAAATCGAACGGCGTGCCGAACACCAGGACGAGATCGGTGCGCGCGAGCGCCTGCCGCCGCGAGCGGGTGAAGAACGCGGGATGATCGTGGGGCAGGGCGCCGCGCGCCATGCCGTTGAGGAAGAACGGAACGCCCCACGCGTCGGCCGCCCTCTTCACGAGCTCGCGGTCGTCCGACCAGCGCAGCTGCGTGCCGACGATGACCATCGGGCGCCCGGCCTTCGCGAGGAGCTCCGCGGCGCGCTCGATGGCGTGCAGGTCGCCGCCCGCGCGCGGCGCCTTCATCGGCGGGGTGCCGAGCACGTCGGCGTCGTCGCCGAAATTCATCAAGAGGTCGAGCGGCATCTCGAGGAAGACCGGGCCGGGCAGATCGGCCTGGGCGACCCGGAACGCAGCGTCGACGTACTCCGCGATGCGGCGCGTCTCGGGCACGCGCACCGCCCATTTGGTAATGGGCCGCATCAGATCGAGGTGGTTCATGTCCTGCAGCGAGCCCATGTCGGTGAGCTGCGAAGGACCGGCGCCGCCGATGATGAGCATGGGGATTCCGGCGCGCTGCGCGTTGGCCGCCGCCGTGACCACGTCGGTGATGCCGGGCCCGGCGGTGACCGCGCAGACGCCGGGCCGGCCGGTCACGCGGGCGTAGCCGTCTGCGGCGTGGCCGGCGGTCTGCTCGTGGCGCACGTCGACGACGCGGATCTCCTCGTCGAGGCAGCCGTCGTAGATCGCCTGGATGTGCCCACCGCAGAGGGTGAACAGGTGTGTCGTGCCGTGCCGCTTCAGCGCCTTCGCGACCAGCCGGCCGCCATGGACCATTGTCATGGCGGGGAAGGTTATCTCGTGATAGCGCGCCGCGTCGACCGCTCTCATCTGCATTGTCCCCTTGGGCGGACAGCACGAAGACGGCGGCCTGCGAGCCGTCCGTGCGGGGAGAGGACTGCGCGCGACGCGAGCTGACGCAGCGGTCGGCGGCGCGCGCAAAGGGCGTTCTACGCGCGCAACTGGCGCCCGCAACCGGTGCGGAGCGCGCATCTTCTGCGCCGTTGGCGACAGCGGCAGAGCCTGAATCCTGCACGATCTTCGCTGGCATCGCGCTCGCTCCAGCCGACCGCCGACGAAACGTGTTCCGTGCACAACCAGATGCGCGCCCGGGGGGCGCGACTCAAATGCGCGCCCGGGGGGCGCGACTCAAATGCGCGCCCTGAGGGCGCGACCGGGAGAAACGATGGCCAAGCCGATCCCGCCCGTCAGCAAGTACATGACGCCCTCTCCCCGAACCATCGCGAAGAGCGACACGCTGGCCAAGGCGCTCGAGACGATGCGTGAGCACCAGATCCGCCATCTGCCGGTCGTGCACGGCAATAAGTTGGTCGGCGTGCTCAGCGATCGCGACGTGAAGCTCCTGCGCACGCTGCGCGCCGTCGATCCGAACACCCAGACCGTCGAGGACGCGATGACCCCGAACGTCTACGCGGTCCCCGCCGACGAGCCGCTCGACAAGGTCGCCGCCGAGATGGCCGAGCACAAATACGGCTCGGCCGTCGTGATGAGCGGAGAAACGATCGCGGGCATCTTCACGACCGTCGACGCGCTCGTCGCGTTGTCGGACACGTACCGCTCGTAGATCGATGGGATCGATCCGGGCGGTGGCGCTGTCGCTGCTCGCGTAGGCCGGGTCGTCAGTCGTCAGTCTTCAGTCGTCAGTCGAGAGGGCGACCGCCCGGCGCGCGGCGTGGCGGGCTGGGTCGACTTTCGACCTTCGACCAAGCTCGACGGAGGATTCACAGTCTCTGCCGACTGACGACTGACGACTCTCAGGCGCCCAGCCGCCGGGCGAGGGTCGTCCGGCGCTCCTCGGCGCGCGCGTCTTGCACCGCCTGGCGCAGCGCCCATCGGCTGCCGACCAGCACGACGAGCTTCCGCGCGCGGGTCACCGCCGTGTAGAGCAGCTTGCGCGCGAGCATCACGAAGTGCTGGTTGACCAGGCCGATCACGACGGCGGGGTACTCGCTGCCCTGCGCCTTGTGCACGGTGCACGCGTAGGCGAGCGACAGCTCGTCGAGCTCGTCGTCCTCGGCGGTGAACTCGCGCCCCTCTTCGAGCCGCACGACGAGCGTGCCCTGCGCGTCGGGCTCGTCGCGGCGGACGGCGGTGACGAAGCCGACGTCGCCGTTGAAGACCTCGCGGTCGTAGTCGTTGCGCATCTGCATCACGCGATCGCCGACGCGGAACACGGCGCTGCCCCGACGCACCTCGTCGCCCGTCGGGTTGAGGCGCGCCTGCAGCTCCGCGTTGAGCGAGCGCACGCCGACCGCGCCGCGGACCATCGGCACGAGGACCTGCACGTCGCGCTTCGGATCGAGGCTGAAGGCCTTGGGGATGCGGCTCTCGACGATCTCGACGATCGTGCGCGCGGCCTCCTCCGGATCGTTGCGCTCGACGACGAAGAGCTCTCCGGTCGGCGTGCCGGCCATGCGGCTAGGCGGCGACGGCGTGGGCTCCTCGCCGCGCAGGATGGCGTGCGCGCCCACGACGATGCGCGACGAGCCGGCTTGTCGGAAGACCTCGGTCAGCCGCGCGGTCGGGACGACGCCGCTGACGATCGCGTCGCGCAGCACGCTGCCCGGGCCGACGCTCGGCAGCTGATCGACGTCGCCGACGAGCACGAGCCGCGCGCCGGCGGGGATCGCGCGCGCGAGCGAGAAGGCGAGGGGCACGTCGACCATCGACGACTCGTCGACGATGAGCGCGTCGAGATCGAGCGGGTTGGTCTCGTCGCGCGTGAACCTGCCCTTGCGCGGATCGACCTCGAGCAGCCGGTGGATGGTCGTGGCCGGGTGCCCGGTGGCCTCGGTCATCCGCTTGGCCGCGCGGCCGGTGGGCGCCGCGAGCGCGGTGCGCAGCCGCGCGCCGGTGAACAGCGCCAGGATCGCCCTCACCACGGTGGTCTTGCCCACGCCCGGGCCGCCGGTGACCACCGCGACCGGCGCGCGGGCGACGAGCTCGATGGCCGCGCGCTGCGCGGGGGCGAGGGCGATCCCGGTCGAGCGCTCGAAGGCTTCGATCGCACGCGCGATGCCGACGAGCGGCTTCTCGGATCCGGACGACAGCAGCGCGCCCAGGCGCTGCGCGAGGCCCTCCTCCTGCGCGGCGAGCGGCGTGTGCGCGATGCCCTCCGGCTCCTCGACCACTAGCCGCGCGGCGAGCAGCGCCTGCATCGCGGTGCGCGCGCCGGCGACGAAGCGGGCGTCGGGCGGCTCCTGCGCGTTGCGCGTGTCGGTCGGGCTCGCCGGGTCGAGGATGCGCGCGGCGCGCTCGGCGAGCAGCGCGCGCGGCGTCACGGTGTGGCCCTCCTCCGCCAGCGTCGCCAGCGTGTGCAGCACGCCGGCCTCGGCGCGTTGCGGATCGTCGACGGCGATGCCCACCTGCCGCGCGATCGCGTCGGCCGACTTGAAGCCGACGCCCCAGACCTCCATCGCGAGGCGATAGGGCGCGGTCTTCACCACCTCGAGCGCGCGGTCGCCGTAGCGCTTGTGGATGCGATGGGCGAGGCCGGGCGGGATCTCGAGCGACGCGAGGACGACCATCAGCTCGCGCACCACCCGCTGCGCGCGCCACGCCTGGGCCAGCGCCGTCGCGCGCGTCTTGCCGAGCCCTGTCACCTCGGAGAGCCGGTGCGGCTCGCGATCGAGCACCGCGATGGTCTGCGTGCCGAAGTGGTCGACGATCTTCTTGGCCGTCTGCTTGCCGACCCCCTTGAACGCGCCGCCGGAGAGGTAGCGCTGGATGCCCGCCTTCGTCGTCGGCGCGATGGCCGTGACCACCTCGGCCTTCAGCTGCTCGCCGTGCCGCGCGTCGCGCTCCCACTTGCCCACCGCGCGGACGTTCTCGCCCGGCGCGACGGCGGGGAACCGGCCGACGACGGTGACCAGGTCGTCGTCTTGCGCGCGCGTGCGCGCCTGCGGGAACAACGTGCCGCTCGGCTTGGAGGCGACCGGGCGCACGCGCACGACGCGGAAGCCGGTCTCGTCGTTCTCGTAGGTGACGCGGACGACGGTGCCTTCCACGACGTCCGCCTCGCCTCCGGGCGCGGAGGTCATCCCGCGCCCTCCGCGGAGGGAGCGCCGACGCGGTAGAACGACGCGGCGGTGTCGCCCCAGCGTCGCGTCTCGTCGAACGTGGCAAGGGGCAGCGTCGGCGCGGCGTCGCGCGCGGCGTGCTCGAGGACGATCAGCGTGTCTTCGGAGACCAGGCCGAGCCTCGGATCGAGGAGCTTCGCGATCTCGGTCACCGCGTCGGCCAGGTCGGCCCACGGCGGATCGGCGAGGATCACGTCGAACGGCCCGCGGCCGACGAGCGACTTCGCGGCCTCGCTCACGCGACGCGCGACCACCTCGAGTCGATCGCGGAGGCCGAGCGCGTCGCGGTTGTCGGATATGGCCGCGAGCGCGAGGCGGTTGTGCTCGACGCACACCGCCGACTGCGCGCCGCGCGACAGCGCCTCGATGGCGAGGGCGCCGCTGCCGGAGTAGAGGTCGAGGACCTTCACGCCGCGCACATCGCCGAGGACCGCGAACAGCGACTCGCGCACGCGATCGCTCGTCGGGCGCGTCGCCGAGCCCTTCGGCGCGCGGAGCGCGCGGCTCTTGAACGTCCCCGCGACGACGCGCACGCGACGACTAGAACTGTCCGACGAGCGACAGCGACGAGAAGCTCGGCGTCACGACCGGGCGCAGCTCGACGCGCACGCCGGCGGTCTTGTCGGCCGCCTTGTCGCCCTCCTTGCCCGTGCCCTTGTCGGTGAAGATCAGGATCGCGCCGCCGGCGACCAGCGCGCCGCCGAGGCCGTAGTAGATCCACTGCGCGCGCTGCTTGGAGGCGACGTCGTCGCAGAGGGAGGCGACCTCGGCGGCGATCTTCGGCACCGTCGGGTCGTTGGTCGGCGACTCCTTCCCCTCGCGCGCCCGCGCGCAGGTGTCGCCCTCGGAGGAGGGCCAGCGGTGACGGTAGTTGGTGAACGTCTCGTTGTTCTGCGCGTCCTTCACCGAGAGGGAGCTCGACACGCCGAGGCCGACGAAGACCAGACCGACGCCGACCGCGGCGATGCCGCCGTACAGCTGCCAGTCGATCGGCTTGGCGGGCGCGAGGCGCACCGGCGCGAGCTGCAGCGTGGCGCCCGCGGGCGTGACCTCGACGTCGCCGGTCGTCGACGCGAAGCCCTTCACCCGGAGCTCCAGGGTGTGCGGGCCGCTCGGCAGATCGACGGCGCCCTTGCCCTGCGTGACCGTGCCGACCGGCTGTCCGCCTTCGAACAGCGCGCCGTCTTCGTTGGCAGCCGGGCCGGTGACCGTGACCTCGACCTTGCCCTTGGGCGCGCCGCCGAGGAGCGACCACAGCGCGTCGAGCGCGATCTTCTTCAGCTCGGGGGAGGTGCCGTCCTTGGCGACGGGGCCGGCGTCGTAGGTCTTGGCGACCGTCTTGAGCTGGCCGTTGTTGTAGTAGATCAGGGTGGCCGTGAGCTTGTTGGGCGGGGTCTTCTTGACCGTGCCGTAGATGAATTTGTCGTACTTGATCTCGCTCGCCAGCTTCGGCGCGCAGCTCGCGGCCATCGGATCGTCGCAGCCGGCCGTCAGGGCGACCGCCTCGAGCGCGTGGCCCTTGCCGTGATCGGCCACGCCCGGCGCGCCGATGAGGGCGTGCTTGAACGCGTCGGTGAGGGCCGCGGCCTCGTCGACCGCGTCGTTCGACGTGAACGAGAGGACCTCGATCTCGACGGCGCCGGGCGACCCGGGCGCGGCCGCCCACGCCGTCGCCGCCGGCGTGAGGCTGAGCGACACCGACAGCGCCAGCGCGACCGCCGCGCGGAGACCGCGCGCCCTCGGCTCGCCGCGCGCCGCTCGCGAGGCCGAATCGGCCTCGGAACGAGTCGCGGGACCACTGCTCACGACGTTGGGTGAGGAGATCCTGTGCACACTCCGAGTGGTAGCGGATCTTCACCCAGAGTGAAAACCCCTTCCGCCCCGACCCACGCCGCGTGTACGGTCCTCACCGGCGTCCGCGCTCTCGCGGGGCCCTCAGCGGACGCCCCTCAGCGGACGCCCCTCCGCGGATGTAACTGGACCGGCGCCAAGATGGCTTCCTCTTCTGGCTCTTCTGGCTCTTCTGGGAAGGATGGCAAGATCATCCACGTCCAGTTCGGCGAACGCACGGCGCCGCGCGGGCGGCGGGGTCGCGGCGAGGGTCGCCGGCGCCCCCGGGGGGATCAGGAAGGCACGCGCGGCGCCGGCGCCGACAAGCCCCGGAGTCCCGCCGAGACAGCAGAGGCACTGCCGGCCGACGCCCCTCCGGAGCCGACGCGGGACGTCTACTCGCGCGGCGAGGTCGAGAAGCTCCTCGGAGCGAGCGCCGCGCGCCTGCGCGCCCTCGAGAAGAACGGCGTCGTGGTGCCCAGCGTCCGCCGGGGCGCCCATCGGGCGTACACCTTCCAGGATCTCATCGCCCTCCGCACGGCGCTCGGGCTGCTGTCGCGCGGCGTGAAGCTCCGCGACGTCGTGCGCGCGGTCGACGCGCTGCGCACCGCCATTCCGCGGGTCAAGAAGCCGCTCCTCGAGCTCAAGGTCGTCAGCGACGGCGCCAAGGTCGTCGTCAAGTCGGCGCAGGGCGCCTTCGAGCCGACGACCGGCCAGATGGTCCTCGACTTCGACGTGCGCGCGCTTCGCGAGGACGTCGTGCGCGTCCTCCGCCCCGCGGTGAAGCAGCACCGCGCGCGGCTGGCCTTCGAGCTGTACAAGAAGGCCTCGGAGCTCGACGAGGATCCGCGCACGATGGACGAGGCCGCGAAGCTGTACCGGCAGGCCATCGAGACCGATCCGGTGCTCGCCATCGCCTACACGAACCTCGGCAACATCCTCTTCCGCAAGGGCGACGAGTCGGCCGCCGAGGCGCTCTACGCCAAGGCGCTGGCCATCGACCCGAAGCAGCCGGAGGCGAAGTACAACCTCGGCTACCTGATGCTCGAGCGGCACGAGCTCGACGTCGCCATCCGCTACTTCCAGGGGGCGATCGAGTCCGACCCGCGCTTCGCCGACGCGTACTTCAACCTGGCGATGGCGTACGAGGAGCTCGGCGACAAGCGCCGTGCGCTGCCGCTCTGGCACACGTACCTCGAGCTCGAGCCCACCGGGACGTGGGCCGAGATCGCGCGGCAGCACCTGCGCTGATCGATCGTGGCGCTCCACGACGAGATCTCCGCGCGCATGATCTGGCCCTTGCCGGGGCCCGACGTGCCGGAGTCCGAGCGCGACGTCGCGGCGCTCGCCGCCCGCGAGCACGCGGTCGACGCCGAGCGCGCCGTCGGGCAGCTCGTCGCGTGGCTCGAGCTGGTCAAGACCTGGAACCGCAAGATCGACCTGACCGCCGCCAAGGGAGACGTCGATCTCGCCGACCTCGGCGTGCTCGACGCGGTGCAGATCGCCGGGCGGATCGCCCGCGACGGCGGTGGCGTGGTCGACGTCGGCAGCGGGTTCGGCGCGCCCGGCGTCGCGGTGGCCATCCTCCGTCCCGATCTTTCGGTGAAGCTCGTCGAGCCGCTCCGCAAGCGCGCGGCCTTCCTGCGCACCGTGATCGGCACGCTGGGGCTGACGGCGCGCGTGGAGGTCCTCGAGACGCGCGGCGAGCAGGTGGTCGACGCGGGGATGACCTTCGACGCGGCGATCTCGCGCGCGACGCTGTCGCCATCGGCGTGGCTCGCCCTCGGCGACGGCCTTTCGCCCGCCGGCGAGGTCGTGGTGCTGCTCGCGCGCGAGGCGGAGCCCGAACACCCCGCGCGCGAGGTCGCTTGGCGCGCGACCTACGAGACGTCCGCCGGCGCGCCGCGCGTGGCGCTCGGCTACCGCCGCCGCGCGTGATCGGGCTCGCGAGCGATCAGACGCCCTGCGTGTGCTCGCCCCAGACGACCTTGTGCAGCTGCAGCTGGAAGCGCACCGGCAGCTTGTCGGCGAGCACCCACGCGACGAGGTCTTGCGCGGCCAGGCTGCCGAACACCGGCGAGACGAGCACCGCCCCGGCGCGCTCGTGCAGGCGGTGGCGTGCGATGACGTCGCGCGCCCACTCGTAGTCGGCGCGATCGGCGAGCACGAGCTTGACCTCGTCGCGCGGGCCGAGGTGCTCGACGTTCGACCAGCGGATGCGGTGCGACTCTCCGCTGCCGGGCGCCTTCAGATCGACGATGCGATGGACGCGCGGATCGACGCCGGAGATGTCGCGCTCGCCGCTGGTCTCGAGGAGCACGGTGCGGCCGGCGTCGGCCAGCTCATTCAGCAGCGGCAGGGCGCCGGGCTGCAGCAGCGGCTCGCCGCCGGTGACCTCGACGAGCGGCGTGTCGAACGCGAGCGCCCGCGCGACCGCCTCGGAGCGAGGCATGCGCGTGCCGCCCTTGAACGCCTGCGTGGTGTCGCACCACGTGCAGCGGAGATTGCACCCGGTCAGTCGGACGAACGCGCAGGGCACGCCGACGAAGGTGCTCTCGCCCTGGACGCTGGCGTAGATCTCGTGAACCACGAGCGTCTCCGGGACCCGGGCGGGCCCGAGCGACTCGAGACGGACGTGCTTCGTGGGCGCGGACACGGCTGCTACTTAGCGCGCCGTGCCCCCGGGCTGGAAGCCCGGGGCACCGACGGCGTTGTAAGCCCGCTGAAGCGCTGAAGCGGGCTCCTCGCACACCGCGCACGCAACCGGAGCCCGGGGCCCGGTCGATGGCGGTCATGCTCGGCGCTCATAGCGGCGCTCTTCTGCTGTTGGGGGATGCCGCTAACGCCGGTTTTCGGCTTCTGCGCACCACCCGCCTCTCCATGCGCCACATGCGAGAAGCCTGCGAAGCAGGCTTACCGAGCTTTCGGTGCCCCGGGATTCATCCCGGGGGGTTCAGGCACACGGCCGGCTACTTAGCACGAGCGCGAGCGGTCACGCGGCGGGCGAGGGCGCGCCCGACCACGTACGCGACGCCGGGGAGGTGCCGCGTGCGGAGCTTGCTCTGCTCGCCGGCGTAGATCGGCCGGACCGGCACCTCGGCGATGCGCAGGCCGAGCTCCGCCGCGCGCGCGAGCAGATCGTTCGGGTAGCCGAAGCTCGGCCACAGCTCGTCCCACGGGATCGCGAGGAGCGCCCTTCGCGAGAGCGCGACGTAGCCGCACTGCGCGTCCTGGATCGACAGGCCGGTCGCGGCGCGCGTCGCGGCCGCGAGCGTGATCACGCCGATGAGCCGCGCGAGCGGGAACGCGAGCGCGCCGTCGGGCCAGGCGAGCCGGTTGCCTTTGACGAAGTCGGCGTCGCCGCGGAGGAGCGGGGCGACGATCGCGGGTAGATCGGCGGGATCCATCTGCGCGTCGCCCGCGAGCACGGCCGAGATCGAAGCGCCGAGCTCGATCGACCGACGCATGCCGGCGGCGATCGCGGCGCCGACGCCGCGCGGACGCTCGTTTCGGATGACCTCGACGCGCGGACCGAAGGCGCGCGCGACCCCCCCTGTGCCGTCGGTGCTCCCGTCGTCGACCACGACCACGCGCTCGATCACCGGCTCGACGCGCTGCAGCAGAGCGCTGACGACCGAACCGATGCGCTCGGCCTCGTCGAGCGCGGGGATCACCGCGACGATCATGTCGAGGTCGCTTACCACCGCTGCGCCGAGTACGCTGCGGAAGGAGAGCCAGGGTGGCGGAACGGCAGACGCAGCCGGCTTAAAACCGGCGGCCCTCGCGGGCGTGCGGGTTCGAGCCCCGCCCCTGGTACCAACGTGATCAATCGCGCTCGACGACCGCACGCGTACGCGCCTAGCGTGCGCGGAACATGGCCTCGACCTTCGTCCCCACCACCAAGAAGATCCGCAAAGAAGACGCCCTCGAGTACCACGAGCGTGGTCGACCGGGGAAAATCGAGGTCGTCCCGACGAAGCCGACGGCGACCGCGCGCGATCTGTCGCTCGCGTACACGCCGGGCGTCGCCGAGCCGTGCCTCGAGATCGAGAAGAACCCGGATCTCTGCTACCGCTACACCGCGCGCGGGAACCTCGTCGCCGTCGTGTCGAACGGCACCGCCGTCCTCGGCCTCGGCGACATCGGCGCGCTCGCCGGCAAGCCGGTGATGGAGGGCAAGGGCGTCCTCTTCAAGCGCTTCGCGGACATCGACGTGTTCGACATCGAGGTCGACGCGAAGGAGATCGACACCTTCTGCACCGTGGTCAAGGCGCTGGAGCCGACCTTCGGCGGGATCAACCTCGAGGACATCAAGGCGCCCGAGTGCTTCGTCATCGAGGAGCGCCTCAAGCGCGAGATGAAGATCCCTGTGTTCCACGACGACCAGCACGGCACCGCGATCATCAGCGGCGCAGCGCTGCTCAACGCGGTCGAGATCGCCGGCAAGAAGCTCGAGCAGCTGCGGGTCGTCGTCTCCGGCGCCGGCGCCTCCGCGCTCGCCTGCACGAACTTCTGGGTCTCGCTCGGCGTGCGCCGCGAGAACATCCTGATGGTCGACACCAAGGGCGTGCTGCACACCGGCCGCACCGACGCGATCAACGAGTGGAAGAAGCCCTACGTGCGCGAGACGAAGTGCCGCACGCTCGCCGAGGCGCTCGACGGCGCCGACGTCTTCCTCGGCGCGTCGGTCAAGGGCCTGGTCACCGGCGAGATGCTCCAGAAGATGGCCGCGCGCCCGATCATCTTCGCGCTCGCCAACCCCGATCCCGAGATCAGCTACCCCGACGCGATCGAGGCGCGCCCCGACGCCATCGTCGCCACCGGTCGCAGCGACTACCCGAACCAGGTCAACAACGTCCTCGGCTTCCCCTTCATCTTCCGCGGCGCGCTCGACGTGCGCGCGCGCAGCATCAACGAGGAGATGAAGCTCGCGGCGGCCAAGGCGCTCGCCGCGCTCGCCCGCGAGGACGTGCCCGAGTCGGTGTCGCGCGCCTACGGCGGCGACAAGTTCCACCTCGGCCCCAACTACATCATCCCCAAGCCGTTCGATCCGCGCGTGCTCCTGTGGGTCGCGCCGGCGGTCGCGAAGGCGGCGATGGACACCGGCGTCGCCGGCCTCAAGGTCGATCTCGACGAGTACCGCGGTCGCCTGCAGGACCGCCTCTCGCGCCGCCACCAGGTGATGAGCACGATCATCACCAAGGCGCGCAAGAAGATCGCGCGCATCGCGCTCGACGACGGCGAGCACCCGCGCGTGATCCAGGCCGCCGCCATCCTCAGGGAGGAGGGGATCTGCGAGCCCATCCTCATCGGCGCGCGCGCAGACGTCGAGCGCGCGATCAAGGCGGGGCGCCTGGAGGACGAGCTCTCGTCGGTCACCATCTTCGATCCGGACGAGGGCGATCGTCGCGTGCAGTACGCCGAGCAGTACTGGCAGCTCCGCCAGCGCCACGGCGTCGACCGCGAGACGGCGCGTCGCCGCATGCAGCGACGCGGTTACGTCGCGGCGATGATGGTCAAGCGCGGCGACGCCGACGGCATGGTCACCGGCCTCTCCAAGCCGTACCCCGACGCGGTCCGCCCGGCGCTCGAGATCATCCGCACCCGGCCCGGCCGTCGCGCCGGCGGCGTGTACATCGTGGTCACGCGCGACGACTTCAAGTTCTTCGCCGACTGCACGATCAACCCGATCCCGGAGGCGGAGCAGCTCGCCGAGGTCGCGATCGCGACCGCCGAGCTCGCGCGCCACTTCGACGTCGAGCCGCGCGTGGCCTTCCTCAGCTACTCGAGCTTCGGCGACGCCAACGGCAGCGCGAGCCCGAATCGCGTTCGCCGCGCCGTCGAGCTCGCCCGCGCGCTCCGACCCGATCTGCAGCTCGACGGCGAGATGCAGGTCGACGTCGCGCTGGTCGCCGAGGAGCGCGAGGAGCGCTACCCGTTCACCGCGCTCAGGGGCGACGCCAACGTGCTGGTGTTCCCCAACCTCGACTCGGCGAACATCGCGTACAAGCTGCTGTGGCGGTTCGGCGGCGCCGAGGTGATCGGGCCGATCCTCCTCGGCATGAACGAGCCGGTGAACGTCCTGCAGCAGAGCGCCGGCGTCGACGAGATCGTGAACCTCGCCGCGCTGACCGCCCTGCGCGCGCAGGACGACATGCTGTTCTGAGTCGTCGAGCCAGTCGTCAGTCGTCAGTCGTCAGTCGTCAGTCCGAGAGCGTCGGACCGTCTTGCTGATGACTGATGACTGATGACTGACGACTGATGCCCCCGTCTTCGCGAGCAGCGAACGCCCGACATCCAACATAGCGACCACCCTATTCGGTGATAGAGTCCGCCCGTGCCGCCGCGCCGAATTCGTGCCCCTGCGCGTCCCGTCAACATCGAGCTCGATGGTCGGACGATCGTCGCCGACGCCGACGCATCGATCGCCAGCGCGCTGGTCGGCGCGGGCGAGCTGCTCCTCGCGAGGAGCCCGAAGTTCCATCGGCCGCGCGGGCCGTCGTGCATGCGCGGCGGCTGCGACGGCTGCCTGATGCGCGTCGACGGCGTGCCGAACGTCATGACGTGCCAATGCACGCCGCGCGAGGGCGCGGTCGTCGAGCAGCAGAACGTCACGCTGTCGGCGAAGGTCGATCTGCTGCGCGCGACCGACTGGTTCTTCTCCAAGGGCATGAACCACCACGAGATGTTCGCCGGCATCCCCGGCGCGCAGCACGTGATGCTGGCGTTCGCGCGGCGGATCTCCGGCCTCGGCGAGCTGCCCGACGCGGCCTCACCGCCGCGCCCCGAGGGCGTGCCGACGATCGAGACCGACGTGCTCGTCGTCGGCGGCGGCGCCGCCGGCCTCGCCACGGCCGTCGCGCTGCGGGGGCGTGGCGCGCGCGTCGTGCTCTGCGACGATCGCCACGCGCTCGGCGGCGCGCTGCTCGCGTTCCCGCGCGGCGCGCGGGTCGCCGCGGCCGATGCGCAAGGTGCGGCCCGCGGAGGGAGCGTGGGCGACGTCGAGGTCGACGCGCTCCTCGCGCGCTCGCTCGAAGAGGTCGAGCGCGCCGGCGTCGACGTGCGCCTCGAGGCGACGGTCATCGGCGTGCTCGAGGGCGACGACTGGCTCTTCGTGCACCCCCGCGACGGCCTCGTGCGCGTGCGCGCCCGTGCGCACGTGGTCGCGACCGGCGGCCACGATCCGACGCCGCTCTTCGAGGGCAACGATCTGCCGGGAGTCATGTCCGCGCGCGCCGCCGGCCGGCTGCTGCGCGACGGCGTGCTCTGCGGCGAGCGCATCGTGGTCGACGGCGACGGCCCGCACGCGCGCGCCTTCGCGCTCGCCGCCCGGGCCGAGGGCGCGGAGGTCGAGGTGCTCGAGCGCGCCTCGGTCCACTCGGTGTCCGGCCTCTCGAGGGTGCGCAGCGTCACTGTCCACGACGAGTCCGGTCGCGCGACGCGCCGGCACTGTGACGCGCTGGTGTTCGACGGGCCGGTCGCGCCCACGTTCGAGCTCGCCGTGCAGGCTGGCGCGGCGACGCGGCACGAACGCTTCGGGTACGTCGTGCTCGCCGACGAGCGCGGTCGCGTGCTCCCCGATCCGAACCCGCGCGACGCGCGTCCCTCCCCGGCGCTCTTCGCGATCGGCGAGGTCGCCGGCGCTGCGCTCGATCCGACCGCGTTCGCCGCTCGCGCCGACGCGTTGTCAGCCGCCGTCCTCGAGGTCGTCGGAGTCGAGTCATGAGCGGGAAGATCCTCGTCTGCCGGTGCGAAGACGTGACGCTCCACGAGCTCGAGGAGTCGATCGCCAAGGGGCACGACGACATCGAGTCGCTCAAGCGGTACACCGGGTTCGGCACCGGCTGGTGTCAGGGCAAATGGTGCCTCGCCGCGTGCGCGCGCGTGCTCGCCGAGAAGGGCGGTGACGCGGCGCTGCCGTTCACGCCGCGCCCGCCGTTCCACCCGGTGCCGCTCGGAGATCTCGCGGTGATCGGCGACGAGCCGGGCGCGTGCCCGCCGGACGAGCCGGGCAAGCCCGGCGACCCGCTCGATCATTGAGTGGGGGCCGGCGCGAACGTCAGCGCCCGTGCGAGAGCGCCTTCTGGGCGCGCGCGACGAGCTCGTCGAGGTCGAACGGCTTGCCGAGCCAGTCGAAGACGCCCATCTGCTTCGCGAGATCGGCGACGTTGTGCGTGCCGGTCAGGAGCACGATCGGGATCGTCTCGGTGTGCTGCTTCACCCGCGAGACGAACTCCTCGGCTGACATGCCCTCGATGCGATAGTCGAGGAAGATCGCGCCCGGCGTCGCGGCGAGGACCGCAGGCAGTGCTTCGTCGGCCGAAGCGAACTCCCTCACGTCGAGCCCGGCGTGCTTCAGGGACAACCCGATCGTGAAGCGCAGGTCGTCGTCGTCGTCGATCAGGTAGATCTGCTGCGACCGGCCCATCGTCATGTCCTCATGTGGATGCCTGAGGCGCCGCGGGGATTCCATCGCGAACGTGCGATGCCTCGCGCCGTCTCCGTAGGAACCGCCGCCCGCTCGTGGAGAGTCGTTGTGGGTCGCCAAACGCGGCCGGTACGTGCATCGCCGGAACGGCGACCGCTCGCCCAAGCATGCTCTCGACGGCGCAGAGTGCGCCCTTTGTCGTTTTTTGCGCACTTCTGGCGGGGCACGCGTGCTGCAAAACCCGCGGGCACGACGATGGACCACGAAACCGACAACCAGGCTGCGACGCAAGTCGCTCACTCGCGCAACGAGAACCCGGCTCCGGCCTCCGGCGGCGAGCCCGATGCGACGAAGCCGCGCCCGCGGCAGACGGGGTTCGCGTTGATGGACCCGGAGCGCCGAAAGGCGATCGCCAGCGCCGGCGGCAAGGCGGCGCACGCGCGCGGCACCGCGCACCGCTTCGACTCCCACGCGGCGAGCGAGGCGGGCCGCAGGGCCCACCAGCGCGGCACCGCGCACGTGTGGACGCCCGAGGCGGCGCGGGAGGCTGGCCGCAAAGGCGGACGGGCAGCTCGCAAGCGCGCGCAGGCCGCCGCCGCGGCCGCGGCCGCCGCGCCGACCGACACGCTTCCGGAAGCGACCTGAGTCCCGGTCTCCGCCGCGACGCGCGCGCGCAGCTCGACGGTGAGCTGCCGCGTGCTCGCGGGTCTCGGGGCGGCCTCGGGGAGCGGTCCGCTGGTTCGGAGGTCCGCAATCCGGCGGTTCTCGTTCGACGGTCCAGCGGACCGACTCTTCAAGGCGGCGGCATTTTTGCACGACGTGGTGCGTTGCTTCATCCTCGTGTTGCGGTTCGCGTGACCGCCCGAGGTTGCCGTGGCTCCACCACTCCGAGCTCCGCTCGCTGTCGCTCTTCCGACCGTCCTCATCGTCCTCATCGCCCTCGGGGCGTCGTCCTCCGGCTGCGGCAAGGCACCGCAGTCGAACGCGGATCGACCTCCGCCGAACGCCGACGCCGCGCCCGCGTACGCGCCCATGGCGATCGACGCAGCGCCGACCGACGGGGAGGTGTCCGATGCTCGCTCCTCGGACGCGGTCGCGGTCTCGCGTTGCCCGTCCGAGATGATCCTGGTCACCGGCAAGTACTGTCCCGACGTGCGCCACACGTGCACGCAGTGGATGGATCCTCCGGGCACCTACGAGCACTTCCGTTGCGCGCGCTACGGGATCCCCGTGTGCGCGTCGCCCGAGAAGATCGCGCTCTCGTTCTGCATCGATCGCGACGAGTACACCGCGCCCGGCGACACGCTGCCGCTCGCGCACCAGTCGTGGTCGAGCGCGCGGACCCGCTGCGAGTCGCTGGGCAAGCGGCTGTGCATGGAGTCCGAGTGGCACTTCGCCTGCGAGGGCGAGGAGATGCGCCCGTACCCTTACGGGTTCGAGCGTGACGCCACCGCGTGCAACATCGATCGCACGAACCTCGGCAAGCCGAACTCCGGCCTGCGCGACCTGCGCGAGCCGGCGGGCTCGCATCCGAGGTGCGTGAGCCCCTTCGGCGTGCGCGACATGAGCGGCAACGTCGAGGAGTGGGCGACGCTCGACAAGCCGCCGCCCTCCGACGGCGGGCCGATCGATCGCTCGACGATGAAGGGCGCCTGGTGGCTGCCGGGGCGCAATCACTGTCGCGCCGCGACCACCGGTCACGGTGAGACCTACGAGGGCGGACAGGTAGGTGTCCGCTGCTGCAAGGATCCTGGATAAATCCGTCCGACGAGGGCGCGGGGAATGATTAATTCCGTCCCGTCGCGGCAGAGCCGAAACTGACCGCGCATTTCCGCTTCCCATGAGCGGCCGTCGTTCGGTACGACCGGCAGGCCGTGGGAAGCGACGTGCGGGCTCGAGCATTTCGGATGCAGCGGTCGCGGCCACGGCCGCGGTCCGCGTGGTCGATGCTGGTGGTCGCCTCGATGCTGATGGCGCTCACGACGTGCGTCGCCTACGACGACGCCGCGCTGCCGCCCTCGCACGTCGCCTCAATCAGTGAAGGCGCCGAAGGCATCGGCGAGCGCGTCGAGGGCACGACGGATCTCGAGCCGTGCCCTCTCGGGATGGCGGCGGTGACGGGCAGCTACTGCCCCGACGTCGAGCACAAGTGCCTGCGCTGGCTCGATCCACCGGGGAAATACCACGAGTTCCGTTGCGCCGAGTACGCGACCGATCCCGTGTGTCGAGCGCCGCGGCGCGCGATGCGCTTCTGCATCGATCGCGACGAGCAGCGCCTCGTCGGCGCCGCGTCCGATCCGCGCCCGTCCAACAACGTCAGCTGGGTCGAGGCGAAGCAGGCGTGCGCGGCGCGAGGCGCGAGGCTGTGCACGCAATCGGAGTGGCAGTTCGCCTGCGAGGGCGCGGAGATGCGCCCGTATCCGTACGGCTTCGTGCGCGACTCGGAGGCGTGCAACATCGATCACTTCGAGCTCGGTCGGCCGGGGGCGCTGCGCGATCTGCGCACGGCGACCGGCGGCAACCCGAGGTGCGCCTCGCCGTTCGGCGTCCTCGATCTCGCGGGCAACCTCGAGGAGTGGGTCACGCGCGATCCGGGCAGCGGCGGCAAGGCCACGCTGCTCAAGGGCTCGTGGTGGATGCCGGGTCGCAGCACCTGCCGCGCGACCAACGCCGGCCACGACGAGGTCTACCACGGCGCCGAGACCGGCTTCCGCTGCTGCCGCTGATCCGTTGGCCGTGGCCGCTGTCCTCGTACGCCCTCGTCGCCTGACATGGTCGTCAGTCATCAGTCCTCAGTCGTCAGCCGGATCCGAGAAGGGCGGGAAGAGCCTGTCTCGCGTCTCGAGCTGATGACTGACGACTGACGACTGATGACCCAGTCTTCGCGGGCAGCGCGAGGGCAACCGAGAATCGCGAGGGCACAAGAGTCAGCATCAGCGGTAGGCGCAGGGGAAGAGGCCGTCGAGCGCGGCGACGAGCGCCTTCTCGTCGACCGTCGACGGATCGCTCTTCGCGAGCTCCGCGCGGAGGATCGCCGCCCGCCCCGCGTCGCGCGCGGTCGCCTCGCGGTCGAGCACCGCGCCGAGCATGCGCGTTCCGCTCCACGAGGCGCCGCAGAGGCGTCGGGCGACGCGCTGCCGCACGATGACGGCGAGGCCGCGCGTCAGTGCGCGATCGAGCTGCGCCACGGCCTTATCGCGGGTGGCGAGGTCGGCGGCGGCGCCGGTCGGGTTGTCGAGATCGCGCCAGCAGCGCACGGCGAGGATGCCGTTCCAGATCGCCGCGTGCGTCTGGGGGCTGCGCGCGCGCACGTAGCGCGCGAAGCCCTTGCCCTGCTCCTTCGGATCGCCGCCCGTGTAGTAGGCGTAGCTCGAGTCGCAGTCGTCGACCTTCGTGGCGCAGGTGCGCGCCTCCTTGAACGGCGACAGGTAGAGGAACCACAAGAGCGCCGCCTCGATGCGATCGGCGGCGGCGCGCGGGGACCTCCCGGCGACGCCGTCGGCGAACGCGGCGTTGAGCACCGGCACGAGCTTCGCCGGACCGACGCACCGATCGGCGTACAGCGCGAGCTGCTCGGCCGGGAGCGTGTTGCACGCGGCGGGCGGCGCCGGGTAGTGCTCGTCCTCGCGGCGCTCGACGCGCGAGCCGAGGCCCTGGTCCTCGGCGAAGATCGCCTTGGCGTCGACGAAGTCGGCGGGCGTCGGCGCGACGTCGGTGCCGAAGCCGAGCGCGCCGGCGATGCGCTCGAATGCGTCGATGCGCGTGACCGAGCTGATCGACGCGTTGAAGCGGTGATAGGCGCCGTCGTCGCTGATGCACACCGGCCACCCGTCGTCGGCGGCGGGGACGTAGTCGCCGGGGTTCGGCTGACAGGCCGGATCGTCGGCGAGCGGCGCGAGCTCCTCGACCTTCGAGCACGAGGGGTCGGCGTCGAGCGGCGCGTCGATCGGGGCGTCGGCGTCGGTCGCGGGCAGCAGCGGGCGGGGCTCGGGATCGGCGGCCTCGCAGCCGAGGGTCAGCGCGCACGCGGCGACGAGCATGACGATCGAGCGCATCTCTCGGACGATACGATCTTCAGAGCCCCGCTTCGAACGAGAACAGCACGCTCCGGCCCGGTCCGTTGATGCTGGAGCCGTGATAGCGGTACGCGGCGTCGCCGACGTTCTCCACGACGACCGTCATCATGATGTGACGCTCGACGCGGTAGCCGGCGCGGAGGTCGACGACGGCGAAGCCCGGCGTCCCCCCCTCGGGGATGCGCGCGTCGCCGCGGTCGCTCGGTGCGAGGCGCGTCTGCGGCCCGGCCCAGCGGACGCCGAAGCCGACCCAGGTGCGCTCGGAGAACACCGGCGGGACCCAGCGCGCCTCGAAGGTGCCGTTCAGCGGCGAGATGCGCGAGAGGGGGACCTCCCGCTCGTAGGGCACGCGCGGATCGGAGGGGCGCTCCTGCGGGTTGGGGCCGCGGCCGTTGGCGTAGGCGAGCGTCGCGCGCAGCGTGACGTCGTGCGGCAGCTGCGCGCGCGCGGCGACCTCGACGCCGTCGATGATCGAGGGCCCCGACGCGTTCACCAGCTGGTAGCGCGTCCACGAGGCGCCGCACTGCGGCGTGCCCGGCGGGCAGTCGGAGGCGGCGCGCACCGAGCGGGTGATCGCGTCGTGCACGACCGAGCGGAAGACCCACAGCTCCGCGAGCAGCGCGGCGGTCTTGGCGCGGACCCCGGCCTCGAACGTGTCGGCGGTCTCCGGGCGGAGGCCGGCGTTCTCGAGCTGGAAGCCGGGGCCGGTCTGCTGGCGCGAGGTCAGATCGTCGAGGTTCGGCGCGCGGAAGGAGCGATCCCACGTGCCGAGGACCGACAGGTCCGGTCGTACGGCCCACTCCGCCTGCACGAACCCGCCGTGGGTCACCCAGGTGCGCGCCACGGGGACGGTGCCGGACGGCGCGTCGCCCGGCGCGTCGGCGCGCGCGAACCCGAGGCGGCCTGCGAGCTTCACGCCGAAGCGCTTGCCGAGCTCGTTGCCGACGCGGGCGAAGACGCCGCCCGTCGAGTACCGCGAGCCGCTCACGTACTGACCGCGCGTCGCCGGCAGCAGCAGATCGAGATCGGTGAAGCGCGTCCAGGCGATCGAGCGCAGCGAGTCGGAGTAGACGTCGCCGCCGACGGCGAGGCTCGCCCGCCACCACGCGGTGACCGGGCGCGGCGTTGTGACGGCCTGCGCCACGAGGCCGAGCGTGTCGACGTCGTCGCGGCCGCCGTTCTGCGCCGCGATGGTCGGTCGATCGCGCCTCCGCCGCTCGTGCTGCCGCTGGTAGGAGAGCGCGACGCGCGTCTGGAACAGGCCGCCGAGCGGGCCCTCGTACGCGAGGTACGTCAGCGTGCGGAACTGCTCCTCGAAGACCAGGCACTCGCTGCGCGGGGCGAACGCCGGCGGACACTGATCGGTGCGCGGCGCGTCGTACTGGCGGTAGACGTAGGCCGCTCCGACGAGCCGCGCGCCGCCGGCAAGCCGCCACACGACGCGCGCGTCGCCGGTGAGCTCCTTGAACCCCGTGCCGAGCATCGTCTTGCCGTCGTCCTCGAACGCCGGGACCTGCGGGACCTCGCCGGTGCCGACGCCGCGCACCGGGCCGCCGCTGCGCAGCCGGCCGACCCGGCGAAAGCCGACGCCGGCGATCGCGAGCACCGAGTCGCCGAGCTGCGCGTCGAGCTGGAAGCGCTGGCCGAACTCGCCGTCGGCCGACCCCAAGCGCGACGCGGCGCGCGGGAGCACCCGCAGCTTCGCGCCGGGCTCGTACGACGGCTCGATCGGTCGCGCGTGGACGACGCCACCGATCGCGTCGGTGCCGAACAGGGTGGAGGCGCCGCCCCGGATGACCTCGATGCTGCGCACGCTGCGCGCGTCGACGGTGAAGAAGTACTGGTTGGGACCCTGCCGGTAGGTGCTGTTGTTCAGGCGGATGCCGTCGAACAGGAGCAACGTCTGTTGCCCGGTGCGGCCGCGCAGGAACGGCGACGCCTGGCCGTGGGCGCTCTGCTGGACGAACACGCCGGGCTCCCACCGCAGCGCGTCGGGCGCCGAGCGCGGGAGCCGCTCGTCGAGATCGCGCCTGCCGACGCGCGACGACGGCCTGCCCTCGAGCGGCTCGTCGCCCGTCACCGTGATCTCGGTGATCTCCGCGTGCGCAGGGGGCGCCACGAGGACGGCGAGCGAGAGCGCTCCTCCGAAGGCGGCCGCCGTCGTCGTCGACGGCGCACGGGTGCTGCCGGCGCGGAGCATCGCGCCGACTATCGCTCGTCAGGCGGACGGTCGTCCACCTCGGATCCGCACGTTCGCCAGCAGGCCGAGGTGATCGGATCCGGAGTAGGGCACGCGGCGGCAGGCCTCGACGTCCGCCTCGCCGCGTCGATCCACATCTCCTCGAGGATCGACACGGCCGGCTCGTCGGGCGTGGCGTTGAGGTCGCCGCAGAGCAGCGCGGCGACGCTCCGGGACCGGGCGCGGATCTGCTCGGTGAACCCGACCAGCTCGGCGGCGGTGCGCGCGCGCGCCTTGCGCGACAGCGACAGATGCGTGACGAACACGTCGATCGGCCCCTCGGGGTGGTCGACGGTGACGCCGAGGACGATGCGCTGGTTGGATCCCTCGAAGCGATCGCTCGGATCGAGGGTGAGCGCGTGCGGGTCGTGGGCCTGCGCGTCGTGACGGAGCAAGAGCGCCACGCCCTCGGACTCGAGCCCGTAGACGCGCGCCGGGGCGAAGTGCACCCGGTAGTCTCCGACGCGCGCGGCCAGCTCGTGCGCCTGGGTGTCGCGACCGGTCGCGTCGCCGTGCACCTCCTGGAGCGCGACCACCTCCGGCTTCAGCGCGGAGATGCGGTCGGCGAGCAGGGGTCCGCGCTCGCGCCAGCGGGGGAAGCCGCCCCAGGCGTTCTGCGTGAAGACCGAGAGGAGCGACACGTCGTCTGATGCGCGGCGGCGCGCGCCATGCCGCGGTGGCGTCGCGCCGGCTCAGGGTAGAGAGGGACGCTCCGCCTTCTCGACGGACGCTCGACTCATCCGCGCGTCGCGCTCGCCCTCGCGGAGATCGAGCTCGTCGTCGATCGAGCCGACCATCTGCTCGAGCACGTCCTCCAGCGTGACGATGCCGATCTGCGCGCCGTCGTCGGCGACGACGAACGCGAGGTGCTGCTTGCGCTTGCGGAACGCGCGGAGCGCCAACGCGAGCGGCGCCCCGCGCGAGAGGGTCAGCGGCTGATAGATCGCGTCGCGCAGGCGCAGCCGGCCGGTGCGCGCCTGCTGCAGCAGGAGCAGCTTCACGTTGGCGACCCCGATCCAGCGCTGCTTCCTCCGCGACCACACCGGCATGCGCGTGAACTCCGCCGCGCAGATGCGATCGACGATCTCGCCTTCGCTCATCTCCAGATCGAGCGACGCCACGCGCGCGCGAGGGACCATCGCGTCGTAGACCCGTCGTTCGGTGAGCTCGAGCGCGCGCCCGACGACCTCCGCCGAGACCGGATCGAGCGAGCCGGCGCCCTGCGTCTCCTCGACGAGCATCTTCAGCTCGCCCACCGAGTGCACGCGCGCGTGACCCGTCGGGGGCACGAAGCCGAGGCGCTTCACCACGAAGTTCCCGGCGCCGTTCATCGCCAGGATGATCGGGCGGAACACCGCGCCGAAGAGCAGCAGCGGACGCGCGGTGGCGAGCGCGACGCGCTCCGGCTGCCCGAGCGCGACGGCCTTGGGCGCGAGCTCGCCGAGCACCACGTGGAGGAAGGTGATCGCGGCGAACGCCACCGCCGTCGCGGCGGTGTGGGCGGCGGCGCGGTGGAAGGACACCACCGAGGCGAAGAACGGCTCGAAGAGGCGGGCGAGCGCCGGCTCACCGAGCCAGCCGAGCGCGATGGAGGCGATCGTGATGCCGAGCTGGGTCGCCGCGATCGTGTCGTCGAGCTTGGCGACGGCGCGGCGCACGTGCGTGGCCGCGCCGGGGCGGCTGCGCGTCAGCTCGGCTACCCAGGTGTGTCGAACCGTGACGAGCGCGAACTCGGCGGCGACGAAGAACGCATTCGCCGTCACACAAAGGCCTATCGAGAGCAGGCCCAGCGCGGTTCCGAGCACGGGTCACGCAGACCTTCACGGTTCGTGCCGCCCACGCGATGAACGCGGGACGCTCCGATCGGCGGGCGCTCGGTGCCGCGGTGGATCTGGGAGCTTCGCTGGGCTTGCTCGGACGTCCGCCGCAGGTGTGTTGTCCGCAGCTCCAGGCTCGACTCACCGAAATCGTCCGCTGAGCCCCGCGAAGCGGGGCTTGCGCGTGTTGCCGCGGGCTTCAGCCCGCGGTGATCAGGAAGCACGGAAACGCTTGCGGCCTCCAGGAGAGCTGGATCAGGAGGCCTGCTCTGAGGCTGGTAAATTAGAGCCTGTTTCAGAGTATCCGACTTCGACCCGGGTCCGCCTTCGGCGGCCCCGGCAGCGAGCGGGCTGACTTCCGCAACAGGCTCTGGTCAGTCGTCGTCGGCCGCGACGTGCCCGATCGGCGTGCTGCCGGCGTCGACGATCTCGGCGCGGTAGAGGACCGAGCCGTCCTCGGTGACGATCTCGCCGCCGAGATCGCCCCAGGCGAACGCGTCGCTCTGGGTGATGGTCATCGTGGCGCTCTTGTCGCCGATGAGGACCTTGTAGACGGTGCGATCGGCGGCGAGGTCCTTCGCGCCGACCTTCACGGTGACCTCCTCGGTGCCGAAGGTCTCCTCGTTGGCGTCGGCCGAGACGACCGTCTTGGCCATCATCGCCTCCCAGTCGGCGACCGTCGCGGGAGTGGCCGCGGCGCCCTCGATCTTCGACACGCCGAACACCTGTCCGCGGCCGCCGATCTTCGTGTCGATCTTCGCGCGCAGCGTCTGCTCGCGCGTGATCGGGCCCTTCGCGGTGGCCACCGTCTCGGCCAGCGTGAAGTCGACCACGAGCACGGAGCCTTCCCTGGCGATCACGCGCTCGGTGAGGGTGATCGGGCCCTTGTGGAACGTGCCGCTGAAGCGGAACACGACGAAGTCGCCCGGCTGGCGCTCGGTGATGCCCGGAGTCTTCACCTCGGTCTTGGCGGCGGGCGGAGGACGGCTGCCAGCGAGCGCGGCGTGCGCGATCGCGGGCAGCGCGGTCATGGTGGGTGCGGTGAGGGTGGGCGCGCTCGTCGTGCTGCCAGCGCAACCGGCGACGAACGCGAGCACCGCGAGGGGTGCGAGAGTGCGCGTCATGTCGCGACCGGCTAGGGGACCTCGCCGGCGCGGGCCAAGAAATGATCGCCCATCCGATCGCCTGCGAAGCGCCGCCGACGGCGCGCGCGCGTTGGTCTCCTGCTTCAGCAACACACCTTCAAACGCGCGAATTCGCAGCGACGATTCCCTGCTCGCGCAAGAAGTCGACGATGCGCGCGCGCGCGTCGTTCCACAGCGGCCTCCCGTGCCCCGGCAGCAGGTGATCGTAGGCGACGTCGCGCGTGTGGCCGCGGCAAGCGGCCCGACTCTGGAACGCGCGGATGGACTCGTAGGCACGCGCCATGTCGCCGGTGAACGTCGGGTAGGGGAGCGCGAGCCCGGCGCGGTAGACCAGCGGCGGCACCGCCGTGAGGAGCGTGTCGCCGCTGAGCAGGGCTCGGGTGTGCACGTGCCGGTAGAACACCGACCCTTCGGTGTGCCCCGGCGTCCAGTGGACCTCGAGCGAGCCGACCGAATCGCCGTCGTCGAGCGCGCGATCGACCGGGACCCGCGCCGGCCAGCGGTTCTCGACCTTCGCGAGCAGCCCGGCGACGAAGCTGCCCTCGCCGCGCTCCATGACCGGCCGCGGGCGGATCCCCTCGAGGATCTCGGCGTCGGCGCGGTGGGCGAAGACCGGGACGCCGAACTTCTCGCGGAGCCAGCGCGCGTTGCCCGCGTGATCGGAGTGGCGGTGGGTGAGCAGCACGCCGGTCAGCTCGGAGGGCCACACGCCGGCGGCGCGGAGCCGAGCGCCAGGGCGTGTCGCTCGGTCCAGTGGCCGGTGTCGACGAGGAACCGGTCACCGGGGCCGCCGTCGAGGAGGTAGACGTTGGAGACGCGGACTCCCCGGAGGCGACGGACCGGACGCATCGACCGCGCCCAGTCTAGCTGGCCAGGCGCAGCCGTCACGGCTTCGGGTGGTCGAACAGGAAGTCGAGCAGGCCGCGCGCGAGCTCGGTGGTGGGAAGGGGGACATGCGAGCCGCCCTCGATCGTCCAGAGCTCGACCGCGGCGTTGGGCCTGCAGCCGGCCCAGCGCGTGACCGCCGTCTCGAGGCCGTCGACCGAGCCGTCGACGTCGAGGTTCGCGCCGCTCGTCGGCTTGGCGTCGCAGCCGTCGAGCGTCGCCCAGCGCTCCGCCGTCGCGCGCGCGCTCGGGTAGCTGCGGCCGAAGAACGCGCCGCCGCCGAAGCGGATGGTCGTGTCCTCGGTGCCGTGGATCTGCAGCACCGCGATCGGCGACGAGGGCTTGCACCGGCCGGCGTCGGCGAAGGTCGCGCCGGCGACGCTGACGATCGCCGCGAATCGATCGGCGTGCTCGCAGGCGAGCCGGTGGGCCATGAACCCGCCGTTGGAGTGGCCGACGAGGAAGACGCGCTTCGGGTCGACGTCCCACTTCGCCGCGATCTCGTCGAGCAGACCGATGAGGTAGACGTCGTCGTCCGGCGTCGTCGGCAGGCCCTTGGCGATCTCGGGCGCGCAGCACGCGTCGGTCGCGTTCCAGTACGGACGACCGTCGCCGTTCGCCGTGCCGTCGGGGCGGACGTAGAGGAACCCGCGCGCGTGCGCGTGCGGGCGAAGGCGGAAGAAGAGCTCCTCGAGCGTGCCGTTCACGCCGTACGCGTGGAGCATGATCACGAGCGGCGCCGGCGTGCCCTTTCGGTAGCCGACCGGGACGAGCACCTCCACCGGCCGTCCGAACGACGCACCGACGACGTTCGAGGCGGGAGGAGGCGGCGGCGCGCTCGACGACGGCGCGGGCGCCGCGCTCGCGACCGGCAGCGCGCGCGGGGCGGTCGGCGTCGCGCGCGTGCAGGAGAGCGAGAGCACGCAGGCGGTGACCGCGAGAGCGTCTCGTCGACGTGACACCAACGTTGCTGCCCTCCTCCGCTCCGGACGTCCGGCGCGCGCGGAGCATGCCTCCGTTGCGGGCTGCGGTACATTCGAGCCCGTCATGCGCCGCGCCTTGCTCCTGTTTTCCTGCGCGGTCACGGCCGTGCTCGCGACCGCCTGCGATCCGCCGCGCGAGCCGCCGCGCGAGACCGCCGAGAAGAAGACGGCGGTCGAGGCGGCGACCTGGCCGACCGCGCCCGATCAGGAGGCGCTCGGCCTGCTCGACGCCGATTCGCGCGCCGCGGCGGCGCGATCGCCGGTGCCGGTGCTGGTCCCCAAGCGCAAGGAGTTGCTCGCCGTCGGCAAGGTCATGTCCGACGAGCACTGGTTCGCCTTCTCGGCGACGCACGACGGCATGACCGTTTCGGTGCACGCCACCCGCATCGAGTACAAGTACGACGACATCCCGCCGGCCAAGGGCAAGCAGGTCGTGCGCGGCGTGCCGGGGTTCGTCTCGCGCAACGAGGGCATCTGGAACGCGGCGTGGCGCGAGCACGGCATCAGCTACGCGGTCGACCTCGAGTGCCACGAGCCGACCGACGCGCGCTGCGCCACCGACGCGCCGATCCTCGAGCTGACGAGCGATCTGGCGTTCGTCGGCGGCAAGGCGTCGAACGGGGGCGCGCGATGAGCCGCCGCGTCCTCTTCCTCGCCGCGCTCGGCCTCGTCGCCACCGTCTCCCCGCGCGCGTCGGCCGCGGACTTCACCTATCGCCCGCCCGGCGAGCTGGTCTCCGGCTCGGGCAAGGGCCGCGTCGACACCAAGGTGTACGCGCCGGGCATGCGCTTCCCGATCGAGGTCGCGCCGGCGTACGCGAACTCGCAGGTGTGGGGCGCCGGCGGGATGAACGGCCCCGGCGGTACGCAGTGCTCGACGAGCAACTACTCCTACCCGTGGCGCGACAACTACTGCGAGACGCGCTCGTGGGACATGCCCCTGTGCCCCGCCGGCACCGGCCATCAAGGGCAGGACATCCGCGCCTCGACGTGCGCCAAGGACGTGCACTGGGCCGTCGCCACGACCGACGGCACGATCACCAACATCGGCAGCTACTCGGTCTACCTCACCGCCGCCGACGGCACGCGCTACGACTACCTGCACATGTCGAACGTCGCCGTGTCGCTCGGCGCGAAGGTCAAGCGCGGGCAGCGCCTCGGCAAGGTCTCGAACGTCTTCGGCAGCACCCCGACCACCATCCACCTGCACTTCAACATGCGGCAGAACGTGACCGGCGTCGGCTCGGTCTACGTCCCGCCGTACCTGTCGCTGGTCGAGTCGTACAAGAGCCTGATCGGACCGCCGCCCGACGTGAACGATCCGCCCAAGGGTCAGCTCGACTCGGCGTCCTGCGACGTCGTCCGCGGGTGGGCGCAGGATCCGGACGTCGCCGACAAGCCGATCCCGGTGCGGCTCTACATCGACGGCAAGGTCGGCGACGCGGGGGCCACGGTCCTCAACCTCACCGCCTCCGAGAAGCGCGACGATCTGTGCGGCCCGCTCGGCAGCTGCGAGCACGCGTTCTCCACGCCGGTGCCGCTCTCGTTCCTCGACGGCCGTGCGCACGAGGTGCGCGCGCTCGCGATGGACAGCGCCGGCGGCGCGAACACCGAGCTCCCGGGCGGGCCGAAGACGATCACCTGCGTCACGGTGATCCCCGACGGCGTGCTGCGCCACGTGCCCGATCCGAAGACCTACGCGTCGTGGAGCTTCGACCCGATCTGGCACCAGGTCGCGGTCGACGACGCGAAGCTCGCCGGTCGCGAGAAGGGCGTCGATCTGCCGCCCGTCCCGCGCCTGGTGAAGGGCGACGACGGCGCGCCCGAGGTGTGGTTGATCGACGGCGGTCTGCGCCGTCACGTCCCCAACCCCGACGTCCTGGTCGCCTGGTCGTTCGACGGCACCACCATCGAGACGATGGCGGCGGCCGAGATCGCCGCGCTCCCCAAGGGCCCCGTGGTGCGCAACGCGCCGTTCCTCGTGAAGGGCTCCGGCCCCGAGGTGTGGCTGGTCGACGACGCCTTCCCCAAGACGACCGGCGGCACCGCGCCCGACGCCGCGATCGGCGACGACGACGCTTCGGTGCCCGCGGCCGACGCGGTCGCCGACATGGAGGGGAGCTGCGCGTGCCGCAGCGCACCCGCGGCGGAAGGGGCGACGCGTAGCCTCGGCGCGTCGTTCGCCGCGCTCGCGATCGTCGTCGTCGTCACGCGTCGCCGCTCCTCGAGGCGGGAGCGTCAGCGCGCGTAGACCTCGATCTCGCCGCCGCACGGCACGCCGACCTTCTGCGGCGTGCCGTGGCTGCCGACCTTCACGGTGCGCGTGCCGCAGGTCACGACGATCGGCTCGGGCGTGTTGCCGGCGACCTTGCCGTCGACGAACACGCGGAACCCGGCCGGGCACTTCGTGGTGATCAGGCGCCCCTGCGAGGCGGAGAGACCGGCAGCGGGCGTCTCGGGCGGGCTCGCCGCGACGGGCGGGCTCGCAGCCGCCGAAGGGCTCGCGGCCGGAGGGCTCGCGGCCCCTGCTGGCGCATGAGGCGCGGCTGGCGCATGAGGCGCCTGAGGCGCGTGAGGCGCGCTCGCCGTGGGCGCCGTCTCGGAGGGCGGCTTCGGCTCGGCGGTCTGTCCGCCGCCGGTCGCCTCGACGGGCGCCTTCGCGGGCTGCTTGGGGATGGTGGTCTTCGGCGGCTCGGTCGGCGCGTCGCCGCCCGGCAGCCCGAGCACGCCGGTCACCACCAGCGCGCCTCCTCCCGCGGCGAGGAGCAGCGCGAGGGCGACGCCCGTCAGCGCCCGACGGACCGTCGTCTTCCGGCGCGCGGCGCGCGCCCGCTGCGCGTCGACGGCGGCCCACATCGGCTCGGGCGCAGGCTCGAGCGGGGGCGAGACGATCGGGGCAGGACGATGCGGTCCGACGATCGGCAACGTCGGCGGCTCGTCGGCGGGGAGCTGCTGCAGGGCCGGCAGGCTCGGCTTCGGCGGCGGCGACGGCTCCGCGCCGCGCGCCGGCATCAGGTCCGAGACGCTGATCTCGGCGGCCGGGTTCGGCACCGTCACCGCCGAGTCGAGCGCCGGGTGGATGATCGGCGCGGTCACCTTCGGGAACGGCGGCGGCGACATCTGCGGAGGCGGCGGCGGCGGCCGCACGGCGCGCGCCGCGTGCTCGGCCTCGCCGGCGCGCTTCTCGACGTTCGCGGCCGCCGACACCGAGGGCGGCACGTTGGCCGGAGCGAGCATCGCGATGCGCGGGGCCACCGCGTCGGTCAGCTCGCGCGCCGCCGCGCGCGGCATCTCGGTCGTCGCGTCGAACAGCGCGAACGCGAGGTAGTCGTGCAGCCATTGGGCGAGCGCCGCGGTCGGATCGTCGCCGGCGAGCGCGGCGAGGTTGTGGGCGACGCGCGCCGGATCGAGCGAGCCGTCGGGCGCGGGCCCCGCGCCGAGGAACAGCGCGTCGTAGACGCCGACGCCGGTGGCGAACGCCGCGAGGCGCACCCGGAGCTCGCCGCCGCGGCCGGTCGCGTCGGCCGCTGCGAGGATCGGACGGATCGCCTGATCGAAGATGCCGACGACCGCGTCGGGGGCGTTGGGCCGCGGCGACGTGATCTGCACGAAGCCGCCCAGGCTGAGCTGGTAGAGCGCGTGCGTGGTCTCGAACTCCGGGAGCGCGCACGCTTGCCCGACCTCGTGGACCGACCGTCGCCCGTCGCACGCGCGGAACACGCGCACGAGCTCGGCGGGAGGCTCCGCGCGCGTCGGCAGCTGCACCGGCACGTGCGCGTTCGACGGGATGCGCGCGCGGAAGAACTTCCCCTCGTCGAGGCGGCGCACCGCCTGCACGAGGAACGCGGGCGCGCTGACGTGGTCGCGGTAGGCGAGCCGCACCGGATCGAACGCGTCGAGGAACCAATAGGTCCCCTCGGCCGCGCGTATCGCCTGGAAGAAGATCTCTTCGGTCTGCGCGCGCACGCACTCGAACAGCCGCTCGCGCGAGATCAGCCCGAGGTCGACGGCGGTCTCGCCGAAGCGTCGCTCGGGGGTGACCTTCTTGGTGACGGCGAGGATCTGCTGCCGGTCGAGCGCGGCGTGCTGGACCATGATCTCGCCGAGGCGCTCGCCCGGCGCGGTGGACTGCGCCCCGAGCACGTTGCCCGCCTCGAAGAAGATCGAACGGGCGATCGGCTCCTGGTCGAGCGGCGTCGACCACACCACGAGCTCGCCGCGCCAGCCGGCCTGCGCGATGAGCAGGACCAGATCGCAGAGCATGCCCGGCGCGGCGATCTCGCCGCTCACGCGCAGGTGCATCGCCTGCTCGCCGTCGCCGCCTGCAGTGCGCGCGCCCTCGGGCGAGACGCGCTCGAGGAGGACGAACCGCGGCGGGCTCGGGACGACGCGGTAGCTTCCCTTGCCGGCGCGCAGCCGCAGCTGCGCGTTCTTGTCGACCGGACGCACGGTGCCGAGGTCGTCGATGCGGACGATCTCGGGCCGGCGATCCATCAGGGACATGGTAGGGCGCGCGCGGTCAGTCGACGACGTGGAGCAGCTCGATCTCGAACACGAGCGTGGCGTTTCCCGGGATCTTGGGCGGCTGCCCGTCCTCGCCGTACCCGAGCTGCGGCGGCACGATGAGCTTGCGCTTGCCGCCGACGCGCATGCCGGGCACGCCCTGCTCCCAGCCGCGGATGACCTTGCCCTGACCGATGATGAAGGTGAACGGCTGATCGCGGGCGCGCGAGCTGTCGAACACGGTGCCGTCCTGCAGCTGGCCGACGTAGTGCACCGAGACGGCCGAGCCCTTGTGCGCCTCGGCTCCGGTGCCGACCACCAGATCGATCTTCTCGAGCTGCGCTGCCTTGGTGGCGGCCGGCGACTCGGCCGGCGCGGCGGGCGGGGGCGTGCAGGACGACACCGCGTGGCTCAGGGCGACTGTCGCGCCGAGGGCGAGGAGGACGTGGCGGAGCGCGCGCATGACCTCCGGTTGGTCGTGCGGCGCGGGCGCCGCAAGCAAGAATGCCGGCGTCAACCGTTCGTCCAGCCTCCGGCCGGCGCCTGCACGAGGGTCCGAGCGATTTCGATCATGCTCGCGAGCTCGCGCCCGAGCGCGCGGGGATCGATCGCCGCCGCCCCGGTGTGGCCGTACATCCCGGTGAGCAGCGTGCGCGCCGGGTGCGACGGCGGCAGCGCCGCGCGGAGCTTGTGGGCCTCGAACCAGGGGATCACGTCGTCGTCGCGCCCGTGCAGGATGGCGACCGGCGCGCGGACGCGCGCGAGGTGGGGCCGCGGATCGGTGAACGCGTACGCGGCCTCGAGCCGCTCGCGCGCGCGCTCGAGCCACGCCGGAGCGCCCTCGCGCAGGCCGCAGCCGAGCAGGAACACCTCGCGATCCTCCGGCGACAGCCCGGCGGCGATCGCGTGGGCGATGGGATCGCGCGCCCCCTTCGCCTTGAGCTCTGCGCGCCCCCAGGTGCGCTCGACCATGACGCGGAGCGCGCGCTCCACCGCGGCCCGATCGCACCGCACGTCGACGAGGTCGAGCAGGTGCAGCCAGACCACCGGCGCGTTGAGCGGATCGTGCGACATCTGCAGTCGCTCGCCCGCGTGCTCCGCGCGGCCGGTGAGGCAGAAGCGGACGGTCTCGGCGAACTCGGCGAACCCGCCGAAGAGGACCAGCGCGCCGACGCGATCGCGGTGGCTGTCGCGCCCGGCCAGCGCGATGGCCGGCTGCGAGCCGAAGGAGATGCTGAACACGGCCGGCCGCGGCAGCCGCTCGGCGCGCGCGATGGCCTCGGCCTCGTCGAACGCGGCGGCGAGGTCGTCGGTGGTGTGCGGCGTCACGCGCAGCGCGACGTGATCCGGGAGGAACGGCGCGAGCACCAGCGCGCCCGAGCTCGCGAGGATCCGGCAGAACCGATCGAGGCGCGGGTCGTCGGGGCCGAGGAAGTGCAGCCCCGGTGCGAGCAGGTACACGCCGCGGAGCGGGCCCGGCGCGCGGTAGCTCATCGCCCTCATCGCGCTCATCGCCCTCATCGCCTCATTGCCTGAGAATCGCCCCGAGCTTGGCGCGCAGCTCGGCGCCGCTCTTTCCGGCGCGCTTCTCGACCGCCTTGCGCCCCTCTTCGCCGCCAATGGCGATCAGCGAGCGGGCGATGGTCTCGACGAGGATGGTCGAGTCCGACTCCGCGTCGGCGCCGCGGAACATCGACACCACGCTGCGGCTGCGCGGCTCGATCGCCCGGGCGAGGATGGCGACCGCCTCCTCGCGCCCGGCGAGCTGCGCCGCGCCGAGCGCGGCCGCCGCGACCGCGCGGAGCTCGTCGCTCGCCGTGGTGCCCATGCCGAGCACCTTGCCGAGCCGCCGCACCACGTCGGGATCGACGGCGCCGATCTTCTTGAGGCCGGTGATCGCCACCATGCGCACGCTCTCGTCGACGTCGTCGAGCGCCTGAACCAGCGCGTGACGCGCCCGCAGGTGCCAGAGCGCCGTGATCGCCGAGGTCGCCGCGCGGCGCACCGCGGGGACCCGGTGCTGAAGGAAGCGCGTGACCTCGGTCCCGAGCGCGTCGTCCTGCACCTCGGCGATGGCGCGGAGCAGGTCCTCGACGAGCGCGGCGTCGGGATCGGCCGCGTCGCGGGTGCGCAGGCTCGCGAGCAGCGCCGCCTGCGCGCGTGCGCCGAGCTCGCGCATGGCCTCGACGAACCGCCCGCGCCCGACCTTCTCGGCGCTGCGCCCGCGCCCCTCGATGAGGGCCTGCGCGCCCGCCTCGGCGGCGGTGAGCAGGATGCCGCGGGCGGAGGGACGCACGTCGGCCGGCCCCGAGAGGAAGGCGTCGGCGATCGTGCCGAGCACCTCGGGATCGGCGATCGCGCGCAGCGCCTTCTGCGCGAGGCTAGCCCGGGACCTGGACGCGCCGCCCCGCGCGAGCTGCTCGAGACGGGTGACGATCACGTAGAGCGCGACGGCCTCCCCGCGCCGCGCGAGCACGCGCATGGCCAGGCCGGCGGTGTGCAGCGCGGTCGCGAACGCCTCGTCGCTGTCGGTGTCGAGCGTGCGCAGGATCTGATCGGGATCGCGCGTGAGGGCGCCGGCCTCGCGCTCGGCCTGCACCCACGCCTGCAGATCGGCGGGGAGCTCGTCGAAGGCGACGACCGCGCGATCGTGGAGCAGGCGCAGCACCTCGTCGCTCTCGACCGTGCGCAGGCGCACGAAGCGCGCGCCGAGGATCTGCACGATGCGACGCGCGCTCGGCCCGTGCCCGACCGGCGGCTTGCGCGCCTCGCCGGCGAGCGCGTCGGCCTCGAGCTCGTCGAGCACGAGGCTCGCGAGGCGCACGCACAGCGGCTGGGGCAGGGCGTCGATGATCGCGGTGGCGAGATCGAGATCGGCGAGCTCCGCGACGTGCCGCGTGGACGCGGCGATGAGGTCGGCGTTGGCGAGCAGCAGCCGGACCTGATCGGCGCCGCGCAGCATGCGCAGCACGTCGCCGATGAGCTGGGTGCGCAGGCGCCGCAGCCCGGCGAAATCGAGGCCTCGCAGCAGCGGCAGCGCGCGCAGATCGCGGGCGAGGCGCGAGATGCACAGATCGACCTGCCAGGGCAGGCGGCGCTCGCGGCCGAGCAGGTCGCCGGTGAAGAGCGCCGAGACGTGGCGCATCCCGCAGGCGAGGAACTGCGACTTCAGCTGCTCGACCGGGATCTCCGGCCCGCAGAGCAGCTCCACCATGTCGGCCATGTCGCCGGCGTCGATCCCCTCCTTGATGGTCAGCGTCACGAGGTGCTTGCGCGCGAACGCCTCCGCGAGCCGCGGCCCGTGCGAGGACGCGATGCTCGGGGGCAGCACGCGCTTGAGATCGAGCAGCTCGCCGAGACCGGTGAGGACCTGCAGATCGATCGCGCCCGTCGGCAGATCGATGCGCGCGAACGACAGCTCGCCGCGCCCGGCGAGCGGCGGGCCCATGGTGGCGACCAGGCGGGACATCGCGCGGACGAACTCCGGGTGACCGCGCTCGTAGTAGCTGGTGCGCGCGACGGCGGCGGTGAACGCCACGAAGAACTCGGGGAACTGCGCCTGCGGGTCCTCGAGGGGGCCGGCCGACAGCGGGCGCGCCACCTCGGGCTGCGACGGCGGCGTGCGCTCGGGAGCCGCGGCGAAGGGCGGGAGCGTCGCCGCTTCCCGTCGCGACTGCCGCGTCACCGGGAGCACGCTCGGCGTGCTCTCGAGGATCGCGCGCAGCTCGGCGCGCACCTCGCGCGCGGTCTGGTAGCGCGCCCGGGGATCCTTGGCCAGCGCCCGCAGGATGACGTGCTCGAAGCGGCGATCGATCGCCGCGTCGATCGACGAGGGCGGGCGTGGGTCGAGCGTCACGTGCGCGACGAGCACCGAGACGAAATCGGGCCCGGTGAAGGGGACGTTCCCCGTCGCCATCTCGTAGAGCATCACGCCGCAGGCGTAGATGTCCGCCCGCGCGTCGACGTCTCGACCGCGCGCCTGTTCGGGGGCCATGTACTCCGGCGTGCCGCAGATCGCGCCCTCCTCGGTGAGCCGCCGACCCGAGCGGCTCGTCAGGCCCTGCGCGCCGCTCACGGCGGCGATGCCGAAATCGCAGACCTTCACCTGCTCGACGAGGCGCCCCTCGTCGTCGCGCCCGGAGGTGACGACGATGTTCTCGGGCTTGATGTCGCGGTGGACGATGCCGGCCTCGTGCGCGACCGCGAGGCCCGCGCAGATCTGGCTCATGATCTCGATCGCGCGCACGGGCGCGAGCGAGCGCTCCTCTGCGAGGATCGTCCGCAGATCGCGCCCGGTCAGCAGCTCCATCGCGATGTAGAGCAGGCCGTCCTCGTCGCCGAAGTCGACCACCCGCAGCACGTTCGGGTGATCGAGCCGGCTCGCGGCGAGCGCCTCGCGGTGGAAGCGCTCGGCGAACTGCGTGTCCTGCTGGAAGCGGCGGTGGAGGACCTTGATCGCGAGCGGTTTGTCGAGGGCGACGTGCCGCGCGCGGTAGACCATGCCCATCGCGCCGCCGCCGAGCACCGACTCGATGCGGTACTTGCCGCCGAGGACCTGGCCGACGAGGCGCTCGGGCGTCGCGTCCTCGCCTTCGGGCGTCCCGGGCGGCGTGGACGCGGTCGTCCGCCGCTTGCCCTGCCACTCGCCGCTCCGACCCGGCGCGGGGTAGCGCCCGCTCGGGCCGCGTCCGCTCTCCGGTCCGACGCTGTGCCGCTCGAGGAACGCGTGCAGCTCGTCGATCTGGTCGTCGCCGAGCGGCGACAGGCGCATTGGCGTGTAGCCGAGCACCGTCTCGCCCGCGAGGATGCCGAGGAGGGTCATCGGAGCGGCGCCGGGCGCCACCAGATCGACGGCGTAATGCGTGTGCGGCTCCACGGGCGCGTCGAGCGCGAGCAGCGCCACGCCGTCCGCGAGCGCGCGCTCGATCGCCTCGGCGACCTCCTCCGGCGTGGTCAGCGTCGCGGTGACGACCGGGAGCAGCTGGTCCACGGCGACATGCTAACCCAAAGATCGTTCAGTGTACGCGCTCGGCGCCGGGTCCCGAGTGTATCCTCCTGCGTCCATGGGCCACGCGGTCGGAATCGATCTCGGCACGACGAACACCGTCGTCGCGGCGGTGGTCGACGGCACGGCCCGCGTCCTCTCGGACGACGCGGGCGACCGGCTGATCCCGAGCGTCGTTGCGTTTCCCCCGAACGGTGGCGTCCTGGTGGGTCGTCGCGCGCGCGAGCGGCGCCGGATCGACGCGCAGAACACCATCCACTCGGTCAAGCGCCTCATCGGTCGCGCGTGGAGCAGCGAGGAGGTGGTGCGGGCCCGCACCTACCTGCCGTTCGATCTGAAGGAGGGCGCCCATGGCCTGCCGCTGGTGGTGTCGCGCGGCCGCACCTTCGATCTCCACACGATCAGCGCGTTCGTGCTCCAGCGCGCCAAGAAGCTCGCGGAGAAGGTCCTCGGTGGGACGGTCGACGCGGCGGTGATCACCGTGCCCGCGTCGTTCAACGATCGGCAGCGCGCCGCGACCAAGGCGGCCGGCTCCGAGGCGGGCCTCCGCGTCTTGCGCATCCTCAACGAGCCGACCGCGGCCGCGCTGGCGTACGGTCTCGGGCGCACCTCGCCGGGCGCGCACGAGCGCGTGGCCGTCTACGACCTCGGCGGCGGCACGTTCGATCTCACGCTGCTCGATCTGTCGAGCAACGTCTTCGAGGTCCTCGGCACCGCCGGCGACAGCTTCCTCGGCGGCGACGATCTCGATCTGCTCATCGTCGACGAACTGCGCGCCGAGATCCTCAAGCAGACGCGCTTCGATCCGCGCGGCGACGTTCAGGTGATGGAGCGGCTGTCGACCGACGCAGAGCAGGTGAAGATCGCCCTCTCCGATCGCGAGGAGGTGGAGATCACCTTCCGCGATCTCGCCGCCTTCGCCGACGGGCACCCGATCGGCGCGACCATCCTGGTGCGGCGCGCGTCGTTCGAGCGCCTCGCCGCGCCGCTCGTCGAACGCTCGATCGAGGTGTGCCGCGAGGCGCTCGCCGTCGCGAAGCTCGGCATCGGCGACTTCGGCGACGTGCTCCTGGTCGGCGGTTCGACGCGCATCCCGCTGGTCCGCCGCAAGATCGAGCAGTTCTTCCAGCGCCCGCCGCGCACCGATCTCGACCCCGACGAGGTCGTCGCGATCGGCGCCGCCATCCAGGCCGACGCGCTGGTGCGCCACGAGCGACCCGAGCACGGCGAGCCTCGCTCCGAGTCGGCGCGGACGGCGTCCGGGAGGCGCAACCCGGCGCTGCCGAGCGCGTTCCCCGGCCGCGCGCAGCGCGCGGGACCGCTCCTGGTCGACGTCACCCCGCTGACCCTCGGCGTCGAGACGGTGAGCGGGTTCGTCGAGCCGGTGATCGAGCGCAACACCGCGGTGCCCTGCTCGCAGACGCGCATCTTCACGACCGCGAAGGACGGGCAGGGCGCGATCACGGTGCGGGTGTTCCAGGGCGAGGGGCGCAGCCTCGGCGAGAACGTGCTGCTTGGCGAGCTGTCGCTCGACGGCCTGCGAGAAGCACGACGCGGCGAGGTGCAGGTCGAGGTGACGTTCGCGCTCGACGCGGACGGCATCCTCCAGGTGTCGGCGCGCGATCCGGAGACCGCGCGCGCCGTCTCTGCGACCTTGAAGGTCGGAAGGACGTCCTGAGGATCCATGGTCGATCGTCGCTCCAGCCTCCCGCCGCGCCCGTCGCAGGCCAACCCGAGCCAGCCGCGGCCCGCCGGGCGCATCAACACGATGCCGCTCGATCTCGACGCCGTCGATCTCGTGGTCCCCGAGGATCACCACCTGGTGCTCTCGTGGGCCGAGGCGCTCGATCAGGCCGACTACCTCGCGCTGCTCGATCTGGCGCCGCCGCGCGAGGGCGAGCCGGGTCCGAACGACGAAGAGATCATCGACGCGTTCCACACCTTCGCCGAGCGCTTCCACCCCGACTCGTACGCCGACGCGCCCCACGACGTGCGCGAGGCCGCGCTCGCGGTGTTCCGGCGCGGCGCCGAGGCCTATCGCGTCCTGCGCGACGTCTCGCTCCGCCAGCGGTACTACCGCCTCCTCGAGGCCGGCACGCTGCGCATGTCGCCCGAGGAGATCGCGCACGCCGAGAAGGGCGAGCGCAAGCGCCCGGACACCGCGCGGCAAGCGGTGAAGACGGCCGCGGCCGCGCCGTTCGCCGCGGAGGCCGACGCGCAGCTCGCCGCCGGCGATCTGAAGAAGGCGCGCCTGCAGCTGCAGCTCGCGACGATGAAGGAGCCGGACAACGAGGACCTCGCCGCGATGCTGCTCGACGTCGAGGCGCGGCTCGCCGCGCGCAGCTGAGGGCGCTCATAGCGTACTGCGCGACGCGGCCGCGCGGCGGTCATCCATCGGGCAGGTGGGCGTGCTCCGCAGGATCGCGACGGCGCTGGTCGCGCTCGGGCTCGTGACCGCGGACGAAGGCGCCGCGGCCGCCGCGGACCCCCCGAAGCGGGCGCTGCCCGACTACGACGGTCGCCCGGATCGTGACGCACCTCGCGAGGGGCTCGGGATCTGGATCCCGCGCGTGCTGCTGTTCCCGCTGCGGATCGTTCACGACTTCGGCATCCGCGCGCCGCTGCGCGTCGCCGTGCTGCCGTTCGATCGCAAGGCCGGCGACGATCCCGATCCGCGCGATCGCTTCGACGTGCGGCCGATCGTCGTCCTCGATCTCGGCTTCAAGCCGCGCTTCGGCGCGCACGTCGAGGCGGGCACCGCCGCGAACCTGCTGCACGTGCGCGCCGACACGTTCGGTCCGACGAGCTTCGCCCTCGGCGCCGCCGCGCTGCACGCGGTGGCGCGCGGCGCGGTGTCGGCCTCGTTCGACGTCGTGCGGCGCCCCGACGTCATCTTCCACGGCTTCGGCCCGCGCTCGCCCGATCATCGCGCGCGCGTCGCCGTCACGCGCGCGAAGCTCGCCCTCGGCAGCGAGGTGCAGCCGCTGCCGTGGCTTGCCGTCGCGACCTCGTTCGGTGTGCGCGGCGGGAGGGCCTCCGCGTTCATGGACGACTACGCGGTCGCCGTGCAGCGCCTCGAGGTCGTGCTCGACGCTCGTCCGCTCGTGCGCGTCGGCGCGAGTCGCCACGGCGAGCTGCGCCGCGGCTCCGGCGTCCGCGCGCAGCTCGACGTCGAGCACGCGGCCGGATCGGCCGCCTCAGCCGAGAGGATCCAATGGATCGGGTGGGGCGGCGTGCTCGCGGCGTTCCTCGGCGCGGGACGCGGCCGCGAGGTCGAGCTCGCCTGCACGGTCCGCTTCGTCGATCCCACGGGCGGGCGCGCGCCGCCGTTCGTCGAGCAGGTCGTCCTCGGTGGCGCGGCGCCGCTGCGCGGGTTCCTCGAAGGAAGGCTCGTCGGGCGCAGCGCGATCGCCGCGGCGGCGACCTGGCGCTACCCGGTCTGGAGCTTCCTCGACGGCTTCGTGCTGCTCGAAGCAGGCAATGCATTCGATGCGCACCTGAGGGGGTTGTCTGCGAATCTTTTGCGCCTCTCGGCGAGCGTGGGCATGCGAAGCGTCGTGCAGTCGCCCTGGGTCGTGGAGCTGCTGATCGGGGGCGCGACCGACACGATCGCTGACGGCGCCAGGCCTTCCTCGCTGCGAGTCCTCATTTCGGCATCGCGCGCGCTCTAGCCGGCCGCCCGCCTGCTCCGGGTAGGAACACGACGTGCATCTGCCGCGTTCCCGTACTAGCATGTCGACCGCCATGGACCCCCGCGTCGCCGCGCGCCGCGCCAAGCTCGTCCGGAGCATCCGGCGGGTCTTGCGCGTGCTGGTCGCGTGCGTCGCGCTGTTCGGGGTGCTCGGCACGGCCGCCGCGCCGGCCGCCGCCGCGGTGGTCCGGGTCATCGCCGAGAGCGTCCACAGCTGTCACTGCAAGCACGACGACACCACTCGCAAGGAGTGCCCGTGCTGCAAGAAGGGCGAGCACACCGACGGCTGCCTGCCGGCGCCCGGCGGGTCCTCCGCGCCCGCGACCCTCGCGCCCGCGCATGGCGATCTCGTGCCGCTCGCCGCGCTCGCCGGCTCCGCCCAGGTCTTCGAGGTCACGCCGCTGCGTGACCGCCTCCTGCACATCCGCCTCGATCGCCCGCCCAGAGCCTGATCGCGCGACTCGTCGTCGCGGCGTGGCCTGATCACTCGGTGCCGCGTCGTGAGACCCGCTCGACGTGTCATGCGTCGACGCGCTGATCGTCTTGGTTGTCGATCGGCTCGCACCCGCCCATCGGGCGAGCGCGGCCGATCCCCCCGACATCCCGTGTCCCGGGATCGTGGGATCGGAGGCTCCTCATGCGTGCATGGTCGTTGGCGGCGCTGTTGCCGCTCGTCGTCGGTTGCTCCCTCGAAGGGAGTCGCCCCGCCGAATATCCGCAGGTCGAAAAAGAGGCGGTGGCGCCTGCCATCGCCGGCGGGATCGCCGAAGGTCCGACGCTGGAGCAGGACGAGGCCACGGTCGCCAAGGAGGCGCGGCTCGACGCGATCACCCGCATCGCGCTCGCCAAGAGCCCGACGGTCCTCGAGGCGCGCGCGCGCACCAAGGCGGCCCTCGCGCGCGTGAAGACCGCGGGGCGGCTGCCCGATCTCGAGTTCAAGTACGAGCTCTGGGCGCAGCCCATGCGCTACGCGTGGGACCCGACCATGACGCAGATGCACATGTTCGGGCTACGTCAGAGCTTCCCCGCGGGCGGCATGCTCGACGCGCAGACGCGCATGGCGATGGAGGAGGCGAACATCGCGCTGCAGACGCAGCGCGCGCGTGAGCTCGACGTCGTCGCCGACGTGCGCAAGGCGTGGTCGACCTACTGGTCGGCCGATCGCGAGAAGGTCATCCACCAGGAGCACGGCGAGATCACCAACAAGATCTTCGAGCTCGCCAAGGCGCAGCTGCAGGTCGCCAAGACCAGCCAGGCCGACGTGCTGCGCTTCGATCTCGAGCGCTCGCGCGTGCACACCGACATCATCTCGCTCGGTCAGGAGAAGTCGACCGCGCTCGCGCGCTTGAACCTCCTGATGGGGCGGAAGCTCGACGCGCCGATCGGCGATCCGCCGGAGCCGAAGCTCCCCGGCGTGGCGCCGCGGATCGAGGAGCTGCGCGCGGCGATCCTGAAGCGGCGCCCCGAGCTCGCGGCGGCCGGCGCCGCGGTGAAGAAGAGCGAGGCCGCCGTAGCCGGCGCCAAGAGCGAGGCGAAGGTGCCGATGGTGATGCTCGGCGTCGACTACATGCTCATGCCGATGGGGCCCTACAACCACAACTTCGGGGCGATGGTGCAGCTCAGCCTGCCGTGGCTGAACCCGCGCCACGGCGACGAGATCCGCGCCGCCGAGGCCACGGTCGCGGCCGACAAGACGGCGGCGAAGGCGCTCGAGGACGCGATCCTGCTGCAGGTGCAGGAGGCGCTCATCCGCTACCGCGCGGCCCGCAACACGTTCGATCTCATCGACAGCACCCTCCTCCCGCAGGCGCGCAAGACGTTCGATGCGCTGCTCGCGAACTACGGGGCCGGCGGCGGCGACTCGCTGTCGGTCGTCGATTCGCTGCGCACGCTGCTGCAGATCCGCATCGACCGAAACCGCGCCCTCGCGCAGGTCGAGCTGGCCATCGCCGACGTCGAGCGATCGATCGGCGGGCCCATTCCCAGCGACAAGAAAGACGTGATCAAGGAGACGAAGCCGTGAGCGAGCATGAAGGACACGAGCTGCCCGAGGGACAGGAGCCGCCGCCGCCAGGTTTCCGCCTGATGGCCGTCGTGCGCTGGCTGATCGTCCTCGCCATGGCGATCGTGGCCGCGGCCGCGATCGTCTACGGGTTCGAGCTGCGCGGGAAACCGGCGGCCAGCGCGTCGGCCGAGGTCTACTACTGCCCGATGCACCCGAGCGTGGTGCAGGACCACCCCGGCGAGTGCCCGATCTGCGGCATGGATCTGGTCAAGCGCGAGGGCGCCGACGGCGGCACGAGTCAGGCCGCCGACGCCGGCAAGTCGCACGAGGGTCACCGGCACAATCCCGCCGATCCGTACGCGTGCCCGATGGATCCCGAGGAGACGGGGCTCTCCGACAAGGATCGCTGCCCGGTCTGCAAGATGCGCCTCGAGCCGCGCCAGACGATCGACGCCGGTCCGGCGGCGAGCGCGAAGCCTGGTTCGAGCGGGGCGCCCGGCGTGGCGGTCGCGCCGTCGCCGGTGCCGACCAACGTGCCGGGCCTCGCGCCGATCGAGCTGTCGCTCGATCGCGTGCAGCTGATCGGCATGAAGACGGCGAAGGTGTCCAAGGAGTCGCTGGTGCCCGAGATCCGCACCATCGGCTTCGTCACCGCGCCCGAGAGCGGCGTGGTGAAGGTCACGACCCGGTACGGCGGCTTCATCGAGCGCGTGGTGGTCGCCGAGACCGGTCGCAAGGTGAAGCGCGGCGAGCTGCTCGCCGTCGTCTACAGCCCGCAGATCTACCTCGCCGAGCAGGAGTACCTCACCGCCCGATCGCTCGGCGCCGGCGGCGTCGGCGTCGATCTGAGCGGCGACGCCAAGAAGCGCCTCGAGCTGCTCGGCGTGCCTCCGGGCGAGATCGCCGCGGTCGAGAAGGACGGCAAGCCGCACAAGTACCTCGGCGTCTCGGCGCCGACGAGCGGGTGGATCGTGCAGAAGAACGCCATCCAGGGGCTGTCGTTCCAGGCGGGCGCGGATCTGTTCACCATCGCCGACCTCTCGAAGATCTGGGTCCTCGCCGACGTCTACGAGGGCGAGCTGCCGCGCGTCCGCGTCGGGCAGAAGGCGACCGCGGCGCTCGCCGCGGTGCCCGATCACGTCCTCACGGGCGAGGTGAAGCTCGTCTACCCGAGCGTCGATCCGGCCACCCGCACCGCGAAGGTGCGGCTCGAGTTCGACAACGCCACGCTCGATCTGAAGCCGGGCATGTACGCGAGCGTCGGCATCGCGCTGCCGCCGTCGTCCGGCGTGGTCATCCCGCGCGAGGCGCTCGTCGACACCGGCGACATCCAGTACGTCTTCGTCGACAAGGGCGCCGGCAAGTTCGAGCCGCGTCGGGTCAGCGTCGGCATCAAGACGGGCGAGAAGGTGGAGATCCGCAGCGGCGTCGAAGGCGGTGAGACGGTCGTCACCACGGGCAACTTCCTCCTCGACTCCGAGAGCCGGCTGCGCGCGGCGATCGAGGGGCCCGGCGCGCAACAGCCGGCCGCGCCGCCGCCCTCGGCCTGCGAGACCGAGTTCGACAAGGCGAAGTTCCCGGAGAAGCACGCGCAGTGCCTCGCGTGCGAGAAGCAGCACGCCGGGATGGGCAAGATGGTCGACGACTGCAAGGCCGTCATCGCGAAGCCGTGGAGGTGAGCCGTGGTCTCGCGGATCATCGAAGCGTGCGCGAAGAATCGGATGATCGTCATCCTGGCGATCGTCTTCGCGACCGTCGGGTCGCTGTGGTCGGTGCGTCGGGTCAAGCTCGACGCCATCCCCGACCTCTCCGATCCGCAGGTCGTCATCTTCACCGAGTGGATGGGGCGCAGCCCCACGCTGGTGGAGGACCAGGTCACCTATCCGATCGTCTCGTCGCTCGTCGCGGCGCCCCACGTCACCGACGTGCGCGGCTTCTCGATGTTCGGCATGTCGTTCGTCTACGTGATCTTCGAGGAGGGGACCGATCCGTACTGGGGCCGGAGCCGCGTGCTCGAGTACCTCAACGGCATACGCGGCCGACTACCCGTCGGCGCCGACCCGACGATCGGCCCCGACGCGACGGGCACCGGCTGGGTGTTCCAATACGCGCTGGTCGACAAATCGGGCCAGCACGCGCTCGACGAGCTGCGGACCTTCCAGGACTTCACCCTGCGCTACGCGCTCGGGGCCGTGCCCGGCGTCGCCGAGGTGGCGAGCGTCGGCGGGCACCAGAAGCAGTACCAGATCACCGTCGACCCGCAGAAGCTCAAGGCGTACGGCGTCACGCTCGCCGACGTCTCGCGCGCCGTGCGCGACTCGAACGAGGACGTCGGCGGGCGCGTGCTCGAGATGTCCGGCCGCGAGTACTACGTGCGCGGTCGCGGCTACGTGCAGGGGCTCGGCGATCTCGAGAAGATCGTGCTCAAGGGCGTCGGGCCGAGCGGCACGCCGGTGCGCGTCGGCGACGTCGGCCACGTGCGCTTCGGGCCGGACATCCGCCGCGGCCTCCTCGAGTGGAACGGGGAGGGCGAGGCGGTCGGCGGCATCGTCGTCATGCGCTACGGCGAGAACGCGCTCGAGGTCATCGATCGCGTCAAGGCGAAGATCAACGAGCTGAAGCCTAGCCTCCCCAAGGGCGTCGAGGTGGAGATCGCCTACGACCGCAGCGACCTCATCGACCGATCGATCGCGACGCTGAAGGGCGCGCTGTTCGAGGAGATCCTGGTGGTCAGCGTGGTCATCACGCTGTTTCTCCTGCACATCCGCAGCTCGCTCTTGCCGATCATCACGCTGCCGATCGCCGTCGCGCTGGCGTTCATCCCGATGTACCTGCTCGACATCCCGTCGACGATCATGAGCCTCGGCGGCATCGCCATCGCCATCGGCGCCACCGTCGACGCCGAGATCGTGATGATCGAGGCCGCGCACAAGAAGCTCGAGAAGCCACATACGGAGGAGGAGCGGCACAAATTGCTGGCCGAGGCGGCCAAGGAGGTCTCGCCGGCGATCTTCTTCTCGCTCCTGATCATCGCGGTGGCGTTCCTCCCGGTCTTCACGCTCAACGGGCAGGCCGGTCGGCTCTTCAAGCCGATGGCCTACACCAAGACGTTCGTGATGCTCGCCTCGGCGATCCTCTCGATCACCTTCGCGCCCGCGCTGCGTGACTTCCTCATCCGCGGGAAGATCTACCCCGAGCACCGCCACCCGGTCTCGCGCGCGATCATCGCGGTGTACAAACCGTTCGTGTACGTCGCGCTTCGCAAGCCGAAGTCGACGATCGGCATCGGGCTGCTCGCGCTGATGTCGGCGATCCCGCTCTATCGGAAGCTCGGCCACGAGTTCATGCCGCCGCTCAACGAGGGCGACGTGCTCTACATGCCGATCACCATGCCGAACATCTCCATCGAGGAGGCGAAGCGGCAGCTGCAGGCGCAGGACCGCGTCCTCAAGAGCTTCCCCGAGGTGCAGGCCGTCTTCGGCAAGATCGGCCGCGCCGAGACGGCGACCGATCCGGCGCCGCTGACCATGGTGGAGACCACCATCCGGCTCAAGCCGGAGGCGCAGTGGCGCAAGGTGCACGTCGACCGGTGGTGGTCGAAGTGGCCGTCGCTGAGGTCGACGGCCGGCAGGGTCTGGAAGGACGAGCGCCCGATCACCTGGGACGAGCTCACCTCCGAGATGAACAAGAAGATGCAGTTCCCCGGGTGGACGGCCGCGTTCACCATGCCGATCAAGACCCGCATCGACATGCAGTCGACGGGCGTGCGTACGCCGATCGGCGTCAAGGTGCAGGGGACCAGCCTCGACGAGATCGAGAAGATCGGCGTGGCGCTCGAGAAGGTGATCGCGCCGATCCCCGGCACGCGCAGCGTCATCTACGAGCGCAACCAGGGCGGGCTCTACGTCGACATCGTGCCCCGGCGCGACGACCTCGCGCGCTACGGGCTCACGATCGGCGACGTCGAGCGCACGATCGAGGCGGCGGTCGGCGGGGCGCCGGTCTCCACCACCATCGAGGGGCGCGCGCGCTTCACCATCAACGTGCGCTACCCGCAGGACCTCCGCAACGATCTCGACAAGCTGCGGCGGGTGCTGGTCCCCGTGGGCGGCGGCGGCGGCGGGGGCGCGCCGATGGGCGCGTCGATGGACGGGCGCACCGGCGCCGTCTACCTCGACCCGCCCGACGACCGCATCCTGCTCGCCCAAGCCGGGGGGATGGGCGGGATGGGCGGAAGCTCTTCGTCCGGTCCCGAGCTCCCGGGCGCGGGCGGCGCGGGCTCGGGCGGCGGCGCAATGAGCGACGTCCCCACCGGCGGCGGCATGTCCGGCATGGGCGGCGGAGGAGGCCTCGGCCTCGGATCGGGCAGCGATCCCCTCGTCGCGCCCGGCGGGCTCGCGCTGCCGACGCCGTCACCCCTCGGCGGCGCGAACGGTCCCTCGTGGGTGCCGCTCGGCCAGCTCGCCGACGTGAAGATCGTCAGCGGACCGCCGATGGTGCGCGACGAGGACGGGCTGCTCGTCGGCTACGTGTTCGTCGACATCGATCAGGCGTCTCGCGACATCGGCGGGTACGTCAACGACGCCAAGCAGGCGGTGAAGGACGCCATGCAGAAGGGCGAGCTCCAGCTGCCTCCCGGCTACTTCCTGCAGTGGACGGGGCAGTACGAGCTGATGGAGCAGATGGCGGCGCGCATGCGCATCGTCGTCCCGCTCACGCTCGCGATCGTCATCCTCCTCCTGTGGTTCCAGTTCAAGAACATGGTCGAGGTGCTGATCGTCCTGCTCTCGATCCCGTTCGCGCTCGTCGGCAGCGTGTGGCTGATGTGGCTGCTCGACTACCGCATCTCGACCGCGGTGTGGGTCGGCGTCATCGCGCTCGTCGGCCTCGCCGCGCAGACCGGCATCGTCATGATCGTCTACATCGATCACGCCTACGAGCGACGAAAAGCCGCAGGCAAGATCCGCGATCTCGACGACATCATCTGGGCGCACATGGAGGGCACCGTCCTCCGCGTGCGGCCGAAGCTGATGACCGTGTCGACCATGCTCGTCGGTCTGATCCCGCTCTTGTGGGCGACCGGATCGGGCGCGGACGTGATGAAGCGCATCGCGGTCCCGATGATCGGCGGCCTGATCACCTCGGCGTTCCTCACGCGCGAGATCATCCCGGTGATCTACACCTACTGGCGTCAGGAGCAGGTCCTCTGGGAGCGGCTCGAGCCGCTCGACGGAACGCGCTTGTCGCGGCTGCGCGCCGCGTGCCGCACCAGACGCTCATCGCCATCCTCGTGGGCGCAGCGGCGATCATCGTCGCGTCGCTGCTCGCCTACATGGTCGTGCGGCCGGGCGCGCGAAAGCTCGTCTGGCCGGCGACCCCGGCCCTCGCGGGCGGCCCCGTTGCCGCCTCGGAAGAAGACTCGGATAACGATCAAGATAAGAAGGAGAACTCGTGATGCGCTCGATCGTCGTTTCCCTCGCCCTCGCGCTCGCCCTCGTCGGTTGCGACAAGAAGAAGGAAGAACCGGCCGCCCAGCCCGCCGCCTCCGCCGCCGCCGCACCGGCGGCCGCGCCCCTCGACATCAAGGGCAAGCGGGTCGACATCAAGGCCGGCGAGGAGGGCTTCGTCCCCAAGGAGATCAACATCAAGAAGGGCGAGGAGACGACGCTCGTCTTCACCCGCACGACCGAGGACACCTGCGCGACCGAGGTCGACTTCCCCGACCTCAAGGTGAAGAAGGACCTGCCGCTGAACAAGCCGGTGGCGATCGTCGTGCCGAGCGGCGAGGCGAAGACCTACGGGTTCCAGTGCGGGATGGGGATGTACAAGAGCAAGGTGATCGTCGCGGAGTAGGCACGACGGCGCACGGATGCGCAACGGGCCTCGCGGTCGAGAGCCGCGGGGCTCGCTGCTATTCGACGCGCGGCGGGCTGTACGGGTTCTGCGGATCGTAATGGTCGTTCACGACGCCGGCCGCCGCGGCGGGCGTGCCGTCCCGCAAACTCCGCACGACGAGCCACGCCGAGGTCGCGCCGGCGAACGCGCCGAGCAACCCGACGCCGTAGAGCTCGTACTGCGCGAGCCCGAACGCTCGACCGAGGATGAACCCCGCGAGCTCGCCGCCGATCCAGCCGAAGACGCAGAGCACCGCCCACGCCTTCGAGCGCCCCTTGGACTCGGCGAGCGCCGCGACGCGCCGCGCGAACATGTACAGGCCGAGGATCTCGATCATCGTCCGGCTCCGGCGCCGAGCATACACGCGGGCGACGCGTTGGAGCGCCGGTCGCTCGAAAACGGCGCGCGCGATCTGTTCGAGCCGGTGCTCGCGCACACGCCTCTGGGCGAGACGCGGGCCGGGATCGAGCCTGCGGCGCCGCTCCCCGCGGACGCGACGGTGCGACACCACGTGCGCGATCGTCGCGAGTATCGTCGCGATGTCGGCGCCCGCGGCCACCGTGCCCGACGAGTGGCGCGACGCGCGCGAGCCGCTCGAGGAGGAGCCGGTCGTCGAGCGCATCGTCGGCTGACGCCGAGTCGCCGGATCACGGTCGTCGGGGCGGGGTCACGGTCGCAGCATCCCGGCACTCTGTCGGCTCCGCGCAGCACGACGCGCGGATCGCGAGCTCAGAGGAAGATCGCGTCGAAGTGGCGGTCGAGCTTGGTCGCGAAGTCGACGACGTGCGCGGCCAGCCCGCTCCGCGGATTGGCCAATCTCGCGGCGATGTCGAGGTCGCGCTCCGGCCATTGGATGGCGCCCGTAGCCGTCTCCCATGGGTACTCCAGCTGCGGCGTACCCGGCGCCCGCCCGGCGAGCTGCGGGTGCGCGTTCTCGAGCGCCTCGACGACCTCGAACGCGGCGTGCCAAGCGTACGGACCGCCCATCGCAGCCATCAGTCCGCGCTGCAGCCTCATCGTTGCGATCATCCGAGACGCCGCCTTGTGCGATGTCCTGGCGGTTGTCAGGGCGATCGCTCCGGAACGGAGCAACGCGGCCTTGCCGAACTTCTCGAACGTCATCTGCAGCAGCATCGCGAACGCCGACGGGAACTGCGTCCCAGCGAGCAGAGCCGCACCGAAATCCGCACGCGCCTGCGCGCGGTAGGCGTCAGCCCAGTCGCGGTCAGTGGCCATCGGCGGCTCAGGCGATCTTCTTCAGCGCCTTCGGTGTGCCCCAGCCAGCTGGCAACGCGAGCTCCCCTCGCTCGATGCGGCGCCAATCGTCTTCACTCAACAGGACGACGACCGAAGCATACGGCACCCCAAGGTCAGGCCTCGCGGCAAAGCGGAACGGCAGAACCTCGCCGGACGTGCCGACCGAGCCGGAAACCTCGACGAGACGAACCTCGGTGTCGCTTTCCGCCAGGAACACGGACTTGGTCTCCGGGTCCTCGGCGCGATGCGCCTGCGCGAGCTCCTTTGCGACTTCGAAGATCGGCTTGAACACCCTGACAATGTAGCACTCCGATCCATGCGACGCAGCCGCGACCGTCGCGCGCGTCACGTCTCGGTGGGGTTCGTGCGCGCGGCGCGCGGTGCGGGCGGCTGCGTCGCGTCGCGCTGCGGTGGCGAACGGCGCAGCGTCTCGCGCATGCGAACGGCGACGAGGACGCCCGAGCCGAAGGTGAGCGCGGCGACGATCCACATCGCCGCCGGCAGCCCGAGCGCGTCGGCCGTGACGCCCGCCAGCAACGCGCCCACCGCGTAGCCGAGATCGCGCCAGAGCCGGTAGACGCCCACCGAGGACGCGCGCCAGGAAGGGTGCGCGACGTCGCCGATCGCCGCGAGCAGCGTCGGGTACACCATCGCGGTGCCGACACCGAGCAGCGCCGCGCCGGCGGCGAACCCCGAGAAGCCGCGCGCGACGACGACGACCCCGATGCCCACCGCCTGGACCCACATGCCCGAGGCGATGAGCCACTTGCGTCCGATCCGATCGGACCACGCGCCGGTGACCAGCTGCGCCATGCCCCACGTCGCCGGGTAGATCGCCGCGAGGGTACCCACCTGCGCGAGGTCCATGCGCGCCGCGGTGAAGAAGAGCGGAAAGAGGCCCCAGGCCATGCCGTCGTTGAGGTTGTTCACGAGGCCCGCCTGGCTCACGCTCGACAGGTTCTTGTCGAGCAGCGTCGTGCGCCAGAACACCTCGCGCTGGGTCGGCATGCCCTCGGGCGGGAGCGGCGCGTGGAGCTGCGACTCGGCGGCGACGTGGAGCTTCGTCTCGCGCACGACGACCGCGGAGAGCAAGAGCCCGATCGCGACGAAGCCGACGCCGAGGTAGAACGGCTGCGGGCGAAGCCCGTAGTGCGCGGCGACGAAGCCGGTGGCGAGCGCGCTCCCGGCGACCGCGAAGTAGCCGGCGAACTCGTTCAGCCCCATCGCCAGTCCGCGCTTCTGCGGGCCGGCGAGATCGATCTTCATGATGACGGTCGTCGACCAGGTGAGGCCCTGGCTGACGCCGAGCAGCGCGTTGGCGAACAGCACCCACGACCAGCTCGGCGCCCACATCAGGAGGAACGGCACCGGCGCGGCGACGAGCCAGCCGGAGACCAGCACGTGCTTGCGGCCGAAGCGATCCGAAAGGCGGCCGGCGAGGTAGTTGGTCAGCGCCTTGGTCACGCCGAACACGACGATGAACGAGAGCACCGCCGTCTTGGCGGCGAGGTGGAACTCCCGCTCGGCGATCGGCGGCAGGATGGTGCGCTCCATGCCGACCATCGCGCCGACGAACGCGTTGACCACGACGAGCAGCGAGAACTGACCGAGGTTCTCGCGGAGCCCGAGCCGGACCGTGCTCATGGACGCGCGCGCTTGCCGGGCCGCGCGACGCGCCCGCCGCCGGCGCGCCACTCGATCACGCCCTGCTCCATGCGGTGCGCCTGGAAGCCCTTCTTGCGGAGCAGCTCCACCGCCTCGACCGCCATCACGCAGTACGGACCGCGACAGTACGCGACGACCTCGCGGCCCTTGGGCAGCTCGTCGAGGCGCGCCTTCAGCTGCGAGAGCGGAACGGAGAGCGCGCCGGGGATGTGCCCCGCGCGGTACTCCTCGACCGGTCGGACGTCGATCACGGTGACCTCGCCGCTCCGCACGCGGCGGCGCAGCTCGTCGCCCGCGACCGGCTCGAGCGAGCCGCGCCCGTCGAAGTACTCGCGCGCGACCTGCTCGACCTCGGACAGCCGCGACTCGGCGAGGCGGCGCAGCGTGAGGAAGAAGTCGCACACGTCGTCGTCGGCGAGGCGGTACTCGACGTAGAGCCCCTTCTTCTCGGCCTCGACGAGGCGCGCGGCGCGGAGGACCTGCAGGTGCTGCGACGCGTTCGCGACCGAGACCGCCGCCTGCTCGGCGAGCACCTCGACGGTGCGCGGCCCCTGACACAAGAGGTCGAGCAGCTCGATGCGCTTGGGCGCGGAGACGGCCTTTCCGAGCCGGGCGAACTGCTCGTAGATCGTGTCCTTGAAGCGCCGGGGAGAGGTGGTCACCGGCTCGAGTATTTGCATCGTTGCTTGAATAGTCAACCGCCGTCGTGCAGGATCACCGGATGGAGCACGTCGCCAGCAGCCTCGAGGCGCTGCGCAGCCTGGTGGCCGGGTCGGACGCGGCGATGGTGACCTTCACCGAGCCGAGCTGCCAGGTCGGCGCGGCCGTCGAGCAGAAGGCGCTCGCGCTGGTGCGCGAGGAGTTCCCGCGCCTCGACGTGATCCTCGTCGACACCGTGCAGGTGCCCGAGGCCGCCGGCCAGTACGAGGTCCTCACCATCCCCACGCTCGTCCTCTTCTTCGCCGGTCGCGAGACCGCGCGCTTCGTGCGCACGTTCGGGATCGACGAGGTGCGCCAGGCGATCGAGCGGCCGTACGCGGTGATGTTCGAGTAGGCACGAGCGCCGGCGGCTGGCCGGCTCCTCGTCCATCGCCGACACGCGCGCCGAGAGAAGCCGCTCGCGAGGGGCGACACGTTCGACGCCGATGCTAACGTTCCGGTATGCGGGCGCAGCCGATCACGGACGCCTTCGTCGTCGGTCTCCTTCACCAGCTGATGGCTCGCCATCGCTCCTCGCAGGTCTACCTGTTCGGGGCCGAGGGCGAGCCGTTCTGGGCTGCGCGCATGCCGCTCGACGAATCGGAGATCCCGCTTCTGTCGGAAGCGATCGACCTGATTCAAGCAGCGGAGGCGGAGCACCCCAAGCCATTCATCGCCCGTGACAAGGAAGGTCGGTTCATCGTCGGGGCGATCGACGCGACCGAGGACCTCTACGTCGTCCTGGTCGCCCCGGACCGTGAAGCGGCCGCGGCGCACGCATGGGTCTCGGTGGACCGCCTGAACGAGGCCCGAAGGGAGCTCGCACCGCACGTCGCAGCGATTCGCGCCGGTTGATCCGCTTGGGGCCCGCGATCGGGAGGCCGTCGCGACGCGCGGCGAGCGTGGTGGTCGTGGATGGTCGCTCTGGTAGCCTGCTTCGCACGGCTCCATCCGATGCGCTCATCCACCCGGAAGTTCGTCCACCTGACCAGCGGCGAGGCCGCTGCCGAGGTGATCTCCGAGACCCTGAAGCTCCTCGGACGAGACGAGCCCGTCCTGGCGATGCGCGACGATTACGCCGAGGGTCCTCTGCGGGATGCCGACGACGGCGCGGCGTCGAGGGTCGAGTGGTGGACCAAGCTGCGCGGCGCGCCGCTCGAGCCCGACGAGGCGCGACGTTTCGACGATGCGGATCTGTGGGCGCAGGTTCGCGCGGGCGACGAGGACGTGCTGCTCTGGCACGGACCGCACGCGATGGAGCGCATCTTCGCGCTTCGTGCCTGCTGGCGGCTTCGCGACCAGCCCGAGCGCGTGCACGAAGTGGCGGTGATGGCGAGCGGGGCGTCGTGGGGCGGCGTCGAGCGCCCGGCCTTCTACGATGCGATCACGGTCGCCGACGCGCAGGAAGCCGCCGCCGCCTGGAATCGGCGAGCGAAGGTCGTCGATGTCGATGACCGTGCGCGACGTTGGGAGGAGCTCCGCGCGCGCGAGGGAGAGTGGATTCGAGTCCTCGACGGCGAGGCCATCGTGCATCTGCCGGTCACTGCGTTCGACGAGGAGCTGTTGGTCGTGTGCAAGAACGGTGATTGGACGAACGCCCGCCGCGTGCTCGGGGCGCTGCTCGCCGATCATCCGATGTCCCCAGAGTTGGTGTGCTGGCGCGTTCGAGAGCTCGTCCGAGCCGGCGTGATGGAAGGTCGCGGCCACGACGACGCGATGAACCTGCCTCGCGAAGTGCGATCAGCCGACGCCGTGGAACGGTGACGCGCGCTCCGAAGAGCGAGCGAACCGCGCTGCGACGCGAAGATCGTGCGGGTCGGGCATGACATGAAGGGTGGTCGACGGCGATCGGTCGTCGCTCGCTCGGGTCAGGGCGTCGGGCGCGGCGGTTCGAACGCATCGAGAAGGCCGAGCGTGCGCCACGCGTGCGAGAGCAGCGAAGAGCGAGGACTGGTGACCGGCGGATCGCCGATCGCGGGTGGCAGCGCGACGCCGGGGCGGAACCCGTCGAACCACGCCGCCGACGAGAAGCGATCGACCGGCGCGGCGAGGTGGCCCTTGCCGAGCTTCGTAAGGTGGCGCGCGTGGTTCTCGAGCACGTAGCGCAGGCAACGACGGACCGAGCTCGCCGTGCGCAGCACGCTCTCGTGGTACCGATCGGCGAAGCGCGAGCCGCGCGCGTGCATGACGCCGTTGAGCGCGCGGGCGATGCGAATGAGAAGGGCGCGCAGGCCGTTCGACATGGCGCGCCGCTCGCTCGCCTCGGCGATCAGGTGCAGGTGATTGCCCTGCACCGAGAAGTGCGTGACCCGGAAGCCTGGCCGGCGGCGTACGCCGCGGAACGCCTCGAGGATCGGGCGGAAGCACCGCTGCGCGCGCAGGTTCCAGGTGCCGCGCTTCATGCGGACGGTGACGTGGTGCGGGTGCGAGGGCGAGACCTCCGGGCGCGCGCGGTGCGGCAGGCCGGCCTTGCCGGTCTTCGGTCGGCCGCGCGGGCGACGCTGGCGGGGCGGGGGCTCGGGCTCGGCCACGGTTCGTATTTAGGGCGGATAACGGCGGGCGCAAGGGGGGAAGCGGACCGCGCGCGGTAGGGATGGTGGACTGCGAGTGAGCTGCCGGCTGGGCCAAGGCGACGCCGTGCTGCCGGGAGAGCTTCCCGTCGGCGGCGCGTTCGTCATCGTTCGAGAAGGGTCATCGTTGCCAGAGGCCGTGTTGCACGTCGCCCTGGAGCACGATGGCGAAGGTCGCCCGCTGTCCCTGTTGCGCTCAGAAGGCCATGCCGAAGGTCGCGTAGGTGTTGAAGGCGTTCGAGTTGTCGACGACGACGAGCTTCGCGTCGACGCCGACGAAGGCCGAGCCCTCTTCGAAGGGGAGCAGGAACATCGCGCCGGGCCAGATCGCGAAGCGGCTGTCGGTGGCGGTGGTCTTGCCGACGGTGGGGAGGTTGACGCTCGCGAACATGCTCGCGACGCCGATTCCAGCGTAGGGGCGGACGACGAACGGTCCGGCGAACAGGTCGTACCCCAGCTCTCCGCCGCCGTACCAGACGTTCGCTTGGACGAGCGGGGCGCTGATGCCGACGTGGTAGACGAAGCTCCCGCCGACGTAGATCTTGTTCTCCAGCGTGTAGCCGAGCCGGCCGCCGAAGCCGGTCTTGAACGCGTCTTTGAAGCCGTGGCCGGCGAGCAGGGCGATGCTCGCCGCGTTGAGGGGCGTTCGCGGCGACGGTTCGCCTCCGCGGGTCGAGTCGTCCGTGTTCGTCGGCTCGGCGGCGCCAGCAGCGCTGGCGATGACGAACGAGAGGGCGAGCGCAGCGCAGGTCGAGAGGCTCTTGTTCATGGGTGTCGACTCCTGTGGGGCCGGCGAGACCGGCGACGGTTCGACCGGGCGGGCGGAGCGGCGAGCTGCCACCCGGCGCGGGTCTTCAAGGCTGTGTCGACCGATTCCGAGCCTCGGTTGCTTCGGCGTCACTGGAAGCTGTCCTCAGGTGGCGGCGCGCCCTCGGCACCCTGCTCGCCTTGGCCTGAGGCAGGTCACTTCCCGCGTGGTACCCTCCGAGATTCGCGACCGCTTCGGGAGCGCGCCCCGGGACCTGCGATGGAAGACCTGCGTGGCCTGAACTACAAGCCGGTGCGCGTCCTCGGCGAAGGCTCGCATGGCGTCGTGCTGCTGGTGGAGCACACGCGGCTCGGCAAGCCGTTCGTGATGAAGGTGATCCAGCAGAAGTTCCTCGCCAACAAGGACGTCGTCGGACGGTTCATCGCCGAGGCGCAGCGGGGGGCGAAGCTCAATCACGACGCGTTCGCGCCGATCGTCGACCTCGGCGAGACGCTTGATGGGCGCACGTACTTCGTCATGGAGTACGTCGATGGCGTCACGCTGCTGCAGGCCCTGCGTGAACGCGGCGCGTTGCGTCTCGATCAGGCGCTGGTCCTCGGGCTCCAGCTCCTCGATGGGCTTGCCGCCGCACACGACGCGCACCTGATCCATCGCGACATCAAACCCGCGAACCTCTTCCTCACGACCCGCGGTCGCTTGAAGATCCTCGATCTCGGGATCTCCAAGTCGATCATCGACACCGGCACCGGCCCGAACACCGCCCATGGCGTCGCGATCGGCACGCCGAAGTACATGAGCCCCGAGCAGGCGAAGGGGCAACCGGTCAGCTTCGCGGCCGATCTGTACGCCGTCGCGCTCGTGCTGTTCGAGATGCTCACCGGCGATCCTGCGTTCGACGCTCCGAACGCGCAGGAGCTGCTTCGGCAGCACATCTACACCCCGCCGCCGACGCTCGCTCAGCGGAGCGGTCGCCCATTCCCGCCGGCGCTCGAGGAGCTGATTGCGTGCGCATTGCGGAAGAACCCGGCCGAACGTTTCCAGACCGCTCGGGAGATGCAGACCGCCGTGCACGCGGTGCTCGAGTCGACACGCGCGCAGTCTGTGGCCCCGATCTCCGCGCCCCGCAGCACACCGCCGCCACCCGACGACGGCACGGTGCAGGAGCGCGCGCGTCCGACAGTCAAAGTCGACGGGCCGCCCCCGTCTGAGGCGTTCCCGACCGCGCACGTGCGCGTCGCGACGGCGCTGGCGAGCTCCGGCACGGACCCCGCTAGCACCCGGCCGATCAGCGCCGATGCGCTCGTGCTTGGATCGGCGTCGACTGATCGACAGACGGCGGTGATTCATGCGAGCGCCGACCCGACCGCGCGAACCGAGGCGCTCGTTGCATTGACGGACGCCCAGCCGGTCGAGACCGGCGGCGCGACGACGCGGACCCACGACGAGAGCACCGGGTTGGATACCGTCCCGGGCAAGGCAATCGCGCCGAGCCGGCCGCTCCTCGTCGTCGCTGCGACCATGGGCGGCCTCGCGGTCCTGCTCGCGAGCATCGCCGCGCTGGTGCTGGTCGTGCGCAGCGGCGATCGTGGGGCGCCGGCGGTGCCCGCGGCGAGCGCGGTCGCGTCGCACCTCGTTTCGGCATCGCCACCGGCGCCGAGCATCGGGGCGACGATGGCCGTTTCCGCGCCCGCGCCGGTCCCGTCGACCGCGATGAGTGCGTCGACGACCCCGACCGCTCAACCGCCCGCGTCCGGAAAGCCCCTCGCGATCGCCGCTCCGGCGAAGCCGAAGCCGACCAGTCACTATCAGGGCGCGGTCGACGCGCTCAATGCCGGCGATCTCGAAACGGCGGACGCGGAGGCGAGGCTGGCCGTCGCTGGCGGCGGTGGAACGCAGGCGCAGCTGCTCCACGCGCAGATCCTCGAACGACGCGGGAAGAAGGCTGGAGCGCGTGAGGTCTATCGCCAAATCCTGGAGAAGGACCCGACGATGGCGGCGGCGGTGGCGGGTCTCAAACGCTGCGGCGGTTGAGCGGACGCGTAGACCGCGTTGCTTGAACCGCGCGGCGGTCGGGGATAATCGCTGCAGGACGCAACTCACCCGCCGTTTCGGTCGACCTTCATCCGATGAACACGCGCCGCTTCGTTCCACTCGTCCTAGGGCTTGCGCTCGCGGCCACTTCTGCGTGGGCTGCGCCGCCACCGAAGGGTGCGCCGCCCGGATACGAGACGAAGTTCAAGGCCGTGGTCGATGCCGAGAAGAACGAGGAGTACGAGAGGGCCCTCGCGCTCCTCGACGAGATCCCCGCCGAGAAGCACAACGTGTACACGCGGCTTAAGCGTGCGACGCTGCTCGTGCGCCTCGGGAGGTTCATCGAGGCCGAGGAGATCCTCTCCGATCTGCTCAAGGATCCGAAGGCCGATGCGATCCGCTCGACGGTTCAGGGCGATCTCGACGACCTGCGCGCGCGCATGCCGAAGCTCACGATCCGTCTGGCAGCGAACAGCAAGGCCGACGCGTGGGTCACGGTCGACGACAAGCCCGTCGGCCCGCCGGTCACGATTCCGCTGAACCCTGGAACCCACGTCGTCGTCGCGAAGCGCGGTGACGTCGAAGTCTTCCGCCAGAAAGTGACGCTGCAAGACAGCCAGAACCTCGAGGTCGAGATCGATACGTCGATCGCGCCGCCGGTCGGGAGCGTATCGGCAGCGAAGACCGCGCCACCGCCCGCGGCTTCGGCAACGACGGCAGGCAATGCCGCACCGCGAGCTTCGGGTGGTGCGCTCGGTGCGACGCCGTTCTTCATCGGCGGCGGCCTGATGGTGCTGGGTTCGGCCGCTTCGTTTGTGCTGGCGAAGGCCGCGCAGAGCGATCTCGAGTCGAACTGCGCCGCGCAGAAGACCCCAAAGTGCGACGCCGATCTGGCCGGCGCGTCGCGCGTCCGCACCTGGGAAACGATCGGCTGGGTCTCCGGAGGCATCGCCCTCGCTGCGATCGGCGTGGGCATCGCCCTGACAACGCGATCGGGCGAGCCGACCACGAAGACGACGGCGATCGTCGCCCCGCTCGTTGGACCGACGCTCGGGTTCTCGGTCGAGGGGAGGTTCTGAAACATGCGGGCATCCGCGCAACTTGCCCGCGTCCTGTCCGCGGCGGCCCTTCTCGCCGCCGGCGCAGGGTGCTTCCGAACCGAGTTCCCGTCGGGCTGCGAACTGGACGAGACGCAGTGCGAGGGGCTCGTGCCGGTCGACTCGTCGACGATCGAGACCTCGGTCGACGATTCAGCCATCGGCGATAGCGTTCCTGACACGATTGCCGACGTGGAGGTCGCAGAGGCCTCGGACGCGGCATTCGACCTCGGCGACGCGCCAGACGTGGAGTCCCTCGATTCGTCGGCCGACACAGCTGCCGACACCGGAATCTCAGACACTGCGCCTGATACGCTCGTGGCGGACTCCGCGGTTGACGTCGCGGATTCCAAGGCCGACGTCGCGGACTCGTCTCCCGACACGACCGTCGATGGCGGTGCTCCAGATACTGCGCCTGACACGCTCGTCGCGGACTCCGCATTCGATGCCGCCGAAGTCGCCGTCGATACAGGTCCGGTCTGCACGGCGTCCGCCTATTCGTGCAGCGGCGACGCGCTTCGCCAGTGCAAGAGCGACGGCAGTGGATACACGTCGGTCGTGACCTGTCCAACGGCGACGTGCAGCGCGACTGCTGGACGCTGTACGTTCTGCACGCCCGGAGCGCGGTCGTGCTCTGGGGCACAGCCGACGAAGTGCAACGCTCTCGGCTCCGCCTTCGTCAGCGACGGTGCTGCCTGCGTCGCGCCGCAGACCTGCGGCGGCGGCGGAGCGGCGGGCGTGTGCGGCTGCACGCCGCCCGTCACCGCATGTCCGACGGGAATGGTCTGCGGCACGTATCCGAACGGTTGCGGCGGCACCATCGTGTGCGGAACCTGCTCCGCGGGCAAGGCATGCGGCGAGGCGAACACGTGTCTGTCACCGATCGATCTCGCGCCGACACTCGGAGACGCGAACTGCGCGATCCTCAGCGATCGATCGGTGCGCTGCTGGGGCAGCAACTCTGTTGGCCAGCTCGGTGACGGGACGACGACGGACCGGAAGACGCCTGTCGCCGTGCCTGCGCTGAAAGGAGCGCTGAGCGTCGTGTTGGGGCTCTACCATGGCTGCGCGGTTCTCGGCGATCGCTCGGTGGCGTGCTGGGGACCCAACATGAACGGTGAGCTGGGCGACGGGACCAGTGACGCGCACATCGTGCCGAAACCCGTCCCTGGCCTGACCGACGTGAAGGCTCTCGCTCTCAGCTTCGCCAATACGTGCGCGCTGCTGATGGACGGCACGGTCAAGTGTTGGGGCGGACAGGATCTCACCGGCTCGAAGTACCTCGTGCCAACGCCGGTCGCCGGACTCACCTCGGTCTCGCAGATCGTTGCCGGCCAGGACACGATCTGCGCGTTGAGCGGGACGACACTGTACTGCTTCGGTTACAACGCCGTCGGTCAGGTGGGCAGCGGCGACACGAGCCCGCATTACACGCCCACGACCGTCAGCGGCGCCTATTCGTCGTGGGCGATGAACAAGGGAACGTGCGCGGTCCGCACGGACACCGGAGTGAGCTGCTGGGGTCGGGATGCAGATGGGATGTTCGGGTACACGTCCACGATGCCGATCAAGTCGCCCGCGTCGGCGACCCAGTACAACGGCATGCAGCGAATGTTCGTCGGGTACAACTTCGCGTGCGGCCTGAGGAGCGACGCCACCATGGCCTGCGCTGGCGGCAATTTCTATGGCCAGCTCGGCGACGCGACCTACACCGATCGAACGGTGGTGTCAGTCATCTCCGGCCTCTCGGGGGTCACGCAGGCGACCGCGGGCTATTACCACGCGTGTGCGCTGAACTCGTCCGGCATCTCCTGCTGGGGCGGCAACTACGCCGGCCAGCTCGGCGACGGCACCACGACGAACCGAAACGTGCCCACACTGGTCAAGTGGTGACGACGCCCCAGAAGCGGATCCCGCGCGACGAGACGACGTCTGCCGCGGAGACGCCGCCGGCGGAGTCACGGCGGCTCTTCGAGCCCCGCTCGCTCGAGCGGCGAGACGTGCTGGTCGCCGGTGCGATCGGAGCCCTCTGCGCCGTCGTCTACACATTCACAGCGTGCCGGACGTTCCACGTCGGAGACTCGCCTGAGCTCGCGGCGGCCGCTGCGGTGTTCGGCATCCCCCATCCGCCGGGGTACCCGACGTTCACCCTCGTCACCGGGCTGCTGATGAAGCTCGTGCGCGGTGATCGCGCCTTCGCAGCCAATGTCGTGGCGGCTGTATATGCATCGGCTGCGGTTACCGCGTTCTGGCTGCTCGCGAGACGCATCGGCGCGAGTCGTGTCGGTGCGAGCGTTGGCGCGGTCGCCCTCGCCTTCGGCGCCACCTTCTGGTCGCAGGGCGTCGCCATCGAGGTCTATGGCTTCGACGTCCTGCTCGCCATGCTCGTCGCGCATGCTGCTCTCGCTGCTGCCGGGCCGTGGAGGGCGACGCTCGTCACAGGTATCGCGCTTGGTCTCTGGATGGGGCACCGTCCACTCAACGTCGTGTACGCACCGACGATGCTCGGGATCGCGTGGGCAGTAGGCGGCTTGGACCGCAGACGGGCGATACCCCTCGGCGCCGGGGCCCTGGTGGCGCTCCTCCCGTACGTCCTTCTGCCACTCCGAAGTCGCACGCAACCCGCGATCGACATCGGCGACCCCGAGACGCTCGATCGGTTCTTCACCGTCGTGCGCGGCGCACCGTACGTGCGGCACTGGACGGAGGGAACGTTCGACCAGGGCGTGGGCCGTCTCGAGCGTCACCTCTTGGCGCTTCCGAAGGAGCTCGGGCTCGCGGCGCTCCTCGGCGTCGTGGGCGCGTTCTCGTGGCTTCGCAGCGACGAGCGACCGCGGCGGGTCGGGGGACGAGTGCTCGCGTGGACGCTCGGTGCGAACGTAGCGGTCTGCATTGGCTACCACGTCCTCGACATCGAGGTGTTCTTCCTCCCATCGACGTGGGTCCTCGCGTTGTTCGCCACGGTCGGTACCGACTCCGCGCTCGCGTGGCTCGACGATGAGGGCAAGCGGCGCTGGCTTGCGCCTCTCGCGATCACCACCTCGGTCGCGCTCCTCTTGGTCAATTTTCGGGAGAACGACCTGCGTCGGCACGATCTCGCGCGGCGTAATGCAGAGGACACGCTAGAGGCCGCAGCACCTGGCGCGTTGCTCCTCGTGCACGGCGATACCAACATTCACGCGCTCTGGTATCTGCAGGCCGTCGAGGGACGACGACCTGATGTGGTCGTCCTCAGCCCAGGTCACATCCACCCGTGGTACGTCGAGCAGCTGAAGCGCCGCTACCCCGCCGAGCCATGGCCACCGTATCCCGGTGCAGGCACCGATCAGGCCCTGTACACCCGCATGGTGCGTGACGCGTTCGCCGCGCGGCACAAGGTGATGGCAACGCGATCGGTGCCGGTAGAGGCCTACCTCTCGCCGATTGGTGGAGGGAAGGCATACGGCGCGCTCCCGCACGGCCTTCTGATGGAGCTCTTGCCCTTCGGCACCTCGCTCGACGTACGCAGCCGCGCCGACTTCACGCTGCAGTACTTCGAGCGCGCGATGAAGCGCGTGCTCCCACGCATGGCGACCCTCGATCCCGACACCGCTGCGCTGTATCTGGAGTACGCGCTGGCGCTCAATCAGAACGGCGACATGTTCTCCCGCGGAACGCGTCGCGATGTGGCCGATCGGCTGTATCGATGGGTTCTCGACCTTCGCCCCGACGAGTTGGAAGCGGTCGTGCGCGCGGACGTGAAGGCGGGCTTCGGGCAGGAGATCCCCGAGCAGCGCTTCGAAGCTCACGCGCGCGATGGGCTCGCGATGCTCGCTGGTCATCCTCCGCCGACGCCAGCGCCCTCGATGTCGGCAAAGGCGAGCGTGCCGTGACGCGCACGGCGTGACACACCAGCAGGCAGGTCGGCGTTCACGTAGGCGAGGCTGGCGTGCACGGCTCTCGATGAGCGCCTGTGCGGCGCTGCGTGCGCGACGTGCCGCGGGACCGCCTCACCGCGCCACGAACACCACCCGCGCCCCATCCACCCGCGTCCGGACCTCGCGCCCGACCTCCTCCACCAGCGCGCTCAACCGCATCAACCTGCCGCGCACGATCACCACGTCGTTGTCCGCGCCCGCCTCGCCCTCGAGCCACGCGCGGAAGTCGCCGCGGAAGCCCGAGAGCCGCTCGCTCACGTACGCGAGGCAGCGGCGGAACAGCTTCGGGAAGATCAGCGCGCCGTGCGGACCGATCGAGCGCTCGGTCGCGAGCGGGAACGCCGGCGTGCGATCGATCGCCCACACGCCGAGCTTCTTCATGCGCGCGAGGCGTGCGATGGCGGCGAACGCGCGGCGGTCCTCGGCGGGCTGGGTGTCGTAGGCGAGGGGATAGGCCATCCCCGCGCGGAGCATCTCGGCGTTCACCGACGATCGCACGTGGAGCGGCGCCACGTGCCGGAACGCGTACGCGATCACGCGGCCGTTCGGATCGATGCTGCGGGTCAGGATGGTCCCGCGCACGTAGCGCGCGCGGGTGACGAAGTCGTGCTCGACGTGCGCGTCGTCGATGGCGAGCGCGTGGAGCAACGCGTCGCGCGCGGCGTCGCCGAGGCGTTGGGCGTGCGCGAGGTAGTGGAGCTCGGGCGCGTCGATGCCCTCGAGACGGAGCTGCACCGAGGTGTCCTTCGCCACGCGCAGGCGCAGGGTGCCGGGGAGCTCGTCGAGCGCGGCGAGACGATCGGGGGCGAAGCGGATCGAGTCGCCGTCGGGCGCGTAGCCTTGGGCGACGAACGTGCCGGGGAGCACGTGGTAGCGCGGGCGGTCCATGGAGACCCCTCCTTTTCTCGGTGTTTCTGCTTCCGACGCGGCCGGGGACCTTCCGACGCGATCCGGGAGGCTTGCCGGCGGATCCGGGAAGCCTCCCGACGCGATCCCGGAGCCTCGCGACGCCGCGAAAGAGGCTCGCTTACCGGCCTTGGCGCCGTTCGTCGCGATCGGGTGTGCGTTCGTCGCGATCCGGGAGGTCTGGCCGTCCGGACTGCAACCCTGATTGGCCAGTCCGATCGCGTGGTTACCCGCGTCGATCGGTGTCGCGACCCGGGTCGGAAGCTCCGGGATGGCGTCGGAGGGTCTCGGGGCCGCGGCGGTGGGTCTCGGGACGGCGTCGCAGGGTCTGACTGACGGTGGCGCGCGCGGCGGGACCTACGGGCGCGCGTACGTCCCGCGTTCGGCGCGTCAGATCAGCTCGCCGGCGTCACCTCGGGCCTGGCGCTGCCGTTGGTGGGGGCGACGCGCGGCGTCGGGCTGTCGTCGCCCGCCGGCTCGTCCTCCTCGACCTCCTCGCTCTTGCCGCCGCTCTTGCGCTTGGCGAGGCCGAGCCGGATCAGGTGATCGCGGCGGGTGACCACCGTGCGCGCGGTGGCGCTCCAGTCCTCGAACCACGCGCGCAGCTGCACGAGCGCGGCCTGCTTCTCGTCGTCGGTCTCGTCGCCGTCATCGAGCAGCTCGGGGGTCGCCTCGATCAGCTTCACCAGCGTGCGCAGGCGCTTGCGCTCCTCGTCGTCGATGCCGCGCTTGGCGAGCGTGGCGAGCGCCGCTTGATCGGCCTTGCGGGTCGACTTGCGCTCGGGCGATTTTTCGAGCTCGTCGAGGCGATCGAGGAAGGTCATCACGCCCATCACCGCGGCGAGGCCCTGCGTCGGCTTGAGGCCGCCGCGGAACACGAAGTCGCACTGCTCGGGGTGCAGGCGCGCGAGCGCGGCGCGCGCGCGGCGGAACCCGCCCTCGTCCCACGCGTCGAGCTGCTTGACCGCCTCGGCGGCCTCGTCCTGGATGAGCACGTCGTCGTCCTCGAAGAAGCCGCACGAGCGCTTGAGGAGGCGCCAGCCCTCGGCGCGATCTTCGGGCGTGTAGCCGGCGCGCTGGAGGATCGCGCGGATCGATTTGCCGCGCGAGCCGCGGAGGAACACGAGCGCGCGCATCGGGGTGCCGTCGAGCACCTCCTGCGAGAGCTCGGACTGGACGGGAACGGACTTGATCTTCTTGGTGGCCATGACACGAAGTTCCTTCTTCGGCGCGTGATGGATCGCCTCCGCGCGCTGCGCCGCGTGCGCCGCGTCGGTCGTGCGCGGCGCCATTGCGCGGCACGTGCCAACGGGCACCGAGCCGGGATTCGTCGGAAATCCTCGTGGATCGGAGGCCGTCGGGGCGCGGGGCATTCCGGGAAATTCCGGGAACGTCCGGGAATTCCGGGAAGGGTCCGGAACGGGCAGGGGGCCGTCGCGATCAGCGCAGCCTGATGCCGTGCTTCTCGAGCTTCCGGTAGAACGTCGACTTCGGCATGCCGAGCCGCGCGGCCGCCTCGACGCCGTTGTCGTCGGCGCGGCGCAACGCATCGAGCAGCAGCGCGCGCTCTTCCTCGTCGCGTGCCGCCGACGTCGCCGCTCTCGGAGCGGGTGGCGGAGCGCTCGCTCCGACCGGGATTTCGAGATGCGAGGGCTGCAGCTCGAGCTTCTCGACCGGCGCTGCCCTCCGCTCGGCCTCGCGCGCGGCGTTCACGATCGCCTGTCGGAGCGCGTTGCGAAGGCCGCGGACGTTCCCCGGCCAGCGGCGGAGCATGCACGCCTCGACGAACGGCGCGGAGAGGGTGACGTCGGCGCTCGCGAGCTCGGGGGTCGTCGCGAGGAGGAAGGGGATCTCGTCGCGGCGCCGATCGAGCGAGTCGACCCGGACGGTGACGCCGGCGATGCGGTGGAGGAGATCCTCGCGAAACCTCCCGGCCGCGAACGCGGCGTCGACATCGACCGAGGTCGCGGTGCACAGGAGGAAGTCGACCTTCTTGGTCTTTCCGCCGCCGATCGCCACGACCTCGCGCTCCTGGAACGCGCGCAGCAGCTTGCTCTGCACCTCGAGCGAGAGATCGCCGATCTCGTCGAGGAAGAGCGTGCCGCCGCTCGCGCTCGCGAGCAGCCCCTCGCGATCGACGGCGCCGGTGAAGCCGCCGCGGCGCGTCCCGAACAGCTCGGCCTCGGCGATCGACGCCTGCAGCGTGGCCGCCGAGTGGGTGACGAAGGGGCCGGAGGCGCGGGGGCCGGACGCGTGGTAGTGCCGCGCGAGATCCTCCTTGCCGGTGCCGGTGTCGCCGAGGATGAGGAGGTTGGCCCCCAGCCGCGCGGCGGTACCCACGTCGGACCGCAGCCTGCGCTGGTAGGCGCTGACGACGTAGTGGCCGACGACCTCGATGGGGCGCGGCTCGTCTTCGGCGATCGGTCCGAGGAGGATGACGGTGCGGCCGACGCGCAGCACGGCGCCGGGGTCGACGGAGACCTGTCGCTCGATGCGCGCGCCGTTGACGAAGGTGCCGTGCCGGCTGTCGCGATCGGTGACGACGTAGCCGCCGGCGGCGGCGAAGACGTCGGCGTGCATGCGCGAGACGAGGGTGTCGTCGCCGAGGCAGACGTCGGCGTCGCTGCTGCGGCCTATCGTGAGGCGGCGGTGGAGGGGGCGGGCGACGCAGGTGGGCTGGGTGCCGGACCAGAGGATGAGGAGACCGGGGAGGTCGGCGGGCGCGGGGGGCGAGAGGGCGGGTTCCTGGCCGGTCTCGTTGTCGAGCACGGGGGGAGTGTAGAGCAAGCGGCGATCGCCTGCCCCGAGGGGCCGACCAGCAACAGAGCCGATCGCAGAGGTTCCAGCGCGCGGCGTCGGCCTCGTCGTCTCGATCAAGAACGACCATCCGACGTCACCTGAGCTGAGTCCGTCGGGCAAGCTACCCGGAGGTGCGCGGCCGGGCCCATGTCGCGGGTGCGACGACTGGTGACGGACCAGTCGTTACCTGTCGGCGCGGTGGTTCGTCGTTCGGATCCGGCCGACATTCTAGTAGTCTCCTCGCGTGGTCTTCATCGGCTGCACGAGCCGCTCTTGCGTGCGGTTCTTTCGTCGACGAGTACCAGGACACGAAGGCCATCCAAGAGCGCATCTTCTTCCCTCTCGCGGGCGGTGGGACCGGACGGAAGCCGGGGCTCGTCTGTCGCCGGTGAGCAAGGACAAGAAGTTCAAGCCGATCCTCCTCACGCCCGACGACGAGGAGACCACCAAGCACATCGCCCGCTTCATCGAGGTGCTGCACATCGACGACTCGGAGGTCACGGCGTGATGAAGGTCCCGCCGCCCGTTGCGATTCCTCAGCCTCCGGCGCCGCCGCCTGGCCTGGCTGCGGACGTCGTGGCGTCGGGGCTTCCGGTGCATCCCGAGGACCGGGTCAGGCTCTTCAGCGCCGACCAGTGGGAGCGCTTCGTTCAGGAGTGGGTGGACTCGCTGCGCGACGAGTACGAGCTGGTCGAGCGGTGCGGTGGTGCGGGCGACATGGGCCGCGACGTCATCGCGACGGTGAAGGGCGGCAAGGGCGCTTGGGACAACTACCAGTGCAAGCACTACCAGAAGGCGCTTGCACCCGGCGACGTGTGGATCGAGCTGGGCAAGCTCGCCTACTACACGCTGAAGAGCGAGTACTCGTACCCGCGAGCCTACTTCTTCGTCGCGCCGCAAGGCGTTGGACCGACGCTCTCGAACCTCTTGAAGAAGCCTCACGCGCTACGCGACGGGCTCCTCGCCAACTGGGACAAGGCGTGCCGGACCGAGATCACGAAGACCGAGGTCGTCGAGTGCGACGCCGCGATGAAGGCACACATCGCGAGCCTCGACTTCTCCATCTTCCAGACCAAGCCGCTCCTCCGCATCATCGAAGGGCACGCCAAGACGCGCTGGTACGCGGCGCGGTTCGGAGGCGGGCTTCCGCTGCGCCCTGACCCCCTCGCGCCTCCCAGCGTTCCAGCCGCCAACGAAGCGGTCTTCGTCGGCGAGCTTCGACTCGCGTACGCGCAGCATCTCAAACAAGACGTGAAGGACCTCGACGCGGGGCTCGCAGCCCGCGACGACCTCCGCGAGCACTTCCATGACGCGCGCGTCGAGTTCTACAGCGCCGAGGGGTTGAGAACCTTCTCGCGCGACACGCTGCCTCAGGGCGAGTTCGAGAAGCTGCAGGACGAGGTCCACTCCGGCATCAAGGACGACGTGCGTGGTGCCCATGCCGACGGCTATCAGCGTGTCCTCGCGGTGGTGAAGACGGCCCGCGCGCTGCAGCTCACGAGCAACCCGCTCACCACGCGCATCTATACCCGTGACCGTGGAGGCATCTGCCACCAGCTCGCGAACGACGGAAAGGTCCGGTGGGTCAAATGACGACCGAGACGCCCACCCACTTCGTCTCGCCGTTCAACGGGCCCGTGGAGATCGGCCTGCGTGCTCTCTGCGTGCTGACCACGGCGTTCCCCGCTGCGTACGCGCTGCAGCGGCTCGTGGTGTTCGACTACTTCCTCGTCCACTCCGACGACATCGAGGGTGGACCCGAGGGGCTGCATCCGAGAACTCCGCATCGCGGCGGCGAGATCCTCGTTCGTCGCGGCGTGATTCAAGACGGGCTCACGCTCTACGAGAGCCGTGGGCTCATCGAGCGCGTCTACAAGGACGGCGGCATCTTCTTCGCCGCAACCGACAAGTCCGCTGACTTCCTCGACACGCTCAGCACCGAGTACCTCGCGGGCCTGCGTGATCGCGCGGACTGGGTGGTCGACAGCTTCGGCGCCCTCGACGACACAGAGCTCGATTCGATGGTCCGCGAGCGCATCGGCACGTGGGGCGCTGAGTTCTCGATGGAGTCCGTTCTCTGGACCGAGGAGGCGTCATGAAGTTCGGCTTCGCCCTTCGGCGTCTCGCGCTCATCGGACCGGGGAAAGCGCCGGCCGAGGTCACGTTCACGCGCGGACTGAACGTCATCGCGGGCCCCTCCGATTCGGGCAAGAGCTTCATCGCTCAGTGCCTCGACTACGCGCTCGGCGGCGGCGCCGCGCCGAAGGAGATCCCCGAAGCGGAGGGCTACAGCTCCGTCGTCATCGACATCGAGGCCAACAGCGACAGGCGCGTCTACTCGCTGGAGCGGAGCCTCCGTGGCGGCGAGGTGCTCTGCAAGACCGACGGGCAGCCCGACCGCGTGCTCGCGGCGAAGCACCAAGGGGGCAAGGAGGACACCGTCTCGCAGTTCCTCCTCGACCTGTCGGGACTGGGTACGAAGAAGGTTCGCACCAACGAACAGGGCAAGACGCGGCCGCTCAGCTTCCGCGACATCGCCCGGCTCGTCATCATCGACGAGGAGACGGTCATCAAGGAGGACTCGCCGGTTCTCAGTGGGCAGTTCACGTCGAAGACCGTGGAGAGCGGCGTGTTTCGCCTCCTGCTCACGGGCACCGACGACTCCTCGATCATCGCGAAGGAAAATCCGAAGGTCGCGAAGGGGCGCCAGGCTGGCAAGGTCGAACTGCTAGAGAGCCTGCTGAAGGCGACGCGGGAACGCCTCGCCGAGCTTGGCGAGGTGAGCTCGCTCGCCGAGGAGCGCGACCGCCTGACCCGAATCGAAGCTTCGATTCAGACGGCTCTCGTTGAGCGCAACGCCGCGCAGGCGAGCGTGGTGCCCCTGCAAACGAAGCGCAGCACGGCGTGGACGGCGCTGAAGGCGGTCGAGTCGAAGCTCGCGGTTCTGTCGGAGCTGCAGACGCGGTTCGACTTGCTGGAGCTGCAGTACGAGTCCGACCTGCGACGGCTGGAGGCGATCGCCGAGGCCGGGGTTCGGCTCGACCAGCTCAAGGAGGAGCGGTGCCCGATGTGTGGCGCGCTCGCCGAACACCAGCATCACGAACATCCGAAGGCGAGCCCGGCACCGGCGGACGTCTCACAGGCGTGCAAAGCCGAGGCGGCCAAGACCTCGAAGCTGCTCCAGGACCTTCAGACCACGCGAGCCGCCAACGCCGCCGAAATCGAGCAGCTCCAGGCTACCCGCGACACTCGCCAAGCCGAGCTCGATGCGATCTCGTCGGAGCTGAAGGGGCTGTTGGAGCAGCTCGTCGACGTCGCATCCAAGAAGGTCGACGAGCTTCGCGTGCGCGCGGAGCGTTGCCGCAAGGCGATCGAGCACCTCGAGCGGATTCAGGAACTCGAAGAGCTGCTCGAGGAGGCGAACAAGCCGAAGAAGAAGCAGAAGACGGACGTCGCTGGCGCAGCCGTGAGCACCGCGCAGGCCGACCCGTTCAGCCGCGAGGTCGAAGCGCTCCTGAAGGCGTGGCACTTCCCCGACCTCGATCGCGTCTCGTTCAGCGAGAACGACCAGGACGTGGTGATCTCGGGCCGCGCGCGGAAGAGCCACGGCAAGGGCGTACGGGCGATCACACGGGCGGCGTTCAACCTCGCGCTCCTTCGCCTCTGCATCGAGGACGAGCGTCCCTTCCCGAACTTCGTTGTGATCGACTCGCCGCTGCTCGTCTACGAGGAGCCGGACGCTGGGGAGTCGACGTTTCCGCAGGACATCAAGAAGCACTTTTGGGAGAGCGTGAAAGCAGCCTTCATCGACGCGCAGGTCATCATCATCGAGAACAGCCACCAGCTTCCCGGTGACGGGACGCTCGATGGCGTGAAGGTCGAGCTGTTCACCGGGAATGAACAGGGGCGGCGTGGCTTCATCCCGCAGGGAGAAGGTACCGCGTGAGCTGCCCAACGGTAGCGGCGACGGGAGGAGCCTCGTGACCCCCGCGCCGCCCTCCAACGAACCGAACCGCGTCATCGCCTCGCTCGCACGCGACCAGGTGAACCTCGACCTCAAGACGGTCGATCTCTGCTTCCTTGCGGGACTGTACCTGCGCGCCGACAAGGCGGCGTTGGCCTCCTTCGAGGAGGACGTGCTCATCGACATGTTCGAGCAGGTCTGCGACGTCGTGGAGCCCGGTGCAGAGAACCCGCGCAAGCGGGCGACGCACGCCATCCAGCGGCTTCGCGAGCAGCGCATGCTCGCGCGCGTCGATGGGGCCGGCATCGTGCGCGCGGGCGACTACGCGCTCACGACACTCGCGGCGGCTGTCGTCCAGTACTTCCTGACGGACGAGGCCCTGACCCGTGAGAGCCTGACCCTACTGACGGGCACGTTGAGCGCGCAGCTCGCGGAGGTGCTCGCGGCCGCGAAAAAGGCCACGGACACGGATGCGTGGAAGAGCAAGGTGTCTGGACCACTGCGGGTCACGGTCTCCGAGCTGGTCTCCGGGATCGAGCGCCGGCAGCGCGGGCTCGATGCGCAGCAGGAGGAAGTGCAGGCAGAGATCGCCAAGCTCCTCCAGTCGGACTGGTTCAGTGCCGTCGACCGCTGCCAGCTGCTGCTGGACACGACGACGAGCACGCTCAGTGAGCTGAACGAAATCCTCCTGCGCGACACGCACCTGTTCGTCGCGCTCCTGCTCGAGATCCAGGGGCTCGCCACGGCGGCGGAAAACCGCGAAGCCGAGGAGACCGTCCAGCGCGTCATCGAGCACGTCGATCGGATTGCGGCGTGGGGTAGCGCGCGGCAGCAGGCGTGGTCGGAGTACTACCAGTACGTCCACCGGTACCTGCGCGACGTCGTGCGGCTCGACCCCGACCGCGCGCTCAGCCAACGGTTGCGTGATCAGGCCGCCGCATGGCCGACTTCCCCGTTCTTCCTGCTCGTCGCGCACGCGCCGTCGATTCGGCTGTTGCGTGCGCTCGAGGCACGCGTCGAGCGTCCGCCGGTAGCGAGGCCGCGCACGGAGCGCGAAGCCGATCCCGAGTGGGTCGAGCCCGAGAACGTTCACGCCGACATCGAGGCGCTGGTCGCGCAGGCCATCGATGAAGGTGCATCGACCCTCGCGGACGTGTCTTCGCGCGTGCTGCCCAAACTTCCAGAGGCGCTGCACTACGCCGCAGCCGGCCGCGTCGCCGACGCTGTCGGTCGCCTTGCCCGTGTTCATGGCGAGCATGAGCGTCCTTGGGCACCCGTGCTTTCGCGGCTCGAGGTCGAGGATTGGACGGTCGATGGGAGGGATACGCCTTGAGCGCCACGTCCTTTCACACGCTCGAGGAAGCGCTCGATGACGAGCACTACCCGGAGGTCGACCTCGCGCTCCGGCGTGGGCGACACATCGGACGCGACGATGGCACGATGTACGAGTACCTCGTCGACGCTCAGGCGCTGCTCGAGGCGTTCTACCGGCGTTTCGGCTGCGAGCTGATCCAGCAGAGTGACGGGTACTTCTACCTGTTGCCGTCGGGTGACCGGCTCGGGCGACGCCAGCTTTCGGCCGGCGAGATGCTGGTCGGGCAGACTCTCGCGCTGCTCTACCTCGATCCGGCGACGCTCCAGCACGGCGGCATCGTCGGGCGAGAGGCGCTCCTCCAACGCCTGTCGGCTCTGCTCGGCACCGACGTCTTGGTGCGTACCCTCGACCCGCGACGCGCGCGCAGGGGCAAGTACGATGAGCGCATCGCAGCGGAGGCCGTGCGGACGAAGGTCGGCGACGCCCTGCGCCGCCTCGCCGACCTGGGCTTCGTCGACGTCCTCGATGACACGCGCCTGCGTCTTCGCCCCGCGCTGATGCGCTTCGCGGAGCCGGTGCGCGGTCTCGGCGACCGGAGCGTCGCGCTCGAGCGGCTCGTACGCGTCGGCGAAGTCGTCCTCGACGACGGCGAACAGGCGGCCGACGAGGATCCGAGCCTCGATGAGGAGCCGACGCCATGAGCCGAACGACTGCCGAGGCTCTGGCGTTGGTCAACTGGAAGGGCGTGTTCTACGCCCGCTACGGACTCGATCGACATGTGACCGCGCTCGAAGGCGCGAACGGCGCCGGCAAGACGACGGTGATGATCGCGGCCTACGTCGTGCTGTTGCCTGACATGTCGCGACTGCGGTTCACCAACCTCGGCGAGACCGGAGCGACCGGAGGCGACAAGGGCATCTGGGGCCGACTCGGAGAATCGGGACGTCCCTCGTACGCCGTCGTCGAGTTTGTGCTGCCGGGCAAGCGTCGACTCGTCGCGGGCGTCCACCTCGAGAGGAAGGGGGAGCCCTCCGTAGAGCCGACGCCGTTCATCGTCTCCGGGCTGGAAGCCGACGTTCGACTCCAGGACTTGCTGCTCGTGAAGCAGGGCGAGAGCGAGGCCGTGCCCGAGCTGCAGGAGCTTCGTGAGAACGCGGTGCGCCTCGGCGGCCGACTGCAGTCCTTCACGTCTGCACGCGACTACTTCGCGGCGCTCTTCGAACAGGGGGTCACGCCGCTTCGTCTCGGCACTGACGAGGAGCGCAACAAGCTGAACGAGATGCTCCGCACCAGCATGACCGGCGGAATCTCCCGAGCGCTCACCTCGGAGCTGCGCTCGTTCCTCCTCAAGGAAGAGGGTGGGCTCGCCGACACGCTCCAGCGCATGCGCGCCAACCTCGACGCGTGCCGGCGCACGCGGACCGAGGTCCAGGAGGCGCGTCGCCTCGAACAGGAGATCGGTGGAGTGTTCGAGGCGGGCCAGACGATGTTCGCTGCGGCGCTGATCGCCACTCGAGAGCGAGCAGAGGAGCTCACCCGTCGCGTCGAAGAGGCCGAAGCTGCGCGGGCCGCCGCCGCCGAGGCGCACGACACCGCCAAGGATGCCCTCGCGCAGACCCTCAGCGCGATCGAAGCCCTCGAGCGCCGGCGAGGCGAGATCGGCCAAGTCCTCGAATCGGCTCGTGCTTGGCACGGAAGATTGCGCGAAGCGCTCGCTGCAGCGAAGCATCTCGCCGAGTGCGTCGCCCAACTCACGCGGGCAGAAGAGCTGGCGAAGGCGACTGGCGCGACGCGCGACGCGGCCGAGGCCGAGCGTGGTGCCAAGCGGGAGGCGCTTCGGCGTGCAGAGGAGGACTACACGCGCACCGCGGGAGGTCTCGCAGACCTCCAGCAGGGGCTCGAGGAACTGCACCGCCGCGCCGACGCCTATCGTCAATCGACCCGGCGTCTACGCGAGGCCGAGGAGAGCCTTGGCGGTGTGCACATCCCTGTGCACTCATTCGGCGAGCGCGTCACCAGCGCTCGCGACGAGCTGACCCTGGTCGACGACGAGCGCCGAGATTCGAGGACGCGCCTCGACGACGCCGAGGCACATCGGGCGCAACACGCCAATGTGATGGCCGCACTGCGAGCCCTCGTCGATGGCGATGTCGCGATGGACGCGGCGTACGAGGCGGCCCTCTCAGCCCTCCAGGAGCACCGAACTCGCTTGGATCTCGCTGGGCGACTTCCTTCGCTCGAGCGCGACCTCGCGGAGGCACGCAGGCAAGCCACGCGACAGTCGGGCGTGCGCGAACGCGCGAAGGCGCTCGAGGTCGTCGTTGGCGATGAACCCGCGGGCCCGCTCGTCGAGCGACTTCTCGGCGAAGCCGAAACCGAGCTGAAGGACCACGAAGATCGAGAGCGCGCCGCGAAGGCGTCCGCCCAGCAGCTCGAACGAGACCTGAAGGACCTGGAGTCGCGCCGCCGTTCCCTCGTCGAACGCGAGCCAGTGTTCCGCGCTCTCGCGGAACGCGCAGCCCGCCTCGCCGAACATCTCGGTACCCCAGTGGACAATCGGGCCACGCTGGATGCTGCGCGTGCCACACTCAGCGACCGACTCGTGACAGCGCGGAGGGCCGAGGACGACGCACGCGAGGAGCACGAGGCGCTGCTTCGGCAGGCTCGTGACCTTCTGGCTCAAGGTGGTCCTTTCGCGCCCGAGCTGCTGAAGCTGAAGGATCAGCTTGGCGCGGAGTTGGTGGCTGGCAGCTTCGAGGATGTCGGGTTGGACGAAGCGGGACGTCTGGAGGCGCGCTTGGGCCCGCTTGCCCAGGCGCTCGTGGTCGACGATCCGAAAGCGACAGCCCGCACCCTCGACGTGAGGTCGGACGCGCTTGCGAACGTACTGCTCGTCTCGCGAGACGCGGACCTTGAGCAACTCGCCTCGGCAACCAGCCCGATCGACGTTGGCGATCGAGACGTCGCCGTGGAGGATGGGATCGCCCTCCGCGTCTCGCGCATCCCCTCGCATCCTCGGCTCGGACGCCGAGCTCGTGAGGCACGTGCCGCCGAGCTCAATCGTGAAGCTGATCGGAAGGCTCGCGAGCTCGAAGAAGCGAGGGTCGGACGCCGACATCTCGAACGCCTTGTCGCCGACGGCGAGGCGCTGTTGGTGGGTCATGCTGTGTGGCTCGCTGGGGATCCTGCTCCTGAGCTGGCCGAGGCGAAGCGCTCGATCGTCGAGGGCGAGGCCCAGCTCGGGATTCATCGTGCCGCCAGCCTGCGTCACGCGGAGGCGGCGCGAACGGTGCGCCCTCGCGTGACCGGCCTGCGTGTGCTGCTCGGCGAAGCGCTGCTGCTCGATCCACCTGACTTCGCAGAACGCGCCCGGTCGCTGGAACACGAGCTTCAGGCAGCTCGGGTGGCCAAGGAGCTGGTGGCTCGCCAGAAGGCGAACGCCGAGCTCGTCGACCGTCATCAGACCGTTCTGCGACAGGTGCCGCTTTCGGACGAAGACGTCGTTCGGCTGCGCGAGCGACTGCAGCAGCTCACGAATCGGCGCGAACGTCTGAAGGAGGGCATCGACGCGCTCGAGTACGTCCAGTCGAATGTCGAGGCCCTGGCCTGGGAGGACGCGCCCGCGCGGCTGGCCAACGAACAGGCTCTCGTTCCTGCCATCAAGCAGCAGCTTCACGAGGCCGAGCTGCACCGAGCTGCGGTCGAGCGCGAAGCGAAGGCCGCGGAGACGAGCTTCAATGCGGCGCTCACTGCATTCCAAGACGCCGACGGGAAGCGGCTTGCCGCGACGCATACGCAGACGCAGGCGATGGAGCGATTCGACGGGCTCGGCATTCCTGATCCGAGCGAGGAGGCGCTTGCGGCAGCAGAGAAGGAGGTCGCGCATCTCGACGAAGAACATCGGAGTCACGACAACAGGCACCGTGAGCTGCTGACCACGAAAGGCCGCCAGGAGGGCAACGTCAGCGAGACTGCCCGCCGTCTCGAGGAGGCCGAGGAGAAGCTCGCCAAGGAGCGCAGCGAGGCCGAGCCTGCCGTGAAGCGCTGGGACGATCTTCGCGAGCGCGCGGCGAGACTACGAGTCGTTGGTAGCCTCCTCACTGAGCCTCCAAGAGACCTCGCCGAGGTCCGTGGCCACCCGAACCTCGTGCAGAGGGCCAACACCTGGCGAGAGCTCCTCGTCGAGCGCCTGCGCGGGGCGCAAGGTGGCGCGCAACTCCTGGCGGAACTGCAGACACTTCTCGCCCCATCGGAGGGCGAGTTCGCCGCGGCCGTCCTCGACCTGTGGCTCGCGGTGCGCGACTGGCTGCGTCGCCGCCTGCCGGCGCAGGTCGCTGAGGTCGATGACCCGCGCGAGGCGCTCCTTCGTTTGCGCGATCAGCTCTCGGCCTTGGAGGAGCGGCTCCAGAGCCAGGAGAGCGTCCTCCGTGGTCGGAGCGAGGACGTCGCGCGCGGCATCGAGGTGCAGAAGCGCAAGGCGCGCACACAGGTCAACCGCCTCAACAAGAATCTCGAGGGCGTCAGTTTCGGCAGCATCCAGGGGATTCGGGTTCGCCAGAACGCGGTCGAGAAGATGGAGCAGGTGCTCCGAGCGCTGCGCGACGGTGCCGCTCAGGCGCTCCTCTTTCAGGCCGACCTACCGATCGAGGACGCGCTCGATCAGATCTTCCAGCGCTTCGGCGGAGGGCGTACCGGCGGTCAGAAGCTGCTCGACTACCGTGAGTACGTCCACCTGCAGGTCGAGGTGCGTCGGAAGGCGGGCGCCGATTGGGAGATCGCGAACCCCGGCCGACTCTCGACGGGCGAGGCGATCGGCGTCGGCGCGGCGCTCATGATGGTCGTCCTCACGGAGTGGGAACGCGATGCAATGCTCCTTCGGGGCAAGAAGTCGCACGGATCGCTCCGTTTCCTGTTCCTCGACGAGGCCAACCGCCTTTCGCATGACAACCTCGGCGTGCTCTTTGACCTGTGCCAGGCGCTCGACCTGCAGCTCCTCATCGCCGCGCCAGAGGTCGCGCGGGCAGAGGGCAACACCACCTATCGTCTCGTCCGCAAGATGACTTCCGACGGGCGAGAGGAGGTGCTCGTCAGCGGCCGTCGGACGAGGGCTGAGGCGTGAACTGGCGATCCGAGGCGGCCCGTCTCGCCCTCTTGGAGCTGCTCGTTCGCGGCTCGCTCAAGCGACGACGTGCGCAAGCGTCTGCCTGGGATGCCCTCGACGAACTACCTTGGACACGACGCACGGGGCGTCGTGACGAGGTCGGCCTTGTCGAAGAACGGCGACACGAGCTTGTCGCGCTGCTCGGGCGTGTCTGGCCGGAGTGGGGCGAGGTGCTCGCAGCGCTGACGGCGCGCGGGCTCGCGCCCACCCCCGACGGCTGGAGCGAGCTCGGAGACGCGCAGCGCGCCGAGGGGCTGCCGCAGCTTCCAGACCAGCTCAACCGGCGAACCGCGGCCGCACTCGTCGCGCCGCACTCGAAGGCGACGCTCACGGATCGGCGCCTGGCCGCGCTCGGCGACGCTGAGGCCACGCACGACGGTTCGGTGCGCCTCCGACCGCCGCAAGGACTGGTCGCGATCACGCCACAGGGGAGAGTCGACCTGGCAGCAGTTGCGGCTGTCCTCGGTGAGGTGTCGATCCCAGAACGTGCCCTCAGCGCAGGCCTCGCTCTCGAAGGAACGATCCGCGCGGCGCTGCTCGTCGAGAACCTCGGCGCGTTCTGCGATCTACGCGCCGTCGATGGCTGGCTGCTGGTGCACGTGCCTGGATGGGACACGGCAACGGTCGCTCGACTTCTCGAGCGTGTGGTCCATGTGCCCCTGGTCCACTTCGGCGACCTCGACCCCAACGGCGTACGCATCCTCCGGCATCTCCGGGCGCTCCGTTCCGACCTGCTGTGGTTCGTGCCGGAGTTCTGGACTGAGCTCGTTGAGGCGAAGGGGCTGCCGGGGATATGGCCCGAGGACCTCGATCTCGGCGAAGCGCCGGCTCTCGTGCGGGAGCTCGCGAGCCGCGGTCTGTGGCTCGAGCAGGAACCTGTCGCGGTCGACCCGAGGACGCCGGCGTCACTGGAGCGGATGCTGTGACGTGCCGACGAGCAGGCCCTACGTCAAAGCGCCCTCAATAGCCTCGGCCCACGTCGGTAGTTGATTGCCCGCCGCGCGAGCGCTGGTAGCGTAACCTCTGTCTGCTCATCGAGCCTGACGTCGATGACGTCGTTTACGTCGATATTCCGCGCGCGGAGCTCTTCGCTTTCAATAGCGGCAGCCCCGTGAAGGGATGGCGGCCACTACCAACGGATTGGCCATGACGGAGAAGAACTCGACCAACGACACCCCCAAAGGCGAGCTGCTCATCTACCAGACCGAAGACGGCCGCACGCGCATCGAGTGCCGCTTCGAGGGCGAGACCGTCTGGCTGACGCAGGCCCTGATCGCCGAGCTGTTCCAGACGACGCCACAGAACATCACGCAGCACCTGCGCGAGATCTACGCCGACGGCGAGCTCAACGAGTCGGCAACTTGTAAGCCGTTCTTACAGGTTCGAACCGAGGGCGCCCGCCAGGTCTCGCGCACTCTGCGCTACTACAGCCTCGAGGCGATCCTCGCCGTCGGCTTCCGCGTCCGCAGCCATCGCGGCACGCAGTTCCGCAAGTGGGCCAACGCGCGCCTGGCGGAGTACCTGGTCAAGGGCTTCACCATGGACGACGAGCGGCTCAAGAACCCGCCCGGTCCAGGCCACACCGACTACTTCGACGAGCTGCTCGAGCGGATTCGCGACATCCGCGCGTCCGAGCGCCGCTTCTACCAGAAGGTCCTCGACATCTACGCGACCAGCGTCGACTACCAGCCCGACAACGATCTCTCGCAGCAGTTCTTCGCCACGGTGCAGAACAAGATGCACTGGGCCGCGCACGGGCACACCGCCGCCGAGATCGTCCACGAGCGCGCCGACGGCGACAAACCCTTCATGGGCATGCAGACGACGCGACCCGGAGGTGTGGTCCGCAAGGGCGACGCCGCGATCGCCAAGAACTACCTGACCGAGCCGGAGCTGCAGGTGCTCCACCGCATCGTGAACCTCTACATCGAGTTCGCCGAGCTGCAGGCGCTCGAGCGCAAGCCGATGACCATGCGCGGTTGGGTCGACAAGCTCGACGAGTTCCTGAAGGCCTCGGGCCGCAAGCTGCTCGATCACGCCGGGACCATCTCGGCGGAGGTCGCGAAGGCGAGGGCCGAGCGGGAGTACGATCGCTACCAGGCCCTCCAGGACGCGAAGCCTCGCGCGATCGACGCCGCGTTCGAGGCGACGGCGAAGCTGCTCCAGAAGCCGGCGCCTACCCGCGCGAAGAAGGGACGCGGGAAGCCATGAGCTACGGCTGACCCCTCGCGCTCGCCCGAGAGCTTCCCCGCCCGTCGCCCGGAGCGCGCCGACGAACAAAAGGCGAAAGCCCTCTGACCGCATTGATCAGAGGGCTTCGTGGCGACCCCAACGGGACTTGAACCCACCAAATTCTGCTGGGATCCGCGCTTGAGCGCATGGAATTGGCGGCAACGATCGCGGTGGTTCGTGCGATATCGCGCGCGTAAGCTCGCGACTACGCGAGCATGGGCCAGCTCGTTGGGCCAGGGCGCCGCCGATCTCACCCGACGCTTCGATCGTGGCTTCGGTCGCTCGAATCTCCGAATCTCCACCAGATGCGCGGCCTCTACCTCGCGTACCGCGAGATCTCCGGACGCCGTCTCGACAATCGCTGGGGAGCCTCGCGGACAAGAGTGTCCAGACATCGTCTGGACGATCGGCCGCCCCATCGACCTGATGGAATCCCAGGCGGTGCGAGCTGCTTCCGCGATGTCGGGCGGGTAGGGCGGCTTCCGACGATGCGGTGCGCTGCCTTCGTGTCGTGGCCGAGCACGTGTTGGCCGCCGCGCCTCGGCGCTCGTAACCTCTCGGTGATGACGGAGTCGACTCCGCGCCGCGGCAACGCCGACCCTCGCGCCGGCGTCATGCTGCAGCGCGCGCGCCTCGCGGGCTGCGCCGGCTGTGTCGCGCTCGTGTGGCTCCAACTGGGTGGTTGCGCCGGCGACGCCGAGAGCACGCGCACGGCAGCGTCGCCGATCGTCGGCGGCGAGCCCTCGCGGGACGATCACGCGGTCGTCGCCCTACGCGATCGACGCACGCTGTGTCCGGAGGGGCGTGAGGTCGACACGTTTTGTTCGGGGGTGCTCGTCGCGCCGCGCGCCGTTCTCACCGCCGCGCACTGCCTCCAGGGTCGCCGTGCCGAGGAGCTCGAGGTGTTCTTCGGCGAGGATGTGGGGCTGGGGGGTGGTACGCACGCCCGCGTCGTCGCGAGCCGGGTGCACCCGGACTATGACGCCGCGGCGCGAGCGAACGACCTCGCGGTGGTCTGGCTCGCGCGTGATGCGGTGACCGTGCCGCTGCGTCGTTCGGCGATCGATGTCTCGCCTGTCGGGACCCTGGTGCGCCAGGTCGGGTATGGCCGCTGGGAGGAGGGCGGAGCCATTGGCGCGCGCGCGACGGGCACGGCAAAGCTCGTCTCGATCGACGCGGGCACGATTCGCTTCGAGCCTGCGCCGGCGCTGGTGTGCGCGGGCGACTCGGGCGGGGCGATCCTGGCGACCCTCGACGGCGAGGAACGACTCGTTGCGATCACGAGGAGCGGAGACTCGACGTGCAAGGCCTACGGCGTGGCCACGATGATCGACGAGGGGTTTCTCGCCGGAGCGATCGCGGAGCTGTCGTCCGTCGCCGCCCCTCGTAGCGGCGATCCGACCGCCGACTTCTGCACCAACACTTGTTCGACCGAGCGTGACTGCCCGGCCGGCATGGCGTGCCTGCCGGAGCGCGACGGCGCACGTTGCGGGTACCGCGGGCCCCGGGCAGGGCGCTTCGGCGCGGCCTGCGGCTCGGCGAGCGACTGTGGAGGGGCTGCGTGCTTGCAGTTCAGCAGCGGCGAGGATGCGAGTTGCCGCTGCTTCGAGCCGTGCCTGCGAGCGAGCCCCACACGTGCGCCTGAGACCGACGCGTCGGGCGGCTGCGTCGTCGGGGAGCGTGGGCGCCCCCTGGGCCTCGCCGCGGCGCTCGTACTGGCGGCAGCCATGGCTCGTCGTCGGTTCAGGTTCTGAACCGGTAGATCAAAAATCTGAACGCGGCGTCAAGAAACTGAACCGGGCGGGGGACGGCTCACGTGGAATGCACGAGGAATCGAGGTTTCACGCTCCTGGCAACGTTGTTGCTCGGCTTGCCTGGCATGAACCGATTCTCCCTCGTGGCAGTGGTCGCCGTCCTGGTTGCGGTCCCCATGGGTGGATGCATCGCGCCGTCGGACGCGCCCTCGTCGACGAGCGCGACGCAGGGGGCGCTCCAGATCTCCGAGCGCACCGAGTCGTCGTTCGCCGGGACGTTCTCCCACGGCGCCTCGATGCTGAAGTTCTCCACGCGCACGGACGCGCCTGCGCACGCCGTGCTGCACCTCGAGGTGAACGGCGTGGTGTTCGACGCGTCGCTCGACGCCGCGGCCCAGAGACTGCACTGGGACGGCCACGACGGCGCGCTGTACGCCGACGAGCTCGAGACCCTCAAGGCGTTCAGCGCGGCGCTCAATCCGATCTTCCCCGAGGGACAGACCGCCTCCATCCACGAGGACCTGCTCGTCCGCCGTGTGTGGTTCTGGTCCGAGGCGCCTGCGGGGCTGACGATGCCGGCGCGCGATCTCGGTCCGCCCGTCATCAAGACCGGGGTGAAGGCCCCGGTGCCCGGAATGCCGACGTCGGAGGAGGAGGCGATCGCGGCGGCCAAGGACGGCAAGTGTGTCGACGCCACCGGCGCGCCCACCACGGCGGTTGGCTCGGAGGCGAACTTCTGCAACCAAAGCAACGAGGACGGTATCTGGTACATTCGCTGCAACGCGAACTCCTGGGCGGTGCACGACTCCTCAGGCCACTGCTTGTCGGGCGAGAGTGTCTACGCCGGGAAGTACTCCACCGACTGCCTGGGCAAATGCGGCCCGGGGTGCACCGGCGCTGGCTACACGTACGACTGCCTCGATCACGATCGCTGCGGAAGGATCCACGGTGGGTCGACGAACCCGGGGGACGGCAACTGTGGCGACGAGTATTGGGAGGCCGACGACGATTTCTGGTGGTCGACCATCGGCAAGTGCATCTAGTGATTCCCATCGACGCTCCGCCGGGAGCGTCGGCGCCGGTCGTCCCGTAAGGTCGCTCACCGCTCGGCTCCTCGCGTGTGCGTTGCTCGTAGGCTGCTCGCGGCCGACGCTCCCATGCACTCCCAACCGCGCGGTGGCGGCCTGCGTCGACGGGGAGCCCATCGCCGCGGCCTCGGTCGACGCGCTCGTCCGCGCGCCCGTGATCCCCATCGACGCTCCGCGGGCGGAGCCACGACGCCGTGCGCTCGACGAGCTGATTCGCGCTCGCCTGTTCGCCCGCGAGGCCCGACGTCGCGGCCTCGCGGGGGGCGGTGATGCCGAGCTGTCGCAGGCGCTGATCGCGGCAGAGCTGAAGACAGCGGCCTCGCAGCGTGACGCCATCACCGACGCCGAGGCCCGGGCGTTCTTCGACGCGCACCCCGAGGACTTCGTGAAGGTCGAAGGGGTGCAGGTCCAGGCGCTGGTCGTCACCGAGGCGTCTCGCGCCGACGCGCTGGCGAGCAAGGCCTGGGGCTCGACGTCCGAGGCGTTCGGCGCCCTCGTGGCGGCGGAGTCCATCGACTCGTCGAAGTCCATGGCCGGCGATCTCGGGGTCGTCGACGAACACTCCGCGCGCGACGAGGCCGTGATTCGTGCGGCGCTCGCGCTTCGCAGGCCCGGCCAGGTCTCCGGCCCGGTCGTCGACGCCAAAGGGCAGTGGTGGCTGCTTCGTGCGACGAAGATCGTCGGAACTGCACGCGCGTTCGACGCGCTCTCGGTGAAGAACGGCATGGCCAAGGTACGACGCGATACGTTCATCGCCGCGCTCGAGGTCAGGCTCCGTGCGGCGGCAAAGATCGACATCGGGAGTTGACGAGCGGCGCGCCGGAGCGGCCCTCGACATGTCGCCGCGGCCGCGCGAGGCGCGTGCACCTCGGCGTCATCCCGCGTTCCGTGTGATGACCGGACTGCCGAGGGCTCTTCCTGGACCGAATTTCGGACCACAAAAAGGCAGAAGCCCCGGATTTGCTTGAAATCCAGGGGCTTCCGTGGCGACCCCAAGGGGTTCGGACCGGTTGTGGATCGTCGGATCGCCGACGTTTTCGGCTCAGGCATCCCCGTCGCGCTCGTTGCCTGAGGTCGCCGCCGGCGGCCATGGTTGAGCCGCCCGACCTGAGCTTTTGAGCCGCGGCCGTTCCGTGGAGCACCGTCGCGTGCTAGACCAGCTCGTGAAGGCAGGGTGAAGCGTCCGCGCGGCGCACCCTGCTTTCCTCTATTTTTGCGACCGAGTGACGTCCGGTGCCGATCGCGCCGCCGTGTACCTACGCGGACTGCGCGAAGACACACCGAGCGGCGCGGAACGCCCCGACGCCCGTCCGTCGGCGCAATCGCTTGCGCGATACAGCGTACCGGGCCCGGCACACCTATGCCAGCGAACCTGAGCACCGAAACGCCGTCACGGTGCTTGACGCGCGCTGCTCCTCACGTCGCGGACGTCGGAGCTTCCGCCCGCACGGCCTTCTCGATCTCCTCGGCGCGCGTCCTGTGCTCGGGCGACATCGAAGGGAGCTTGCGGGCGTTCCGGAGCAAGTTCACCGCGCTTCCCGCGATCTCACTCCGCTGCTTCTCGGACGCCTCCGGGAACCCACGAAGACGATCGAGTTGCAGCTGTGCGAGCTGGAGCAGTTCGTGAGCTTCGTCGAGCATTCGAGTCCCTCTCGTGTAAGCACGAGGGGCGCCGTGTCAACGACGTGAGCGTCACGCCGCGCACGCCATCGCGTGCACCTGCGCGATCCCGAACGCGGTTCCCTTCCGCGACCGGAGCCCCTTCGCGTCGAGCGCCGCGGCGATCGCGCGCACCGTCAGCCCGGCTGCGCGGAGCGCCCGCGCCTCCGCGATCACGGCCTGCTCAGCCTCATTGCCAACAAGCGAGCGGCCGTCAGCGGCGAGCGCGAAGCCGAACGGCACCGTCCCAACGCGCTCACCCTTCGCGCTCTTCGCCGCGAGCGCCGCCTTCGTACGGCTGCGGATGAGGGCGCGCTCATACTGGGCGAACACGTCGACGATCCCAGACATGAGAGCCCCCTCCGGGCCCGCCGAGTCGCTCGCACCGTCCGCCGTGCGGAGGGTCGCGCCGGCGGCCTTCGCGGCGCGCTCGACCATCGCGGCGATCACGACGTCGCGCGCGATGCGATCGCGCTTCGCTGCAACGAGCACGCCCGCGCGGCGGTCGCGGAGCGCGGCGAGGGCCGCGAGGAGGCCGGGGCGCTCGTCCAGCGCCGTTGCGCCGCTGACGCCGTGATCCTCGAACCACGCGACGACGGCGACGCCCTGCGCTGCGGCCCAGCGCTCGATCGCGGCGCGCTGCGCCTCGGGACCAAGCTCCTGCGCTTCCGTCGAAACGCGGAGGTAGGCGACGGCAAAGCCGGGGTCGGAAGCGGGGCGACGCGACATGGCCCGAGCATGGTGCACGACACATGCCGAACCTGTGACACGCATGGCGCAGGTTGGATCGTGGACGCTCGGCCCGCTGCGCGGGCAAGCTATGACACGCGTGTCGCGCGTGCCCCCGTGCGCGCGCGTAACCGCTCGTGCAACGGCCCGAATACGTCGGGGAATCGGCCATCGCCGCAACCTGTGACACGCGTGTCGTATGTATGCACGATCTAGCGATCAGTCGCCGTCCGGGCGCGTACCGACCGCGGCGCGCTCGACGTTTGCGAGCGCCGGATCGTCGAGCCAGCGAAACAGTTGACGCGTGGAGATGCCGAGCGCCTCCGCTGCGGCAGGGACGCGGCCGCCCGCGCCGCGCATCGCGCGTCGGACCTCGCGTGCCCAGCCGTCAGGGTCATACAGGCGCAGCGCACCGAGCGGCGAGATGCGACGAGCGGTCTTGGGTCGTGACGCTCTCGACATAGGTGCCCCCGGCAATGCAACCCGCCGGCCAACGCGCGTCATGACGCGGCGTGCGCCCCCGGCTTTGTTCGCCAACCGTTCGGTCCGCGAACACGATCGGCCTCGCGCACGACGCCGGTCGCCTATCGAACGACGTAGGGCGGCGGTGGCCGAGGGTTGGGCGGCGCGCCGGCCGCTCCTGGGATCGTGCGCGGCGCGCGCTCCGCGCGCGTCACGGGCCGCGACGTCCCGAGGACCCATCCGAAGTCCCAAGGGTCGTCCTCGTCGCTCTGATACGCTTCGGAGAGGCCGGCGACGGGAAGCGGCGCCGGAGCCTCGCGCGCGCCCCAACAGGCCAGCGCCAACGCCATCACGAGATCGTCGTGCGTCCCGCTGCCGGCGCCGTACGAATCGCGCGCGGTCGCGCCGTCAATCTTCACGCGGAAGGCGAGCAGCTCTTCGACGAGCGCCGCGCGCTCGGCCATCGCCGCGGCGATCCTTAGGCGCCGGCCCTGCAAAAGGACCTGGAGCAGCGCGCAGAGATCGCGCTTCGGGACGCGGTGCTCCGTGCCGCCGCCGCTCGCCGTCGCGCCGGCCGTGATCGTCACGCCGATCGGCCGAAGCCCCGCGGCGACGAAGAGATCGACCACGGGCCGACCGACCCCGCTTGCGTCGACGACGAGCGACGACACGCCGCACATCGGCGCCGACGCGAGGATCGACGCCACGCGTGAGACCACGGCAGGGTACGCGGTGCCCAGAGGCGGCCGCTCCGCATGGCGCACGTGATAGGTCTCGGGCGAGCCCGTCACGCGCTCGACGATGACGATCGCCGTGTGGTCGCGCGCCTGCCCGAGATCGACGCCGGTGCAGAAGCTATGCATGGGCCAGACCGAAAAGGAGGGGCTCGACATCGGATGCGATCGCGGCCTGCACCAAGTCGATCGCGAAAAGCTGATCGTCCGACTCGACGAACTCGGCTCCGTACTCCTGCAACCATCGCCAAGCCCCGAGGCTCTCCCGCTCTTCGGCAAGGAACTCCGGCGAGATCCGCGGGCACTGTGCGGCGGTCACGGAGAACCGTTCCCACTGCCCCCCGCCCGACGACCACTCCCTGTAGAAATGCCCCCTCCTGCCAAACGGGGTGCTCATGAGCACGAGTCTGCCCTTGCTGACGGCCAACATCGGGCGAATGGCGACGTAGCAGTCATCGTCGACGAACGCGGCCTCGTCCTCGATCACGAGCGACGCCGCCGAGAACCCGCGGATCGTCTCGGGGCTCGACGGCAGCGAGAGGACGCGCGATCCGTTCGCGAGGCGCATCGACAGTCGCGACTCCTCGGATAGGTCCGGCGCGACAGCCAAGCGGGTCACGTGGTGGACGATTTTCCGGAACAGCTCGCCCGACTGCCGGATCGAAGGGGACACGACCAGCACGAGTGACTGAGGGTAGAAGAGCGCCCGGTGCAGCGCCGCGATCGCCGCGACGGTGGACTTCCCGGACTGCCGCGAGCAGAGCAGGATCTGCCGTCGCGCGGTCGAGCGAAGGAACGAGTGCTGCCAGGGGTCGGGCGTGATGCCGAGCGCCTCGATCGCGAAGGCCGCGGGATCGAGGGCGTGGCGAAGATCCGCCCGGGCGTCAGCTCGCATCGGCACTCCGTGCAATCGCTTGCGCGACGGCGCTCCTCGCGTCCGGGAACGGTTCGAGCGCGCGCAGGATGGCGGTACGCAGCGAGGCCCACTCCGTGCCGAGCGATACGGTCACCGTGGGCGCCGTGTCCAGTTCGCCGAGCAGCTTCGCCAGCAACTCCAACCCGGCGCGTGCCTCGCGTAGCGCTCGCAGCGCGGTCGGCGCGTCGTCCTCGGCCTCGGCCTTCGCGAGCAGCCGCAGTGTCCGCGCGTGCAGTGCGCGGACCTGATCGAGCAGCGTCGCGCCGCGTTGGACGTCTTCGGCCTCGCGCGCGTGACGAACCGCGGCCGTGAGGTGCCCGTGACGGTGCCGATGGATCGAAGCGGCCGTGAGCCCGGCGAACCGTTCCGCTATGTTCCGGAACGGTTCACCGGAGATCAGCGCGCGATCGATCTCGTCTCGCGCGGCATGGTCGCAGACCGAGCATCGGCGCGGCATGGCTCACGCCCTCCACGCGATTGCGGTGTGCCGTCTCGGTTCGTTCACGCCTTCAAGTGTGGAACCGAGACGCCGCCGCGCCAGATCTGTTCGCGCCAGATCTTCGCTACCGCCACGTCGAGACGCGGATCGAGCCCGGCGGCCCCACCTACCCGGTGCACTTGACGTTCCCGAAGACGGTTACCTGCGCCTTCTTCGGAATCCAGCCCTTCATCTGGGCCACTTGAACGTCGAGCCAGTGATCGAGCTTCTCCCACTGCGCACGACTGTCGTAGAGCCAGCAGTCTACGCTCCTGCCATCGAGTGTCAGCTTCTCGCCCTCGACCACGCCGGGATAGACGAGGAAGAACTGCCCCGAAGAGCCGTCCGAGTTCTTACGTCGGGTCACCTTGTGCCCGCCCTCAATCATCGACGACACGAACGCGTCGATCGTGGGGTAGCGCACCTCGAAATCGCCGGCTGCTGCGGGCGCCGCCGGTGGAGAGGTGGACGCCGCGGCCGCGCTCGGCGCCACGGACGGACACGGTGGGCAGGCAGACGGCGAGCGCGCTGACGATTCGACCGACGGGGCCGCGTTACGCCCGCAGTCAGCTGCCGCGACGGCGAGGACCATCACGAGGCCCGTCCACCGCGATGGATCGCGAGACCACGTTGCGGAGGTGTGTGGCTGCGGTCCAGGCTGCGTGCTGCTCCTCGCCATCCCGAGTTCTCCTGTCGCTCGCCGCGTCGACGCACGCGCGAGGGTACACGCGGTGCGAGCGCGCGGGAAGGAAACCACCCGCTTCGGGCGGTGTATCCGATCGAGCGCAGCCGTCGCGGCAGACGGGCATCCGCCGCCTACTTCGTGGGCGCCGGTCCGGTGGGCTTCCCCGCGAGCACGCGCGATCCGTCCAACAGCCGAGCGCCGAGCACCTGCACGATCGCTAGACCGCCCGCTCCCGAATCGAGCGTGACGCCGCTCTGCGTCGTCTTGCGGATGTCGACGGCTTGGTCCGTGATTCGGAAGACGAGCTGCAACAGCGCGGGGTTATCGGAACGCTGCTTCCAAGCCTTCGCTTCGTCGACGCTGGCGAACTTCACGGCCAGCTCGGTCGTCTTGAACTTGACCCACGAGTTGTTCGCTTCGCCGTTCGGCATCATGAGGCGCTCGATACCGGGTCGCCGGGGGGCGCAGTCGGTGGCGACGTCGCCGGCAGGCCCGCCAAGGTGGAGCTTCCCGCCCAGTGCGCGCGGCCATTCGAGGACGATCGGCAGCTCGACGCGCGCGGGGTTGAACTCGCCGATCGCAAATCCTTCTCGACCCGAGAGCAGCCCCACCTTCTCCGCCGGAAGCGTCGTGCGCCATGTCGCCGCGCGGATCTTCTTCGCGGCCTCCTTCGCGTCCTTGTACCGCTGCTCGCGGGTGAACTCGTCCCCGCAATCGTGCGTGGCGCAGTAGTCGGCCTGCGACAGCACCAGTGCGAAAACCTGATCGAAATTCTGCTTCGGCGGGGGAGACGTTGCGGCGCGCCACAACGCGTCGAACGCCGAGGCGGGCGCCGCGCTTGCCGAGCCGCTGGCCCCTGCCGCAGACGACACCGCCGCCTTCGCGACGGGCTGCGGCACCGGTTTCGCCGGTTCGTTCGGCGCCGAGGCTTGTTCCTTCGCGTCGCGGCCGCAGACACACTTCCCCAGCACCGCCGCGGTGACGAGGATCACGATCCCACTGCCGAGACAACCGGAACCCCTACTGCTCTTCTGCGAAGCCATCGCCGCGTCCTCTCTCGCGTGCAGCGCGTTCGTCGACGTTACACAGCCGTCCGGCGCACGATCGTAAACTACCCGTGTCGTGCGGTGTATCGGATCGGATTCTACCGATACGGCCGACGGGCGTGCCTCGCCCGGATCTCCCGACGCTTCGCCAGTTCATCGCCGCCAACGTAAGGCGTGGCAGGACGCGACGCGGGATGACCCAAGAGGATCTGGCCGACGCCGCCGGGCTCGATCCCAAGCATCTGCAGCGGATCGAGGCCGCGCGCGCGAACCCAACGATCGAGGTACTTCACGCCATCGCAGAGGCGCTCGGTCAGCCCGTTGCGCGGCTACTCCGCAAAACGGCGCCGCTCGAACGTGCCGCGGGTCGACCGCGAAAACCGGGAAGGCGTGCTCGGCACTGAGTGTGCGCCCGCGCGAGGCCGAATCGACAGCTTCGCCGCCCCCGGTGTGACCGGGCGCGCCGTGGCGTGACCCGGTTCGGGGCACGCCGCGGCAGCGTTGCGCGTGACGCTTTCGGGCTCGCCGGCGGTCCCCCTTTGGGCCCGGAGCGTGCCCTTTTCGGGCCCGCAGAGGCTGGGCTCTCCTTACGAGAGGATTGGGAGAGCTCATTGGAGAGAGTCGCTCGGCGCTTCGCGTCCTCGCGACAACCGTTCCGGTGCCTCCCGAGCGGAGGCATTCTTCGCCCTTTCGAGAGCCTTCCGGAACCTTGCCTTGCCTGCACGAGTGCGAAGCGGATCGAAGGGACGTGCGAGCTGCTCGCTGACACGGAACACCTCAGGTGGCAGATCGAGCAACGCATACGCGAACTCGGTCGGCCCGAGTTGCACACGGTCCACGAGCCCGAGCACGCGCAGCTCGGCGAGCGCCTTGATCGCCGCCTTCCGGCTCACCCCAGCCTCGATGGAGAGTTGGTCGGCGCTGACGACCGTGTACCCGCCGGTGTCCTCGCGGTTGTACCAGCAACGAAACGCGAGGGCGCGATAGACCTCGCGCTCGGAGGGCGTCAGATTGAGGCAGACGATCCCGAGCGGCACCTTCGCGAAGTAGGTCGACTCCCAAGGCATCCTCGGCGAGCTCATCCGTCCCTCCGTGCGCCGAAGAGACGGCCAACGGCGACGCCGAGCGCGCGCGCGATCCGGCGGCGTTCCGATGCCGATGTCTGACGCCGGCCGACGACGATCATGCTCAGCGTCGTGGCAGAGAGGCCGGCGGCGAGCGCGATCTCATACTGCGGGCGGCCGCTGCGCCAGATCGCGATCTTCAGCGCGAGAGCAGGTTGGACGTTGCGGCGGGCGGCGTTGCGGCGCGCGGCTCGCGGAAATACCCTTGCCATGTTCCTCCTCGGCCCGCCGCGTGTGATCAGGAGCGCGCGGCGGGCGCGCACTTGACGCTACGGCCGTGGCTCGGGCCGAGGTGTGACGGGACGGCCGCGCGAGGCCGCCCAGCTCGTCACACCCCGGTGCGAGCGCGCGTTGGCGAACCGCGAACGTAGGCGCGAACGCGCGCCAGCGCCTCCTCCGGCGTCAGGCTGACGTGCTGCACGTCTTCGAGGGCACCACCACGCGCGGCGATCTTCCGCAACGCGTTGTGCGCGCGACGGTGCGCGGATCGAAGTTGCTCGGCTGATCGCGAAGGGTACCGACGCGACCAGGGCTTGTTCTTCGTGCCGCACACGATGAGCGCGGCGAACTGCGAAAGATCGATTCCGAGGCCGTTCCGTACCAAGTCCAGAAATGCCGCAGCGTCCTCCGCCAAGAAGGGATGGGCAGCGCCCGTCGCCGGCACTGACGCTTCCCGAACGCGCCAGACATCGACCTCCTCGCGCAACGCGCCGAGCGCGGTAACCACCGCTCGATACGCTCGATTGACAGTCCTCGGCGGCTCGGCGCCGGCCGCGTCGTGCACAGCGAGGAGTGCCTTCTCGGCCGCATCGACGGCGCCGGACCACGCGCGCGGTGCCTTCGTCGCCGCGGCGACGATCCGCGCGTCACGCCGCGCGATCGATCCAGCGACAAGGAACCGCGCAACGCCGAGGCGAAGCTCCGTGAGCACGCCTGCTTGCTCAGCCAGTTGTGCCACCGAGGTTGCGTGCTCGCGAATGGCTTTGGCAGTCAGCTCGTCCGCGCCCACGTCATCTAGGGTGTGACCGGAGCCCCTCGCGGCGGCCAAGTTCTCGTCACACCTGCGAGCGCGCGGCGGCAGCGAAGCTGTCGCCGTGCCGAGAACGTCGCGGGAGCAGCGCCGGGCGCCGGCGGACGCAGCGCCGCAAACCGGGCGGTCCGCCGCGGCGGACGACTCGCTCGGCAGCCGCGATCCGCGCGTGCGGACATTGATTGTCAGCCTCGCCGATCTCCTCGTCGCCGATCTTCTACGCTTCCCCCGGAGGTAGCGATCATGCGCGCAGCGGTCTACGCGAGGCGGAGCACGGACGATCACCAAGCCGCGTCCCTCGAAGTGCAGATCGCCGAGGCGCGCCGCTACATCGCCTCGAAGGGATGGACGCTCGACCCCTCGCACGTGTTCGTCGACGACGGCGTAAGCCGGTCCGAGTTCGTCAAGCGTCACGCGTTCAACTCGCTGCGCGCGGCCGCGGAGGCACGGGCGTTCGACGCGATCGTTGTCCGCGACGAATCGCGGCTCGGCGGCGACACCTTCCGGACCGCGCTCGCGATCCAAGAGTTCGTCGAGCACGGCGTGCGCCTGTTCTTCTACTTCTCCGACGACGAGGTGACGCTCAACTCGCCGATGCAGAAGGTCGTCGTCGCCGTGCAGAGCGCGGCATCCGAGATGGAGCGCGAGAAGATCGCCGGCCGGACCCTGGAGCACCTCGCGACGAAGGCGCGCAAGGGCCTGAACGCGGGCGGCCGCGTGTTCGGGTATGACAACGTGCCCATCATGGACGGCGCGCGGCGTGTCGCCGTCGACTACGCGATCAACGAGCGCGAGGCCGAGGTGGTCCGCGAGATCTTCCGGCGCTTCGCCGAGGGGCAGGGGCTCCGCGCGATCTGCAAGTCGCTGAACGATCGTGGCGTGCCGTCGCCGCGTGCGGGACGGCGCGGGACGCGCTCGTGGTGCCCGAACGGGATCCGCGAGATGCTCCGCCGTGATCGGTACCGCGGGATCTTGATCTGGGGACGCCTCGGCAAAGCGTACCGCGGCGGCACGAAGGTCCACGTCGCGCGCGACGAGTCCGAATGGACCCGCGTCGATCGCCCCGAACTGCGGATCGTCGACGAAGAGCTGTGGGGCGCGGTGCAGGCGAAGATCGAGTGCTTGAAGCGCATCACCGGACGCATCGGTGCCAAGGGGCCGCCGGCTCGCTACATGCTCTCCGGGCTCGCGCGCTGCGCAACGTGCGGCGGTCCGATCCAAGCGGTCAACGGGCGTTCGGGCCGAGAGACGATCAAGGTCTACGTGTGCTCGTGGCGCCGCGTGCGAGGCGCCGCCGTCTGCGCGAACGCGATCGCGCGCCCGGTCGAGCACGTCGATCACGCGGTGCTGTCGTGGATCCGCGAGAACGTGCTCCGCGAGTCGCTGATCGTCGAGACGCTCCGCGAGGTGCGCCGCCGCCTCGAAACGCGGGCGAGGACTGCGGACGCGCGCGGTCCTCAGGCCGAGGCCGAGATCCGGACGCTGCGCGCCGAGATTGATCGCCTCGTGTCTGTGCTCGCGATGGCGGGCGGCGAGCAGCCCGGCGCGGTGCTTCGCGCGATCGGCGAGCGCGAAAAGCGCGTCGCGACGCTCGAAGCGGATCTCCGCGCATCGCGCGCAGCGCCGGGAGCGCTCAGCCTCGAAGTGCGCCGCATGGAGCGCGAGGCGCGTCAGCGTCTCGACGACCTGCGCGGCCTTGTGGACCGCAACCCCGCGGAGGCGCGCCGCGTCCTCGAAGCGCTGTTGGACGGGCCGCTGACGTTCGCGCCGCTGGAAAGCTCAGAGGGCCGCCGCTTCCAGATCCAGGGATCTGCCGCGCTCGGCCCTCTGTTCATTACTGATAGCGACCCCAACGGGACTTGAACCCGTGTTACCGGCGTGAGAGGCCGATGTCCTAACCGCTAGACGATGGGGCCAACCTGATCTCACTCACACAGGCCGAATCTGGCGGAGACGGCCGAGCTGGGGGACTAGGATTCGAACCTAGATAGACGGAGCCAGAATCCGTCGTCCTGCCGTTAGACGATCCCCCAAGACTGCTGGGGCCATCCGGTGGGGGGTTAGGGTTCCCGCCGGACGGGCGTCGCACTCTATTCGTGGGCGCTTCCCTGTCAAGCACTTGTTGTTTCAGTCCGCGAGCAGCTGCACCTTCCCGTCGCTGCAGGCGACCACGAGCGTGCCCGGTGCCGCGCTGGCGAGCCCGGCCACGGCGCCCGAGAACGACCCGCCGCAGCGCGTGACCCGCGACACCGTGCCCGCGCGCAGGAGCGCGACGCCATCGCTCGTCGCCCACGCGACGGCGCCATCGTCGGCAACCAGCGGCGCCACCTCGCCGAGCGCGCCGACGTACGTCACGCCGCCGTCCTTGCCCGGCAGCATCGGCGCGGCGCCGGGGACCTCCCACGGACCGAGGTCGCCGCCGGACGCCACGGCGCCGACGAGCGCGCCGCCGGCGATGACGACCGCGAGATCGCCGGACTCCCCGATGCCCGAGCCCGTGCGGTACGGCAGGCCGCCGATCGCCTTGCCGAGCAGGGCCTTGCGCGCGCCGCTCACGAGGTCGAGCTGCTCGACGAGGCCGTCGGTCACGCAGATCGCCCGCTCCTTGCGCCCGCCCGGCGAAGGTGTGGCCGAGCCGTCGAGCACCACGCCGCCGCGGCACGGGCCTTCGACGTTGGTGCCCTTGTCGCCGAACGAACCGTAGCTGCGCGGCAGCCGGCCGGCGCGCCAGCCGATCAGCTCGCCCGCCGGTGACACGCCGAGCACCTCGCCGCTCTCGCGGACGGCGAGGTAGGGGCCGACCTCGAGGCGCACGCGATCGACGAGGTTGCCATGCGCGTCGAGCTCGATCACCTCGGGGCGGCGCGCGATCGCGAAGCCGCCGCCGGGCAGGGGCGAGACGCCGACGCGCGGCACCGAGGAGTAGTCGCCGCCGAGGCGCGTGCGGAACACCACCGCGCCACCGGGCGAGAGGCCGACGGCGTAGCCGCGGATGGTGACGACCACGCGCGTGCCGTTGGCGAGGATCGCGAGCGGGCCGGCGGCGCTGTCGGCTTGGACGTTCGAGAGACCCTCGAGGATCGGATCGGTCTGCGCCGTCGGCGAGCGCAGACGCGTGGTCGACAGCACCTTGCCGGTCGTGCCGTCGAGCTCCGCGACGCCGCCTTCCGTGCCGCCGGACGGACCGATGGCGACGACGATGGTGCCCCTGGCGTCGACGACCGGAGGCCACTCGACGCGCGCGCCGAGGCTCGCGGTCCAGCGAGGCTTGGGCGCCATCGGCAGCGAGGCGACCGCGCCGGTGCGCTTGCCGCCGCCGCGATCGGCCGGCCAGCGGGCGCCGCCATCGCCGATGGCGAACGCGGTGGCGACCGTCGGATCGACGACCTCCGCGCGCGAGGTCGCGATCGCGACGACCGCGACGCCGCCGAGCGCGGCGGCGGTCACCAGCTGCGCGAGCCGGCCCACGTCACACCTCGTCGCTCGCCGCGCCGCCCTTGCCGAGCGTGCCGCCCGCGGCGGCGAGGAGGTAGGCCTCGATGAAGTCGTCGAGCTCGCCGTCGAGCACCGCGTCGGGGTTGCCCGTCTCCTCGCCGGTGCGGTGGTCCTTCACCATGCGGTAGGGCTGGAGGACGTAGCTGCGGATCTGCGAGCCCCAGGCGATCTGCGATTTGGTCGCGTTGTAGGCGGCCGTCTCCTGCTCGCGGCGCTGCAGCTCGAGATCGTAGAGCTTCGCGGCGAGCATCTTCTTGGCGAGCATGCGGTTCTGCAGCTGCGAGCGCTCGGCGCGGCACACGACGACGATGCCCGACGGGAGGTGCTTCATGCGCACCGCCGTCTCGACCTTGTTGACGTTCTGCCCGCCCTTGCCGCCGGCGCGCATGGTCGTCGTCTCGAGGTCTTCGTCCTTGATCTCGATGTTGATGTCGTCCTCGACCTGCGGGAGGATCTCGACCGCCGCGAAGGCGGTCTGCCGGCGCGCGTTGGCGTCGAACGGCGAGATGCGCACCAGGCGGTGCACGCCGTGCTCGCTCCGCAGGTAGCCGTAGGCGTAGGGACCCTGGACGCTGAACGAGGCGCCGTCGATGCCGGCCTCTTCGGCGTCTTGGTAGTCGATGACCTCGGTCTTCCAACCGCGCTTCTCGCAGTAGCGGAGGAGCATGCGCAGGACCATCTGCGCCCAGTCCTTGGCGTCGGTGCCGCCGGTGCCGGGGTGGATGTTGACGATCGCGTTGTTGCGATCGGCCTTGCCGCTGAGCATGCGCGCGAGCTCGAGCTGGCGCAGCCGCTGGTCGTGCGCGTGGACGCGGCCGGCGACCTCGTGCTCGACGCGGTCGCCCTCGTCGCCCCCCTCCATCCCGGCGATCTCGCGCAGCTCGAGCTCGTCGTTCACGGCCTTGTCGAGCGTCTCGAAGCTCTGGAGCTTCTCTTCGACGTCTGCCCGTTCGCGCAGCAGCGACTGCGCCTTGGCCTGGTCGTCCCAGAAGCCCGGCGCGCCGGCGCGATCGTTCAGCTGATCGAGCTTCCGCTTGAGAGTCGTGACGTCAAAGATGCCCCCTTAGCGTCATGAGACGCCCTTGGAGGCCGCGGAGCTTGTCGCGCGTTTCGGCGAGCATGCGGGGTCTTCTAGCACGAGGGCGCCGCCCGACGGTAGGCAGACCCGCTCCGCCCGGCAGGCGATGGGCTACGCTGCCAGGCCATGCGCCTGCTCGCGCTCCTGGTCGCTTCCGCCGTGGCCGCCCCCGCGCTCGCCGCGTCGCTCGCCCCCTCACTCGCGCCCTCACTCGCGAGCGCGGCCGGCGACGTCAACGTGCCCGTCACGGCGGAGACCGCGCGCAAGGCGCCGGAGTGCGCCGCGCTGTTCAAGGGCGGCGCCGACAAGACGAAGCCGAACCTCTGGGAGTCGGCCAAGCAGCCGTCGCTCAAGAGCCACTGCGAGCTCCTGCAGCGCGCCCTGCAGCGCATCGACGGCGGCAACTTCGTGGCCGCGCTCGACCTCGCGCAGAAGGCCGAGGACCTCACGCCCGGTCACGCCGGCCCGTTCGTCGTGCGCGGCTCGGCGTACGCGCGCTGGGGCAAGCCGAAGGACGCGCTGACCGCCTTCGAGAAGGCCAAGGGGCTGCACGGCCGCGCGCTCGACGATGCCACGGTGCTCGACGACTACGGCTCGGTGCTGCTGCGCCTCGGCAAGATCGAAGACGCGCGCCGCGCCTACCGCGCGCTGCTCCCGCGCGTCACCGGCCCCACCGGCATGTGCGGCGTGCAGGCCACCTGCGCGGCGGCGTCGCTCGCCTACCTCACCGCCGGCGTGCTCGCGATGGAGGAGGGGCCGACCGGCCTCGACGAGGCGGTCGCCACGCTCAAGGAGACGCGCGCCAAGGGCGACGGCGAGATCAAGCGGGTTGCCGCGCTCGCGCTCGCGCTGGCGCTCGATCGTCGCGGCGACGTCGATCAGGCCCGCGAGATCGCCGCCGATCTGGTGAAGACCCGCGGCGTGCCCAACGAGATCCCGCCCGAGATCTCCGTGCGGTTCGCGTCGATGGAGGAGGGGCACGCGATGCGCGCCATCGGCCTCGAGGTCGCCGCGTCGCTCGCCGCTGCCGACGGCGCCGCCGAAGCCGCGGCCGTCGCCGTCGCTGCGTGGAGGGCCTACCTCTCGGGCGGCGGCGATCAACGCGTGTGGGCCGCGCACGCCAAGGCGCACCTCGCGAGGCTCGAGGGCAAGCCGAAGGACAAGCCCAAGCCGGCGCCGGGGGCGAAGCCGAAGTGATGCTGCGCCGCGACCTGCTCGTCCTGCTCGTCCTGCTCCTTCTGCCCCTCGACGCCGCGCTCGCGCCGTCGGCGGCGCGCGCGGACTCGATCTGGGAGAAGGCCAAGCGGCCGGCCGAGAAGCTCTCGGCCGACGAGATCCACAAGACCGCCGCGAACCTCTACCACCGCGCGCGCCCCTACAAGCTCGAGGATCCGCAAAAGGGCGGCATGAGCTATTCGGCGCTGCTCGGCGCCCTGTCGCTGCTGCAAGCCCACGGCGCGTCCACCAGCGCCGACCCGCGCCTTCGCTACGATCTCGGCCTGGTGCTCGCGAAGATGCGGCGTTGGGGCGAGGCGGCGCCGGCGCTCGAGAGCGCGCTCGCGCTCTCGCCGCAGCACCCGTTCGCGGAGGAGGGCTCCTTCGAGCTGGCCATCTGCTACTCGCACCTCGGGCGCCACGAAGACGAGGAGCGCGCGTACCTCGTGGCCCTCGGGGTGACCGATCGACGCGGGAACAAGGCGCTCATCTGCTCGAACCTCGCCGAGTCGCGCATGGCCCAGGGAAAGCTCGCCGCGGCGCTCGACGCCGCCGAGCAGGCGCTCGAGCTCGACCCCGATCTGGCCTCCGCGCGCTACAACCAGGCGATCATCCTCGACCGCGCGGGCGACCCCAGCGGCGCGCTCGAGGCCGCCAAGCACGCCCTCGAGCTCGATCCGGATGCGGACTCCCTCGTACGCGACGGCGTGTTCTTCGAGCCCGCCTACGAGAAGCACTGGTACGTCGCGCTGCGCGAACTGGCGCTCGCCGAGCGCACGCTCGGCGACGTGCGCAAGTTCCACCTGATGGCGGCGCTGACCTTCTACGACAAATGGCTCGCCGAAGCCGACGCGGGCGATCGCTTCCGGCCGCGCGCGTTGGAGGCGGTGGCGCGCCTCGAGAAGCAGCTGAAGCTGAAGCCGGCGGTGAAGGCGAAGAAGTAGGTCTAGAGTCTAGAGTCGAGAGTCTAGAGTCCGAAGCCGCCGTCAGGCGCTCACTCGCGCTCGATTCTCGCTCTCGGCTATCGGTCTTGGCTCCCGGTCTCGGCTGTCGGCTCTCGGCTCTCGGCTCTCGGCTCTCG
>JACPFM010000026.1:0-27378 GCA_016182965.1 Deltaproteobacteria bacterium | reverse complement strand
CTCGGCTCTCGGTCTCGGCTCTCGGTCTCGGCTCTCGGTCTCGGCTCTCGATCTCGGCTCTCGACTCTAGACTCTAGACTCTAGACTCTAGACTCTAGACCTCTCCCAACAACCGTCGCAGCGCCACGCTCACCTCGCTGAGCGGCAGGCCGACCACCGCGCCGTAGGAGCCCTCGATGCGCGACACGAACGCGCCCGCGCCGCCTTGGATGGCGTAGCCGCCCGCCTTGTCGTCGCCCTCGCCGGACGCGACGTACGCGTCGATCTCGTCGTCCCACAGCGCGCGGAACACGACGCGCGTCGCGACGCTCTCGAAATGCCGCGCGCCCCCCGGGGTCGCGACGTGGTGCGCGCCCCCCGGGGTCGCGAGGGCGAAGCGTGTCGTCACGACGTGCGCGCGATCGGCGAGCGTGCGCAGCATGCGCCGGCCGTCGGCGGCGTCGACCGGCTTGTGCAGGATCGCTCCGTCGAGCTCGACGACCGTGTCGGCGACCAGCAGCGCGTCCCACCCGGTGGCCGGCGCATGCGCGATCGCCGCCGCGAGCTTCAGCGCGACGACGCGCTCGATGTAGGCCGTCGCGCCCTCGCCGGGGCGCTCGTCTTCGTCGACCGCGACGGCCTCGACGAGCACGCGGTGACCGAGGGTCTCGAGCAGCGCGCGCCTCCGCGGGGACGCCGACGCGAGCAGGATGTCGAGGCTGCGCATGGCCCGCTCCTACCACGTTTTCGTGCGGTTCTCGCGCGTCGGTTGCCCGCCGCTGCGACGTGATCCAGCGTGCGCCCGCCGTGCCGACCCTCCCGTCCCGAGCCTGCCCTTGAACGTGTCGCGCGCGGTCCCGCTGGTCGTCGGTGCGTACGCGGTCGTCGGCGCGGTCGGCGTCGGCATCGGCGCGCTCCGCGGCGCGCCGAACGTGTTCGTCATGACCCGCGACGCCGGCGCGCTGTCGCTCGGCGAGGCCGCCATCGAGGGCGGGGGCGGGCACCTCGCGAGCGTGGCCGGCGGGCTCGCGCTGGCGCTCGCGGTGATCGCGGCCACGCGGTTCCTGGTGCGCACGCAGTCGTGGGCGGCGGCGCTGCACGCCGATCTGCGGCCGGTCGCGCGCGCGCTCGGGCCCTCGGCCATCTTGCCGGTCGCGCTCGCGTCGTCGCTCGGCGAAGAGATGCTCTTCCGGGGCGCGCTGGTGCCCTGGATCGGCGTGATCGCCTCCAGCCTCCTGTTCGGCGCGCTGCACCAGCTGCGCGGGCGTTCGCGGCTGAGCTGGGCAGGGTTCGCGATGGTGGTCGGCCTCCTGTTCGGCGCGCTGTTTCGCGCGACCGGCTCGCTGCTCGGCCCGATCGTCGCCCACGCCCTGATCAACGCGGCGAACCTGCGCTTCCTGCTCGACCACGCGCCCGAAGGCGAGGGCGGCGCAGGCAACCTCCTCCGCAGGTGACGCGCGAGATCGCGCGCTTCTCCACGCGCGAGAAGGCGCGAGATCGCGCGCTACTCGTCCTGTGCTAGGTACCGCCCCCCCGATGACGCGCCCGACCGCCGACACCGTCCAGCCCTCCGCCGAACGTGCCGTGCGGGCGCTCTCGCGCGCGACGCTCGCCGCCGAGGGCAACGCGCCCGGCGAGCTGGTCGTCGCGTCGCGCGCCGATCTCGAGGTCCTGCCGCTCGACGTGGTGCGCGTGGCGCTCGATCGGGTGCTCCTCGGCAGCTCGCCCGAGAGCGGCCTCGACGCGCTCCTCGACGGCGGGGTGCTCCCCGCGCTCCTGCCCGAGGTGCACGCGATGATCGGCTTCAGCGACGGCGAGTGGCGCCACAAGGACGTGTGGAAGCACACCAAGCAGGTCGTCGCGCAGGCGACCCCCCGGGTCGAGGTGCGCTGGGGCTCGCTCCTGCACGACATCGGCAAGGTGAAGACGCGCTCCATCTCGCCCGACGGTGAGGTGCACTTCTTCGGTCACGCCGAGGTCGGCGCGCGCATGTTCGACAAGCTGAACAAGCGCCTGCCGCTGTTCAAGGACGAAGAGGCGCTGCGCGAGGAGATCCGCTTCCTCATCCTCCATCACCTGCGGGCCGCGCAGTACGACGCGTCGTGGACCGACTCCGCCGTGCGCCGCTTCGCCAAGGAGATCGGCCCCTACCTCGACGATCTCCTCTGCCTGTCGCGCGCCGACATCACCACCAAGCGCCCCGAGAAGAAGCGCCGAGGCCTGCGGCAGATCGACGAGCTCGCCGAGCGCGTGCGGCAGATCCGCGAGGAGGACGCGAAGGTGCCGCCGCTGCCCAAGGGCCTCGGCACCGCGATCGCCGAGCGGTTCGGCATCCCGCCGAGCCCCGCGCTCGGCACGTTGATGCGCGCGCTGACGGCGGCGGTCGAGGCCGGAGAGGTGCCCGCGCAGCAGCCCGCCGACGTGTACCTCGACTTCCTCGCGCAGCACGCCGAGCGCTTCGGCGTCCCCAAGCCCTGACCGGCCTCCCGAGGCCCCGACCGGCCCCCCGAGGCGGACGGAGAGGGTGGAACGTGGTAGTCACGCCGCATGACGCCACGCATCCCCGTCTGCGCCCCGGTCCTCGGGAGCAGCGAGCGCGCGTACGTCCTCGAGGCGATCGACAGCGGGTGGATCTCGTCGGCCGGTGAGCTCATCGGGAGGTTCGAGCGCGCGTTCGGGGCGCTCTGCGGCGCGCGCCACGTCGAGTCCTGCGCGAACGGCACGGTGGCGCTGCACCTGCTCCTGCACGCGATCGGCGTCGGACCGGGCGACGAGGTCATCCTCCCGAGCGAGACGTTCGTCGCGACGGGCAACGCGGTGCTCTACACCGGCGCGACCCCGGTCTTCTGCGAGATCGACGAGCGCTCCTGGGTCATCGATCCGGCCGACGCGCTCGCGCGCGTGACCGCGCGGACGCGGGCGATCATCGGCGTCGATCTGTTCGGCGTCCTCGCCGACTACGGCGCGCTCCGCGCCGGCCTCCGGCGGCTCGGACGCGACGACGTCAAGCTCGTGGAAGACGCCGCCGAGGCCGTCGGATCGACCGCCGACGGCCGTCCGTCGGGCTCGCTGGCCGACGCGGCGATCTTCTCGTTCTTCGGCAACAAGACGATCACCACGGGCGAGGGCGGCGCGGTCGTCACCGACGACGAGGCGCTCGGCGCGCGCCTGCGGTTCCTCAAGAACCACGCGATGGACCCGCGCCGGCGCTACTTCCACCCGGAGCTCGGGTTCAACTACCGCATGACCAACCTGCAGGCGGCGGTCGGGTGCGGGCAGCTCGAGCACGCAGGCGATCTGTTCGCGCGCAAGCGGCGCGTGCACGCGCGCTACCGCGCCGCGCTGTCGAGCGTCCCCGGCGTGCGGTTCGCCGCGGTCCCCGAGGGGCAGGTCGTCGTGCCGTGGCTGCACGCGCTGATCGACGAGCGGCTGGCCTCCGAGGAGGCGCGCGACGCGCTGCTCGCCCGCATGCTGGAGCGCGGCGTCGAGACGCGCCCGTTCTTCGTGCCGCTGCACCTGTTTCCGTACTTCTCTCCGTACTCCGCTTCATGCACGCGCGGCGGGCCCGGCGCTCTGCCGCGCACCGAGTCGATCGCCGCGCGCGGCCTGTGCTTGCCGAGCGGCGCCGCGCTCGCGGACGACGAAGTCGATCGTTGCATCGAGGTGTTCCTCGCCTGTCGGGAGGGCCTATGAGCGTGCTCGAAGACGTTCGCTGGGACGATCGCGGTCTGTGCGTGGCCATCGCGCAGGACCGGCTGGGCGGCGCGCTGCGCATGGTCGCGTGGATGAACCGCGAGGCGCTCGCCGCGACGCTCGAGAGCGGCCGCGCGACGTTCTTCTCCCGCTCGCGCGGGCGCCTGTGGGTGAAGGGCGAGGAGAGCGGCAACGTGCTCGCGGTGCGGCAGGTGGCCTTCGACTGCGACGCCGACGCGATCCTGCTGCTCGTCGATCCGACCGGGCCGTCCTGCCACACCGGCGAGACGACCTGCTTCTTCCGCGCGCTCGACCCCGGCGAAGACCCGGCCACCGAGGCCGCGCACCCGATCGCGCCCGCGGTGCCGCTGCTCGACGACCTCGAGCGAGAGATCGCCTCGCGCAAGGCGAGCGATGCGCAGAAGAGTTACACCCGGTCGCTCCTCGACGCCGGGCCGTCGAAGATCGGCGAGAAGCTGCGCGAGGAGGCCGACGAGCTGGCGCGCGCCGTCGCCGCGGAGTCCGACGAGCGCGTCGCCTCCGAAGCAGCCGACGTGCTCTACCACGCGATGGTCGCCCTCGCGGCGCGCGACGTGCCGTTGCGGGCGGTGCTCGCGGAGCTCGCCCGGCGGCGGGGCGTCAGCGGTCACGACGAGAAGCGCGCGCGCACCAAGGGCTGAGCGCGCAGTTCGCTGCGTGCCTCGCCGCCGTTCTGGTAGGCTCCGACCCGGCCATGTCCGAGGGGATCGGCCCGCGCCGCTCAATCGCTCCGCCGGGGGCAGGCACCGGACCGTCCGCACCGGGCGGCGATTGGCTCGTCGAGGAGGACGAGAGCACGCGCAAGGCCAATCTGGCCAAGGCGAGGCTCGCGACCGACGTCGCCATCGGCATCGAGCGCACGCTCAAGTCGTTCCGGCAGTTCGGCGTCCGCCACAAGACCTCGCTGCAGTTCGTCGACGACGCGGTCAAGCGGCTCGCCGCCTTCGCGGCCGAGCACGGCGAGCTCGCGCTGTCGGTCATCGGGAGCGACATCCTGTTCGACGGCGACTCGATCTACAGCGATCCGGAGCTCCGCACGTCGTACCCGTTCCTCTTGTTCCGCGACGGCGTGCAGCGCGTGATCTTCGAGCCCGGCGTCGAGCAGCAAGAGGTCGTGTCGTTCTGCACGATCCTCCGCGATCAGACGCTGCTCGGGTCGAACGTCGCGCTCGAGGACGACCTCGTCACCCTGCTGTGGGACGCCGATCTCGCCCACCTCCGCTACGTGGTGAGCGAGTCGTTCAAGCAGGACGAGGCCGATCCCGAGCAGGAAGCGAAGCGCGAGCGGCTGGTGGGGCAGATCCGCGACGACGCCCTCGCGCCGGCGCTGCCCGCCGATCTCAGCGCCCGCTTCGTGCGTCCGCCCAAGGAGCGCGAGATGGACCGCGCCTCGCGCGACCTCGACGTCGCTCGGGCGTGGGAGCGCGGCAACGAGATCGCCAACGACCAGCAGGCGCGCGCCGCGCTCGTCGCGCAGGTCGACACCGACGACACGCTGCTGCGCAAGTTCCTCGAGATCGTCTTCGTCGAGATCCTCTCGCACCGCGACCCGAAGGTCCGCGGCGATCTGGTCAAGCTGGTCCGCGACTTCGCCATCGAGGCGACGCGCCGCGATCGACTGGCCGAGGCCATCGGCGTGCTCAAGGCGCTCGGCGATCTGGCCAAGAGCGCGGGCAACGAGGGCCGCAGGGTCGCCCAGGAGATCCTCGCGGCGATCGCCACTCCCGAGTTCCTCGCCGAGGTGATGAACCAGCTCGGCATCGCCGACGAGGCGGGCACCGAGCAGCTCCTCACGTTCCTCGCGCTGATCCCGCCCAAGGAGTCGCGGGCGCTGGTGCCGCACCTGTCGTCGGTCGGGCTCTCGTCGCGCCGGCGTGCGGTGTGTCAGCTCCTGGCCGACCGGCTCGGCGACGATCTCGCGCAGATCGGCGAGCAGATCCGCGACGCCGAGGAGGGCCTCGCGCTCGACCTGGTCTACCTGCTCAAGCAGTCGCCGTCGGCGCGCGCGCGCGTCGAGCTGCTGGTGGCGCTCGATCACCTCGCGCCCTCGGTGCGCCGGGCCGCCTACGACGCCATCCGCACCGGCGCACGGCCCGAGGACCCGACGGTCGTCGGCGCGTCGCTCCTCGCGCTCGAGGACCAGGACGAGGAGCTGCGCCGCGTCGGGCTGATGTCGCTGCCGCGCGCCGTCGACGCCGAGGTCGCGCGGCGTCTGCGCACGGTCATCAGCCGCGAGGCCTTCGACGGCTGGGACTACTCCGACAAGCGGCGCGCCTTCCTCGCGTACGCCTGCGCCTCCGGCAAGCGCGCGGCCAAGGAGCTCGTCGAGGTCCTCGGCGCGCGGGCGATGTTCTCGAGCGACGACCTCGAGGATCGCCGCTGCTCGGCGGCCTTCGCGCTCGCCGCGCTCGGCGACGAGGGGCACATGCCGGTGCTCGAGACCGAGGCCAAGCGCATGTTCGGCGGCAAGCGCCTGAAGGAGGCGTGCGAGGCCGCCATGTCGATCCTCAAGTTCAAGCGACCGATCGAGGCCGAGAGCGCGAGCGTCGCCCTCGCGCCGCAGGACGACATCGACGTGCTGCCGACCGCGCACCTGCCCAAGCCGATCTGGGACGAGGCGGCGACGACCGCCACCGCCGTCGGCGCGCCCGCCGTCGGCTCGCGCGCGCCTGCCCCCGCGCCCCAAAGGCCGCCGCCGCCGCGGAGGGCGCCGTGAGCGACCCGCTGACGTCGAGCCTCGTCGAGGGGACCGCCCGCAACGAGGAGCTCGCCACCAACGGCCGCAAGCTCGCTCTCGGCATCTACGTGATGCTCAAGAGCGCGCTGCTCTACGACATCAACAACCGCTTCTGGGAGCGCCCGCTGTCCTCGCTCGAGGACGTCATCAAGTGGCACTTCGGCGAGGGCGTGGGCAAGCCGCTGGCGCTCGCGTCGATCGAGAAGGCGCTCTTCCTCAACGGCACGCTCATCCGGCTCGACGCCGGCTCGTACGGCGCGATGCGCTTCGTGTCGCGCGCCTTCGAGCAGCTCGGCATCGAGGAGATCGCCTTCCTCGGGCCGCTGGTCGGCGAGGACCTGCGGCCGATGGTCCTCGCCTTCCGCGACGCGATCCGCGCGCGCAGCGCCGAGCCGCTGTTCGACAACCACGTCGCCGGCGTCCGCGTCGTGCAGCGCGTCGTCAAGGAGCGCGCCGACGCCGACGCCGACAAGATCGACCCGAAGCTCGCCGCGGTGAACGCCTACGCCAACGCGGCGGCGTCGTGCGCGGAGTTCCGCGGCCTGTTCCTCTCGGGCGGCAACCCGAGCCTCGTGCGCCTCAAGCGCGCCGGCCAGGAGCTCGTGACCACGGCGATCAAGATGCCCGACCTCCTCGTCGGGCTGACGCAGCTGCCCCGGCTGCGCGGCACCGCCGCCGGGCACATGGTGAACACCGCGGCCTACGCGCTGCTCCTGTCGGCGTCGTTGAAGCTGCCACGCCGCAGCTACGGCGAGCTCGCGCTCAACGCGATGCTCGCGCCGCTCGGCGTGTCCGAGAAGGGCAACGACACGACGGCCGCGACGCCCGAGGCGCAGAGCCGCGGCGACGCGTCGGCGCGCGTGTCGGCGGCGGTCGGCATGATGCGCCGCTACGGCGCCGTCGCGCGCCCCGCGCTGGTGCGCAGCGCGATCGTCTACGAGAGCGGCTTCGGCAACGATGCAGAGGCGCAGGCCTACCGCCTCGGCATGAAGCCGCACCTGTTCTCCCGCGTGATCGCCGTCGCCGCCGCCTACGACCTCGCACTGCAGGAGGCGCTCCCCGACGAGGCCCTGCGCCGCGTGGTGGCGCAGACGCGCGGCGGCGGCCTCGATCCCGACGTCGTCGCGCTGCTGAGCGAGGTCGTCGGCGTCTACCCGGTCGGCTGCACCGTGCGCCTGAGCGACGGCAACATCGCGGTGGTGGTGCAGGCGCCGAAGGATCCGCGCCAGCGCAGCTCGCCGGTGGTGCGCGTGCTGCAGGGCGCCGGCGGCCGCCTCGTCGACCTGAGCCTCGGCGGCCCGCTGTCGATCGTCTCGTCGGTCCCGCCGGAGCCGCAGCAGGTGAACGTGGCGCACTGCTTCTTGTTGTGAGTCGTCAGTCGTTGCGAGTCGTCAGTCGTCAGTCGTCAGTCGCCAGCCAGAGAGGGCCTCGCGGGCTGGGGCGTGACGGGGACAGTGGTGACGCACGGCCCCTGGGACCCCCGAGGCGAGGCGCCGCCACGCGCGAGCAACCCCCGGGGGGCCCGGGGGCCTGCCCCCGGTTCGACGTTCGACCTTCGACCTTGGACCCCGTCCGGCCCTGCACGCGCAGCCGATCGCTCTCGGCTGACGACTGACGACTGACGACTGACGACTCTCTTCAGCTCGCCGCGCGCCACGACTGCTCGAGCTGCTCGAGCGTCGTCTTCAGCTCCCGCGCCCCGCTCCGGTTCGCGGTGGCGATCGCCTCCTTCAGGAGCGCCGTCGCCTCCGGGAACCGCTCGCGCGCGCGCGCCACGCGGGCGAGCGCCTCGAGCACCTTGGCGCGATCGCTGTCGGCGGGGCCGGCGAGATCGAGCGCCTCGCGCAGGATGCCCTCGGCGTCGGTCAGGTAGCCGGCGCGCGCGAGCGCGTCGCCGAGCTTGCGGCTGAAGATGACCACCGCGCGCTCCGGATCGTCGAGATCGCCGCGGAAGAGCGCGCGCCGCGCGAGCTCGAGGCTGCGGCGGAGCGCGAGGATCGCGCCCTCGTCGTCGCCGCGCTGGGTGCAACGGTCGGCGACCTGCTCGAGCAGGAGCAGCGCCTCGAGCGCGTTCTGCGCGTAGAACGCGTGCAGCGCGCGGACCTCGATCGCGGCGCCGCGCTCGGCGGCGAGCTCGCCGGCCTCCGCGTGCATGTCGCGGCGCGCGCCGGCGGGGATGGTCGCGGCGGCGACCTCGCGGAACAGCGGGTGCGCGAACCGCACGCCGCCGAGCGACTGCTCGAGGATGCCGGACTTCACGCAGCGATCGAGCGAAGGGGCGACCGGCGTGCCGGGCGGCAGCACCTGGTTGATCTCGTCGACGGAGAGATCGTCGCCGAGGACCGCGGCCGCCTGGAGGACGCGGCGCGCGTCGGCGCCGAGCCGCTCGATGCGCAGGACGATCACGTCGGCCACGCGCGACGGGGCGATGCCGCCGCCTTCTTGCGCGAAGCGCACGAGCTGATCGAGATAGAGGGGCGCCACGCCGCGGTTCGCCGCCTCCTGCAGGCGCTCGGCCGCGCTCGCGGCGGTCTGCGGGGCGAGCCCGCGCAGCGCGGTGACCGCCACCGAGGTGGGCAGGCCGTTGACCACGCGGGCGTGCGCGCGGTCGGCGGGCCAGCCCGCCTCGAACCCCGGAGGATGCGAGGCGACCAGCAGCACCGGCGCCTCGGGCGGCTCACCGAGCACGTCGCTGATCGCGTGCCGGGTCGCGCCGTCGAAGCGGGGCAGATCGTCGAACGCGAGGATCAGCCGCTTGCCGTCGGCGTCCTTCGACGCTCGCCGGATCGCCCAGCGGAGCGCCACGGCCGCCGCGTAGCGGCGCGCGTCGGCGGGCATGCGGGTGCCGAGCTGGCGGATGACCACCTCGTGCAGGCCCCGCAGCACCTCTTCGCGCTGCGGATCGTCGATCGTGACGCGGGACATGTCGGTCGACGCCGAGATCCCGGTGAGCTTGCCGATCGCGTCGGCCAGGCCGTAGTAGCCGATCTCGGCGTGGGGCGGGTCGGGGACGATCTCGACGACCCGGTCGCCCTCGCTCCGCGCGCGCCCGAGGAACTCCGCGAGCAGGCGCGTCTTGCCGACGCCGACCTCGCCGACGAGCCTCGCCCCGCGCGGGCCGCTGGCCGCCTCGCGACGGCGATCTTCGAGCCAGTGCAGGTCGTCGTCGCGACCGAGGAGCGGCAGCGGCAGGGTGAGGCGCGCGCCGCTCGGCTTGCGGACGCTCGGCGGCGGCGGTTGCTGCAACGCCGGCCCGACGACCGCGGCCGGCGGCGGGGCGCTCGGCGAAGGCGCGGGCGTCGAGGAGGTGGTGATGCGCGCGCCGCAGTCGCCGCAGAACTTCTGCCCTTGCGGGACGTCGCTCTTGCACTGCGGGCAGACGATCTTGCTCGCCGTGCGCATCGTCATCGACCCGAGCGAGGAGTCGAGCGCGCGGATGAAGGCGTTCGCGTCGGCGTAGCGCTGGGCGCGGTCCTTCGACAGCGCCGTGAGGCACACGTCGGCGAGCGAGTCGGGGATCTTCCGCTCGGGGACGAGCTTGCGCGGATCGGGCGGCGGCTGCTGCAGGTGCATCAGCACGACCTGCGTCGGCGAGGCCGCCTCGAACGGCAGCTGCCCGGTGAGCAGCTGGAACATGATCACGCCGAGCGCGTAGAGATCGCTGCGGGGATCGAGCGGATCGCCGCGACCCTGCTCGGGGCTCATGTAGTCGGGCGTGCCGCACACGATCCCCGGCGAGGTGATCCCGGTGCCGCCGGTGACGATGCCGGTGAGCATGTCGGGCCGCAGCTTCGCGAGGCCGAAGTCGACGACCTTCACGAAGTCGCCGCCGCCGCGCGTCGGCTCGAGGACGATGTTCTCGGGCTTGACGTCGCGGTGGATGATGCCGAGGTGGTGCGCCTCGTCGGGCGCGGCCAGCGTCTGCTTGAGGATGTCGACGATGCGGGAGAAGGCGAGGGGGCCCTCCTCGTAGGCGACGCGCGAGAGATCGCGGCCGCGGAGGAACTCCATCACCAGGTAGAGGAGGTTGCCCTCGGCGGCGCCGGTGCGGCCGAAGTCGATGACGCCGACGACGTTCGGGTGGTTCAGCCGCGAGGCCGCGCGCGCCTCGGTGATGAAACGCGCGGCGGCGCCCTCCTCGCCGTGGAGGTGAGGGTGGATGACCTTCACCGCCACCGTGCGGCCGAGCGCCTTCTGCTCGGCCCGGTAGACGCGCCCCATTCCGCCGACGCCGATCAGCTCGAGCAGCACGTACCCGCCGGGGAAGGTCTTCCCGATCAGCGGATCTTCCGACCGGAGCGTCACCTCCCCGACGGGGAAGCCGCAACTAGGGCAGAAGCGATGCGCCTGCGCATCGTACGAAGCATGACACTGGGGGCAGGCGGCCATGCCGGCTCAGGAACCGTAGCGCCCGTGGCGAGGGCTCGGCAATCGACGTTTCACGCTCGACCTCTCCGAGAATCCGAGAGCCAAGCCTCCAAATCCTGCTCCTTTTTCAACAAAACACAAAGGAAAGGAAGATCGCGACGCAACCTGTCAGGCGCCACGCCTTCCCGGGCGAGGACCGCGATCCAGTCGATCAGCTCGCTCGTCGACGGCCTCTTGCGCAGGCGCGGCGCCTCGCGGACGCCGTAGAAGGCCTGGATCGCCTGATCGACGAGGGCGTCGTCGACGTCGGGGTGATGGACGCGAACGATCGACTTCATCCGCTGCCGATCGGGAAATTCGATGAAGTGGAAGACGCAGCGGCGCAGGAAGGCGTCGGGCAGCTCCTTCTCGTTGTTGGACGTGATCACCACGATGGGGCGCGCGGCGGCGACGATCTCGTCGCCCGTCTCGGAGATGACGAACCGCATGCGGTCGAGCTCGTGGAGGAGATCGTTCGGGAACTCGAGGTCGGCCTTGTCGACCTCGTCGATCAACAGGACCGTCCGGCGCTCGGCCGTGGACTCGAGGAACGCCCGCCCGAGCGGGCCGAGCCGGATGTAGCGGCGGATGTCGTTCGGATCGCGCGCGTCGCGTCCGGCCTTGCGATCGGCGTCTCCGAAGCGGGCGTCGTAGAGGCGCGCCACCGTGTCGTAGACGTAGAGGCCGTCCTGGGCCTTGGTCGTCGACTTCACCGGCCAGTGGATGAGGGTATCGCGCCTTGAACGCGCGTCCGGCGCGTCGAGCGCCTCGGCGATGGCCGTGGCGAGGAGCGTCTTCCCGGTGCCGGGCTCGCCTTTGACGAGCAGCGGACGCTCGAGCGCGAGCGCGCAGCGGACGGCGGCTTCGAGGGAAGGATCGGTGAGGTAGCTGGAGGTTCCGGAGAACGCGGGCAACGGCATCGTCAGCTCTCGGATGGATCTCGGATGGGATCTCGGATGGGATCTCATATGGGATCCGTATGGGATCTCGGAGGGGATCTCGGGGAAGAGATGCATGTACGGGCAGGCCGGGCGCACGTCGAGGGCCTTTCTGCCGTGCTAGCCTGCCGCGGCCCCATGACCTCGCCCTCCCGAGCGCGGCCGGCGGCGCGCCGGATCGCCCTCGCGCTCGCCGCCCTGGTGACGTTCGCCTCGTTCGATGCGCTCGCCGACAAGGTCGCGACGCTCCACGCGCGCGGCAGCGCGCCGCTCGGCGAGCGGACGAGCATCCGCGCCGCCACCGACGGCGGCGCGCGCGGCCTCGGCCACGAGACGGTCGCCGAGAACGAGGTGCTGCAGGGCGAGGGCGCCGCCGGCGACAAGATCGGCACGAGCGAAGGCCTCGTGGCCGTCGGCAAGACGACCGGCGCGGACTGGGTCGTCGAGCCCCACGTGCAGAGCAGCGACGCGGGCACGCGCGTCGAGCTCAAGGTCTGTCAGGTCTCGAGCGGAAGGGTCGAGACGCTCGCGCGCGATCTCGATCCGAAGGGCGATCCGCTGGTGCAGATGCGCGAGATGCTCGCGCTGCTCTTGCGGCCGCAGGGCGTCGGCGACGATCCGCTCCCCTGGGACGCGAAGAAGACGACGCCGCCCCCGCCGCCCGAGGTGCTGCCGAAGGACAAGCCGAAGCCCAAGGAGCCCGCGCCGCCGCCGCTCGTCTGGGGCGAGCACGGCAAGATCTCGGTCGGAGCGAGCGCCGGCTACGGGTCGATCGCCGCGCGACCGGACAACGCCGTCGGCCGGCGGACGTTCTTCACCTGGTCGGTCGCCGCGAACTTCGCGATCCCGAACAAGCGCTGGATCGAGCTCGCCTTCCGCCTGCACGGCGCGCACGGCGCCGGCTCCGCGATGATGGCCGACGTCGGCGCGCGGCTGATCGCGCCGCCGAGCGGGAGGTTCGCGTTCGGCATCGGCGGCGCGCTCGGGGTGTTCGGCGCGTTCGGCTCGGGGATCGTGCGCCCGGCCTTCGGCCTCGATCCGTTCGTGTCGCTGGCGATCGTCCGCAACGTGCAGGCCGAGCTCGCGTGGGTCAACCGGCTCTCGCCTGGAGAGGGCGGCGCGATCCTCCACACCTCGGCGCACGCCTCGCTCCTCGCCCGGTTCTAGCCGTGGACGTCGCCCTTCCGACGCGCCGCGCGACCATCCGCCTCGCGCACGCCATCGCGCGGGCCCTCGCGCCGGGAGATCTCATCGTGCTCGGAGGCGGGCTCGGCGCGGGGAAGACCTTCCTCGTGCGGGCGATGCTCCGCGCCCTGGGCGTGCCGGACGAGATCCCGGTGCCGAGCCCCACCTTCACCCTGATGAACGAGTACGGCGCCGAATGCCGCGCGCGCGTGCCCGTGCTCCACGCCGATCTCTATCGGCTGCTCGGTGCGTCCGACGAGGATCTCGAGCACGAGATCGCCGAGCTCGGGATTCGCGCGCGGCGGGGAGAAGGCTGGGCGGCGATCGTCGAGTGGGGCGACGACGCGTTCGACGCGCTCGGCGGCGACGGGGTCCGCATCACGATCTCCATGGAACGACGCGGACCACGCGTCGCGCACCTCGCCGGGTCCGGGCCGCGCGGCGTCGTGCTCGCGTCGGCGATCGCATCGCCGACGCAAACTTGAATTGCATTCCGGGGGCCCCCTGCGGGTATCCTCGCCGGCCGTGGCGCGAACCTGCACGTCAGCGATCACGATCGCCGTCGTGATCCTGGCGACGACCATCCCCGTGCCGCGAGCGGCGCGCGCCTACGACGCCGAGGTCGACGCGCAGACGATCGGGCAGGCCTACCAGCTGCGCGGGCTCACCGGCGATCCAGTGCTCTCGCGTCGCCGCGTCACGCAGACGCTGCAGCTCGGCGTCTACAACCTGACCGACACGTCGAGCACGGGCGCGCCGCAGGTCGCCTTCCGCGCGCGCATGCGCATCGACGCCGACTTCGGCATCACGCGCGAGGAGTACACGCTCGCCGGCTCGAACCTCTCGCGGTGGGTGCCGCTGCTGCAGCCTGCGCCCGTCGAGCTGATGTACGGCTACCTCGAGGGCAAGCGGTTCGCCGGCGGGTGGCTCTCGTTCCGCATCGGCCGGCAGTACCTCGTCGATCCGCTCGGGTGGTACGCGTTCGACGGCGCCCAGGTGCGCGTCATCACGCCCGCGTACTTCGCGGTCGAGGCGTACGGCGGCTGGGAGGTGCGCGGCGGCATCCCGCTGACGAGCAACCCGCAGATCGGCCGCTTCGAGATGGGCGGCATCATGCGCGGCGATCGCAGCGACGTTCCGGGCGGCGCGTACCCGTCGCTCCAGCCGCAGTCGCTCGCGCCGGTGTACGGAGCGTCGATCGAGACGGCCGGTCCGACGTGGATCCACGGGCGGCTCACCTACCGTCGCGCGTACAACACCGGCGCGTCGTACGTCGCCGGATCGGGCGCCCTGCTCGGCACCGATCGCATGGGCATCTACGACAGCACCCGAACCGCGCACGAGCGCCTCGGGTACGGCCTCCACGTGAACGTCGTCGATCTCGCCGACCTGCGCGGCAATCTCATCTACGACCTGTACGGCAGGCGCTTCGGCAACGTGGAGCTCGGGACCGACGTCCACGTCCACAAGCGCGTCACCGTGAGCCTCGACTACTCGTACTGGCGCCCGATGTTCGACGCCGACTCGATCTTCAACGTCTTCGGGTTCGAGCCGATGGACGACTTCTCCAGTCGGCTCGACGTCGACGTCACCGATCGCTTCAACGTCGCCGGCGACGCGATGGTGCGCCGCTACCGCAGCGACGATCCGAGCACCGTCGATCGCCCCGGCGTCAACCAGCGCGTCGCCAGCAGCTACGCGCCCGGTGGTGGCCTGCGCATGCGCTACCGGTGGCCGACCGCGCGGCTGATGTTCCGCGGCTCGGTGCTCTCGGGCGACCAAGGGCGACGATTGGGCGGCGACCTCTCCTACGAGCAGACGCTGTCGTCGCGCTACTTCCTCGACGGACGGGTGTCGCTCTGGAACTTCTCCGATCGGCTGCGCACCGACGGCAGCGCGCGCACCGGTCTCCCCGACGGCGGCTCGCGCGACGCGACCAGCGTCGGCTACGTCGTCGGCGCCGGCTACAAGCTCTCCCACGAGTCGAACGCGATGCTCCAGTGGGAGCACGACATGAACCGGCTCGTCGGCATGCGCTATCGCATCCTGGCGATGCTCAACGTGAGGGTCTGGCTGTGAGCGCGCCGCGGAGCTTCTTCCAACGCTTCTACGCGGGACCCTTCTCCGCGGGCAGGGGGGGCGCGCTGCTGATCGCCGCGGCCACCGTCCTCGGCGCCGCGTTCGCCGGCGCCGCGCCCGACGCCAAGCCGGCCTCGCCGAGCGCCTCGTCGAGCGCCTCGTCGAGCGCCTCGCCGACCGTCTCGCCGAGCATCTCGTCGAGCGGCGCCTCGAGCGCTGCGCCGACCGGGTCGCCCTCGGCCGGCCTCTCGCCGATGCCCGCCGGCAGCGCCATTCCGAAGAAGTGGCTTCCGCCCGGCGCCGACTGGCCCGATCCCGGCCCCGCGCCGGCGATCTACCCGAACCAGCGGATCACGGTGCGCTTCACCCACGGCCGGCACGTGGTCGACCAGAAGCTGCCCTGCACCTACTGCCACATCCACGCCGACAAGAGCGTGCTCGCGAGCGACGATCTGCTGCCGAAGAAGCACGATCTCTGCATCGACTGCCACGCCATCGACGAGGCGGAGCCCGAGAAGGACGAGTCTCCGGTCGCGCGCTGCGACGGCTGTCACCTCGGGACCAAGAAGGACGACAAGGGCAAGATCGTCGTCCAGAAGCTCTCGATGCCGACGGCGAACCTGAAGATGAACCACAAGGTGCACGTCCAGAAGGGCATCAAGTGCGCCGAGTGCCACGGCGAGGTCGGGCAGCTCGAGCTCGCCACGCGCGACCAGCTGCCGCGCATGAAGGGCTGCCTGGGCTGCCATCAGGGCGGCGACGCCGGCGGTCTCGGCAAGAGCTCCGCCAAGAGCGAGTGCAAGACCTGCCACCTGACCGAGAAGGACGGGACCCTCAAGCAGATGTTCCCGACCGGCGTGCTCATGCCGCCCAAGTGGCTCAAGGGCGCCAACCACTCCGCCGATTTCATCGAGCGACACAAGAAGGTCGCCGGCGCCGACTCCGGCTTCTGCGGCAGCTGCCACACCGAGAGCTACTGCGTCGCCTGCCACGACGGCAAGGTGAAGCCGCACAGCGTGCACCCGAACGACTGGCTCAACATGCACGCGATCGCGGCGCGCTTCGACCAGCCGAAGTGCGCGAGCTGTCACTCGACGCAGAACTTCTGCCTCACGTGCCACACGCGCGTCGGCATCACGCAGTCCGGTCCGCCGGGGGTGTCCGCCGCCGGTCTGTTCCATCCCGATGCAAAGACCTGGGCCGGACCCAAGCGCGTGCCCGGGCATCACTCGTACGAGGCGCAAAAGAACATCAGCGCGTGCATCAGCTGCCACGTCGAGCGCGACTGCGTCGTCTGTCACGGCACCACCGGGGTCGGCGGCGCCGGCGCCAACCCGCACGGGCCGAGCTTCCTCAACAAATGCGACACGATGTTCGCGAAGAACCCGCGCCCGTGCTTCGTCTGCCACGACCCCGACGACCCCAAGCTGAAGCCGTGCCGATGACCATCTACCCTGCTCGAAAGCCTCGCGTCGGGCATGAATCCGACGACGGCGCCGCGCCGGCAGCGGCAGGTCCCGTTCCTGGCGCCGGTTTCTCCGACGTACATCTCGTCATGTCGGGCAAAAGGAAGTTGCCGGAACCCTCGGCAGGGGGGTATAGCCAGTCGACCATCCAATCTCTCCCCCCGGCTGCGCCGGGCTCAAAGGAGGCCGTCCGTGAACGAGCTCGTCCGCTACCTTCTCGAGAACATGTACCTGGACTTCCAGGGCGAGATCTCCCTCGAGCAGGTTCGCGCGATGCTGCGGGACGATGGGAGTCGCGAAGCCCGCAACCTCCTCGAGAAGCTCACCCAGGAGAACGGGATCGACGACATGTTGATCACGCTCGCCGATACGCTGAAGGACTACCTCCAGCAGGGCATCAACAACGACACGATCCGCGAGCAGCTCCAGCTCTACTCAGAGTCCTGATCGGCTTCGCGCTGGCGACGGCGCTCATCGGCTGCGACAAGGGGCAGGGCACCTATGCGACGCGCGGAGGCGTCGCGCCCAGGCTCGTCGCCGCGCGTGTCGGTACCGGCACGGCGTGCGCCGCGAAGCTCGGTGAGGCGTTCTGCTTCGAGGGCGTCAATCATCGTCCGCTGCTCGTGCTGCAGTTCGACCGCATCATGGCGGCGACCAGCAACTCGCCGCTGAACTTCCGCGTCGGCAGCGGTCCGATCGAGAACCTGGCGGGGCTGCAGGGGCGCGTCGATCCGGTCGAGCGAACGGTCGTGTTCTCGCTCGGCGCCGACCTCCTGCCGAACACCGAGTACCGCCTGATCGTCGAGAACAGCGGGCGCGCCGGGCTGCAGCTCGCGGCGTTCGACGGCGCGCCGTTCGTGGGGCGCGCGATCATCCGCTTCACCACCGGCGCCGCGGCCGGCCTGGTGCAGGCGGACAACGATCCGGAGCCGGTCGACCCGTGCGGCGCGGTGAACGCGCTCGGCGGCTCGGCCTGCACCGGCGCGACGGGCCACGGCGACGATCGCCGCGACGTCGCCGTCGGTGACAAGCGTACGCCGCCCGCCATGGGGCTCTCGCTGGTCAGCTACGAGGCGATCGAGGAGACCGCCATCGGCCACACGTCTGTGCTGGTGCAGCTGGCGACTGAACCGGGCGGGACCGGGGAGACGCCTTCGGCGTTCCCGTACGGGCTGCCGATCATCGACGCCGCCGCGAAGGGCTCGTCGGGGAACTCGGCGCGCAGCTTCCTGATCTACAAGCTCCTGATGGCGGAGCCGGTTCACGGCGGCGACGGCGGCACGCCGGTCAACGGCTCGCATCCGCAGCTCGAGCTGCCGCGGCCGAGCGCCGATCCGTTCCGGCGCGTCGCCGACGAGCTGCGGGCGCGCGTCCCCGGCGCGCCGATGCCGCCGAGCGATCGGCTCGATCTCTCGGTCGTGCGGGTGATCCGCCGATGGATCGACGGCGGGGCGCCGGCGTGCACCGCGACCGGCGACGCCGGCGTCGACGCGGCCGACGCCGTTTCGGACGGCGCGGCGGACGCTGTGTCCGACGCCGCGTCCGACGCCGCGTCCGACGGGAAGGCGGACGCTGCTTCGGATTGAGACCAGCGGCCTCGGCGGTCGCATGCGTACGGTTGGCCCCCGCGGGATCTCGCCTCTACACTGCTCGAACGGATGGGCGAGGGGCTCGCCCGCGGAGCGCTGGTCTCGTGACGGATTCGTTCGATCAAAGCAGCGTTCCCAAGCTCGCACCCGGGTGCGATCTGACGAAGTTGCCGATCGGTGCGCGCGAGGGGTTCGTGCTGTCGCGCATCGACGGCGCGACCTCGGTCGGCAGCATCGCGGCGCTCTGCGGGTTCCCCGGCGACGAGATCGCGCGGATCTTCACGCGCCTCGTCGAGCTGCGCGCGGCGTACTTCGGCGCGGAGCCTCCGCCGCAGCCGCGGGCGGAGCCCGTGCGTCCCGAGCCGCCGCGCGCGACTCCGCCGGCGCGCCCGACGCGCGAGCGTCGATGGTCGGCGGCCGATCTCGACGAGCCCGCCGATCTCGATCGCGCCTTGAAGATCCGCGTGCTCGACCTGCACGGCTGGCTCGAAGAGATCGATCACTACGAGCTGCTCGGCGTGGCGCGCGACGTGGACCGCAAGGCGATCAAGAGCGCGTATTACGCGCTCGCCGCCACGTTCCACACCGATCGCCACTTCGGGAAGTCGCTCGGCTCGTTCAAGGCGAAGATGGAGGCGATCTTCGGGCGCCTCACCGTCGCGCACGACACGCTCGCCAACAAGACGCGCCGCGCGGAGTACGACGCCTACGTCGCCGATCGCGATCGCACGCGCGCGTTCGAGCGCTACCTCGCGGGCGAGGACCCGTACGAGGGCCACGGCGTCGCGCTCGAGGCGGAGGCGGCCATGGCCGACGCCCAGGTGGCGCCGGCGGTGGAACCGGTGACGCAGCAGGAGCCAGCGTCGGAGCCGGCGCCGGCCGCGCCCGGCGAGGCGACACCGGCCGCGCCCGCGTCGCGAGGCAGCGACGACGCCGCGGCCCAACGGCTCAGGCGCGAGCTGCTCGCACGCCGGCCCGTCGGTCCGACGACCGTCTCCCGTGTGCGCGCGGCGGCGCCGATCACCCCGCCGCCGCCACCTGCAGAGCAGGCGCAGGCGGCCGCCGACGCGCTGCGCCGGCGCTACGAGACGGGCAAGGAGATGGCCCGCCGCACGGTCGCCCGCCGGCTGACCGACGCCGCCGAAGCCGCGCTGACGAAGGACGACGTGCTCTCGGCCGCCAACAACCTTCGTCTCGCCCTGAGCTACGACGAGACGCCGGAGCTCCGCAGTCGGTACGAGGAGGTCAACCAGCGTGCGCGCGATTTGATGGCGCACACGTACCTGAAGCAGGCCCGGTACGAGGAGCAGGCGGGCAAGTGGGACGCGGCCGCGATGAACTACGCCAAGGCGCACGAGGGCCGGCCCGACGACGCCAACATCTGCGAGCGGGCCGCCAACGCGCTCCGGATGGCCGGGCGGGACATGCACAAGGCGGCTCGCTTCGCGGAGCTGGCCGTGCAGAAGTCTCCATCGGCGGCCGACTTCCGGGTTACCCTGGCGGCCGTCTACCTCGATGCGGGCCTCTTCCTTCGCGCGCGAAGCGAGCTCGAGCAGGCTGCGAAGATCGATCCGAACAACAACACGATCAAGGACCTGCTCGCTCGAGCGCGGAAGATGGCGAGCTGAGAAACGCGTGATGGAGAGGATGAGCGCATGGAACGTGTGATTGGGATCGACCTCGGCACGACGAACAGCTGCGTCGCCGTGATGGAGAACGGCTCGCCCACGGTGATCCCGAACCGCGGTGGGTACAAGACGACCCCGTCCATGATGGCGATCACCGAGGCGGGCAAAAAGCTCGTCGGGCACATCGCCAAGCGTCAGGCGATCACGAACGCCGAGAACACCGTGTTCGCCGCCAAGCGCCTGATCGGCCGCAAATTCAGCTCGCCGCAGGTGAAGAACGCGATCGCGACGAGCGCCTACCGCATCGTCGAGGGCCCGCACGGCGACGTGCGCATCCAGCTGCGCGGCAAGACGTTCGGCGTCGCCGAGATCAGCGCGATGATCCTGCAGGAGATGAAGGTCATCGCCGAGGACTACCTCGGCGGCACGGTGCAGAAGGCCGTCATCACCGTCCCGGCGTACTTCAACGACAACCAGCGCCAGGCGACCAAGGACGCCGGCGCGATCGCCGGGCTCGACGTCATCCGCATCATCAACGAGCCGACGGCCGCGGCGCTCGCCTACGGCTTCGGCAAGGACCTCGAGCGCACGGTCGCCGTCTACGACCTCGGCGGCGGCACCTTCGACATCTCCATCCTCGAGATCGGCGCCCACGGCGTGTTCCGCGTGGTGGCGACCGCCGGCGACACCTTCCTCGGCGGCGAGGACTTCGACGCCCGCGTGATCGACTGGCTGGTCGAGGGCTTCCAGCAGGAGCACGGCATCGACCTGCGGCAGGATCGCATGGCGCTCCAGCGCCTCAAAGACGCCGCCGAGAAGGCCAAGTGCGAGCTCTCCGCCACGCGCGAGACCGAGATCAACCTGCCGTTCATCATCTCCAGCGGCCGCAACGAGGCGCTGCACCTGCAGCGGGTCATCTCGCGCGAGACGCTCGAGGCGCTCTGCTCCGACCTGGTCGAGCGCACCGTCGACATCGTGCGCCAGACGCTCGAGGACGCGCAGCTCGGCAAGGAGGACATCGAGGAGGTGATCCTCGTCGGCGGCATGACCCGCATGCCGCGCATCCAGGAGTCGGTCTCGGAGTTCTTCGGCCGCGAGCCGTGCAAGGGCGTGCATCCCGACGAGGTCGTCGCGCTCGGCGCGGCGATCCAGGGCTCGGCGCTCATGGACACCAAGACCGAGATGGTGCTGCTCGACGTGACGCCGCACACCCTCGGCATCCTCACGCAGGGCGGGAACTTCCGCGGGATCATCCCGCAGAACACCACGGTGCCCACCTCGCGCAGCGAGATCTTCACCACCAGCCGCGACAACCAGACGGCGGTGAAGATCCTGGTCATGCAGGGCGAGCACGAGAAGGGCGATCAGAACGAGCTGCTCGGCGAGTTCGTCCTGACCGGGCTGCGCAAGGCGCCCAAGGGTCAGGTCGAGATCGACGTCAACTTCGAGATCAACGCCGACGGCATCGTCAGCGTCAGCGCGAAGGACATGGAGACCGGCCAGCAGCAGGCCATCCAGGTCACCGCGTCGAGCGGCCTGACCCAGCAAGAGCTGAAGCAGATGATCGACGCCGCGCAGGGCGAGATGCTCGAGCGTCGCGCCAGCGAGGACACCGAGGCGACCAAGCAGGAGGCGCAGCGGCTCATCGCCGAGATCGATCGCCTGTTCCCGCAGGTCGAGCAGATCGTCGCGTCCAGCGACTTCGGTCGTGACGCGACCGAGAAGGCGAGGGGCATCCTCTCGAAGGCGCGCGCCGCGGTCCAGAGCGGCAACACCGCCCAGATCAAGGAGCACCTCGACGCGCTCGGGAGGACCGCGCGCATGTTCCGCGGTGTGGTGCAGAAGACTCCCTGAGCCGGCCTCCATGCCCCGCTCGAAGCCCCCGCCGTTTCCGCCGCCGGACAGCCGTCCGGCGCCTGCCCGGCCTCCGCCGGCGCGCCACCCGTTCCGCGACGACGACGACGGGCCGAACGTCTCCCGCGCCACCTTGCCGGTGCCCGGCCCGTCGGACGAGCGGCTGCCGACCCCGATGCCGGCCGACAAGGCCCCGACGCGGCCGACCGGCGATCTCCCCATCGAGTTCTCGGCCGCCACGGTGCGGCCCGGCGACGACAAGCCGGCGCTGCGGCGCAACTCCACCGATTCGGGCCTGGGCCTCGGCGTCCCCGGTCCGTCGTTCGGCGGCGACACCGAGTTCGACCCGGTCCACGAGAACCCGATCGACCGCCTGCGCCAGACGTCGTCGTTCGAGCACGAGCGCCCGGCGCGACGCCTCGCGTCGCTCTCGGAGCCTCCGGCGATCGAGCTCGGCTTCGACGACGAGAGCGATCCGGCGGCCGAGGCGCTCGATCTCGTCGGTCGCCACGCGGACGCGAGCCTCCCGGCCGCCGAGCCGTCGCGGAGGCCAGACCCGCTCGCGGAGCTGCGCGAGCGCTACGCGCTCGGCGACTTCTCCGGCGCGCTCACCATCGCCGAGGCGATCCTCGAGCAGGAGCCGGGCAACGCAGACGCGCAGCGCTACTCGGAGTCGTGCCGCGACGTCCTCAAGCAGATGTACTCGGCGCGCCTCGGCTCGCTCGAGCAGGTGCCGGTGGTCGCCGTCCCGGCCGAGCAGCTCCGCTGGCTGACGCTCGATCACCGCTCGGGCTTCCTCCTGTCGCACGTCGACGGCGTCTCGACGCTCGAGGAGATCCTCGACATCTCGGGCATGCCGCACCTCGAGGCGATGCGCATCATCTACGAGCTGCTCCAGCAGAAGGTGATCGTCCTGCAGTGACTGCAGCGACGCGGGTCATGGCCGATCTGCAGACCTCCATCGCCGACAGCGTGCTCGACTGCGTCGGCGGCACGCCGCTGGTGCGTCTGCGCCGGGTTCTGCCCGAGGGCGTCGCCGAGGTGTGCGGCAAGCTCGAGGCGCAGAACCCGGCGGGCAGCGTGAAGGATCGCCCCGCGCTCTCGATGGTGCTCGACGCCGAGCGGCGCGGCGAGCTCCGCGAGGGAGCGACCATCGTCGAGGCGACCTCCGGCAACACCGGCATCAGCCTCGCGATGATCGCCGCCGCGCGGGGCTACCGGTGCATCCTGGTGATGCCCGACGACATGAGCCTCGAGCGCCGGCGCATCCTCCGCGCGTACGGCGCCGACGTCGTGCTGACGCCGGCGGAGCAGGGCATGGCGCACGCGGTGGAGCGCGCGCGCGCCATCCGCGCGACGACGCCAGGCGCGTGGGCCAGCGCGCAGTTCGACAACCCGGCGAACCCGGCCGCCCACGAGGCCACCACCGCCGAGGAGATCCTGCGGCAGACCGGCGGCGCGCTCGACGCGTTCGTCGCCGGCGTCGGCACCGGCGGCACCATCACCGGCGTGGCGCGCGTGCTCGCCGCGCGCGTGCCCGGCGTGCGGATCATCGCCGTCGAGCCGTCGGCGAGCCCGGTCCTCTCCGGCGGCGCGCCCGGGCTGCACGGCATCCAGGGCATCGGCGCCGGGTTCGTGCCCGAGAACTACGACGCGTCGCTCGTGCACGAGGTGATGACGGTGAACGACGTCGCCGCCGACCGCATGGCGCGGCGCCTCGCCCGCGAGGAGGGGCTCTTGGTGGGGCAGAGCGCCGGCGCGAACGTGCACGCGGCGGTCGAGGTCGCCAAGCGGCTCGGCCGCGGTCGCGTGGTGACGATCTTGTGCGACTCCGGCGAGCGCTACCTGTATTGAGCGTCCTCGTGAGCGAGACGGGCAGCTGGGACGTCGTCGTCGTCGGAGCGGGCGTGGTCGGCCTCGCGTGCAGCGCGGAGCTGTCGTCGCGCGGGCTGTCGGTGCTCTGCGTGGAGCGCGAGGCGCGCGCCGGGCAGGGGACCTCCTCGCGCAACTCGGGCGTGGTGCACGCCGGGATGTACTACCCGACCGGCACGCTCAAGGCGCGGCTGTGCGTGCGCGGCAACGCCTCGATGTGGTCGTACGTCGAGGCGCACCACGTCGCCCACGCGCGGACCGGCAAGCTGATCGTGGCGACCGACGTCGCCGGAGAGCAGAAGCTGCACGACCTCCTCGCGCGCGCGCGGCAGAACGGCGTCGCGGAGCTCGAGCTCGTGCCCGTCGCCTTCGCGCGATCGCTCGAGCCCAACGTCCGATGCCGCGCGGCGCTGTGGTCGCCGCGCACCGGAATCGTCGACGCGCACGCCCTGATGCACGCGCTCGCCGCGCAGGCGCGCGAGGGCGGCGCCGATTTCGCCTTCCACCACGCGCTCGCCGGGCTCGAACGCCGGGGCGCGGGGTGGGCGCTGCACGTCATCGACGCGCGCGGCGAGCGCTCGACGTTCGAGGCGCCGCGGGTGGTGAACGCCGCCGGCCTGCAGGCCGACGAGGTGGCCGCCCTCGCCGGCATCGACGTCGACGAGGCCGGCTACCGCCAACACTACGTGAAGGGCAATTACTTCCGCCTGCGGCGACGCGGGCTCGTGTCGCGGCTCGTCTACCCCGTGCCCGAAGAGGGGCTCGCGGGCCTCGGCGTGCACGTCACCGTGGAGCTCGACGGCGCCGCCAAGCTCGGGCCGGACGTCGAGCCGCTCGCCGGGCGCGCGCTCGCGTACGGCGTCGACGAGTCGCGCGAGGAGTCGTTCTTCCGCGCCGCCGCCACGTACCTCGAAGGGCTCGCGCGCGAAGACCTGACGCCCGATCAATGCGGCATCCGCCCGAAGCTCGCGCGGCCGCACGTCGCGTGGACCCCTGGCGAGCCTGCGCGCGACTTCGTCATCGCCGACGAGCGCGCCCGTGGGTTGCCCGGGCTGGTGAACCTCCTCGGCATCGAGTCGCCGGGGCTCACCGCGTCGCTCGAGATCGCGCGCGAGGTCGCCGACCTGCTGCGCTAGCCGCGCATGCTCAGCCGACGATCTCCGGGAACCGCGGACGCTGACGGGGATCGGTGTGCCTCCTGCACGGGGTTGCAGGGGAGGCCCTCATGCACATTCGCTCGATGCTCCTGCTCGCCGCCTTGTCGATGGGGACCGCGACCGCGTGCGCGGGGAGACAGGCCGTCGTCGGCTCGCCGATGGCGAGCTCGTCGCCGCAGATCGCCACCGGTGGCTGGATCCACGCGGGTACGCGCCTTCTGGCCACGCTCGACACGCCCATCGGTACCGACGTGTCACGCGTGGGCGATCCGTTCTTCGCGACCGTGATGACGCCGATCGTCGACGAGCAAGGCTCGACCGTGATCCCGGCCGGCGCGAAGATCGTCGGGCGCGTGGCCGATCTGCGCACGACGCGCGGCGGCGAGCCGGCGGCGGTCGGGCTCGAGGTGCAGGGGATTTCGTTCGCCGGCGCGACCCGTCCGCTCGGCGCGCGGGTGGTCGAGGCCGACGTGCAGGCGACCAGCCGCCACCCGAGCGGGCGCGCCGCGCTCGGCGGCGCGGCCGGCGGCGCGCTCATCGGCGCGATCCTGGGCGGCGGCAGCGGCGCGGCAAAAGGCGGCCTCGTCGGCGCAGGCGCCGGGACGCTCATCTCGCTCGGCGTGTCGGAGACGGGCGCGCGGCTGCCCTCGGGCACGCGCCTCGCCGTCGAGATCACCCAGCCGATCCCGACGTCGTCGATCCAGGCGATGTGATCTGGGGCTGGATGGCGATGGTGGACGCCGGCAGGCTGTCGCTCTGTCGACCTGGTCGTCAGTCGTCAGTCGTCAGTCATCAGCCCAGCAAAGGCAGCCAAGCGAACTCTCGGTCTCGCCTGACGACTGACGACTGACGACTGATGACCGGGGCTGCGCAGCCAGCCACCATCCGACGGGCCCGCAACTGCGACCGCTGATTCAGATCGCGCTGCCCCCGAGATCGGGGTTGGGGCGCAGGCGCCAGATGTCGTAGTTCCCCGCCTTGTTGGCGTTGAAGTAGATGAACCCGTCGACGCCCCACATCGGGAAGCCGCAGTCCGAGGTGCCGTTGGTCAGCTGCATGAGGCCCGAGCCGTCGGGGCGGACCACGAACAGCTGATAGCGCTGCGCGTCGTCGCCCTGGTACTCGGTGCCGCGGTTGGTCGCGAAGGCGATCCACTGGCCGTCGGGTGACCAGGTCGGCCAGTAGACGGCCGCCTTGCCGAACGTCAGCTGCGCGACGCCGCCGCCGTCGCGCGCGCTCACGAACAGCTGCGTGGAGCCGTTGACGTCGCGGATGAACGCGAGGCGCTTGCCGTCGGGGCTGAACGCCGCCTGGTTGCCCTGCTGCAGCAGCTGATAGCCGCTGCCGTCGAGGCGGATCGTCGCGATGAACAGGACCTTGTTCTGCTCGATCGTGAGCGCGACGAGCCCGTCGGGGGCGACGGTCGGGTAGTCGGCGCCCGGCGCGACGTCGCCCGAGGCGACGACCGCGTACGGCGAGCCGGCGCTCTTCGACTGCGCGCGCACGAGCGACCACGCGCCCGGCCCGTTGGTCGCGTACACGTACGACGAGCCGTCGGGCAGCCAGGCGGCGCGATCGGCCTCGATGCCTCCGGGCGTCATCATCGTGCGGCCGCCGCCGCCGTTCGGGCTGACGGCGACGATGCCCGGGTGATGGAAGCCGTCCTTCTTGGTCCACGTGCGCAGGCCGACGAGGAGGGTGCCGCCGTCGGGCGAGAGCATCGGACGCTCCTCGTCGATCGGATCGGTCGTCACGCGCTGGAGGTTCGACGCGGCGCCGGTGGTCGCGAGCGACGCCTTCGCTCCTAAGCCGCCGCCACCGGCCTCGCCGCCCTCGCCGCCTTCGCCGCCCTCGCCGCCGCCGCCGGCGCCGAGTGCGCTGAAGTCGCCGCCGCCGCGCGCCTTCTTGCCGCGGGTCTTGGGACCACAACCGATCGCGACGACGCCCACGAGGGCCAAGAGGCCCACGACTCGCAAAGAACGCATTGGGTTCGACCTCAGGTCCAAGGTGCCGAGCGCGCGACGACGCCGGGCGTGGGCACGTAGAGCATCTCGAACGGACGATCGCCCCAGCGCAGCTCGATGCCGGCGATCGATTGCTTGGGCTCGCTGACCACGAGGAAGCGCGCGTGGTTGCGCGAGATCTCCGGGAAGCCCTGGCGGCGCGCGGCGTCGATGCCCGCCTGATCGATGCCGACGCCGAACGCGTCGGCCGCCTCGACGAACGACTGCCGCGAGGGCTCGTCCTTGCCGAGATCCGGATAGACGCCGGGCAGCACGTAGGTGAGCACCCACGGGATCATCTGCTCCGGGGGCGCGTTGTTGCCGATCGTCGCCGAGAGCAGCTTGTCGCGATCGGCGAAGTCGCGCGACGGCCAGATCGGCTGCGCGAACGGACCGCCCGCGCAGATCACGTGCATCGAGCGCCCGTAGCGGATGCCGAGCGCGGCGACGCCGGGCAGCGGGCTCGGGAGGATCTGCGTGGAGAGGATGGTCTTCGAGGCGGCGATGCCGCGGAGCTCGAGGGCGATGGCGCGAAGGCCGTCGGTGTACGAGCTGAGATCACCGCCCGACGGCTGGGCAGCGGGAGCCTGCGGCTGCGAGGGCTGCACGGCGGGCGCGGGCGCCGGCGGCGGGCCGAAGCCTCCGGGCGCCGGGGGCGGACCGAAGCCTCCGGGCGCGGGGGGCGGCGGACCTGGCGGCGGACCGAACCCCCCGGGGGCCGGCGGCGGCGGACCGAAGCCTCCGGGCGCGGG
>JACPFM010000176.1 GCA_016182965.1 Deltaproteobacteria bacterium | reverse complement strand
GCGCCTCCGTGCGCGGGTGCGTGGGCACCACGCCGAGTTCGGCACGGGCGCATCGGGCGCTCGCGCGGCTCGGCGCGGAAAGGGTCACGCCATGTTGCGCATCTACCGAGTCGCTCTCGACGTCGTTCGCAGGCTCCAGCCGTATGTCGTGCAGATTCGGCGGCGGCAGCCGTCGCTCGCCGATCAGCTCGATCGGGCGGGCGACACCACCGTGCTGGGCATCGCCGAGGGGTCGCGGTCTCTCGGGAAGATTCGCGGGCAGCACTACTCGCGGGGGGCGGCGTCGATGGACGAAGCCATCGGGTGCATCGATCTCGCGCTCGCGAAGGGGCACATCGGCTCGTTCGAAGGCGATCTGCGTGAAGCGATGAAGCAGATCATCGGCACGCTCATCAAGTGCGTGGGGCGGTGAGCGCGGGCGGCGGACCGGCGGTGCACACGCGCCGGTCCGCCGCGAACGCGCACGCGGACGCGGATGCGGACGCGCACGCGGACGCGAGGGCGGATGCGGACGCGGAGGCGGACGCGAGGGCGGATGCGGACGCGAACGCGGATGCGGACGCGGAGGCGGACGCGAAGGCGGACGCGGAGGCGGACGCGGAGGCGAAGGCGGTGCGGAGGCGAACGCGGACGCGGGTGGTGACCGCGACGGCCTTCGCGGACATTGATGGTCCGCGGTTCGCGCGCGGGGGGTCGCGGCGGAGTTGCTCCGCCACTATTCAAGTTGCATGGCACGCGCGGAACAGCAGGAGCTTCGCTTCCCGAACACGTGGGGCGGTCGTCGTCTCGGCGCCGGCCGCCCGAAGGGAGCCGGGCGCTGCAGCGCCTTGCACCCACACACCGCGCGCCCTGCCGTTTCGCGACACCGGCCGATCCACGTCACCGTCCGGAGCTGTCGCGGTACCTGGAACCTGCGCAGCCAGCGCTGCCTCACGCCCGTCGCGCGAGCTCTCCGACTCGTCCGCGACCGCGCCGACTTCCGCGTCGTCCACTTCTCCGTGCAGCACGACCACCTGCACCTGATCGTCGAGGCCGACCACCGCCGCGCCCTGAGCAACGGCTTGCGCGCGCTGCTCTCGCGCGCCGCACGCGGCCTCAACCGCGTCATGCAGGCCCGCGGCCGCCGCTTCGCCGATCGGCATCACGAGCACGCCCTCGCCACCCCGACCGAGGTGCGCAACGCGCTCCGCTACGTCCTCGGCAACCGCGCGTCGCACCGCGCGCGCCGCGGGCTGCCCGTCGACCACGCGGGCGTCGATCCGTTCTCCTCGCTCGCAGTGCCCGTGGTGGCGGCGCCAGGGTCGTGGCTGCTGCGCCTGGGGTCCACGGGCGTCGCGCCTCCACGGGAACACCTCGAGTAGCGGCACGCGCCGACGCTGCGGCGCACGATCTCATCGGTGCGCCAGATCGGCGTCATGCGATCGGGCCGGTCTCGCTGCTATGGAGACGCGATGAGCAAGCGCGCGCATCGCCGTCTGGTTCGATGCGTCGTCGCATGCGCGCTCGCAGGTGCCGTGGCGCTCGGCTGCGGCGCGCGCACCGGCGTCACCGACGGCGCCAGCGAATGCCGACCGGCGCCGCTGGCCGAGCCGCTGTACGTCGGCGCGGGCTGCGCGTTCCGCGACGGGAGCTGCGGCGCGTGCGAGGCCCATCGAGCGCGCGAGATCGCCTGCGGAGGATCGTGCGTCGTGAACGAAGCGCCGATCGCCTGCACCGCCGATGCGGTCACGTTCCACGAGAGCGGCTGTCTCGAACACGTGCCCAGCGGGGGGAAGTTCGATGTTCCGAGCGTGGTGTGGTCACCGAGCGGCGACTGGCCGTTCCGCGCATGCGGCGGGACGAAGGCTGCGCTGCCCGCCTGCCTCGAGCCGGTGTCGCCCGAGTGCAGACCGGATCGCGTCTACGGCGGTGGCGGGATCTGTGAGCAGGTGTTCCTCTACTGGGATGGCTCGAAGTGCACGTGGCTCCACTGCTCCTGCATGGGCCCCGATTGTGACGTGGTGAACAGCAAATACCCGCGCGGGCTGCGCGACTGCATCGCGCAGCACGCGGGCTGTTGAGACCGACAGATCCTGATTCGGCGCCGCGATCCGCTCAGCCCGGCACCCACAATACCGCCTTGCCCTGATACCAGCTGCCGCACCAGGTGATCTGCCCGTTGACCACGTCGCACGCGCGGTACGCGCCGTCGCGGAAGGCGACCGCCTTGCCCTGCCACCACGAGCCGCACCACGTGCGCTGGCCGTTGACGACGTCGCACTCGCGCCACGCGCCGTCGTCGTACGTGACGACCTTGCCCTGATGCCACGAGCCGCACGAGGTGGGCTGGCCGTTGACGACGTCGCATGGGCGGAAGGCGCCGTCGCCCGCCTGGACGGGACAGCGCACCAAGGTGACCCCGAGCAGCGCGAGCAGCACGAGGAGCAGACGAAGTGCACGCATGCGGCGGCCTCGAGGTGGGCGGGAAATTGCAGTGTCCGTGCCTCGCCGGCGAACACCGAGAATCCCCGCACCGCGCGCGGTCCGGTTGGGGCAAGATCCCAAGACCGGTGCGGCGCCGTGTCGCACGCGCGTCACGATGCGCATTCCCCCCGAAGGCAAGACCATCCGCGTCGTCGGCTTCGACGACGCGCCGTTCCCGCGCAAGCCGCGCGTCCGCGTCCCGCTGGTCGGCGCGGTGTGTGCGGGCACCCGGTTCGAGGGGATGGTGCTCGGCCGCGTGGTGCGCGACGGCTTCGGCGCGACCGACGAGATCGTGCGGCTGCTCGTCGACGGGAAGTTCCTCCCGCAGATTCACCTCGTGCTGCTCGACGGCATCGCCTTCGGCGGCTTCAACGTCGTCGACCTCGCGCGCCTGTCGCGCACGCTCGATCGACCGTGCGTCGCGGTGATGCGCAAGCACCCCGATCTACCCGCCGTCGAGCGCGTGCTCGGCTCGCTCTCGTCGGGCGCGCGGCGCCTCTCCACGCTGCGCCGCGCGGGGCCGATCCACGCGGCGCCACCGTTCCACTTCCAGGTGCAGGGCGCGACGCCTCAGGAGATCGCGCGCGTGCTGCCGCGGGTGACCGATCGCGGCCACGTGCCGGAGGCGCTGCGGCTCGCGCACCTGATCGGCGCCGCGATCGTCACCGGCCAGAGCGGCCGACGCGCGTGATCAGCGGAACCGATCGGTCGCGCGCACGAGCTGATCGATGTTGCCCGGCTCCATCGCGGAGTGGCCGGCGTCGGGGACGATGTGCAGATCGAGCTCCGGCCAGGCGCGCTTCAGCTCCCACGCGTTCTCGAGCGGGCAGACCACGTCGTAGCGGCCGTGGACGACCACGCAGGGGATGCTGCGGATGCGATCGACCCGATCGAGCAGCTGCGACTCGGGTTCGAACCAGCAGCCGTGGACGAAGTAGTGGTTCTCGATGCGCGCGAACGCCAGCGAGAACTCGTCGCCCGCGGTCTTCTGCACGAGCCCCGGGTCATGGAACAGGGTGCTGGTGCTCCCCTCCCACACGCTCCACGCGCGCGCCGCCTCCTGACGCACCGCCGGGTCGTCGCTCGTCAGGCGGCGGTGATAGGCGTGCAGCAGATCGCCGCGCTCGTCCGGCGGGATCGGCGCGAGGTAGTGCTCCCACGCGTCGGGGAACAGGAAGCTCGCTCCGCGCTGGTAGAACCACTCGATCTCCTTCTTGCGGACGAGAAAGATCCCGCGGAGCACCAGCTCGGTGACGCGGTCGGGGTGCTCCTCGGCGTACGCGAGGGCGAGCGTGGAGCCCCACGAGCCGCCGAAGACCTGCCACCGGTCGATGCCGAGGTGCTCGCGCACCCGCTCCATGTCGGCGACGAGATCCCAGGTGGTGTTCTCGCGCAGGTCGGCGTGCGGCGTCGACTTGCCGCAGCCGCGCTGGTCGAAGAGCACGATGCGGTACGCGGCCGGATCGAAGAAGCGCCGCATGCGCGGCTCGGTGCCGCCGCCGGGACCGCCGTGCACGAACACCACCGGCTTGCCCTGCGGGTTGCCGGACTCCTCCCAGTGCAGCTCGTGGAGCTCGGAGACGCGGAGGCGCCCCTGACGGTACGGCTCGATCGGCGGATAGAGCGTTCGGCGTTCTTCGGTCATTGTCTTGCTCGCTCAGGGGATGGGCGCGACCCACAGGCCGTTGGTGAGGCTGCTGCCCGACAGCGTGTAGACGACGCGATCTTTGGCGGTCGAGAGGGCGAACGCGCGGTCGGCGCCGCTCGCGATGGTCGTGACCGTGCCGGTGAGGCTCGACATGTCGCGGGTGCGGATGGTCGCGCGACCGGAGGTGGTGGTGCCGACGTGATCGTCGTTCCACACCAGCTTGCCGCCGCTGGTCGCGAAGGCGATCCACGCCGAGGAGCCGAGCGAGATGACCGACCCGCCGGCGACCGGGTGCGCGGTGAACGTGCCGACGTCGGGGCTGACGACGGACGCAAAGTAGAGGGCGTGCTTGGAGTCGGCGCTGAAGGCGTCGCCGTAGATGGCGGCGTTGGCGGTCGCGTGGAGGACCGTGCCGGTGCCCGCGGTCGTCGCCGACGCGAGCCGCACGTCGTACGGCGCTGCGGTCCGCGACGAGTAGAGGATGAACTTGTCGTCGTCGCTCGGGGCGCTGAGGAGCGTGACGACACCGGACGTGACCAGCGTGGTGGGCGCCGGGCTGGCCGTCGGCGAGCGCTTCAACGCGTTGACCATCGTCTGGTAGACGATCGCGCTCCCATCTCGGGTCAACGCCCAAGCCGCCACGCCGGTGTCGATCGTCGTGGCCGCGCCGCCCGTCGGCGCGACGACGCGCAGCGTGCCGCCGCTGATCGAGCTGTAATTGGTGAGCAGCGACACGATCGTGCCCGTCTCGTTCGTCGTCCAGTACGTGCCGAGGTTGGTGCCGAGCGTGGTCGCCGTGCCGGCGGCCGGATCGAGCGACGACGCGCTCAGGCTGACCGTGCCGCTGCCCGGGCAATGCGTCGTCACGAAGCGCGTGCCGACCCAACCGAGCTTCGGCGCGCACCAGTCCTCGTAGTCGTAGATACCGTCGAAGACGATGTACTGCGTAAACACCGTCTTGACGGCGGTGCCGTCGGCGGAGGCCACCTTGAAGTCGGCGTACCTCGACCAGATGCCGGAGGTGCCTCCGTCGGTGAACGCGATCCAGGCGCCGTCGGTCGACGCGGCCGCCACCTGCCGGGCACCGGCGTTGGTCGTCGAGGGCGCGAGCGACTTGGTCGCGACGATCTTCGCGCCGCCCGTGGCCGTCCACGCGCGCAGCGTGCCGAACCCGTAGGAGTCGATGCCGCTCCAGACGAAGACGACCTTGCCGGAGATCAAGAGGCGCGACGCGCTGGTGGCCACGGTCTGCGAGGCGCCGCCCGAGAGGGGGATCGCGATGACCGAGCTCGTGCCGTCGGCCACGATCGCCCAGTCGTCGGTGGTGACGCCCTGAAGGGTGACCGCGCCCGGGTACAGCCGCGTCGGACCGCTGCCGGCGTCGGCGTCGGCGGACGTGTCGGCGCTCGCCGTGTCCTCGACATAGGTATCGGCGACGTACGTGTCGTCGACGGAGGTGTCGGCGGCGAAGGTGTCGGCCGAGCCGTCCGCGACGAACGTGTCCGCGACGAACGTGTCCGCGGCGGAGGTGTCCGCGACGGAGGTGTCGGCGCTCGCCGTGTCGGCGACCGCGCTGTCGGCCGCGCCGGTGTCCGCGACGAAGGAGTCGACGGCGCCGGTGTCCTCCGTTGAGATACCGCTGTCCTTCGGCGGCTTGCCGGTGTCGTCGGCGAGGCCGGTGTCCTCGTCGGGTTCCCCGGTGTCGAACTTCGCCGACGTATCGGGAGACCCGCTATCGGTCCCGATCGGAACGAACGCCGTATCTTCGGCGGTGGCGCAGCCGAACGCGGTGGTGGTCGCGAGGACGAGGAGCAAGCGAAGGCGCGACATGGGCGCCGGATCTAGCACACGGACCGACGCGCGGCGGCGACGTGGATCAGGGCACGCCGGCTACGTTCACACCGGAAGATTCACCCATTGCGCGCTCTTCTCCCAGAGCGTCCGGCCGAGCTCGTCGTCACCAGACGCGCGGCTCGGACGCCGCTCCTTGCACGAGTCGTAGTAGGCGCCGCTCTTCAAGTCATCGGCGGTCACGCAGTGGAGCGTGGTCTTCGCCCCCTCCTCGTTGCTGATCATGAACAGCTTCGCGAGGTGGCGCAGGCCCCAGGGCAGCTGTCGCCACGCGTCGGACGCGACGACTCCGGGGTGGAGCGCGGTGACCGTGAACCTGTCGCCGAGCCGCTTCGCCAGCTGTTTGGTGAACAGCACGTTGGCGAGCTTCGAGACCTCGTACTCCGGCAGACCCGTGAGGTGCGCGGTCGGCCGCCGCACCGCCTCGAAGTCGATGCTCTTCGCGCGGTAGTGCGACTTGCTCGAGACGTTGACGATGCGCGGCGCCTTCGCCTTCTCGAGGAGCGGGATCAGGAGGCGCGTGAACAGGTAGTGCCCGAGGTGGTTGGTGCCGAAGGTGATCTCGAAGCCGTCCTTGGTGACGCCGCGCAAGCCGGCGAGGCCGGCGTTGTTCACCAGCACGTCGATCGGCTCGTTGCGATCGAGCAACGTCTGCGCCGCCTTGCGCACGCTCGCGAGGTCGGCGAGGTCGAGCGGGAGGTACTCCGCGGTGCCGCCGGCGGCGCGGATCGCCTCGAGCACGGGCCGGGTCTTCTCCTCGGAGCGGTTGGCGAGGATCACGCGCGCGCCCTGCTTCGCGAGCTGTTCGGCGGTGACGCGACCGATGCCGGTGTTCGAGCCGGTGACGACGATGGTGCGGCCTTGGACGTTCATGGGCGGTGGAGATGCCACGGCGGGGCCGGAGGCGCAGCTTCGTCGGGTCACGTCGTGATCCTCGGCGCGCCCGTGCTCCACCCGCGTTTTCGCCGTCTCCCGTGATTGCGTTAGGCTGCGTCCGTCGGAGCACGCGCATGCCCACGCCGCACCGGATCCTGCTCGTCATCGCCGCGGCCCTCTGGCTCGCCGCCGTCGCGAGGTTGACGTACGTCAGCGGCGCGCGGCTCCCCCCGACGCGATGGACCGATTTCCATGCGCCGGGTGGGCCGCTCGACCCGCCGTCATGGCCGCACTGCCACAGCCCGCGAGCGGTCGTCGGCGAGCAGGTGTGGGGCTCCTGCTCCCAGATCGGGCCCCGCGGCTTCGCGGGCTTCGTCCGGTTCGATCTGCGCGCCCGGCGCGCCGACATGCTCTGGCCGCTCGAACGGCTCGCCACGCCCGCGGCGGCGTTCGCGCCGGGACCGGGCGGTGATCTGATCGTCGCCGCGCGGCGCAGCGACGAGCACGGCGTCTTCCGGCTGCACGCCGCCGGCGGCGTCACGGCGCTCGGCCAGCCGCCCAGCAGCACCGGCGAGACGATCGCGCTCGCCCTCGTCGGTGACGGTGTGGAGCTCGTGACCGGAGGGTGGCAGCCCCCCGCGATCCATCGCCGGGCCCTCGACGGCGGCAGCTGGAGCTCGCAGTCGTTGCCGCCGCCGCCGTGCGGGTCGGACCGACGATGCGTGGTCGACGCGGCTCGACGCACCGACGGCGGCTGGCGCGTCTTCGCCGTGAGGAGCGCCCGCGAAGGCGCCGCGAAGGCGACGATCGAGATCCTCGAATGGACGTCGGGCGCCGAGTGGCGGGTGGTCCACGAGGCACCCGATCCACCGCACCCATCCGGAGATCAGGCGCCGCTGGCGCGCACGGCGTTGGAGCGAAGCCCCGGCGGCGGGGTGACGTTCGCCGGGTTCCTCGACGGCGGGCGGGTCTTCGAGCAGCGCAACGATGACTGGAGCGAGCTCACCGTGCCGTTCGCGAGCTCCGGCACGATCCGCGAGGGGCCGCCCGATCTCGTCTTCGGTCCACGCCCGCGCTGGACCCCGTCGGTGCTCGCCGGCGGAACGGCGCAGCGGCTCGGCGACGCATGGATCGAGTTGGTCGGCGAGGACCGTCGCTTCCGAGCGCGGCGAGTCGGTGGCGAGCTCGGCCCGCCGCTCACCGATGATCCGTGGATCGGCTCCGATCCGGTGCTCGTCCCGGCGGACGGCGGCGGCTTCTGGATCCTCGGAGCCTTCGGCAGCCACGTGCGCCTCGACGCCCATCTCGCTCGCGCCGACGCGCCGCGCTTCTTCGAGCGAATCGCCCTGCTGTACGAGAACTTCCGCCGCGTCCGCTCGTACAACGATTTCTGGCTCGAGGCGCGCCCGCTCAAGATGGCCGTGCTGCCGGCGGTGCTCGGCCTCTTTCCGCTCGGAGTCGCCGTCGCGCTGGCCGCGCGTCGTCCGCGATGGCTCGCCACGATCGCCGTCGCGTACGTCGGCGTGGCCGCCGCGTTCGGCTGGTGGTTCTGGCGTCTCACCGCGTGGTTCTGACGCGTCGCACCGGCTGCCCGGCTAGGCGAGATCGCAGTCGATCGCGTCGAGCACCTTCTCCATCGGCGCGCACACCGAGAGCGTGTCGGTGCTGCCCACGTGCATGCCGACCGCGGCGTTCGCGTCGTCGAGCACCAGCGCGCCGGAGTCGCCGGGGGCCGAGAAGCGCGTGACGCCGATCTGATCGGTGAACCACATCTCGGCGATCGATCCGTCGGGCTGCTGGTAGGGGAGCGTCACCAGCCAGTGCACCGCGTGGACCTCGCCCCAGGTCAGCTCGGTGGCGGCGCCGACCTTCTTCACGCGCGTGCCGATCGACGGCGCGCCGGCGAGGCCGGTCGGCGCCACGCCGACCAGCGCGATCTCGTCGTCCTGGTGGCTCGCCGTATCGGGTCGGAAGGTGGCCGCGTCGACGTTCTCGACCGCCGCCGCCCAGTCCGGGTTCGGCGCCTTCACCTGCACCAGCGTGCCGAAGCGCGCGCGTCCGAGCTGACCGATGGCCACCGCCTCCCGACGCGAGGGGACGAGCACCCGATCGCCGGGGACGGCCGCGCCGCCGCGGCCGACCACGTGCGCGCACGAGAGGCCGAGCATCTCGCCGGTCCCGCGGGAGCGGACGACGCAGCCGATCGTCCCCGACCCGCCGTCGACGTGACCGACGCTATAGCCAGGGCGCGTCGGGCGCGCGGTGCTCACGAGGACCTCGAGCCGCGCGGCGCCCACCTCGTGCACGTCGGTCCAGATCTTCTTGCCGCCATGCGTGAGGAGCTCGGGCACGCGGAGGTGCGCGGGGATCTTCTCCTTGATGCGCTTCCTCCTGACGTGCACCTGCAGCGTGACGTCCTCGAGGCGCCCGCGGCGGAGCTTCGGCGCGAAGCACAGGCCGACGACGTTCCGAGACTCGAACCACTTGTGCGGCGACCTCTTGGGGAAAGCGATGTCGCGCACGACGTCGCCCATCTGGCTCATTCGCATGTCCGCCTCTCCACCAGGTTCACCGTGCACTGCCCGAGGGGCGCGAACTCGCGCTCGGCCATCATCGCGACCACGTCCGGGCTCTCCTTGCACGCGGCGTCGGCGATCTTGCCGCCGATGTTGAACAGCCGGCGCATCTCCTGGCAGCGCTCCTGGAAGACCTTCACGCCGCCGAGGAACAGCGGCCGCATCACGGTCGGATCGAACGCGTACGCCGACGCCGACGGCAGGCCGACCTCCGGCTGGTAGACCCAGCTCGTGCGCCAGCTGGTGGCCACCTGCTCGAAGCGCGCCGGACCGAGCCAGCTCGGCGCCGCCTGCTCGGGGCCGATCTGCGGCGGATCGAAGCCGGCGCCGCGCCGCATGCAGAACGCCGCCACCTCCGCCTTCGTCGGCTCGTCGGGCGCGAGTTCGTCGAGGCGGTCCTTGCAGACGTTGTACTCGCTGAACCGGCGCGCCACCGCCGTGAATTCGGCCTGCTGCACCTCGCCCACGCGCGACTGCGTGATGAACAGGTCGATGGTGCGCGTCAGGATCTTGAACGCGTGCGGCGGGATCACGTTGCTCCCGGTCTCGGTGCCCGCGTTGACGAACACCGCGACGCGCTCGGCGCCGCGCATCGCCGCCTGCAGGATGGGCACGTGCGAGCGCACGCCGCCGTCCATGAAGGCGCCCTCGACCTTGCCCTTGCTCGATGGCACCCACGGGATCGGCTCGCCGAGGACCGGCTCGACGATCGACGCGAGCACGCCCTGGATGCGCCCGTCGAGCCTCGGCTGCCACGGCTTCGGCTCGGGACCGAGCGGCATCAGATCGGCTGGGTCCTGATCGCTGATCGCGAACAGGTGGCTCGACGCGTAGTCGACCGAGACGGTGACCAGCTCGGTGTCGTTCTCGATGTCGGCGGCGGTCGTCGCTTGCTGCAGCTTCTTCTCGATCCCGTCGAAGCGCACGAGACCGGTGACCTTGGTGCCGAGGCGCCAGATCCACTCGGAGTTCTCGCAGTAGAGATCGTAGGCGGTGGTGCAGGTGTAGTTCGAGATGAGGAGCTTCTTGGCCTCCTGCTCCCGACCGCGGGTGTGGAACACGTCGACCAGGGTGCCGATCAGCGAGCCGGTGCTGGTGCCGACCACGAAGTCGATGCGCGCGTCACCGCAGCCGCCGTCGGCGGACGCGACCTTCTTGCACTGATCGAGGATGGTCAGCAGCCGGTAGATCGCGCCGGCGGAGAACGCGCCGTTGGCGGCGCCGCCCGCGAGCACGAGGCCGTTGGTCGGGCGCTTCAGCTGCCGGTGCCAGCGGCGGGCGAGGACGTAATCCGCCGCGCCGTTGGCGCCGCGCGCGAGGCCGTCGCGGAGCTTCTGCGGCTCGAGATCCTGCCCGACCGCCTGACGGAACGCCATCAGCGACGGTGCGAGCGCGATGACGTTCGCGAGGAACCGCTCGGCGTCGAGCTCGACGGCATCCGGCCTGGTCACCAGATCGACGCCGGCCGCCGCCGGATCGGGTGGCGCGGGGAGCCCCCAATCGGGGTTCGCCTTGCGCACGATCTTGGCGGAGAAGTCGTCGTAGCAGGGTCCGGCGTCGCCGCCGGCCTTCGGGAGCAGGCACTGCGCGAGCCCCAGGATCGCGTCGGGCTTCTGCGCGAACGCGCGCATCCAGCCGGCGACCCGCGCAGGGTCGAGGTACGAGTCGGCGAGCTGCGCCTGCGTGAAGCGCGCGATGCGCTCCACCGGCTGGAACACCGGCGGAGGCGGACCCTCGTTCGGCTTGCTGGAGCCCTCGTTCAGCTGGGAAAGGAGCCACGGGGTCCGCAGAAAGCACCCGCTCAGCGCCGAGGCGCCCGCGAGCGCGATCAGCCCGGCGAGCGCCGCGATCGAGCCTCGTCGCATCGTCTTCGTTCCTCCACGAGTGGCCCGCGGGTCGCGTGCCGGCGTCAAGCAGAGCAAGAACGGCGGGGCACAGGCAAAGATCCGGCGCCGGTCGGAGCCGGCCTGCGGACCGAGGCGGAGCGTCGCCAACCGGTGTATGAGCGACCGGCCATGAGCGAGCGCCTCCTCGAGTGCGTGCCCAACTTCAGCGAGGGCCGCGACCCCGCGATCATCAAGCAGATCACCGACGCCATCGCCTCGGTCGAGGGCGTCATGCTGCTCGACGTCGACGCCGGCAGGGCGACCAACCGCACCGTCGTCACCTTCGTCGGTCCGCCCGAGCCGGTGGTCGAGGCGGCGGTGCGCGGCGCGAGGAAGGCCAAGGAGCTCATCGACATGAGCCAGCACCACGGCGAGCACCCGCGCTTCGGCGCGCTCGACGTGTGCCCGCTCGTGCCGGTGACCGGCATCACGATGGACGAGACCGTCGAGTGGGCGCAGAAGCTCGCCGAGCGCCTGGGCAACGAGGTCGGCCTCACGGTGTTCTGCTACGAGCGCGCGGCGACGAAGCCGGAGCGCAAGAACCTCGCGACGGTGCGCGAGGGCGAGTACGAGGGGCTCGAGGCGCGCCTGAAGAAGCCGGAGTGGCAGCCCGACCACGGGCCCGCCACCTTCGACCCGAAGAGCGGCGCCACCGCGGTCGGCGCGCGCGATTTCCTCGTCGCCTACAACGTGAACCTCAACACCACGTCGACCCGCCGCGCCAACGCCATCGCGTTCGACGTCCGCGAGAAGGGCCGCGAGCTGAAGGACGACAAGGGCAAGGCGCGCCTCGACGCCGCGGGCAACCCGACGTGGCAGCCCGGCACGCTCAAGAGCGTGAAGGGCATCGGCTGGTACATCGAGGAGTACGGCGTCGCGCAGGTCTCGCTCAACCTCACCGACATCTCGGTGACGCCGGTGCACGTCGCCTTCGACGAGTGCCTGCGGGCGGCCCAGGCGCGCGGCGTGCGCGTCACCGGCTCGGAGCTCGTCGGGATGATCCCGCTCCGGGCCATGCTCGACGCCGGCAAGTACTTCCTCAAGAAGCAGCAGCGCTCGACGGGCGTCTCCGACGCGGAGCTCATCAAGATCGCGGTCAAGTCGCTGGGGCTGAACGATCTCTACCCCTTCAAGGCCGACGAGAAGATCATCGAGTACGCGATCGCCGCGCGCTCCGGAAAGAAGCACAAGCGCCTGATCGACATGACCGTCGCGGGCTTCACCGAGGAGACCGCCTCGGAGTCGCCGGCGCCGGGCGGCGGCTCGATCTCCGCCGCGCTCGGCGCGCTCGGCGCCGCGCTCGCGACGATGGTCGCGAACCTCTCGTCGCACAAGCGCGGCTGGGACGCGCGCTGGGAGGAGTTCTCCGACTGGGCCGACAAGGGCAAGGCGCACTACGTCGCGCTGCTCGCGCTCGTCGACGAGGACACGCAGGCGTTCAACCGCGTGATGGACGCGTTCGGCCTTCCGAAGGGCACCGACGCCGAGAAGACGGCGCGCCAGCAGGCCATCCAGGCGGCGACGCGCTACGCGATCGACGTCCCGCTGCGCGTCATGCGCGAGACGCTCGCCTCGATGGAGGTCATCCGCGCGATGGCCGAGATCGGCAACCCGAACTCCGTCTCCGACGCGGGCGTGGGCGCGCTGTGCGCGCGCTCGGCGGTGATGGGCGCGCACCTGAACGTGAAGATCAACTGCGGCGGCCTGAAAGACGCGGCCGCCGTCGCCGAGCTCCGCGCCGAGGCGGCCGAGATCGAGCGACAGGCCGTCGAGAAGGAGCGCGCGATCCTCGAGATCGTGAACGCGAAGATGTGATCACCGAATCGCGCGCGGTCACCAGCGATAGCGCATCAGGCAGACGTCATGGCCCCAGCCGAGGCATTTCTCGCGGCGGCCATCGAGCACGCGGGCGCCGGTCTTCTCGAGGAGCCGTCGACGCCCCTCCATCGAGAGCTTGCACACCGTGACGTCGTGGTGGGCCCACTCGGACACCTGCACGACGTACTCGTGATCGGTCACCGAGAGCACGCGCACACGACCCGAGTCGTGGTACTGGTCCCACACGTCCTGCGCTCGCTTCGCGTATTCGCGCGGCGTGGCCACCCACCGCAGGATGAGGCGGTGCACGGTGCTCAGGGTCTGGTCGATGCCGCCGTGGGCGAGCTCGCGGATGAAGAGGTCTTCGTCGGGCGCGCGGACCACGCGCGCCATCGAGCGCACAACCTCGCCGACGAAGGCGTTGGGGTAGAGCTTCGAGGCCAAGAGGCCCATCACCGGCACGTTCGGCCGGACGAGCGCCCGCCACTCGGCCGAGAGCGACGAGATCACCTCGTGCGACGCAGCGCGCCCATAGCGCTGCTCGAACACCTCGAGCGCGCCGACGACCGTGCTGCCTCGGAGGTTTCCGTGAGCCTGCATTCGAGAGGAAACATATCAGGTCGTGAGAATCACGCAGCCATCTCGGAGGGCGCGATCCAGTCGGAGATCACCGCGAGCGCGCGCAGCAGCGTCAGCCGGTCG
>JACPFM010000174.1 GCA_016182965.1 Deltaproteobacteria bacterium | reverse complement strand
TCGCCGTCGACCCGAGGTGCTCGCTTACCTCGACGACGCGTTCGCGCGGCTCGCGCTTCTCGACCCCGAGCGTCATCTTCGGGTCGCGATCGCTGGCTACCCCAAGACCGCCATCGCGAGCGGCGTCGCCATCTTCGACGCGAAGCGACGTGCCGGGACTCTTCCCGACGGCGTCGATGCGCGCTACCTGCTCGGCATCGTGAAGAACGTCACCGCCAAGACCGAAGGGGAGATCATCGCCCAAGCGCTCTGGGACGAGCGCATGAGGGCACGCGACTTCTTCCTCGCGCCGCTCCGCGCCGAACGCGACAAGCTACGCGCCGAAAGCGAGCCCCGGGTCGTCGTCGGCGAATGCGCCGATCGCGCTCTCGCCACCGACACCATCTTCGAACGCACCTTCTGGCTCGAGACGATCGTCGCCGTCATTGACGAACAACCGGACGACGCTCGCGAGTCGCTCTTCCTCGTCGCGGCTCGTTACCTCGAGGCGGTCTTCGACGTGCCTCCCGCTGAACGTCACGACGCGGTCCGCTTCGTCGCCGAGCGGGTCCTCCCAGTCGAGTAGCTGCCGCCGCGAGGACGGCGTCAGCTCACGCCGGCTGTCTCACACCTGACATCGTCCACCGTTTCCGAACGGCAGCTGGTTGACAAACGCAGATAGGGCATCCGACGGCACCGTGAAGCGATGCGCCGCTCGAACGGCGGCGCGTTGACGTCAGCGACCATCGGCCGTGGTGAGGCTGGACACCATCACCGCGGGCGCTGGACCGTTGATCTTCGCCCCGACAGCCTGCGCGACCGCGAGGAACAGGAAGCCGGGACAAGCGCGCGCGAACCGCACGCCGAGGAGCGTGGCAGCCACGCTCCCGTCCTCGAGAGCCGAACCCCAACCGAACGAAACATCAACCGCGACCCGCGGTGTGGCACCGCGAAGACAGGAGGGCCGCACGGTCACGCACCTGGTGCCGGACGTAGCGTCACTATGCGTCGCAGCCGGCGTGCGCAGGTCGCGCGAACGCCGGTGCAAGAGGCCGCGGCGATTACTCGCCAGGCCCCTCGTCAGCGCGGCACGCCGCGCGCATCTTGACGCGGTCGTGGCTTCACCACGCGGCCAACGGGCGTCGCTGCTTCGACTCGCTTCCGCTGGGTGCCGACTGCTGTGTCTCGTGATGGCCAGCGCCGACTGCGGCGCCCGATCGCAGGCATCCAGCGAGGCGCCGGTCGCGTGCGTGTCGAGCTCGATGCCATGTGCTTCGGGGATCGAGTGCTGCAGCGGCTGGTGCGATCATGGCCGCTGCATGCCGGTCGACCTGCTCTGCGTCGCCGATGGCGGACCTTGTTCGGCGTCGTGCTGTGCGCGCAGCTGCGATCGCCACGGGCGCTGTGGGCGCAACCGGCCCACTACCATCTGCGGTGTGGGCGGCGATGCATGCACGGTGCCGTCTGATTGCTGCGCCGGGAGGTGCGAGGTGGGTCTGTGCCCCTACCAGGCCTGCTATCCGGGTGACGAGCCCGAAGTGCTGGCGACGCTCGACGACGCCGGTTCGGGACTACTCCTCGCCGGAGACATGATCTTCGCAGGAAGGCACCTGGCGCGCGTCTCGAAGTTCGGCGGCCCAGTACAGAAGCTCGATCGCGGGTCCCGGGGATTCGGTTATCCGGTGCGGTTCGGCGATGACGTGGTCGGCACCGGGGGCAACCTACTGGTACGCACACCGCTGACCGGTGGTGAGGTGGTCGACCTCGTGCCGGACGGTCATCCGCTGGCCGACTACTGGGCACACCTTTGGTTCTCTGTCCACGATGGTCACGCCTTCGTGGAAGCCCTCAGGTACGGGAGCGGGGGCCCGGGCGCGGTGCTGCGCGGCGACCTGGTCGACGGCGGTGCGGAGGTGTTCTTCCAGAAACCGACCGGAACGCACGGATACGGCATCTTCCACGGCGCGGGCGGCTTGTACGTCACGCCAAAAGTCACCGCGACAGATCCGACCGGGCTCTATCTCATCGGACCCGAGGGGCCTTCGAGGCCGCGCACGATCGTCGAGCTGCCGACCGAGTGGATCATCCACGGCGAGACCTCGAATCGACTGATCCTCCACGCTGCAGCCGGCCTGATGGCGGTCACGAAGACCGACCGCAAGATATCGACGCTGTGGCTGCGCGACATCGGGCTCGAACCGTATTTGGCCGCGCTGTGGGCGGCAGGAGATAGGGTCGTCTTCGCGGTCCACGACCCTGCACACGCTGGGCGCGTGCTGGTGCTTCGAGATTCGCTCGACCCGTCGACGCTCGCGACCGCGTTGTCGCCGGATCCTCGATGGGCCGGCGACGTCCGAGCGGCGCAGTTCGACGACACGTGCGTGTACGCCTTGATCGGCGCAACCACCGAGGAGGCACCCAGTCCGTCCGGCACGCGGCCCCAGACCGTGCTCGTGAAAGCACCGCTCGTCGCCAACTAGTCATGGCGCGACAGGTCCCCTCGAGCGCGCAGATACTCCCTGGGCTTGGCCAAGGCAAAGAGCGCAAGGCGGAGCGCGCGGTGGCGTGCGACGCCACGAGCGGGAAGGACGCGGCTGTCCGAACGCAGCGTCGGTCATGCCGGTGGACGATCTGGCCGCTGCGCGCTCGTCGGTGCCGTCGGCGAGATAGACCGCGGCGACCCGCGGGGCTTCGCAGTGGGCGTCGGTCGAGCGACGACGGCGGGCATGCGGCTTGCTGACAGGGCCCGATGATGCGAGCTGCATTGGCGTTGTCCGCGTCCATCCTCCTCGCCACGCCACCGGCGCTCGCGGAGACCGAGCCGGCCGAGGACGACGAGGAAGATGCTCAGGTATCGGAACCCAAGGAGGCCGCCCCGGCATCTCGGAAGTCGCGGCGTACCTGGTATGGCTGGCAGACCCTCACCACGGACGCCGTCGCGCTTCCGTTGTTCCTGCTCGCGGGAGCCGACAGCGAGCCCGCAGCGCTGTTCGGCGTCCTCACCGGGCTGACCACCTACGTCTTCGGAGCGCCGATCATCCACGCCGCGCACCACAGCCCCGCGAAAGCCTTCGGCAGCTTCGGGCTTCGCCTCGCGGCGCCGGGGATCGGAGCCGTGCTCGGGTGCGCGGCCTATGGTGAGTCGGAAGGTCTGGGGTGTCTGCCGGGCGCCGCTCTCGGGGCACTCGTCGGACACGCCACGGCCGTGGTGATCGACAGCGCGGTGCTGGCGTACGACGACCGCGGCAAGAAGCGGAGCTCCTCGAACGCAGGAGGGTTCGTCGTGCCGACCGCGACGTGGTCCGGTGACGGCGGCACGATCGCGTTGCTGGGTGCCTTCTGAGAGCCCGACGCCGCCAGGAGACCAGCCTCGACGGACGGTCAACGTCTGCGACTCGGCGGCACACGTCGCTCCGTTGATACCCCCCAGGTGTCGGAACCCGATGCACGGGTGAGCCGCGTAGCCCGTCCCGCATCCGCAGGGCGGGCTATTGACGATCAGACCGACGGCGGTCCCAGTCCCACAGTAAGGTTCACCTGCCAAGCGTCGCCGCCACAGCTGTGGCCGACGTTGACGCCTCTCCGGGAGAGCCGGTTGAACATGGGGCCGCGCAGCTGTGGCGCGGCGAAGACACGAGGGCCGTACGGTCACACACCTCACTGCCGCACGTCGCGTCACTATGCGTCGCGCCCTGGCGTGCGCGGGCCGCCGCGTTCACGATCGCCACGTGGCGAGGGAAGCAGCAATCCGCTGTGACGGCTGCGGCGAGCGCTCGCCAGGCCCCCTTGGCAGCGCGGCACGCCGCGCGCATGCTGACGAGATCTCGGCTTCACGACGCGACGAACCGACGTGGCTGCTTCGGCGCGCTTCGGCGGCGTGCCAGGTTTTCCGGGACGGGTTGCAGCCCTGACATGCGACCCCTCCTACATTGCATGCTCTAACCCATGAACCGATGTTGCTCATGGCCAAACCATCCCCGCCGCTCATTCCGGTCTTGATCGTAGCGGCGGCTTCGTTTGCCCGACCGGTTCACGCCCGCGACCATAGTGTGGAGACCTCTGTGATCGCGGCCGCGCGATACAAGGCGGACGGGGCCACGCCGCATCCGCTACATTTCGAGGCGGTTGCTGGCTACACCTTTGCAGGTCTCGACGGCGTAGTCGGTTTGCTCGTGGGTCCACGACTGCGCCTCGCTTGGACTGAAGACTGGGGAAGACAGCTTGCCTTGCAGGCGGCGGCGGGAATTCGCCTTCGCATCGACGACAGGAAGTGGTTGGACTTCACGACAGCGTTCGGCCCATCCGTGCTGTGGAAGCGCTATGGGCCCGCGGCCACGGGGAAGGCCTGGGAAGCTCTGCGTGTGCAATATGTCTTCCCTTTCTCCCAGCGAGTCGGCGGAGCCCTCATGGCTTCTGTAATCTACTCCGGCCATTCAAGTACCGTCGACGGAGTGCGCCGTTGGGGCGCGTTCGAGGGCGGCTACTTGCTAGGCTTCGGTCTCGTAGCGGACCTTTAGCTGCTCGATCGTGACCCGACGCCTCGTGACGTGTTGGCCTACGACGACCACCGCAAGACGCGGAGGTCCTCCAACGCACGAGGGTTCGTCGCGTCGACCGCGACTTGCACCGGTCACGGCGGCACGATCGCCTTGCTGGGGCCCTTCTGAGCGAGGCGCGGTCTTGGCGCAGCGCGCGGCACTGATCTTGTATTTCGGCTGGAGATGCGGGCCGCGCGGCTCATCGTCGTGGCGACGTTGCTGGGGTGTGGGGACCCATCCTCGACTGCCACGATCGACGCTCGACGAACCGATCCGCCGGAGTCGCTCCCGCCGGGCTGCGGCGACGGGACCTGTGATCCCGGCGAGACGGCGTACGCGTGCGCGCGAGACTGCAGAGCCGTGGGCGTCGACGCGCGCGCGCTCGGCGCGTGCGCGGGCCAGCGGTCGCGCGAGCAGCTCGGCCTCGATGTGGAAGTCTCGATGCGCTTCGCCAGGGCGTTGGCCGGCCTCGGCAAGATGCTCGACGCGTACGGGACGTTTGCGTCGGACGCGAACGATGTCTTGCCGACGCTCGCGCGCGAGCCGAGCAAGCCGGCGACGTCCGCGGCCTTCCAGCACGACCCGGCGACCGGCACCTATCGCTACTCCGATGTGGCCGGCGGCTCGATGGTCCTGAGCCTGAAGTACGGCGCCGACTACGAGGTCGGCAAGACCGGCGAGGTGATCAAGCCGCACTTCTTCCTCGCGAGCAGCTACCTGGTCGGAGCGGTCGTCACGGTCCACTCGTCGTCGGCGACGATCGAGTCTTACGAGAGCACCGGCCCGCTGGTGGAGTTGATCGGGCTCGGGCCAGCGCCGCCGAAGACGTTCACGCTCGACTGGGGAAAGGCGTACGTCGAGATCCAGAAGCAGCAGCTCGAGGCCACGCTCGCGTGGGATCACTCGACCCGAGGGGTGCGCACGTCCTGGCGCGCCGCGTCCACGCGCAGGCTCGCGTCGGTCCCGCGGATCGACGTCGACTTCCGGGACGTGATCGCGCGCGACGAACGCGGCGGGTCGATCGAGGTGACGCGGGCGACGATTACCGGGACGTCCCGCCAACGCATCTCCGGCGGCGGCTTCTACACGCTTTGGGACGTCGCCATCGATTGGCGCGCGCTCGGACCGTTCGTTCATCGCGGCACGTTCCGCTACGCGTCGGATTGGGTGGGCGGGCACGTCACCACCCTGGAGTGTCCGTGATGCGCGCGCTTCTCCTTTCGGGCCTCTGCGCGATCGGCTGCGAGACCGAGGAGCTCCGCGATTTCGTGCCGCCGCCGGAACCATGGGTCACGCAGGCGACCTGCGGCGACGGCGTGTGCGAGGTCGACGAGCTCCGATACATGTGTCCGGCGGACTGCATCGAGAACAGGTTCCAGCTCCGCCGCGAGCTCGACGCGTGCTTGGGCCTACGTTCGCCGCGCGAGATCGCCGTGATCGCGGAGCTCGGCCTCGAGCTCGCCGATGCGATGACGAGCCTCGACTACGGGCTGCACGCGATGCGGAGGTTCTCGTGGGCGCTGGATGCGTCCTACAAGCCCCTGTTCGGCGAGGAGCTGCTGTGGCTCGTGCAGCTGCACTTCGCGTTCGACACCAAGACCTGGAGCTACGAGCTGACCGACGCACGCTGGAGGGGAGCCGGCGAGGTCGTCGCGACGTCCGGCCGTAGCTACACCGCGTTTGCCTCTGGTGCGCGCATCCCGCACGACCTGTTCGACCCCGATTCCTACTTGATCGGTCGGCGCATCATCGAGGCCCGATACAGGGACCAGATCGCCTACGACCGCGCCGGTCCGCTGGTGGAGCTACTCGGACAGGGCCCTACGCCACCGAACCCGATCACGATCGGCGGCGACGACGTTCGTGCCCACGTCGACGCGCACACCTACACGTTCCGGCTCGAGCGCTCCGGATCCCGCGGCGCGTTGGCCACGACGTTCGTCGTGAAGGGACAGCTGCGGCCAGGTGAGTACCCGACGTTCGAGCTCGACGTCCATCACGGCCGCCGGACCGATCTCGGACAGCTCGCGCGCGTGTCCGCGTTCGACGTGCGCATTGGCGAATGCAACACGATGAACCTCCCGTGCATCCTCGAGGGATCGCCGATGGTCGAGGTCACTGGCGGCCCGTTCCCGTACGAAGTCGTCGTCGACCTGCTCAAGAAACGATTGCGCATCTCCTGCCCGGGCGAAGAACCGGAGCGCTGAGCGCAGGGACGTTCGCGGCGGCAGCGACGGTTAGCGAGGCGCCCGAAGCCACAGGGTCCCCAGACGTCGGTCGGGGAGGAAGGCGAGCTCGTTCACAGGGATCCAGCTGGCGGTAACAAAGTAACCGTCCGGATTCCGCCGCCCTCCCGCGTCGCGGCGGCGTGATCTCTCCTGGCCCACGATGGCCAGACACCCCCGCAGCTTCTGGGCGAGCCGCGTCGCCGAGCTCGACGCCGGCGAATCGGTCGACGACGTCGCCCGTCGCCACCGTGTGAAGGCGACGACGCTCCGGTGGTGGCGAAGCGCGCTTCGCCGCGAGCCGGCAGAGGTGCCGGCGTTCTTGCCGGTCGTCGTTCGACGCGCGCCGTTGCCCGCCGTTGCCGAGCCGCTCGAGTTGGTCGTCGGCGACGCCGTGCTGCGCGTCCCGGTCGGTGCCGACGTCGGCTACGTTGCAGCCCTCCTCCGCGCGGTGGGCCGACCGTGTTGATGCTGCCGGCGACCGTGAAGGTGTACCTCGCGGCCGAGCCGACCGACCTTCGGCGCGGCCACGACGGCTTGTGCGCCGCGGTTCACGCGACGCTCGGGCGCGATCCCTATGCCGGCCATCTATTCGTCTTCATCGGGCGTCGCGTCGATCGAATCAAGATCCTCTTCTGGGATCGCGGCGGCTTCGTCGTCTACTACAAGCGGCTCGAGAAGGGCCGCTTCCGAATGCCCACCGTCACGGCGAGCGCGAAGCAGATCGAGCTCGACGCGACGTCGCTCGCGATGCTGCTCGACGGCATCGACCTGCGCCAGGTGCGGCGCCCGGAGCACTGGGATCCGGGGCCTCGGACGTGACGTCGGCTGGGGCGGCGACGAAGAGTTAAGCGATATCGATCACTTGCGATTCAGCTGCATTCTTGGGATCGACGCGCGTCGCGGACGATGATCAATCCTGATCGTTGGCCCCGCCTCCCGACGATCACGACTGCGGCTGGAAGGGCTACGCCGAGGCGATGGCGGCGAAGGTCGACGCGCTCGCGTCGGAGCTCGCCGCCCTCAAGCGGCAGGTGCACGGCAAGAAGAGCGAGCGGCGCAAGTCGAGCAAGATGCCGGCGGCGGTCACGCACAAGCCGACGCCGGAACAGACCGCCGAGAAGCGCCGCGCGACGAAGGCGGCACGCGAGGCGAAGCTCGAGACCGAGATCGTGCCCGTGCCGCTCCCGCCTGCGCAGTGCGCTTGCCCGAAGTGCGGCGCCACCGAGCTGCGCGTCGTCGGCGATGGCAAGTCGTCGGTCGTCATCGAGTACGTGCCCTCGTACTTCCGGCGGCGCGTCTACCAGCGCGAAACCCGCGCCTGCCGCTGCGGCGAGTACATCGTCACCGCTCCCGCGCCCGATCGCGTCGGCGAGGGGACGCGCTACGCGCCGAGCTTCGTCGCGCACCTGGTCGTCTCCAAGTGCGCCGACGCCGGAGCGCAGCATAGGCTCGAGAAGGCCTACGCCCGCACGGGCGTGCCGATCGCGCGCAGCACGATGAACGACCTTTTCCACCGCGCCGCCGACGAGCTGCGGCCGCTTTGGTCGCGCATGCGCGTGCGGGTGCGCGTGGCGAGCCACGTCAACGCCGACGAGACCAGCATCGTGATGCAGGACCGCACGTCGAAGGCCTTCGTCTGGACCTTCGTCACCGCCGATCTGCTCTTCTACGAATTCGCCGTCAGCCGCAGCGGCGAGACCCCCGTGAGGGTGCTCGCCGAGTCGACCGGCGCGATCCAGTGCGACGCGTACTCGGGCTACAACAAGATCACCAAGCCGGGCCGCCGCACGCGCGCCGGCTGCCTCGCCCACGCGCGGCGCAAGATCTTCGAGTGCCGCGAGCTGGCGGAGGCGACCGAGGCCCTCAACCTGATCCGCGGCCTCTACCGGGTCGAGCACGACGCGAAGAGGGCTGGTGTGGTGGGCTCGGACGCACACGCCGAGATGCGACGGACGCGCAGCCGCCCGCTCTACGCGCGGCTGCTCTGCTGGGCCCGTCGCGTCCGAGCGACCAACGCCCCGAAGACCAAATTCGGCAAGGCGGCGCGCTACATCCTGACGAACCACCGCGAGCTCGGGCGCTTCCTCGGCGACGCCGCGCTCGCGATCGACAACAACGCGGCTGAACGGGCGCTGCGCCGGGTCGCGCTCGGCAGGAAGAACTTCCTCTTCGTCGGCAACGAGCAGGCCGGCCGGAACCTCGCCGTCCTCTATTCGCTGGTCGCGACCGCCGAGCATCACGGGCTGAACCCGCTCGAGTACCTGACCGACGTGCTGACCCGGGTCGGCAAGGAGCGCGAGGTCGACGCGCTGCTGCCCGATCGCTGGAAGCCGCCGGACCCGGCGGGCTGAGCGGCCGCAGGCTGCGCGAGCGAGGTCGAAGGCGTGACGGTGCGGGCGCTCGCCGGGCGAGGTGCCTGCGGAAATCGCCGCGCTGTGCGAGATCGAGGTAGCCAGGGACCGCATCGTGCGGGCCGCACGATGCGGCGGAATTCGATGCTGCGCGAGGCGTCCGATGCCGGACGGTTACGTAACAAACGGATATCCTTGCTCCAGGCCGTCATCGTTTGCTTCGCTTTGGACTCCGTCTCGAGGCTCGACTCGAGCAGCAGGTGGAGAGTGCCCTTCAAGCGCGCCGTGCGGATCTGCTCGAAGCTGGGGTAGTCCGCGTCGCGTTCGGCAATGACCCGGATGCGGTAGGCCTTTCCAGGCGCCAGGCTCTTCGCGTCCGCGACGACGAAGTCGTGGAGCCGTGCGCACGTCTCCCTGAGTGCGTACGCGGTTTGTAGGGTGTATTCCGAGCCCAGGATGGTCCAGACCTGCAGCCGGGGCACACCCCACTGCTTGCCAACGCCACTGCATCCGTCGGCGACCGTGGACACGACTCTACTCCCTCGCGATCTTCACGACCGCACCAGCGAGCCGCCACTTCGGCACAACGCTCACATAGAAGCAAGCGCCGTCGGCGGCTAGACTCCACGGGAACGGATCCCCCGACAAGCGCGCTGTGGCAACGATCGGAAACGCAGTAGGAAACACGTCGGCGCCCAGATCAAGCGCTCTGATCTCGATGACGTTGGCCTCGCTCGATCCGGCAAGCAACCATTGGTCGCCATCCAATGCACCCAAGTTGTCGTCCGTAGCCCAGGGGACTTCGTTCGTAACAGCGATGGCCTCACCACCCGAACGAGGCATGCGTGCGACCGAAGTAACAATGGGTTCGCGATCTGCGCGCAGCATGGTCCAGTAGATGTGCGATCCGGTGATCCTGACTCGACCGCACCGCCGGTCGCGGCACCAGAGGTCCTTCGGCGCGAGATTGGATGTGATTCCGGTAGAAATCGAGTACTGCTTGAGCGTTCCGGTGCTTTGACTTTGCCCGATGATATCGTCGCCATGGGCTGCCCAGAAGATGAGGTCCTTGGCAACGATCGTCGGGCGGCCTCCTCCACGGGGCGTGCGTACGACGACAGGAGTAAGGGTCCTTCTGTCCGCCAGTTCCCAGAAGAAATGGGTCGAGGAGCTATGTATGTTTATTCCCCAACCCGGCATGGCAACGAGTTCGTCCTCGCTCGGCGGGCAGGAAATGGCGTTCGTCTGCCCGTCACTGAGAGACGCGGACCACAGACACTCGTCAGGGATGAGGAGGCGATCATCCTCGAATAGATAGTAGCTGCGGTCGGACACCTGCTTGGTTACTCGATGCCAAGCGCCTCCGTATCTGGAGACCCATCGCGAACCTCCAGCGAAGAATAGCCGGCCCGCATGAATGGCAAGTTGCCCCGGGATGATCCCTTCAACCGTCGCGATGACCCTTGGCGGATCGCCTGGGTAGCATGGGGCGTACCCGCAGCGGCCGTCGCTGCACGTTTTCGAGCAGCAGTCGACACTCTTGGAACACGGACTGCCACCGACTCCGCAGGTGCGTGGGCCTATCCGCTCCTCGCCGCACCGACCATAACGGTCGCATTGCCGCGCGCAGCACCTAGAGCTGCACTGAGCCCCATCTTCGTCACACTCCGACCAAGGCCCGGCGCACACCCCGGCCAGGCACTGCCCCGAGCAACAGTCTGCGGCAACGGCGCAAACGCTGCGTCCCTCACCGCAGCCGTTCGCTGCATCCACCGGTGTGCCATCCGGGACGGTGACGTCCGGCACCAATTCATCGGCAGGCAAGCCTGTCCGACTGCACGATAGGAGCTGGCAAACAAGCGCTGTGCTAATAGCCCACGGCGCCAGCCCGCGTATTAGGCGCGTGGCAGATGCGGCGGTACGCGAGTAGGACATCTCAGCTCGGTGTTGTGACACGGAGAATTGGTAGCCGCTATCGAGGCATCCAGCCCTCTTGGCTCGGCTGGAAGGTGCAGCCTGACGCGCCCGGGCGGGTTCGTACACACAGCCTGCTCCAGGTATCCGAGTTCGTGGCGCGGTAACAGGGCTCGCAGCCTTCAGTCGCAACGACGAGCCGAACGCAGCGGCGACCGAGCGTGCTGAGATTTCTCAGGCCGGCCGGCGGATCCGACGTCAACGTTTGCTAGCTTCAGCCGTGATGACGGCCGACGCCCACGACACGACGCTCACCTCCCCGCTCGATCGCCGCGCCAAGGCGTCCCCGATGGCCGGCGCCGTCACCCTCCTCGCCGCGCGCAAGCCCGTCACGCAGGTCACCCGCGCGACCGGTCGCGCGCTCAGCCTCGGACGCGATGCGAGCTGCAGCGTCGCGATCGCGGACCCGGAGATGTCGCGCCGCCACGCCGACGTCGAGCACCTCGGCGATCAGCGCTGGCGCATCACCGATCATGGGACCAAGAACGGCACGTTCGTGAACGGCCTCTTGATCCGCGGCGGCGCGGTCGTGCACGAGGGCGAGCCGATCGTGGTGCGGACCGGCGGCAGCATCGTCCTGCTCGACGACGTCTCGCGGTTCGGCGTGGCGCAGCTGGCGATCGGCAAGTACGTCGTCGGCCCGCGGCTGCAGATCGTGCACGACGTCGTCGCGCAGGCGGCGCGAAAGGGCGTGCACCTGCTCGCCGAAGGCGAGACCGGAAGCGGAAAGGACCAGCTGCCGGAGCTATACCGGGTGCACTCCCGCAACGCGCGCGGCCCGCTCGTCACCCTGAACTGCGCCGCCGTCCCGCGCGATCTCGCAGAGGCGGAGCTGTTCGGCGTGAAGAAGGGGGCGTTCACCGGCGCCGACGCCGATCGGCCCGGCGCGTTCGTGCGCGCCGACCAGGGCGTGCTGTTCCTCGACGAGCTCGGCACGCTGCACCTCGACCTGCAGGCCAAGCTGCTGCGTGTCCTCGAAGACAACCTCGTGCAACCGATCGGCGGCGTGCCGCGGAAGGTCGACACGCTCGTGGTCGCCGCGACCAACGTCGATCTGCGGGACGCCGTCCGGCGCGGGGCGTTTCGGCAGGATCTCTACATGCGCCTCGCGCGCGAGCACGTGGTGGTGCCCCCGCTCCGCGAGCGCCGCGAGGAGATCCCCCACCTCATCGCGCGCACCGCGAACGCCGCGCAGCCGTCGCCCGAATTCGTCGAGGCGTGCCTGCTGTATCGCTGGGAGGGCAACGTCCGCGAGCTGATCACCGTCGTCGAGCGCGCGGCCCGCATCGCCGCGAGCGCGAAGGACGACGTGCTCACGGTCGACGATCTGCCGGCGTGGATCGCGCTCCGGGAGGGCGCGCCGGAGCGGGTGGAGGAGATCGTCGAGGAGAGCGGGTGGCGGCCGCGGGAGGGGGAGAAGTTCGAGGCGCTGCTCGCGGCGTATCGGGAGTGCGGGAGCGTGGAGGAGGCGTGCGAGGCCGTGGGGGTGCCGCGGGCGACGGCGTATCGGTGGCTGAAGCGGGCGGGGGTGCCGTAGGCCCAACCCCTGGAAACTGGAGTTGCGTAGTCCGCCCGCCGTGCCGGTTTGCGCGAATGGCCAGCGACACGCGAGCACGCCGATCCGAACGGTCCTTCGCGGGCATCACCGCGCCGTCACGGAAGGAACAAATCGTCTCGGCGGCTGTGCGACTCCCACCCGGGCGGCAGGTCATATGCGTCGACGATCCTCGACGAGAGCAGGTGGCTCCAAACGATGCGGGTCGTCCAGCGCTCGCCGCCCGCCGCGAAGTCGTATTCCCAGAGCTCCAACGCCGTCCAACGCTTGGTACTCACCTGCTCCGCGTCGTGACGGACGTGATTCGGCACGCCGAGCGTCTCGATGACCGACGGCGGAGTCATCGAGCGATCGACGTCACCGGCGCGAACGACAGGCCGGCTGAACAGCGCTGGCACCACTGGCACGGGGGGTACTGGCCGGCCCTTGTTGCCAGCTCCTACAAATCGGAACACGGGCGGGAGCGGCCCGTGCGTACCGATGCGACGGAGCGCCCATTGCGCCGCTGTCGCCAACCAGCGCCGCTCGATGAGCCAGCCGTCCACGGCCGAAGACGATCTCCACGCCTCGAACCCGCATGCCTCGTCGATCTCGTGCAGAGCGGCACCGGCCTCGAGAAGGCGGTCTTCGCCGGCAATGACGATCGCTGACACGGCCTCGGCGATCGGTGACTGCGCGACGGCTCGCGCCACAACATGGACGGCCCACGCGTGCTCCGCCGCAAGTGCGTCGGCGGTGAAGCAGCTCTCGTCGTCAGCTGCAAGCCTGCCCTCGGCGAGCTGGATGGCTATGCGACGTCCCCAGGCCGTGCGAAAGGCAAACCACCGCTGACCCGTAGAGGTGAAGAAGTGGCCGTATCCGAGCCCGGCCCACAGCAGACCAGCCGTGGACATCGAGCAGTGCGCATCGGACCAGTCGGCCCGCCGGACGCCGCGGACCTGCGGCTCGCTCCCCTCGGCGCGGATCTCCTGGTAGATGCGGACTTGCAGCACCTCCTCTCCCGTGGGCGACATGACCCGCAGTCCGCCGACGGAGTGGCCGTGCAGCCGGACGACGACCCAACCATCGTCGGACACCCACGCGTGTCGGGGCGATGGCTCGCGCCTGTGCTGGCGAGCGTGCCACGCGACTTTGCCGCCGCGAACGAGGGTGAACTCGAAGCCCGCTTGCCAACCAGCCAAGTACTCGCCCTCGTTGTCGGCGCTGCGTGCGGCAAGTTCGAATTCGCCCGACGGGGAGCGCACGGTGAAATCGGGGAAGTCGACGCGCGTCATGGGTATTCCACTCGGCTGAGCCCGGCCGTGGCAGCCCCACTAGCATCATCAACCGCCGCGTTCGCGGCAAGCTGCCGCGCCTCGCTCTGCGCGCATCTCACGCAAGTCGTAACGCGGGGACGTGGGCGGCCGGACCTCGAGGCAGTCGAGCAAATCCGTCACGAACCACGCGATGGGATCGCGCCCTCCTCCCGTCGTCGCGTCGTCGCCGTGCACCGTCCGCACGATCCGCTCCAAGGCGGACTCGGCTCCGGAGTGTTGGTGCTCGGGTCGTCGCCGTCCGCGATGTGTCCCAGGGGGCGCCGAAGTCGTCCGACGGAGGATCTCGACAGTAATCGGTTCGGGCTGCACTTGAGCGCGAGAGCGAAGTGCGATGACGTGCGTGTCTCCCATTCGCACTATAGTTTGTACGACAGGCCGAATCCGGCGAGAAGGGCAAGCTCACTACTGTAAGCGTCCAATGGATAGGAGTGCCTATGGCCGTAGAAGACCGCTCCGGTAGAGAAGGTGACCCGCGTGTCGCGGGACGCGCGGATGCTCACCTGAACTCGCGTGAACTCCCACGCTAGCCCGATGGAGCTCATTTTGCGGTACCATTGCAAGGAAGGCCCGACAGCTGTGAACAGCATGACCTCGACAGTGCGGTTGCGCGCCAGTCTCGCGCCGAGTATCCCGTGCAAGGCTACTTGCGTCCCCCAGCCGGAGTCCCTCGCCCACTCCGTTGCCCATCCGAGGCGCGTTCCTATCCCGCCCATCAACGCGGAGTTGTTCGAGTAGCCCAGGTACGCGGCGAAGACGTCATAATGCATGCCGGTAGACTCGCTCAGGGTCGCCGGTCCGCGAGTTAGCGTTGCGAAGTACGGACCCATGCCAAGTCTGCCATCGATGCGTTGTTCGCCGCGACTCAGCGCCGGCCACAGACAAGCGGTTACCATCCAAGCCGTGGCAAGTGTGCGGTGGATCGACATCGTTCTCTGATCATACGGCAGGCGAGCAGGCCAGCGCGCGCTCGGCCGGGGTTGTGACCAGAAACGCACTGCATGGCCTCGAGAATGGATCGGCGGCGGTCACCATTCGGTCGGTGCCCAGTTGAATCTCGCGTTCGCGCGCGATCCGCCCCGTTCCGTTCATCGCCGTCGGCGCGACGTTCGCGCCTCACGCTCATGCCACCAGCTGCGGAGTCGATCACCGACCGGCGAGCGCCATCACGGCGACGAACATCGCGGTGAACGTCAGCACCGACGCGCCCCCGAACGCGCAGAGCGTCGCCGTGAACGCGAGCTGGTGCGCGTTCGATCGGCCACGCACCCGCTCGCGGACGAGGCTTCCGTAGACCTTCGCGGCGATCACCCCGGCGACGATCGCCACCGCGATCACCGCGATCGTGGCGAGCGTGCCGGGAGGCTCCGGCTCTCTCGAGGCTCGGCCCGAGACGGCGTGGAAGGCCATCAGAACGAGGCCGACGTAGCCGACGTTGAGCCCCCATCCAATCGCGCCGATCGCCCCGAGCAGGCGCGTCCAACCGAGGAGCGGAACCGCCGGACGCGCCGTTTCGACGTGCGTGACCGCCGGCAGGTTCCCGAGCAGCCGCGCGAACGCGTCGACGGCCAGCCGACCACGGTTCGCACGTGGTACGCGCTGCACGAACTCGACGACTCTCGCGATCACCTGGCCGCCGTCGTCGATGATGACCGTCTTGAACCCGAGGTCCATCAAGGCGAGCGTCGCGGCGCGCACCTCGGCGTTGAGCACGGCCGAGAGGACCGCCCGATCGGTCGTGTCGCTGTCCACATAGACGCGCCGATCGAACTCCTCGTCGCCGGTCTGCCACTCGACGCTCAAGCGCTCACGCTTGGCCGCGACGTCGCCCGCGTCCTCGGGCCGGAGCGTGATGTGCATTGGCCGCGGCGCGCGCAGCAGGCCGACGTCGCGGTAGCCCTCCGCGGGTGACACGGGCTTCGCAACGTGGTCGTACGTCGCCTTCAGCGTGACGCTGCTGCTGCTGCCGCCCGTGTAGATGACGTCGATGCGGAGGTGAGCGCGCGCGATCACGAACGAATCCGCGTTCGCCGCCGTGGGGCCGGCGAGGCCACGAAGCTCGGCGACGAGTGCGGACTCCGGGTCGTCGCTCATCGCGACGCAGCGTACACCGTCATCGTCGGCGCCGAGGGCCTTCGACTCAAATCCGCCCTTCGGCGACCAGCCAGTCGTAGCAGTCCTTCAGCATGAACTCGACGGGCACGGTCGCGTAGCCGAGCTCGCGTATCGCCTTGTCGGAGCGCACCGCGCGATGCTCGCAGCCGATGTACGCGATCTCCGGGGTGACGTCGGGCGCCCGGTGCGTGAAACGCGAGACGAGCTGCTGCACCTGCGCGAACGCTCGGAGGGCGAAGCCCGGGAGCGCGGGCACGGGTTTCTTCCCGAGCAGGCGCGCGATTTCGGCGAACAACTCGACGTAGGTCATCTGCGGACCGCCGAGGAGGTACCGCTCACCGACGCGGCCCTTCTCCGCCGCCGCGAGGTGCGCTTTGGCGACCTGCTCGCCCCACGCCCACGATCCGCTGCCGGGCGGCGCGCCCGGGATCTTTCCGTCGCGCAACAGGCGGAAGGTGCGGCCCCAGCTGTTCTCGTCGTAGCGCCCGAGCACGTGGGCCGGGTTGACGATGACCGCCGCGAGGCCGCGCTCGACGCCCTTCATGACCTCGAGCTCGGCGAGGTACTTGGTGCGCTCGTAATCGACCCACGACTCGGCGCCGCGTTGCGGAACAGTCTCGTCGAGCGGTTGCCGCGCGGGCTCGCCCCACGCCGACTCGCTCGAGGTCGCGACGAAGCGCTGCACGCCGCGCTTCAACGCTGCCTCGACGACGTTGCGCGTGGCGAGCACGTTGTCGCGTTCGAGGAGCGCGCGATCGCCGCGCCACTGGCTGGTGTTGGCGGCGACGTGGAACAACGCGTCGCACCCTTCGGGGATCGCCGCCGCGATCGAGTCGACCGACTCGAGCGATCCGCTCGCGAGCGTCGGTGACCACTTCGCGAGGCGCGAGGTGTTCGAGCTTGCGCGGTGGAACACGACGACGCGGTAGCCCGCCGCGGTGAGCTGCTCGACGACGTGCTGGCCGATGAACCCGGTCGCGCCGGTGACGAACGCGGTCTTCATGGAATGCGCCACGGCGCCACCGTACCACCGGCCGTGACGAGCACGGGCGTCTACGCGTCACCTCACGGGCTCTTCGGCTTCCGCGCGTCCGCCATGATCATCGCGCGCCCGCGCGCCAGCGCGACGCCGATCTCCGCGTCGACCGCACGATCGCGGGTCGCATTCGCCAGGCCGACCGCGTTCGCCTCTACGACCGGCATGATCTCGGCGCGGGCGAGCATGGGATAAATCTCGGTACCGGCGACGGCGCGCGCCGCCTGAGCGTCGGCGGCGTCGCGGACGTAGCTCGCCAAGAAGGGCGGCTTGAACGCGGCGTACTTCGGGCGGATGGCGTTCGCGTCGGCGGACAGCGCTGCGACGGCCGCGTGACATCGGTCCAGGAGCCACGCGAACGCCTCGGCCTCGCTCGAGTCGTTCTCGGTGCCAGCGAGCGAAGCCAGCCAGTCCTTGCGCAGCGCGCCGAGCAGGTGCGCGCGAATGACCTTGTCGGTGAGGCCGTCGACCTCGATCCCGGCGGAGCGCGCGATCGGCGCGGCCCACGCCTCGAACGGCGCCTTGTCGAGGATCTGCGCGGGAAGACGCGCGTACCAGGGCTTGCCCCATTTCGCGTCGAGCACCGCGTCGACGGCGGTGAGCCCCGTTGGATCGACGCCCGTGGGCACCTGGTATGCACCGCCGATGGCCTTGATCGATTGGTCGATGGAAGGAGTGGCGACGAGCGAGTGCTCGGTCGCGCTCGGCGCGGGCGCGCCGGCATCGGGCGCGATCGCGTGCTCGGTCGCGGAAGCCGTCGGGGCGACGGTGGTGCCGGGCGTGACGGCAGCGAACGGACCCGCGTCCATCGCAGCGGGCGCGCAGGCGGCCAGCGAAGCGACGATCAGCACCGCCGTGCGCATGCCCGAATGCAAGCACCACGGCCGCTCGGATCAAGCCGCTCGTCGCGCGCTTCGTCGCACCTCGGCGGCTTCAGCGGTCGAGCCTACGTCGTTCCGAGAGACATCGCGCGGGTGGCGCGATCCCTCCCGCTGCTCGACGATCCGCAGCTCGTGGTGCGACGTCACGCCTTCGACCGTCGCCTCGACGAGCTGGCCTCGGAGTCGGCGATTCGACACGCGTGTCGCTTTGACCCGTTCAGAAGGCAGACTTGTTGCGGGAAAAGTCACGTGTTCGGAACGAGCAACGTGACCTGATCCTTGGCTGTGTCGCAGACGTACGCCAGCGCGCCATCGCGCACACGGAGCGGAAATGTCGAGACACAGTTGTACCCAGGGACGAGGTCCGATGACGAGCGGCAAACGAGGACCCTCGCGCGCGCCAAGTCCTCCTTGGTGCGGCCGGGGAACTCGACCTCGCCCCAGCTGTTGGTCCCGAACTCGTCGGTCACGGTCCGGTCGCATCGCAGCGGGACCGCTGTCACTGCGCTCGGTTCCGCGTGTGCATCGGTCGCGGCGTCGAAGGGCCCGCCATGATCTGGCGTACGAGTCGAGGCGCAAGCTGCCTGAATCGCCAAGGCGCCCGCGATTGGGTAGATCACCTCTCTGAGCTTCATGGTCATGTACCTCCGCACGAGACTTCATTCTTCGAGGGGGAACGAGGGGAGGCCGCCGCGGCTGCCAGCGTGATGGTCGTGACGACGACGCGTCGGGCTGGCGCGTCCACGTGAGCGGGGGGTCGGCTGCGCGGCTCCTGCCCGCGCAGCGCGTCTCGCACCGCTACCGCACGACCGAGGTGGAGTGACCCAGTATGCGCACCCGTTGTCGTCGGGCATCCGGCAAGTACCAGGACGACGACGATGAGTCGCTGCATCGCCGATAAGCGTGCCCCAAGTACGAGGCTGCTGGCCAGGATCGCCGGCCCTCGAGGTGCTGCGGACGCATGGAGGCGGATCCCGGACGAGGCGCGACACTGTTCGTCGCTCCTGGCCGCCCCGTGCCATGCAGCCCGGAACGTAGGTTGCACCGACGCGCGAGCCGTGGCCCGCGCCCTCGCCATTGCCGCCCTCTTCGCCGCCGGCTGCGCCGGTCAATCCGATGGTCCGGTCCCGGCCCAACCTTCCGACGGCGCGAGCGCCACCGATGCCGGTGTCGGCCCGGCTGCACCGTCCGCCTCTCGAAACCCTGTCGCTCACTTCGGGTCGAACGATGCGATGAGGGGTTCAGCACATTCGCCGATACGGTCATCGGAGCGCCCGATCTCCAGGACCCGGCGCGCTCGTGCGACGGCATCTCGTTCGGGATTGGGTTCCGGTCGTCGCGAGGAGCGGCGCCCCAGCCTAGAATCAGCGCATGTTACTCGCCACGCTGCTCGCGGCCGCTGCCACGAGCCCGCACGCCATCTCGGTCTCAGCCTCGACCGGCTGGGTAATGTCTGTCGGTTCGGAGCCGCAGGGCGATTACCTCGAAGGTGGCGCCATCGCTGGGACGCGGCTGCAGTACGACCATACGTTCCACCGCGGTCTGTTCGTCGGCGGTGTCGCGGGTTACGAGCGCGTCTGGAACAAGGGCAAGTCGATCACAGATGATGCGTTCAACGCCGCGCTGGTCGGCGGGACGATCGGCAGTCGCTGGGGCAAGAACGTCCGCGGCGGCCTGCGCGGGGCGGCAGGATTCGCCTACGGGTTCGGCGAATGGTGCCCGACGTGCGGCAGCGGCCAGCCCCATACCCGCAGCCCTGGATGGTTCGTCGATGTCGAGGGTGAGATCTCAGCGTCGGTCGGCAAGGTCGAGCTGTTCCTCGACATCCCGATCGTGCTGTCGCGGACCTTCTACTCCGGCGATCCGGGGCTTCGGCGGGAGAAGTGGTGGTACGCGGTCCCGATCTTTCCCGTCACGGCGACCGTCGGGATCCGGTCATTCTTCTGAAGCGGACCGGAGTACGGTGACCATCCGCGGCGCGCGATGCGCGGTGCCGCGTGAGCCTCACGCAGTTGTCGAGCGCGGTCTCCTCTGGTGCGATGGCCGCACCATGCGCTTCCCGCTCGCCGCCATCGTGTTGCTCGGGTGTGGTGCCGCGCGACCGACGCCCGCGGCGCTGGAGTCAGCACCGGCCCGCCCCGAACCGGCGCCCATCTCGGCGCCGGCCCCGAAGTCCGAGAGACCACTCTTCTGCGTCGACGGGCTCCTACTTGCCACGCCCCACGGACTGAAGGTGACGGGCGGCCCTCGTGACATGAGCGACCCGCGAGCGCCCGACATCGGTGCAGGCGCATGTTTGGCCTTCCCCGCGCTGTTTCGCTGTCGCAATGAGGCCTCGAAGAAGGGCACGCCCGAGGGCACCCTCGAGATCTCGTTGAGCATCGACGACCACGGCGCGGTGATCTCCGCGAAGCGCGCCGGAGGATCGATCGGCGTCGGCGAACTCTCGCAGTGCGTCGAGAAGGCACTCGCGGCACAGAGGTTCACAGCCGATGCGAAGGGCGAGACCAAGTACGACATCACGATGCACGCGGTGAGCGACACCTTGTCTCTGACGGAGAACGGCACCGACATCCGGGGAAGACTGCTGCCCGACATCATCAAACCGACGATTCGCGCGAAGTTCCCCATGCTTCGTGCGTGTTACGAGGACGTCCTGAAGAAGAACCAACAGGCGTTCGGCACGGCCCGCTTCGAGTTCCTCATCAACGAGCAAGGTGCCGTCACCGGAGAGAAGATCACCGTCGATGCGACGATGGACGACGCGACACTCGAGGGATGCCTGCTCGGCGTGGTGCGAAGCCTCGCGTTCCCGCCGCCGGAGGTCGGAAAGGTGCTCGTGGTGTACCCAATCGTGTTCCAGTCGGGACTCTGAGTCGGGTTGCCGGTTGCCCGACCGTCCAGGACCGGCTCGCCGCGGGTCCGCGCGTGTGCCGATGCGCGTCCTCGTTGCCGCCGGCGGTGAACGCGGGTGGCAATTTCGGCGGCGCGACGCCTGTTGTCGCTGAAGCTCGATCTCGTCGGCGCCATCGGCAGCACGGCGGTCGGCGTGAGCATGCCGCTCGCTAGCGACGGACTGGTGCGATGCGACGCCGTCCCTGTGCCGTGACGACAACGGTGTCGACGCGCAGCAACACGGCTGGCGAGCCCACCGGCCAAATCGACCAGCGATCGACCGCTTGGTCACGGCGCTCGAGTCGTCGCGGACTGGTGCGGCCGTTGCTGTCCTGGCGGCCATGCGAGACCGGCTGCTCCTCGTGCTGCTGACCCTTGCGGCGGGCACGGCCTGTGCGGCGGACCCGCCGGAGTCCCCGGCGGAGCCCCCGCCGCCTGCGAGCCGGCGTCCGCCTCCGCGACCGACGACGACCACCACCGGTGAGCGCCGCTGGTTCGTGCTCTCGCGCGTCTGGCTCGGGCGGAGCGATCGTCAGACCGGCGCCATCTCGAGCGTTGCTTGGAGGCAGTATGGCTACGATCTCGATCGCCGCACGACGACGGCCGAGGACTCGAAGCTCTCGCGGAACAGCTGCAAGCGTCACCCGGAGTCGCACACCAAGATGCTTTCCGACGGCGCGGAGGGCATCGACAACAACTTCGGCGCGCACATCATGGCCGTAGTGTTCTCGCTGAAGTCCGACATGGAGGAGACCGCGAACCGCGAAATCACCACGGGGCGTTACACGTTGCTCCTTCGCATCGACGGCGCGGTCGGCGGCGACAACGCGCAGGCGCCGGGCGCGCTCTACGCAGCGGGTCCGTTCGCGGGCACGCCGGCGTTTCGGCCGGACGAGCGCTGGCCGGTTTGGGACTCGAGCGTCCTTGACGGCGACGTGCAGCGGCCCGTTCGCCAATTCCCGCGCGGCTACGTGAGCAAGGGGGTGTGGGTGAGCGGCGACGTCGGCGAGGCGCTCGGCCCGATTTGGGTCCCGATGTTCGCCGGGCCGATCGATTTGCAGGCGAGCGCGGTGATCACGCTCGACACGCGCGACGGCCGCGGCGTCATTGCTGGGGCGCTTCCGAACGAGGAGGTCGTGCGTGCTGCCGACACCTGGGCCGCGGAGGCAGGATTCTGCCGTGACGAGGCGTTGGCCACCGTCGAGGAGGGGTTCAGCACATTCGCCGATACGGTCATCGGAGCGCCCGATCTCCAGGACCCGGCGCGCTCGTGCGACGGCATCTCGTTCGGGATCGGGTTCGACGTCTTGCCGACGGCGGCGCCTTCCGCGATCGTCGCCGCGCCGCCCGCGCCACCGCCGCTGCCAGCGTGCGCGGATGCTGGGGCGTAGCGTGCGTAGCGTGCGTCGCACCTCGAGCGCCCTTTGCACGATTCTTCTCGGACTGGCTGCTTGCACGGTCGCAGGCGGAGCTCGTGGAGCGCGACAGGCGCCTTCGATCGAAGCTCGAGAATGGATCGGCGGCGGTCACCATTCGGTCGGTGCGCAGTTGATTCTCGCGTTCGCGCGCGATCCGATGCTCGGCGTCGCTGGCTACTACCAGTGGCGCCCCGTTCCGTTCATCGCCATCGGGGCGACGTTCGCGCCTCACGCTCATGCCACCGTCGGTCTGGCCACCGTCGACCTCGTCATCCCGATCGGGCGTGTCGAAATCAGCGGGGGCATTGCCATGGGTCCAGCCATTCTGCACGCGTACGAGCCCGGCCTCGTGGGGCGGCATTCAGAGGCCCGGCTTCGCCTGCTCGTTCAGTCCACCAGCCAGGTCGACTACGGGCTGGAGATCGCCGCCGTTGGCGAGCATTTCTCTGACGACCAGGAGTATCTCGCGCTGGCATTCCACCCGATGTTTCGGTTCAGGTTCTGAGCCCCCGCTCAGAGCCTTTGCCAGTCGATCACGAGCGCGACGGCCGTGCTCGAATGCCCTCCCCGGAACCACGTCGGCAGCACCTCGACGCCGACGCGGACGGTGGTCCTCCGCCGCTCGACGAACGCCCAGCCGGCGCGGGCCGTCGCGCCGATGCCCGACATCGGGTCGCGCTCTGCCCGGAAGGTGTGCCAGTACGCGGCGCCACCTCCGGCGGCCACGAAGAGCGACGACGTGGGCCACCACTGCACGTCGACGCCGAAGTGAGAGGTGAAGGACGCCGGTTGAAGCATGACCGGCAGAGCCGCGAACCGGAGCAGGATCGCGACCTTCGGATGCACGAACGCACCGGCGCCGAAGTGCCCGATGCCCGTCAGCGATCGCGGGCGGTCCGCGTACGTATGCCAGACCTCGGCGAGGCTGCCGCCGGCCTCGATCGTCGGGCCGGTCCGCGGCGTGCGCCCGGCCGAGGCCGGACCCGCGGCGAGGCCGATCAGCAGGAACGCAGCGGCGCGCCCCAGCAGGCGTGAGCCGTCGACGTGCGTCGCAGTGAAACGATGGGTCAGTCGCGTCATGCGGGCGGACCTCCGTCCCGGAAGTTAGCAGGTCGGCAGCTCCCGGTCCCTGGTCACGCTCTCCACTGCGACAAGCGACAGAACGTGACGCAGCCGGCGGACACCGATTGTGACGGCCGGCCTGCCCACCCGCGCAGTTGCTCCGAAACTCACGTCTCCGCCAGCGACCGGAAGAGCGTCGCGACTCCGATCGACGCCGCCATCGACCGCACGCGTGCGAGGCTCCACGCGAACGCCTCGGCGCGGTCGGGAGCGTCGATCGCGTCGAGCGCCTCGTTGGCATCGGCATCGGTCCACTCCTTCGTCGCACGTACGGCGAGCGCACGACCTGTCACCACCGGGCTTGATGGGCACCACTTCCAGCACCATCAGCGGGACCCGGGTCCGGTTGGGCGAAAAGGTGCGCGCGGTCGTGTTCGTGGGTGACGATCACGACCGCGCGTAGGGTGAGGTGAGGCGTGGCGCGCCTCAGACCTCGCGCACGATCGCGTACGCGAGCACGTCGCGCGGCACGGCGCTCACGTTCGGGTGCACGGCCCAGCGGCGCAGCACACCCTCGCGTTGCATGCCCGCCTTCTCCATCACCCGCGCCGACGCGAGGTTCTCGACGTCGCAGAAGGCCCACACCCGATGCACCTGCGGGAGCGAGAGCGCGGCTCCGACGAGCGCGCGTGCCGCCTCGGGCACGTACCCGTGGCCCCACAGCGCGCGCATGAGCACGTAGCCCATCTGCATGCGGTGTCCCTGCGAGAGCAGCCCGATCTGCCCGACCGCGGTGTCGTCGTCCCGGAGCGTGATCGTCCAGGTGCGACGCGGCGCGATCGCGTCGTCCCAGTCCGCCATCACGGTCGCGACGTAGGCACGCGCGTCGTCGAGGTGCGTGTGCGTGCGCCACGACAGGTAGCGCGTGACCTCGGGATCACGCCCGTAGCGGTCGTAGATGGCAACGGCGTCGCCGCCCACCGGCGCGCGCAGCTGAAGGCGCTCGGTCTCGATCCTCGGGGGGAGCACCAAATCAAGATAGCGATCACGTGCTCCTACGGCCATCCTCGCCCACCAGCGACCGGCGCTCGAAGATAACCAGCGCGAGCGCTACGAAGCCGGGCGCCTGAGCCGCGAGTCCACGCGCCCTGGGCGCGCCGCTGCCACCGGTCAGCGCCCGGCGTCGATGTGCTCGATCAGATCGCCGTACCCGCCGTCAGCGAGGGTGCCAAGCCGCTTCACGTCACCGGTCTGCGCGTGAATGAAGATGCGGAACAGGTTGATCGAAGTCGCGCTGGTCGTTGGATCGACCAGCATGATCGAGAACCAGCAGTCGTCCGGCTCGATGCAGCGCTCGTTGGGGCAGCCGACTTCGTCTTCGATGATCCCTGCGTCGATGCCGTGACGATGCATCCACGCGAAGGCAATGTCGACGGCCCGCGGCGGCGTGATCCGGTGCGGGAACCGAGGCGGTTTCGGGTTCCTCTCGATGCCGATCCACTGGCGGCAATCGAGACGTTCGTTCGGAGGCGCAGCCTCGCCGGCGGCATCGACGAGCACGTGCGGGGCCGACGAATCGACTGGCGAGCGTGCTGCTTCGATGTGGTCGTCGCGGCGAATGACCGTCGGTGCCTCGCGGCAGCCGATCACGAACAGCGTCGACGCGGCGACGAGGAGCCGCCACGATGCGCGACGTACCGACGTTCGCCTGATGCGCCCCGGGAGCACTCTGCCTGAACGCTGCGCTCCCGGTTCCCTGTTCCCCGGCGCACCCGCGCGATCACTTCGGGTCGCCAGCAGACCAGCGTCGACGCCCGTAGCCCCCGAACGGCTACTCGCAAGTGACGGTCATCGTCTGCGACTCGGCGGCACACGTCGCTCCGTTGATGCCGCCCCAGTTGTCGGAACCGATGCACGGGCGAACCGCGTAGCCTGTCCCGCATCCGCAAGGCGGGCTATTGACGATCAGGCCGACGGCAGTCCCGGTCCCACAATAGAGGTTCACCTGCCAGGTGTCGCCGCCGCAGCTGTGGCTGACGGAGACGCCTGTGCGTAGCGCCTGACAAAGGGAGTCGGCTTTGGGGCCGGACACCCCCATGTCCGTGCAGCTCTTTCCGCTCGGGTCGGCGGGGCCCTTCACGGTGATCATCGTGTAGACCTTGGTCTCAGAGAGGCTCTTGCGCCACGTGTCCCAGCTCGTGCATTGGCTCGTCGACGTGACGCCCTTCGTGAACGCCTCGCTGTAGGTGCTCCCGCTGCCCGCGTCGCCAGGAGCGTCGGCCGGTCCGCTGTCCATCGCCACGTCCGCGGCGGTGTCGCCGGTGCTGTCAGCGACCTCGGTATCTGGCAGCGCGCTGCCGCCGGTGTCGGAGAGCGACGCGTCGACGTCGCTGTCGACGGGGGTGTCTGACGCTCCCGTGTCACCGGCTCCGCAATCGCACGCGGCGAAGCCGCTCCCATCGTCCTTGCAGCTTTGAACGCCCGTTCCGCCGCCAACGCAGAGACACGACTGCGTCACTCCCGCCGTGCAGACGGGTGCGGGTGCAGCCGTTGTTCCGCCGCATGCCCCGGCGGCCGCGAACACCAACGTCACGATCGTCGCTCGAGCGAGAAACTGAAGGCGCATGGCCGCGATCTCCGGGAGAGCTGGTTCGACGATATCAGCCGGTCGAAGTGACCGAACAGAGCGCCGTGGAAGCCGCCGTGAGGCCGGAGTATTCGCCCCGAGGAACGCGCCATGCGACTCCTCACCGAGCCCTACGCCGAACAGCAACGCCACTGGCCCGCCGACGGGCGCCACATCCTCGCGCAGTACGACGAATCGACGATCGTCGTCTATCAGGCCTATCGGCCCGAAATCGGCGAGTGGGCCGCGCGGCACGGACACCTCGGCGGGCCCGCATTCTCGCTCGGTCGGATGAGCTGGGTGAAGCCGAACTTCCTCTGGCTGATGTTCCGCTCCGGGTGGGGAACGAAGGAGGGGCAGGAGGTCACCCTCGCGATTCGCATTCGTCGCGCGGCGTTCGACGCGATCCTCGCCGAGGCCGTCCACTCGAGCTCCGTCGACGAGGTGTACGGCGACAAGGAGAGCTGGAAGGCCGCCGTCGCGCGCTCGACCGTGCGCCTGCAATGGGATCCCGATCACGATCCCGCGGGTGCGCCCCTGGAGCGCCGCGCGATCCAGCTCGGGCTTCGCGGCGACGTGCTGCGCTCCTTCGCGCGCGAGTGGATCGTCGAGCTAGAGGACATCTCGTCGTTCGTCGCCGAGCAGCGCGGGCGCCGCGGCGATCTCGTGACTCCTCGCGAGAGGGTCTATCCGGTCGTGGATCCGGCCATCGCCGCGAGGCTCGGCGTCCATGGGCAACGCGCTTGACGGTGACGACATCAGCGCAACTGCCGCGACGGCTCCGATTCTTGCCAGACGCGCGCTGCGCGGCGCGCGGACTCCGTTCGAAGGGAGCGCCGCCGCGTGCACGTCCGCTGAGCGCGCCGCCGACGCACAGCATCACCGCGCGATGAGCGCCTCGCGAATCGCCTCGGGCTGCCCCTCCCGCTCGCAGATCTCCCGCAGCTCGTCACGAGTGGGCGGCACACGGACGTCGCACTCGATCGTGATCGGCGACAGGATCGAGACCTTCGAGTCGGTGAACCGGGGCTCATCGTGAGCTCCGAGCACCTGCACGTCGGGGCGGATCACCCAATCGAACAGCAGTGTGCGCGTCTCGAGCCCGACGGTGGCAACGATGCGAACGCGCTCGCGGCCCAGGTCCTTGTAGAGCGGAACCGCTACGCGCAGGTCGTACGCGAGGTCCGGATCGCCAATCGCGTCGCGCGCGAACGTGGCGAAACGTGCGCGGCTCGTGACGTCGATCGTCGGCTGGCCGAGCTCGGCCCGCGCGGTTGCCTCGGCGCCGAGGAAGAGCGCCTCGATGTCGACGAGCGCGTCGAACGCGTCGAGTCCATCGAGCTCGACGCTGCGCAGACCGTCTTCGCCAACCAAAGCGCTCAGGGCCTCGCGAACGAACCGATACGCGGCCGCGATGCGCGCATACAGCTCCGGAAGCGGCTCGACGCTGAACTCCGGGGCGATCGTGAGAGGCGGCTTGCCGGCCGCGGCAGGGATCTCGAGCTGCTTTGCGTGGCTCTCGCGGTTGAGCGCGAACAGGGCGGCGAACGTCTCCTCGAGCTCGCGCCGATACTTCGGGCCGATCTCGAGACCGGGCGTTTCGGGTCGGAGCAGCGCGGCGATCGCGTGCTGCTTGTATGCGTACCATCCGTCGCCCGGTCGGGGCGTCGTGTCGATCCGGCCGTCGCGAATGCGCGCGACGAGCTCTTCGACGACGCGGAACCCGTCGGGCACCGGTCGCGACGAGAACAGCTCCTTGATCATCCGCCCCTCGATCGAGTCGGAGGCAGGCAACAACGCGCGCTTGTCGGCCGTGCGATCTTCGACGGACCCGATCGCCCGCGGGCCGGTGACGGTCTCCGCGAGAGCGAGCAAGGCGCCGTAGGAGTCGCGCTCGGCGCCGAGGGCGCCGGCGATGGCGTCGGCGTCATGAGGTGCGAGCTCCGTCTGAAGGAGCCGATCGTGCTTGAACAGGCGCGCGAGATCGTCCGACTCCGCGTAGAACCCGATCGGCCGCGAACGCATCGGATCACGCTCGAAATCGCGCACCCACTTGCGCATCGCGAGGCGCTCGGCGCCATCGGCCGCGACCTCGTCGCCGACGAAGGACCGCGCGGCGTCGACGAGGGCACGCGCGTTCCCCGCGAGGCGTGGTCGCAGCGTCGCGAGCAACGCCGTCCATCCGATGTGCGGTCCCAGCCCGCGGTGCGCGAGACGATCCATCGCCGCGATGAAGCGATCGTCGAACCGCTTGGCCTTCGCGATCAGCGCGAACGCCGGCACGAATCCGGCGAGCGCGCCCGAGGCCGCAACCGAGGCGTGGAGCGGTGCCTGCCAACGATGGCCCGCGTCGAGCAGGACAATGCCTTTGCCGTCGTGCGCCGGAGTCGGCGGTCGCTCTCGCCAGCCAGCCGCGTCGTCGAGCTCCGCGCGGACGATCTGTCCGCGGGGATCGACACGGACCCAGGACCACCCGTGCCTGAAGGCGCGCATCGGCCGGATTGTACGCCGGCGCGCGCGGCGGCGAGGCCACCAAGAGACACCACGCGCACATGGCCTCATGAGCACTCGCAGGTCCCCCTGGGCTAGGCTGGTCAACATGAGCGACGCGCGCCGGCCTCGAGTGCTTGCACTGGATCTCGAGAGCACGCTCATCTCGAACGCGGTGAGCCAGTTCGCGCGCCCGGGCCTCGCGTCGTTCCTGACATGGGCGCTTGCCGCCTTCGAGCGCGTCGTACTGTTCACCTCCGTGCCCGAGGAGCGCGCGACGGCCATCTTGCAGCTGTTGATCTCGGAGGGCGAAGCGCCGCCCGAGGCGGCGCGTATCGCGTACGTGCAGTGGTCCGGTCGTCAGAAGGATCTCGGGTTCGTACGCGCCGCCGAGGTCGACGAGATCCTGCTCGTCGACGATCAGGAGCGCTACATCGTCCCCGAGCAGCGATCGCAGTGGGTGGCGATCGCCGAGTGGGACGTCCCCTATGCCGCGACCGACCGCGAGCTCGATCGGGTTCGGGCCGTGCTCGAGGAACGTCTAAGCGGGACGTGAGGCGGCGGCCGAGCCCGCCATCTAGAACCGCGCGCCGCCTGTCGTCGAGAACGACCTTGCCGCGACCCGTAGCTCGTCGGCGACGCTCCACGTTCGACACTGTTCGTCGCTACCGCGCACATCGGCTCACCCCGCGAGCCTGCACCCCGGACCGATCGCATTGAACGGTCATTGCGTTGTCGATAGCTTTCGCCGTCGGAGGTGGACGATGCGTCGGATCCTCGGGCGCGCGTGGTTCGTCGGTCCGGTCGTGTGCTTCGCCGCGGCCTGCAGCTCGCGAGACTCGGGCGACACGACGCCCGATGCCTCCGCGCCGGCGGCGGCGCCGATCGCGGCGGCTGCGGCGCCCGCGCCGCTCACCGCGGCCTCCATCGTGCGGTCGCTGCGCGAACTGCGGGTGAAGCCGGCGGCGAGTGGCGCGCCCACGCCGCCGATCGTCGTCGCGGCCGCCGAGGCCCCCGTGCTGCAGCCCTCGGCGGTCATACGCTTCGACAAGGTCGCCAACGGTCTGCGCGCGATCGTCCCGACGTCCCGTGTCGCACAGCCCGCGGTGGTGTCGCTCCCGGTCACCGCCGCCGGCGCCTTCCGCGTCGACGCAGGCGCGGGCCGGCTCGTCGACGTGACGCTCCGCGACGCGACCGACGCGCCGGCCGAGACGGTCGACGGGTACGCCGTCTATCCACGCGCGCGCGGCGCGGGCACCTCGCTGCTCCACCGGGTGAGCGCCGAGGGCACCGAGGACTGGGTCGCGTTCGACAAGCGGCCCGCCGACGAGTCGATCGCCTACGACGTGCGCATCGGCAGCGGCGTCGCCGGCGTGCGCGTCGTCACCGATGCGGTCGAGTTCCTCGACGCCGACGGCGCGCCGCGCCTGCGCATGGCGCCGCCGTACGTGGTGAGCGCCGAAGGCGTTCGCGTCGCCGCGCGCGTGTCGGTCTCCGGCTGCGAGGTCGATCGCAGTCCGGCGCCGCCGTGGGGACGGCCGGTCGTCGCGCCGAAGTCCGACACGTGTCGCGTGGAGGTCCGCTGGTCCGGCGCGCGGTACCCGCTCGTCGTCGACCCGTCGTGGACGACGACGAGCAGCATGAACACGGCTCGCGGCTACCACACGGCGACCTTGCTCTCGACCGGGCGCGTGCTCGTCGCGGGAGGCATCGGCTCGAGCTATCTCACGTCGGCCGAGCTGTTCGATCCGGCGACGCGCACGTTCGCGACCACCGGCTCGATGGCGGCCTCGCGACAGAGTCACACGGCGACGCTGCTCGGCAGCGGAATGGCGCTGGTCGCCGGCGGCTACGGCTCCGGCGGGTACGTGTACTCCTCGGAGCGCTACGACCCGTCGACGGGAATGTGGAGCACGGCGGGGTCGATGGTCTACTCGCGCTACTACCATCGCGCCAGCGCGTTGCTCGACGGACGCGTGCTGGTCACCGGCGGCTACGGCGGAGCGGCCCGATCGTACGCCGAGCTCTACAATCCGACGTCGAACAGCTGGTCGTCGACCGGCAGCATGTCGGGTGCGCGTTACCAGCACGTCCAGGCGACCCTACCCAGCGGGAACGTCCTGGTGGCCTCCGGAACCACCGGCAGCTCGATGCTGGCGAGCGCGGAGACGTACACCCCGAGCACCGGCGCCTGGACGACCATTGCCTCGATGCCCGGCGCCCGCAACGGCGCTGCGGCAGCGCGCCTGCCGTCGGGCAAGGTGCTGGTGTACGGCGGCTACTACACTGCTGCGCTCGCTTCGGCGGCCCTCTTCGATCCGACGAGCAACAGCTGGTCCACGACCGGTTCGATGACGACGGCCCGCTCGTACCACGACGGCGCGTGGCTCTCGGGCGGCCGGCTGCTGACGATGGGCGGACCTCCCGGCCTCGACTCGGCGGAGATCTACGACTCGGCGCTCGGCACCTGGAGCATCACCAGCTCCCTCGCCTACGGCAGGAACTACCACACGGCGACGGCGCTCGGCGGAGCGAGCATCGTCGCGATCGGCGGTTACGCGAGCTCCTATCTCTCGTCCGCCGAGGTCTACAACGGGGCCCAGGCGTGCACCGACGGGTCGACGTGCGCGTCGGGCAACTGCGTCGACGGCTACTGCTGCGACACGACCTGCAGCGGCGGCTGCGATCGGTGCGACGTGGCGGGATCCGAGGGGACCTGCCGCAACGTCACGGCCGGCATGGCCGGTTCTTCGCCCTCGTGCTTCCCGTACGTGTGCGACGGCGGCAACCCCGGGTGCCCGGCGAGCTGCACGACCAACGCGAACTGCGATCCCGCCTACCAGTGCAGCGGCGGCAGCTGCGTGCCCAAGCTCCCCACCGGCAGCGCGTGCACCTCGAGCGGACAGTGCGCAACCGGGTCCTGCGCCGACGGCTTCTGCTGCAACATCGCGTGCAGCGGCGGCTGCGACGTCTGCTCGACCGCGCTCGGCGCGACAGCCGACGGTACGTGCACGAGCGTCACCGGCGCCGGAACCCCCTCCTGCTCGCCTTACCTGTGCAGCGGCTCGTCCGGATCGTGCCCGACGTACTGCACGTCGAGCACGAGCTGCATCAGCGGGTACTACTGCACGAGCGCGAGCTCCTGCGCCCCGAAGCAGGTGAACGGCACGGTCTGCGGCTCGGCCGCGCAGTGTCAGAGCGGCCTCTGCGTCGACGGCTTCTGCTGCAACGACGCGTGCAGCAACGGCTGCGATCGTTGCGACGTCGCCGGGTTCGCCGGGACCTGCCGCCCGGTCCCCACCGGCAACCCGGGGTACGCGCCGTCGTGCGTGCCGTACCTGTGCAACGGATCGCTCGGCGCGTGCCCGACGACGTGCTCGACCGACGCCAACTGCGTGAGCACCGCCTACTGCGCGAGCGGCACGTGCGTGCCGAAGGGGGCCAACGGCGCGACGTGCAGCGCCGGTATCCAGTGCCTCTCGAGCCTCTGCGCCGACGGCGTCTGCTGCAACGCGACGTGCAACGGTCCGTGCGACGCCTGCTCGGTCGCGGCCGGCGCGCTCACCAACGGCGTGTGCCGGAACATCACCGGCGCGGGCTCTCCCTCCTGCGCCCCGTTCGCGTGCAACGGGACGAGCCCGAGCTGTCCGACCTCGTGCACCGGCGACTCGTCGTGCGTGTCCGGGAAGTTCTGCTTCGCCGGCAACTGCATCGATCGCTACGCCCTCGGCGCCGTGTGCGCGGCGGGCAACGAGTGCTCCTCCGGGTTCTGCGTCGACGGCGTCTGCTGCAACAGCGCGTGCAACGGCGCGTGCGATCGTTGCTCGACCGCGGCCGGCGGCAGCGCGAACGGCACCTGCGCCGCGGTCTCCGGCTCCGGCTCGCCGTCCTGCGCTCCGTTCGTCTGCGACGGCGCCTCCGGCGCCTGTCCGTCCACCTGCTCCAGCGACGCCGCGTGCATCGCCGGCTACTTCTGCGCGTCGGGCACCTGCACGCCGAAGAAGGCCAACGGCGCCACCTGCGCCGCGGGCAACCAGTGCGTCAGCGGCAACTGCGCCGACGGCGTGTGCTGCAACAGCGCGTGCAACGCGGGCGCCTGCGATCGGTGCGACGTCTTCGGGTGGGTGGGCACCTGCACCAACGCGCCGGTCGGCGATCCGGGCAGCCCGTCGTGCGCGCCGTACGCGTGCAGCGGCGCGGCCGCCACCTGTCCCACGTCGTGCACCTCCGACGCGACCTGCGCGCTCGGCATGTTCTGCTCGAGCGGCACGTGCGTGACCAAGCTCGCCGACGGCGCGGCCTGCACCGGCGCGAGCCAGTGCCAGTCCGACAAGTGCACCGACGGCGTCTGTTGCAACTCGCTCTGCCTCGGGCCGTGCGATCGCTGCGATCGCGAGGGCTCCAAGGGCACGTGCGGCCCGGTGGCCGCCGGCACGACCGGTTCGCCGTCCTGCGGGCTGTACGTGTGCGACGGATCGTCGAACGCCTGTCCGAGCACGTGCACGGGCGACGCCGGCTGCGCGTCCGGCGCATTCTGCAAGGAGGGCGTCTGCGTGCCGACGATGCCCAACGGCTCGGCGTGCACGAAGGCGGCGCACTGCGCCAGCGGCTTCTGCGTCGACGGCTACTGCTGCGGCAACGCGTGCGACGCGCAGTGCGCGCGCTGCGACGCGCCGGGCTCGCTCGGATCGTGCGTGGCCACGAGCGGCGAGCCGGTCGGCGCTCGAACGAAGTGCGCAGGCTCCGCCACCGCGTGCGGCGGCCGGTGCGACGGCGTGAACGTGCTCGCCTGCTCCTTCCCGGGAGCGAGCACCTCGTGCGGCACCGCCTCGTGCAGCGCGGGCGTCGAGACGCAGCCCTCGACCTGCGACGGCGCCGGCGCCTGCACGCCGAAGGAGGTCAAGTGCAGCCCGTACAAGTGCGGTGACAGCAAGTGCCTCACCTCGTGTCGCGACAACGCGGACTGCACCGACGGCGCGGTCTGCCTGTTGGAGAAGTGCGTCGCCCCGACGGACGCCGGCACCGACGCGTCGCCCGACGACGCCTCCGCCACCGACGCGGGCACCGGCGGCACCGAGGTGCCGGCCGAAGAGGGCGGCGGCTGCGGCTGCCGCACGCCGGCGACGCGCGGCGACGACGCCGGCATGGCGGCGCTCGCGGCGCTCGCGGCCTCGCTGGTCGTCACCCGGCGACGGAGGGCTTCGACGAAGTAGTCCGTGATCGCGCCAGGCTCGCCGGGAAGCGGTGAGCAGAGGACCTCAGTCGGCGCCGGCGTCGCCAGCCGCCGACGGTGCCCCCTTCACCTCGTACCGGACGGCCGGGCGCTCCTCGAGGGTGCTACTAACGTCCTTCTCGTACGCGATCACGCTGAGCTCGCCGCCCGGCACGGCGTTGAAGCTGTGCGACGACCGGAGCTCGAACACCCGCTGAACGCATGGAGACAGATCGTGATTGATGTCGCTCACATCGAGATGCAGGCTGGCGGCACGGCAGGGATAGGCACACCCATTACCTCGCGTTACGTCCTCTGGTCCGCGCCAACCATTGGGGTGGCTCCCGAGTTCCGGCTGGGCCCGAGCTCTCGATGGGGCATTGGAGCGTGGTATCAGCTGAACTACTACGGAGAGCCGGGCTCCTCGGACTATGCCGTGTACAACTACGAACGGCCGAGGGCACACGTGCCTCAGCTCGTCCTCTACTATGGCTACGTCTTCAAATCGGACGACGGCAGTGAACACGGTCCACGGGTGGGCATCGGCGCTCTTGTGGCGTTCGAGGCAACCGATCCCGTGGCAAACAACATTCCTTCCAGCCGGGTGGTCTACCCAGGCGTGTTCGCGCAAGTGAGCTACCACGGCGCGTATGCGCTGCCGGGCAGCCGGATCAGTCTGACTGGAGAAGTATCACTCATCCTAGGCGCAACCAACACCGGAGACGGCGACTGGAGCCTGCAGACGCGTGCGGTACCCGTTCACGGGCTTGCTCACGTCTACGCGGCCAACCTCGACCTCACCGGGATCGGCTGCTCGCTTGACGTGACGAGCGACGGGGTCGTGGAGCCCTGGAGCTTCGCGACGCAGGCCGCTCGGATGAAGTCGAGCAC
>JACPFM010000170.1 GCA_016182965.1 Deltaproteobacteria bacterium | reverse complement strand
GGCCTCGCGGCGCATCTCGGCGATGCGCTGCGCGGAGGGCTCGCGCGACAGGAGCTCGAGGGCGTGCTTGGCGTCGGCCATGACGGGTGACTCTCTCGCGAGGGAGTCTAGCGCGCGCTCGTTCTCGAAGCGAAGGAACCGGGCCCAGCGCTGCAGCTCGGCGCCTTCGCCTTCAGTGGCTGCCTGTTCGAGGCGCGGCAGGTGCAGCACGTGCACGGCGAGCACGTCCGAGAGCGCGGAGTGGTCGTGCACCTCGCGCACCTCGTACGTCGCGTGGAAGCGGCTCGCGTCCGAGCGTGCGGCCAGGAACACGATGCACACCACCGGCTCGAGACGTTCGTAGTCGTCGCCGCGGCGCAGTCGGCTCGAGAAGAGCCGCGCCCAGTGACACAGCCAACGCGCGCCGTGCCCGCCCCGGAAATCGCACTGCATCTCGACGTCGACGAGCCTGCCGCCCTCGAGCTCCACGAGCACGTCGAGCCGGACGCCGCGATCGGAGGCGAGGTCTTTGGGTAGCTCCGGATCGAGCACGGTGACGCGCGCGATCGGCTCTGGCGGCCGGAGGACGGCGGTCAGCAGCGACTTGAGCAGACCTGCGTTGCGCGGCTCGGCGAACAGCAGCTTGAAGACGACGTCGAGCTTCGGGTCGAGGAGCTTCATCGTGCACAGCTACGCATCCGGTGTGAGATGCGCACGGCGCCGGCGGACAGGAAACGTCCGGCGAACCACCGTACGTTCTCCTCTCGCGCGCGAGCGGGGGCGCGAGACCGCCACGCGCGCCGCAGTCGCGGCCTGCCGATCCGCCCGCAGCAACGTCGCCACACCGGGCTTTGCCATCCCTTGGCCGGCGATCCGGTGTGAGGGCAGGGACAGATGCAGAGGTCGAAGCGACGCCCCGTTCAAGCGCCCTTCGGCTTTCGCGTGAACGCCATGATCGTCGCGCGGCCACGCGCGAGCGCGACGCCGATCTCGGCATCGAGCGCGCGATCGCGTGCCTGCTCGGCCAGCGCGACGGCCCGGGTCAACACTTCGCGCGCGGCGTTCGTCTGGGCGACGGACGGAGGAACGACGGTGCCGGCGATCAGCCGCTCGACCTGGAGATCCGTCGCCTCGGCCAGGTACTTCGCCGGCAACGGCGGCAGCGCCGCGGCGTATTCGGAACGCACCTTCGCCGACCAGGTCTCGAGCTCCACGATGGCTTCGCGACACTCGGCCAACAGCCGCGCGAACGCCTCGGGTTCGCTCACGACGTTCTGCTTTCCGGCGAGCGCCTCGAGCCAGGTCTTTCGCAGAACCTCGAGGGGGTGCACACGGGTGATGCTGTCGGCGACGCTGTCGATCTCGAGCCCGGCGGGCTGCGCCACCGACGCGGCCCACTGCTCGAGAGGCGCCTCGTCGAGGATCGGCTCCGGCTGGTGGAGGTACCAAGGCTTGCCCCACTTCGCGTCGAGCGGAGCGTCGGCCGGTTCCAGCCTGCTCTTCGGCGCGTACGGTCCGCTCGCTGCCGCCGTCGCCGGATCGATCACGGCCGCGGGGTTCAGCGAACGGTCACGCACGAACGGCTCGGGCGCCGGCTCGTCGCTCGCGACGTTCGCCGTCGCTTTCGGGTGTGCCACCGGGGCCGAGGGCCGAGACGCGAGGCGCGCGGCAGAAGGCGCGCACCCGCACGCGATCCCGACGATGACCAGCGCCGCCCGCACGCGATCAGTCAAGCACGCGACCGGTGCGCATCAACCTGCGGGGAGCGCGTGAATCGGCGACCTCGCGGTGCGCCGTGCTCGCTCCGCGATCTGCCCCCTCCGGGCCGGAGGCACGAATCGAGCGAGAAGGACTGTTCCTCCGCGAGGCGCGAGCGGGTCCTGCGACTGCGTCCTCCACAGCCGAACTGCTACCGTTGCATCGATCGACTTCCAGGCCTGGAAGACGAGCGGAGGGGGCAGCTGCTCGGCGCCGCCGTCGCACGGGTTCACCGCGTCTCCGACGAGCTGTCCAACGGCTGCGGAGTTTGGCGCGTACGTCGCGCGGTGCTCTTCCCTTGGGACCAAGGACAACAAGTTCCTGCGCTACGACTCGAGGTCTGACGGCTGCGTCTTCGAGACGCGCGTCGAAGTCTGCACGGAGTAGAGCGATGGTGAGCCTTCGCGGACCAAGCGAAGCCATTGTCAGCCGCTCGAACTGCCCGCGCACCTGCGTCGTCGACGTCGCTGGGCGCTCGTCGAGCGCAACGCCGCGTCGATCGCGGGAGCGTCAGGATTGGCGCTTGCCGCGGGCGTGCGAGTGGAGCAGTTGCAGGTCTCCTCCGTCGTGGCAGCCTCCGTGCGTCGACATGCTCAGCGTGATCCTGGCGGCAGCCCTCGTCGCGCCGACGCAAGACGTCGGTGACGCCGACCCGTGGCGGCGGCAGGTGGTCGTCGACCTGCACGCCGGCACGCGGTGGGCACCACTCGGTCCGCTCGGCCTCTCCGCGACCTGGACCCCCTCGCGATACGCGGGCGTCGAGGCCGGGTTCGGCGGACTTCGGCGTGATTGGCGATGGAGCGCGCTGGGACGGCTCCATGCCGGTGGCCGGCACCATGGGTTCGCTGTCGGCGCAGGCCTCTCGGGAGGACCGACGACCTTCGACGCGAACGGCGACAGATGCGCCTTCCTCGACGGCGCGTATTACCTCGGCGGCGGCTCCTGCAACAGCGCGCGGTACTCCGGAAGCTACCGCCTCGCCCACGCTGTCTTCGCGAACGCGGAGGCGGGCTACGAGACGCGCACGTCTGGCGCGTTGCATCTCCGCGCGGCGCTCGGCTACTCGTACCGCGTCGCCGAGCGCGGGTTCCAGTGCACCGATCCCCCGTGCGGCCCGAATGACCCACTCGGCGCCGGGCACTGGTACTTCGATCTCGCGCTCGGCGGTGCGTTCTGAGCGGTGTGGTGCCCCCAGCGCAGCCCTGACCGCCGCGCCGCTGTCAGGCTCGCGCAGGCGATCCCGACAGCGCCCGGCACGCGCGTCCGGCGGCGAGATCGCTCACGCAGTCGCCATCGCGCCCGACTGGGGAGCTCACGGCCACGCGCGGCGCGCGAACAGCGCGTCGAGCAGCGCCTTCAGCCCTGCTTCGTCGAGCGACGCGAGCGTTGCGCGACGCTCGCCGTCGAGCTCGATGCCTGACGCGCTGCAGAACGACTCCACGGTACCGCGGAGCGAGGCGAGCTGGTGCTCGCGCGTCTCGACCAGCGCCTGCATGCGCCCCTCGATCAGACCCTGCTCACGTCCCTCGACCCGTCCCTGCTCACGTCCCTCGACGAGCCCCTCTTCTCGTCCCTCGACCAACCCCTGCTCGCGTCCTTCGGCGAGATCTTCCGCCCTGTCGAGCCTGCGGGCGATCTCGGCCTCGCGGCGCATCTCGGCGATGCGCTGCGCGGAGGGCTCGCGCGACAGGAGCTCGAGGGCGTGCTTGGCGTCGGCCATGACGGGTGACTCTCTCGCGAGGGAGTCTAGCGCGCGCTC
>JACPFM010000171.1 GCA_016182965.1 Deltaproteobacteria bacterium | reverse complement strand
GAGCGCGCGCTAGACTCCCTCGCGAGAGAGTCACCCGTCATGGCCGACGCCAAGCACGCCCTCGAGCTCCTGTCGCGCGAGCCCTCCGCGCAGCGCATCGCCGAGATGCGCCGCGAGGCCGAGATCGCCCGCAGGCTCGACCGAGCGGAAGATCTCGCGGAAGGACGCGAGCAGGGGTTGGGCGAAGGACGACGTGCCGCGCTCCGCGATACGGTCGAGTCGTTTTGCAGCGCGTCCGGCATCGAGCTCGACGACGAGCGTCGCGCCACGCTCGCGTCGCTCGACGAAGCGGGGCTCGCCGCGCTGCTCGACGCGTTGTTCGCGCGCCGAGCGTGGCCGTGAGCTCGACGCCCTAGCTCCACCGCGAGAAGCGCGAGCTGCGCGATCGACGTCATCCGGCTGCAGCCCTCGTCGGTCGCTGGTTTCAAGAGCCCATCATCTCCGCCCCCACTCCCGCGCGGAGTGCCACCTTTGGGAAAGACCGGCGTGCGGCTCGCTCCAGCGCGGCCACGGACTCTCGCGCACGGACCCTGCGTTGCGCCGTCGGCGGCGGCGAGCCATTCTCGAAGCTGTCGCGCACGCCGGGTGTGAGCGACGCGGCGCACGGAGGCGAAGCTTGCGGGTGCTCGGCGAGCCCACCATGCTGGCGATGATCGCGCTGCTCGTCGGCTGCGCGCGCGTGCCGGTTGCGGCGGGGACGCCGCAGGATCGCGCCACGCACCGCGCCCCGCCGCAGCCCGCGCCGAAAGAGGCCGCCAAGCGCTACTTCGAGCAGGGTATGGCAGCGCTCCGGGCCGGCGAGCACGCGATCGCGATCGCCCATTTCAAGTCCGCGTGGCTCACCGCCCCACACCCGAACGTCGCGTTCAACATCGGCATGGCGTGCGCCGAGCTCGGCCTTCAGAGCGAGGCGATCCACTGGCTGCGGATCTACGTCGCGTCGAACCCGGAAGACCGCCTCGAGGTCGTGAAGGTCATCGGATTGCTCGAGGCTCGGCTGTCCAGACGATGCACCAGAGCCTGTTGATCGCGCTCTTCCCGGTCGTAGTGGTCTGGCGAGTGCAGACGTCCACCGGGGGTCGCGTGGCCGTGAGCGCCCACGCGCGACGGCCGCGCCGGTTTGCGGCACAATCGCGCGTATGCGCTTGCTTCGATTGCCGCTCGCGATCGCGCTGTTCTCGGCGTGCTCGTCGTCCCTGGACCCGGCGGTGGGGCCGGCCGATGGCGGCCCGACCGACGCGGCGCCGCCCTGCACCGCGATCGCCGACTGCGCGTGGCCGGCGCCCATGGCCTGGCAGGAGCCGATCGCCGATTACGTCGCCGAGGCGTCGAAGACGCTCGATCCGAAGAAGCTGAACAAGGCGATCGACGACCTCATCGTGTTCGACGATCGGCTCTTCCTCGGCTACGGCGACGCCACGCTCAACGCGGGCCGGGTGGTGCCGATCCAGATCCGCTCCTGGGCGTCGCCTGCCGATCCGAGCCCGACCGCCGACGCGGTCGTCACCGCCGAGGAGGAGATCAGCCTGTTCCGCCGCTTCGGCGATGTGCTGATGGTGCCCGGCGTCGACGCGCGGGAGGACGCGTTCCTCGGCAACGCGTTCACGCGCCCGAAGGGCGGGAGCTTCACCAAGCACCGCGCGATCAAGGGCGGCGTCCACGTCCACGACATCGCCGCGTTCGGCGGCGAGCTGTGGGCGTGCGGCAGCGGCGCGCTCGATCTCGACACGTGGAACGCGGGGAAGATCCACTCGTTCCTCTGGCGATCGGCCGACGGCGGCGCGACGTGGTCCACCGCCGCCGAGATCGAGAACAGCGAGATCGGCGATCGCCGCTGGGTGCAGATGGTCCCCTTCTCGAAGCAGCTCCTGCTCTACGGGTACCGCACCAACGCCAAGGGGCAGATCGCGGCCGTCCTCGCCGACGCGTGGGACGGAGCGAAGGTCGTCCCCTCCGACGCGACGTCGAAGTCGTTCGTGCTCGGCGCCGAGCTCCTCGACCCGAAGACCGCGCTGCTGCGGACGGTCGACGTCGGCGCGACGCCGCTCCGTCACCGCGCGCTGCTGCTGAAGGAGGGCAGCGCGGCCGTCCCCATCGCGGCGCTCGACGGCAAGACCGTCCTCGATGCGAGCGCGGCGGCGGACGGGAAGATGGTGCTCGTCGTCACCGACGGAGACACCTACCCGCTGCCTTCGACGGTCGCGCCCTGGCGGGTCCTCTACACGGAGGACGGCGTCGAGGTGCGCGAGCTCACCGCCGGCGAGAGCACGGCGTGGCCGACGGCGATCGCGCACTGGAAGCGCGGGCTCTACGTCGGCCTCGCGAACGGTCAGGTGCTGCGAAGCGCGGCCCCGTGATCGACGTCCGTTGGAGCGGGCGTGCGCCCGTGGGTGCGCGAGCGGGCAGGCAAGGTGTTCCTCCCGACCCGGCGGCGCTATGCGGGGCACGCGGCCATGACGAGCGCTCCCGTGGCCTCGTCATCGCAGCCGGCTCGACCGGAGCCGCCGCTGGCAGACAAGACCTTTGACCCTCGCCCTCGAACCTGGACTCGAATGGATCTCGACAAACACCCCTGGACTCGTGACGGCGTGACGATCCCGCGCGCGGTGCTCGACGAGATCGAGCAGGCGTCGCGCGAGGCGTACGCGGGCGGCCTCGAGAAGGACGGCGCCCGCGAGGGCGAGGAGGCGTGCGGCGTGATCGTCGGGCCGGCCGGCGATCTCCAGGCCGACGCGCAAGAGCGGCTGCCGAACCTCGCGAATCGCTACCACGCGATGGATCCCGAGGGGTACCCGCGCACCGGCCGCACGTACTTCCTCGTCGACCCGCTGAAGTTCTCGAAGAAGGTGCGCGAGGCCGAGGCCGCGGGGCGGCCGGTGAAGGTCCTCTGGCACTCGCACCTCGACTGCGGCGCCTACTTCAGCGACACCGACGCGCAGACGGCGCTCGCGGGCGGCGACGAGCCTTCCTACGATCTCGCGTTCCTGGTGGTGAGCGTGCGCGGCGACGGGCGCGGCGGCGGCGCGACGGTCGACGACCGCAAGCTGTTCGTGTGGGACGCGGCGAAGAAGGCGTTCGTCGAAGGCGCGCTGCGGATCGCCTGAAGACCTGTCGGAGAATACCCCCGGACTGAAGTCCTGATCACTGGTTTGTACGCACCTTGTGGTTTTGTGTCGGATGAATTTTCGACCTCGCTCCGAGTCCGTCGTGCATGCGAATGCCTCGGACGAAAGCGGGACGTTGGGCGGCACGGCAGCTAAAG
>JACPFM010000172.1 GCA_016182965.1 Deltaproteobacteria bacterium | reverse complement strand
GAGCCGCCCGCGCCGGGGCTCGACGTGTTCTCCTCGGCGGCGCATGAGTCGCTCGTGCGACACGCGCGGAGCTGGCTGCTTCGCGAAGGCTGGTTGCGCGCCGGGCCACCATGACGTTCGGCGCTACCGCGATCCGCAACGACCCGAGCGCCTGCCGGCACGTCGGCGTCGCCGCCTCCGGCGGCGCGGTCGCCTAGGTACGACGGAGCGAGCACGAACGGGTGACGCCGGCCGGCCGGTAGGGCGGGCGGCGCGCGTGACGAGCTCGGAGGAGTGCGTGAGCCGAACCGGGAGGCTCAGAAGACCAAGCCCGCGGGCGTGAGCGCGAGCGCCGTTGGCTTCCGGTTGGATGCGACCTCGCGACCGTCGGCGGTGACGGTGTTGCCGTGTTGCCGGCGACGATGAAGCCGATCGCGGCGATCGCGAGACGTTCCCCCGATTCCTCACTCGTCCTGACCGACCCGCAGCGACCCGAGCACCCTCCGGCACGCCGGCGACAGCGCCTCCGGCGGGGCGCTCGCGCACGTGAGCGCGTAGACGCGGCCTCCTTCGAGCGCCGCCACCGTCGAGATGCGCAGCCCGTTGAGCTCGTCGATGCGCGTCGCCAGGAGCGCGGGGTGATCCTCGAGCGTCGTCTTCTCGATCTTCTGATCGGCCAGCTCTTTGGCCGCCCACGCCTCGAGCGTGCCGACGTGCGCGTTCACCTCGAGGAAGACCTGCGTCGACCAGCTGAGGTGCGGGTGATAGACGGTGCTGCCGTCGACCTGGCCCTCGTCCCAGGTCGTTGGGATCTGGAACTTGCAGCCGGCCACCCGCACGTTCTTGTAGATGACCGGGTCGTCGCACTTGACCAGCATGTGACCGGTGTACTTGCTGCCGACCGTGCCGTTGGCGCCGCTGACCTCGGTCGCCCCGCCAGAGGTGCCGATCTCGTAGCCGTTCGGGCAGATGGCGGCGGCCTTGTCGATGCACGCCTGGTGGCTGCCGGGGCACTCGATGGACCTCCACCCCGCGCCGCTCGGGCTCCGACACGCCGTGACGTAGCCGGGCCGGGGCCGAGACAGCCGAGCACGATCGATCCGAGCACGCAACAAGTGAGCACTTTGCGCATCGCCGGCGACCCTGCGCCGGCCGCTCACGCGCGCCACTGAGCTTCGTCAGCCGCCGACGACGCTACCGCACGATCCGCAGCACCGACTTCGGCCCCCCGCCGTTCGTGACGAGCGTCACCAGCTTCTCGCTCACGACGAGCGCCTTCTCCTCCTTCAGCGTCCGGCCCATCCAGCCGCTCGGCAGCGGGATCGACGTCGCCTTGCCGCCGCCGACCTGCACGATGCCCTGCAGGTCCCACTCCCGCTGCACGATGAAGAACAGCTCGCCCTTGTGCGACCACCCGGGCGTCAGGCTCGTCGCCCACTCGGGCGGCGTGAAGCCCGGGATGTCGAGCTTCTTCACGGTGAGCGTCGCGGGATCGAAGTGCCAGAGCAGGTCGTTGGCGCCGCCGTAGAAGCCGCCGTCGCCCGGGTACCACACGATGTTGCCCGTGAAGGCGGCCGCGTCGGTCGGGTCTTTCGTCAGCGGCCGACGGCGGAACGCGCCGCCCGGATCGCGGCAGAACACCTCGTCCTCGGTGCCGCTCGTGCTGTTGAACGCGCCGCAGGCCAGGCCGTCGCTCCGGCCGCCGAAGTACCGCGTGTAGCCGCCGACGTCGCGCGGGTTGGCGATCGCCTCGTAGGTGCCGTCTTCGAGAACCAGGTGTACAGCCCGTCGACGCGCAGGGTCGCGGGACCGCTCGGCGGGTGGATCATGCTGACGCGCTTCGCCCAGAACTGCCTGGCGATCGGTTGCCCGTCGCCGATCGCGTTCAGTGCGATGCGCGCGCGGTTCTTCCGCGGGAGCCGCGCTTCGAGCGGCACGACCGCCGCGGCGAGGAGCGCGTCGGCGTACACCGGGCCTCTTCCCTCGGCGTAGTCGGTCTCGAAGGCCCTCTTGGTGACGAGGTTGCGCTGGACGACGTGCCAGACCGGCAGCTTGCCGAAGAGCGTCTCCTGTTCGCCGCGCGCGGACACCTCGAGCTCGGCGAGGGCGTCCCCCTGGGTCCCGAGGACCTGCCACTTCGTGCCGTCGCGCACCGTCTTCGGCAGCAGCAGGAGGGAGTGCGCGAACTGCCCCGCGCGCGCGTTGCCGTCGTAGAAGAACCCGGCGTCGCTCGCGCGGAAGAACCTGAAATCGTCGCTCGTGGCGAACCGCACCACCGTCCGGCCGCCGAGCTCGCGGTAGCCGATCGCGCTCGTCGCGCCGGCCGCGAAGTGGCGGCGGGTCCCCGGCCAGGTCGGCACCAGCTCGCCGCTGCTCGCGGCGCCCGTGCCGGGGCTCGTGAGGCGGAACTGGTCGCGCTCGCGATCGCCGTCCGCCCCGCACGCGACCGTCACGATCACGGCCAGCGCGCAGGGCAATCGGGGGAACCTGCGCATGCCGGATGGACGGCCGGCTCGTCCGTTCCGATAAGCCGAGACGTTCATGCCCTGTCGAATCGCGTCGGCATGGGCTCAATTCGGGAATGGTCGTCGACCGCGAAGGTCGTTCGAATCGAGCGCGGCCGCGCGGGCCGACAAGGGCACGCCGCCGCCGCGTCGCCGCGCGCGGGCGCGACCGCGCGACACCTCCTCCGCGAGATCGCGCAGGTAGTCGTCGAAGTCGACCTGCATGGTGTGACGCGCCGAGGGGACGTAGCGCTGGAACATCTCGCGGCGCTCCCGCTCGATGTCGGCGACCATCGCGCCGCGCGAGGGGAGCTCGTAGTCGCCGGTGTAATACGCGGCGAGCCACCGGCCCTGCGCCTCGGCGAGCGGCATGATCGCCCCGAGCGGCTGCAGCAGACCGGCGAACTGCAGGCCCGGCTCCTCGGGGAGGAACACCCGGCGAAACAGCGGTAGATCGTTGTTCGGCGCGGAGATCCAGGCGGGATCGAAGAACGGGAAGCGCACCCGATAGCCGGTGCAGTAGACGATCGCGTCGACGTCCTCGACCGACCCGTCGACGAAGCGCACGCGCCGCCCCTCCTTCTCGGCGATGTTCGGCTTGGGCACGATGTCGCCGCGCCCGAGCTTGGGCAAGAGCTCGCTCGAGATCGTCGGGTGCGCCTCGCCGAGGCGGTGATCGGGGCGCGGTAGTCCGTACCGCTCCATGCGCCCGACCGCGAGCCGGTGCATCGCCGCGCCGAAGCCCTGCCGCACGCGCCACGGCAGCCACGGCGGCAGCGGGATCGCCTGATCGAGCGGACGCCCGAAGATGTAGTTGGGGATCACCCACGCGCCGCGGCGCATGGCGAGGAACACCCGCGAGGCCACGCCCGGCCGGCTCAGCTCGCACGCGATGTCCATCGCGCTGTTGCCCATGCCGACGACCACCACGCGCTTTCCGACCAGATCGTGCGGCTCGCTGGGATCGACGTAGTGGTGGCTGTGCATCTCGATGCCGTCGAGCGCGCCCGGGAACGGCGGCTCGGGCCAGCGCGGACACCAGTGGTGGCCGTTGCTCACGACCACGGCGTCGAAGCGGTCGTGGCCGCCGCGATCGTCGTCGACGCGGAAGACTCCGCGGTCCTTGCGCACCTGCGCGACGCCGGTCTCGAAGCGGATGCCGGAGCGCAGCCCGAAGGCTTCGACGTACTGCTCGAAGTAGGCGGCGATCAGGGAGTGGTGCGGGAAGTCCGGATACGACCGCGGCATCGGGAAGTCCGCGTACTGCATGCGATCGCGCGACGTGTTGATGTGCAGCGACCGGTAGGCCGAGGACATCCCGTTCTTGTTCTTGAAGACCCAGTTGCCGCCGACCCGATCGCTCTTCTCGTAGCAGACCCACGGCACCCCGCGGTCGCCGAGCGCCTTGCAGATCGCGATGCCGGTGGAGCCGGCGCCGATCACGCACACCCGCGGGAGGGTCCTGGCCGAGATCGTCCGCACCGGGGAATCCTAGCGTCGCGGGGCGGCGCCGGCTGCGCTATGAGCGCATGCGATGGGCGAGCCGATGGGCGAGGCGATCGGCGAGCCGATCGACACGATCGAGAAGGGCGAGGGCCCCGCGAAGGAGCCGGTCCCGCTGCACACGCCGCCCAAGCGGAGGGTCTGGGGGCCGCCGGCGGTCCTGCCGGCTCCGGAGCCTGAGCACATCCCGGCCAAGACGACCGCGACGCTCCTGCTGGTCACGGTGCTGGTGATCGCGACCTGCGGTCTGGTCTACGAGCTGCTCGCGTCGACGTTGGCGAGCTACGTGCTCGGCGACGCGGTCCTGCAGTACTCGACCGTGATCGGCGTCTACCTCTCGGCGATGGGCATCGGCGCCTGGCTCTCCGGGCGCGTCGAGCGCGACGTCGCGCGCGTGTTCGTCGAGATCGAGATCGCCGTGGCGCTCGTCGGCGGCATCTCGGCGCCGATCCTGTTCCTCGCGTTCGCGCACCTCTCGTGGTTCCGAGTCGTCCTCTACGGCATCGTGCTGATCATCGGCACGCTCGTCGGCATGGAGATCCCGCTGCTCCTGCGCATCCTGCGCGAGCGCTATGCGTTCAAGGACCTGGTCGCGCGCGTCCTGACGGTCGACTACCTCGGCGCGCTCGTCGGCTCGCTCGCGTTCCCGATCTTCTTCGTGCCGCGCCTCGGCCTCGTGCGCACATCGCTGGTGATCGGCGGCATCAACGCGCTCACCGCGATCGCCAGCACCTGGCTGCTCGCCGAGGAGGTGAAGGAGCGCGTGAGCCTGCGCGTGCGCGCCGGCTTCGTCCTCGCCCTGTTGATCGCCGGGATCATCGGTGCCGACCGGATCACCCTCCTCGCCGAGGAGGGCCTGTTCGCCGACGAGATCGTGTACGCGAAGCAGACCACCTACCAGCGCATCGTGGTCACCCGCGGCCGCTCCACGTTCCAGCTGTTCCTCAACGGCAACCTGCAGTTCTCGAGCGCCGACGAATACCGCTACCACGAGGCGCTGGTCTGGCCGGCGATCGCGGCGCGCGCGGAGGCGGGGCTGCCGACGAAGAACGCCCTCGTGCTCGGCGGCGGCGACGGGCTCGCGCTGCGCGATCTGCTGAAGCACCCCGGCCTCGAGCGGGTCACGCTCGTCGACCTCGATCCGGGGATGACCGGCCTGGCGAAGAGCTTCCCGCTGCTGCGCAACCTCAACGAGGGCTCGCTGCACGACCCGCGCGTGAAGGTGGTCAACGACGACGCCTACGTGTGGCTCGCCGACGAGAAGAACGCGCAGACCTACGACATCGTCCTCGCCGACTTCCCCGATCCGAACCACTACGCGCTCGGCAAGCTCTACACGACGCGCATGTACGCGCTGATGAAGAAGAAGCTCGGGCCGGGCGGCATCATCGCGGTGCAGTCGACCTCGCCGCTCTTCGCGCGCAAGTCGTACTGGTGCATCGCGCGCACGATGGAGAAGGCCGGCCTCGAGATCGCGCCCTACCACGTGTTCGTCCCCTCGTTCGGCGAGTGGGGCTTCACGCTCGCGCGCGCCGCCGGCACCTACGCGACGCCGCTCACGCCGTCGCGCCTGCCGGAGCTCCCCTTCAAGCTGCGCTACCTCGACGACCCCTCGCTGCGGCAACTGTTCGTGCTCGCCCGCGACATGGCGAGCCTCGACGTCGAGATCAACCGCCTCGATAACCAGGTGCTGGTCCACTACTACGAAGCGGAGTGGAAGCGGTATCTCTGAGAAGTCGTCAGTCGTCAGTCGTCAGTCGCCAGTCGACGCGCGGTCGAAGGTCGAAGGTCGAAGGCCGAAGGTCGCCGGACGGGAGCAGAAGCCGTCGATCGGTGCCCCTGGCGCCGGACCTCTCGACCTCGGCACGAGGGTAGGTCACCTTCTCATCGTCGTGACAGGCCACCTCGCCTCGTCTCGTCTCGTCTCGTCTCGTCTCGTCTCGTCTCGTTCTCGACTGACGACTGACGACTGACGACTGACGACTGACGACCGACGACTCCCGAGCACGCGATGGCCGCAGACGCGCGGTTGTGCTTACGTGCGCCGTGGTGACCAACAAGAGGCCGAGCGAGCGCCCCACGTCCTGGTGGCTCGCGATGCTGCAGAAGCGCGCCGAGCGCATGTACGACGAGAAGCTCGATCTCTCGCAGCCCATCGAGTGGGCGAGCGAGGAGGAGCGATCGGCGGCCGTCGCGTTCTTCAACGCGGCCTACCGGGCCGAGGAGTCCGGGCTCACCCAAGCGCACCAGCTCGCCGACGAGGTGCGCGCCTTCGACCCCGAGCTCGCCGAGTGCCTCCGCCTGTACGGCGACGAGGAGGGCTGGCACCGCGAGCTGCTCACCGAGTTCCTCGCGCACATCGGCGGCGAGATCCGCCCGATGGGTCGGGTCACCGGCACGTTCTACGCGCTGTACGGGCGCGCCGAGCGCATGGAGACGATCGTCCTCACGAACCTGATGTTCGAGACGATCGGCTCGACGACCTACCGTCTCGCCCTCCGCCGCGCGACGCACCCGGCCGTCCGTCAGATGCTGACCATCCTCACGCGCGACGAGTCGTTCCACGTCCCGCTCAACGTCCACTTCCTGCGGCAGGTCCTCGCGCGCACGTCGTGGCTCGCGCGCCAGCGGCTCGCGCCGCTCTACCACCTGCTCTACGCCTCGCTCATCGCCTCGGCCTGGGCGTCGCGCCGGCGCGCCGAGCGCTTCGACAAGATCCCCTTCGCCGTCCTCTCGCGCGCGTACGCCGAGCACCTCGGTCGCCTGTTCGTGCACGAGAGCGATCTGCGCCTCGCGCCGTCGCGGGCGATCCTCCGGCTGTTCGGCCTCCGGCGCGACGAGCTCGCGCGCACCGACGACCCGTCGGTCATCACGGTCGAGGCCGCCGAGGCCGCCGTCGATCGCGAGCGCGTCCAGATCACGGCCTTGTAGATCGTTCACCTGGCGTGTCCGGAGGGGCGACGCCGGCGCCCGCGCCCGCGTGTGATAAGACGTCCCCGTGCCGACCCGGCGAGACGTCCTCGCGACCTTCCTCGGAGCGTCGTTCTCGGCGATCGCGTGCCGTCGCCCGCAGCCGTCCCCTTCGCGGACCGGTGATCTCCTCGCGCCCAACCACGAGCGCGGTCACCTCATCCGCGACGGGGCGCTGCTCGCGAAGTTCGCGGGGCCCGATCTACCCACCCGCTCGGTGAAGGTCGCCATCGTCGGAGGCGGTCCGGCGGGGCTGTCGGCGGCGTGGCGCCTCGTGCGCGCGGGGCTGGCCGGCCCCGACGACGTCGCCATCTTCGAGCTCGAGGACGTCGCCGGCGGCACGTCGCGCGGCGGAGAGTCGGCGGTCTCGCGCTACCCGTGGGGCGCGCACTACGTCCCGGTGCCCTCGCCGGAGGCGAAGGCGCTCATCGTGCTGTTCCAGGAGCTCGGCGTCGTCGAAGGGTTCGAGAACGACGGCACCCCCGAGATCGCCGAGCACGTCCTCTGTCGCGCCCCCGAGGAGCGGCTCTATCACCGCGGGTACTGGTACGAGGGGCTCTACCTGCACGTCGGCGCCACCTCCGCCGACTTCGCGCAGTTCCGCGCCTTCAAGAAGGAGCTCGCGCGCTGGAACCAGTGGCGCGACGCGAAGGGGCGCCACGCCTTCGTCATCCCGCTCGCGCGCGCGAGCGACGACGCCGAGGTGCTCGCGCTCGACAAGATCAGCATGAGCGCGTGGATGCGCGCGCGCGGCTTCGACTCGCCGCGGCTGCGCTGGCTCGTCGACTACGGCTGCCGCGACGACTACGCGCTGTCGATCGACGAGGCCTCCGCGTGGGCCGGCCTCTTCTACTTCGTCTCGCGCATGGGCGGCGACGATCAGTCCTCCGAGCTGATGACCTGGCCCGACGGCAACGCCCGCCTGGTCCGTTACCTCGCCGAGCTGGCCGGCCCGCGCCTGCAGACCGGCGTCGCCGTCGTCGACGTCGCCCCGCGCGAAGGGGGAGGGGCGCGCCTCGGCGTCGTCGATCGCGACGGCACCGCGCGCCGCGTGCACGCCGAGCGGGTGATCGTGACGGCCCCACGCTACGTCGCGCGCAAGATCGTGGCGCCGCTGCGCGACGCGCCCCTTCTCTCCGCCACGGCCGACGCCGAGGCGCGCGCGTTCGACTACGGCGCGTGGGCCGTCGCGAACCTGCACCTGTCGGGGCGCGCCGCCGCGAGCGGGGTGCCGTTCGCCTGGGACAACGTGCTCTACGAGAGCCCCTCGCTCGGCTACGTCGTGGCGACGCACCAGACCGGCGTCGATCACGGGCCGACGGTATGGACCTGGTACTACGCGATCACCGGCGACGGCAAGGCAGCGCGCGAGAAGCTGCTCGCCGCCACCCACCACGAGTGGGCAGACGTCGCCGTCTCCGACCTGACGCGCGCGCACCGCGATCTCGGGCAGCTGCTCGAGCGCGTCGACGTGTTCCGGTGGGGCCACGCGATGACGAGGCCGATCGTCGGCCAGCGGGCGGCGCTCGCGTCGCTGCGCACCACGGCGCCGATCGGCCCCGTCCACTTCGCCCACACCGATCTCTCCGGCGTCGCGCTCTTCGAGGAGGCGCACGATCACGGGGTGCGCGCGGCGGAAGAGGTCGTCGCTGCGCTCGGCCTGAGCGTGCCGTCCATCCGTTAGATCGCCCGCGCTGTTACTCTTGCCCGATGGCCGCGCCCGTCGTGGACGTGCGAGCGGAGGTGGTTGCGAGCGGAGGCGCGTCGCGTCCACCCCGCTTCAAGACGGCGTGGCTCTTCTCGGCGAAGGTCGACGCCTTCGCGTTCGTCGGGCCGTTCGTCTTCGCGCTCGCGCTGCTGGGCACGGGCCGCGCGCTCGGTCTGCGCTCCACGCCGGCGTGGGGCTTCCTCCTCTGCGTGGTGATGGTCGACGTGGCGCACGTGCACGGCACGCTGTTTCGCGTCTACCTCGACCGCGCGGAGGTGATGCGGCGGAAGGCGCTCTATCTCGGCACGCCCGTCGTCGCCTATGCGCTCGGCGTCGCGGTCCATCAGCTCGGCGGCTCGCTCACCTTCTGGCGCGTGCTCGCGTACGTCGCGGTGTGGCACTTCGTGCGTCAGCAGATCGGGTGGGTCGCGCTCTATCGCGCCAAGGCAGGCGAGCGCGGCGATCCGTCGCGCCGGATCGACGCGTGGCTCGATCCGGCGGCGACGTACGCGGCGACGATCTACCCGCTGCTCGTCTGGCACACGCACCTGCCGCGCAAGTTCGCGTGGTTCGTGCGCGGCGACTTCCTGCCGGGCATGCCCGGGCTCGTCGAGCGCGTCGCGCGCCCGCTGTGGCTCGCGATCCTCGTCGTCTTCGTGCTGCGTCAGCTGCAGCTCGGCGTCGCTCGTCGCGGCGTGAACGTCGGCAAGGTCGTGGTGATCCTCACGACGTACCTGCTCTGGTGGCTCGGCATCGTCGCGGTCGACGAGGACTGGGCGTTCACCGTGACGAACGTGCTGCCGCACGGGATCCCGTACGTCGTGCTGATCGCAGCGTACTCGAGGCGACGGTACGCCGATCCCGACGCTCCGCCCGCGCCCATCGCGCAGGTGCTCGTGCGCGGCGGGTTCGTCCTCGCCTACGGCGCGCTGGTCGCGCTGGCCCTCTTCGAAGAGGGGCTATGGGATCGGTTCGTGTGGCACGACCACGAGACGATCTTCGGCGACGGCGACGTCCTGTCCGACCGCGCGCTCGGCTGGCTCGTGCCCCTGCTCGCTCTGCCGCAGGCGGTGCACTACACCCTCGATGGTCAGATTTGGAAAGGAGCCAAAAACCCAAATCTGAGACGATATTTGTGATTTCTCCAGCTCGCCCCAAAGACCGCGAACCGGAGAATCTCGTGATCTATTTGATCGCCTTGACCAGGGCGGCCGCGTCGCCGCGAGGCACCACGGCTTCGACGCCCGCCTCGAGGAGCGTGGAGTGCTCGTCGTGGCCGATGTCGCTCCACACCAGGACGCGGGTGCGCTTGGTGTTGTCGTCACGACGGAGCGCGGAGATCGCGCGGCTCGCCTCGATGCCGGGGTGGCGCACGTCGATGATCAAGAGCTCGGGCGGCTCCTTGGCCGTGGCGATGAGCGCCTCGTACGGATCTTCGTAGGTGCGCACGTCGAAGCCCTTGGCCTTCAGGTTGCGCACCAGCGACCGCGAGACGGTCTTGTCCGGCTCGACGACGTGCACGCGACGTTTGACCGTCGCGAGCTCCGCCGGGATGGGCATGCCTGCGCTCTGACACAGCGCACGGGCGTCTTCGGCGCGCACGCGCAGCAGCCCGCCTGGCGACGTGAGCGCGTTCAGGCGACCGGTGCGCACCCAGTAGTAGACGGTCTTGGGATGCACCTGGAGCATCGCCGCGACCTGGGCCAGACGAAGCAAGCGGGGAGGCTGTTCGACCACGACGTCCTTGTATTCCGTGCGTTCCAAAGTGACAACTTCCCAAACGACTGTTCGCCCGGCGCCACTTTCCCGAGGGGAGCCCCCTCGTGGCGCTCGCTCCGCCGACTGCCGTTTTGTTCGTTTCGGTCAGGAGAAGGCCGGTGGACCCGACCGCGGCGTCAATCTGCTCAACGCCCCCTCAGGTCCGTATCTTCGACGTCCTCGGCCGATGATGCAAGCGCATCCGCTGCGAAGAAACGACCGAACACGACGTGTGCTAGTTCAGCACGCGACCGCTCTCTGCCACTGGCATCGTCGCGAGGAGAGACTCGATCGCGGTCACCAGCGCGCTGCGGCTCAACGGCCGCATCAGCGTTTTGGCTGCTCCTGCCGCGACGGCCGCATCCGGTGCCGCGTCGCCTCCTCCCCGCAGATGGCGACTATCACGTCATACCGTTCGGACAGTGCGCGCGCGGTCGCCCGGAGCACGCGCGCGTCGCGATCGACCACCAGGACGCGTGGACGCCGCGGCCGCGCGATCGGCGTCGAGAGCCTGGCCGCGAGCGCCGGCTCCGACACGACGATGATGCGCCGCGGCAGGAAGACGACGAAGCGCACGCCGCCGTCGGAGGCGCGCTCGGCGAACAGCTCGCCGTCGAACGAGCGGAGCGACGCCCTCGTCACGGCGAGCCGCCCCTCGTCGCGGAGCGTGAACGAGGTCGAGGGAGGCGGCGCGTCGAGGGCAGGGCGCAGGTCGAGCGAGATCGCGACGGCGTCGGGGAGCGGTCGCACGCCGATGCGCAGGCGACGCACCCCCGCGCCGGCCTTGTCGGGGACCGCGTCGAGCGTTTGCACGATGACGCCGGCGAGCGCCCGCGCGAGCTGACTCCGCGGCGCGACGACTTCGAGCGTGTCGTCTTCCGCGTGCACCTCGACGTGCGCCCTCAGCCCGCCATGGCCGCCGAGCGCGTCGACGAGGCTCTCGATCAGCGGGGCGATCGGGATGTGCTCGCGGTGATCGGAGTCTCCGGTGCGGGCGAGCACGGACACGTTGCGCAGCAGGTGGAGCACCTGATCGGTCGCGGCGACGCAGTCATCGAGCGCGGCGTCGAAGTCGTCGAGGGTGTCGAGCGTGCCGGAGCGCAGGCCGTCGAGATCGAGCGCGAGCGACGCCAGCGGCGACTCGGCCGACTGCGCGATGCCGGCGAGCACGCGCTCGAGCGTGTGCGCCTCGACCGCGTGATCGTCGCGCACGCCGGCGCGGAGCGCCGCGCGACGGAGCGCTCGCTCGAGCTTCGGGGCGTCGACGGGCTCGACGAGCGCCTCGTCGGCGCCTTCGGCGAGGATGGCGTCGACCTCGTCGTCGTGCTCGGCGATCACCAGCACGCCGCGCGAGGGCGCCGCGGCGCGCGCGTCGGCGACGACGGCCGCGAGCGGCGTCCCGCTGCGGACCAGCGCCGTCGAGCGCGTGTACGGCGGGCCGAGCTCGGTCAACGTCTCGCGCAGACCGGGCAGGACGCGCGCGCGCGCGACCACCACCACGGAGATGCCGGCGCTCACCAGCGGACCCTCACGGTGGCGGACCACGGCTCGTTGCCGGTGCGCTCGATGAGCGGCTCGGTCGATCGGCAGGCCGGGAAGATCGAGCGGATCAGCGGCGTCGGCCCGACCAGCGCGCCGGCGGCGTGCACGCGCGCGAGGTACTCGCGCACCGGGATCAGCGCGTAGCTCGGGATCGCGGGCCTCACGGGCGCCTTCACGCCGGACGCGCGCAGCGCCGCGTCGACCGCGTGGAGCATCACGCCGCGGATGCCCGCGCTCGACGGCGCGGCCGAGATGCGCGTCGCCAGATCGAGATCACGCGTCGGTCCGCAGGTCGAGTCGCTGAACGCCCCCACGGCCCGTAGCGTACCGTCGGACGTCACGAAGGAAAGGGCGCGCGCTGCGAAAATCGTAGGCTCAACTGCGCGCGGAGAGGTCGAGGTCCAGCGCGACCGAGAGCGTCTCGCGCAGCGCGGTGAAGCTGGACACGCGGACGTCAGCCATGGTGGGACGCGCGTCCGCGCCGGGCACGAAGCCATCGAAGCGAACGGTGAACGCACCCGCGGCGCGCGCCCCGAGGACGTCCGCGGCCTCGGAGTCACCGATGTGCATGATCGCGTCGAGCGGTGCGCCGAGCGCCTCGGCAGCGCGCGCGAAGATTCGTCGATCGGGCTTGCCGAACCCGAGCACGCCCGAGTCCAGGATCGCGACGAAGTGGTGCGCGATGCCGACCTCTTCGAGCAGCGCCGCGACGCGCCCCTCGCTGTTCGAGGTGATCACCATGCGCACGCCCGCTCGTCCGAGGTCGTCGAGCAACGCTCGCGCTTCGTTGGGGACGTCCCGCCACAGGTTGCGCGCGGGCTGGGCCCGCCACAGCGCCTCGACGGCGGCGGCGCGCGAGGCCTCGTCCGGGTGCGAGCCGCCGGCGGCGACGAGCGTCGCCATCAGTGCGCGCCAGCCGCCCTCGTGGCCGAGCCCGTCGGCGATCGCCGCGTCGTGCGCGCGGTAGGCGGTGGAGAGCGCGGCGCGGAGCGCCGCTTCGGTGACGGTGGCGCGGAGCGCCGACACCGGGGGAGCCCCGCCGGGCCCGTCTCGCAGTCGAGCCGAAAGCTCCTGCAAGTCGAGGCCGGCCAGTACGTGGCCGTAGTCGAAGGAGAGGCCCCGGACGGCGCCGCGCGGAATCGGCATGCGCGCTGCAGTGAAGCCCGACGCCCGGACATGAGCAAGAGAACGTCCGCGGGCCGTGGCGCGGAGGTCGTCGCGTGCCTAGAATGAGCTCGCTCCCTTCGTTCTTTCTTTGCGAGCACGTTCCGACCGTTCTGACGAGCAGGAGGCGTGACGATGAAGGGGAAGATTTTCCTCGTCGACTGGGATGTCGATGCCGCTACGCGGAACGCCGAGGCGCTCCGGCGCGAGGGCTGGCACGTGGAGGTCGAGACGGAGAACGGCGGCCGCGCCTACCGTCACATCCGCACGAGCGTGCCCGACGCGGTGGTGATCGATCTGCGTCGGCGCGCCTCGCACGGGCGCGAGGTCGGCAGCGCCTTGCGTGAGCTCCGCGCCACCAGCACCGTCCCCATCGTCTGCATCGAAGACGACGCCGACGGCCGCGAGCAGACGCGCGCGCGCATCGGCGACGTCCGCTTCGCGTCGCTCGACGCCCTCTCGATGACGGTCGCCGACGCGACGCGCGAGCGCGCCCGCGCCGCCCGCGACGCGGCGAAGGCTACAGCTCGAGCCCGCAGCTCGCGCACACCGACGCGTCGGGCGGATTGACCGTTCGGCAGCCGAGGCAGCGGCGCTCCGCCGGCTGCTCGGCTGCCTTGGGCGCGGAGTCGGAGACGACGGCACCGAGCGAGCTCGGCGCGTCGCGCTCGCGCGCTTCGAGCATTCGTTCGCGTTCGGCGAGCAGCTCGGCCATGCGCGCCTCGCGCTCCTCCTGGCGGCGCTGCTCGGCCTTGCGGCTCCATAGGCGCAAGCCGAGCCACAGCAGACCCATGACGAGGATCGCCCAAGCGATCGGCGGGAGGTTCATGCGCGTTCTCCGAGCAGCGCGTGGCGTACGACGCCTTCGATGCGCGTGAAGCGAACCTCGTGGTCCGCGAACAGCTCCCGGGCGCGCCCGCGCAGACGAGGCGCGTCCCGGGCGAGGTACCGCGCTAACGCGGCGCGGGACTCGAAGCGGTAGACGCCGCGCGCGCGGAGCCCGTCGAGCTGCAAGAGCTCCGCGCGCCGCACGCCGGCGCACGCGCGCACCTCGGCGAGGTGCTCGTCGACGAGCCACGCGATCAGGCGCTCGAACGTGTCGGCGTCGGTCGCCTCGGCCTCCACCTCGTAATGCAGCGGTCCGCCCTTGGACGCGGCCATGGCCCGCGAGAGCTCGAGCACGTCGTGGAAGAGCACGTCGGCGCCGTCGCGCTGCGGGGCGACGCCGCCGGGGCGCGCGACGAACGCGGTGCGGATGCCGCGCGCGGTCGCCGGCGCGAGATCGTAGTCGTCCCACGCCGACACGTGCAGCCAGCGGCCCGGATCGTACCCGCGCGCGGTGACCTGCGTGACGGCGCGATCCCACGCGCGATCGGTCGGTTTGTAGGCCTCGAGCTCCTCGGCGACGACGCACACGTCCCACGGCACGCCGAGCCTGCGGCTGACGTCGAGCTGGTGGACGGCGTCGCAGTTGGACACGACGCCGACGTGCACCATCGAGGAGAGCAGGGCGACGGCGGCGACCACGTCGCCGAAGAACGGCAGCTCGCCGAACCTGCGCGCCCACCGCGCGATCTCGATCGGATCGAGATCGGGCCGGAGCACCGCGCCGACCTCCTCGAGCAGGCGTCGGTAGGGGACGAAGGCCGCGTCGCGGCGACCGGGCCGTTGCCTCCGCTCGCTCTCGCGGAGGAACTGGGGCATCCGCGAGGCGTCGACGCCGAGCGCGGGGAGCGCCTCCTGCCAGTCGACGAGCGTTCCGAAGCAATCGAAGGTGACGAGATCGATCTGGGCGAGGAGCGCGTCGGCGCCTGCGTCGGGCTGCCTTTGGATGCTGGCCTCGGCCGTGCGACGGGACGAACCGGTCATGGGATGGCATGCTTTCTCGCATGCGCGGGCCGGTGCGTGAAGTCGTGCGCTCGCCCGTCCAACGGGGCGTGAGGCCGTCGCGGGTCGCCGCCGCCGTGTCCTGGTTCGGGCTGGGGGTCGTGTCCGTGCCCGCGTGCGCGAGCCGTCCGCCCGCGCCGCCCGCGCCGCTGGTCGCCGCCAACGCGCCGAACGCGCCCGTCGCGGCGCGCGCCAAGGTCGCCGCCGGCGGTCCGTCGAGCCCGCACCCCGAGGCGGTGGCCCACCTCCTCGGCGCGCCCTGGGCGGCGCGCGTCGACCGGCGACGCACCGTGTCGCTCCCGCTCCCCGACGGCGGCGCGTGGACGCACGTGAAGTACTGGGGTGTCACGACGCTCGCCGGCTATCGTTACGGCGACGAGCACCACGTCGCCCTGGCGGTGTTCTCGTTCGCCCCTCCGCCGGGCGGCGCCACGGTCGACGCTTGCGCGCAGCGGCTCGCCTCGTGGGGCGAGGCCCGCGCGAAGAAGTACGACATCGACGTCGGCGAGGCGCGCATCGAGCGCATCGCCTGGCCGCCCGGGTCCGCGGATCACGCGAAGGTCTTCGTCCTCGACGCGCGGCGCCGCTCGATCCTCGGCACCAAACGCTACGCCGCGGCCTACGCGGTGTACCCGGCGTGGCGCGAGGCGTGCCTCGCGGTCGGCTTCGCGGTGCCCGAGGGCGGCGCCACCGACGACGCGCGCGCCCTGCGCGATCGCCTCGTGCGCGACGCGCTGCCCGGCCTCACGGTGAAGGCCGACGCCGGCGCGCTCGCGCTCGAAGCGAGGAGTGACGTCGACGACTGATCGTCGTAGGGTCGCGCCGGCATGCGTACCCTCGCCGATCGGGCGCTCGACGCCCGGCTCCTCGCCGCGCTGGCGCTCGCAGTGGTCTCCTGCTCCGGCGCGCCGAAGCCGCCCCCGTGCGCCGACTGCGCGCCGTGGACGCCCGCGCCGATCCCGCGGCCGCCCGCGAGCGCCGCGGCGCCCGCGCCGACGCAGGCCGCCCCGCCGCCGGTGGCCGTCTACTCCATCGAGCAGCTGTTGAAGGTGCGCCGCAGCACCGCGCCGCGCGCGGTCGACGAGCAGTCGTTCTTCTACCTGTACGACGCGCCGGGGACCGCGCAGCTGTATCGCGCCGGCAAGCAGGGCGAGGCGCCCAAGCAGCTCACCGCGTACCCCGATCGCGTCTCGTCCTTCCGGCTCGCGCCCGACGGCAAGACGCTGGTGTTCCTCAAGGACCTGGGCGGCGACGAGAACGATCAGCTCCATCGCCTCGACCTCGCCGGCGGCGAGCCGATCGCGCTCACCAGCAGCCCGAAGGTCAAGCACACGCTCCCCTGCTTCGATTCCGCCGGCAAGCGCGTCGCGTTCACCTCCAACGCGCGCAACGGCAAGGACATGGACCTCTATGTCGCGCCTTGGGGCGCGCCGAAGCCCGCGCCGATCAAGGGGCCGCTCGTCGAGCTGTCGGGCAGCTTCACCGTCACCGACTTCCAAGGCGATCGCGTGGTGGCGATCGAGGCGCGCTCGAACGTCGACCAGGACGTCTGGATCATCGACGCGAAATCGAAGGCCAAGAAGCTCCTGACCAAGCACGCCGGCGACGAGCGCTACGAGGGCGCGCGCCTGTCGCGCGACGGCAAAGCGGTCTACGTGCTGACCGACGGCGCCGGCGCGGGCGCGCGCGAGTTCATGGCCCTCGTGGCCATCGACGTGGCGAGCGGCAAGCGCACCGACGTGCTCGTCGAGGAGCACGATCTCGGGAGCCTCGCGCTGCCGCGCTGGTCCGGGCCGGCGAAGAAGGGCGATCCGGAAGACCTCGCGATGGTCTCGGTGAACGTCGACGGCCTCGAGCACCTCGCGGTGCTCTCGCTCGACAAGGCGCGCAAGGTCTCGGGGCGCACCGACCCGAAGGTGAGCGGCGTCATCGGGACGATCGACGTCGCGTCGTCGGGGAAGGTCGCCTACGTGTCGCTCGACGCGTCGACCCGCCCGATGGAGGTCTACCGCGTCGACGTGGCGACCGGCGAGGCGCAGCGCGTGACGCGCAGCGATCACGCCGGCGTCGACGAGGGCAAGCTCGTCGACGCGACGATCGAGAAGTACACGACCTTCGACGGGCGGAAGATCTCCTACTTCTGGTGGGCGCCGGCCGGCGCCGAGAAGCTCCCGGTCGTCATCGAGCTCCACGGTGGCCCCGAGGCGCAGGCGCAGCCGTGGTTCTCCGCCGTGCGGCAGTACCTCGCCTTGTCGGGCTACGCGGTCGCGGCGCCCAACATCCGCGGATCGCTCGGCTACGGAAAGTCGTTCGCGCACCTCGACGACAAGGAGAAGCGCGAAGACTCGGTGCGCGATCTCGCCGAGCTCGGGAAGGCGCTCGCCAGGCGACCCGAGGTCGACCCCAAGCGCATCGCGCTCTACGGCGGCTCGTACGGCGGCTACATGGTGCTCGCCGGGATGACGCTCTACCCCGAGATGTGGGCGGCCGGCGTCGACGTCGTCGGCATCGCCAACTTCAAGACGTTCCTCGAGCAGACCGCCCCCTACCGCCGCGCGCTGCGGGAGGCGGAGTACGGCTCGCTCGAGAAGGACTCGCCGCTGCTCGAGAAGATCAGCCCGATCCACAAGGTCGATCGCATCCAGGCGCCGCTGATGGTGATCCACGGCACCAACGATCCGCGCGTGCCGATCGGCGAGGCGAAGCAGATCGCCGCGGCGCTCGAGAAGCGCGGCGTACCGGTGCAGCTGAAGGTCTTCGACGACGAGGGGCACGGCCTCTCGAAGCTGAAGAACCGCCTCGTCGCCTACCCGGCGATGGTGAAGTTCCTCGATCAGTACCTGCGCGGCCCGAGGTGACCGTCAGCGCACGACGATCGTCGCGACGCCGGCCGTGGCGCGGACGTTCAGCGGGTTCGTGGCCATGCCGCCGGCGCACGAGTACTCGAGGGTGTAGCTCACGTTGAGCGTGTAGGTCCCGGGTGTGCCCGGCGCCTTCACGCTGATCGATCCGCTGGCGGCCGCGCCCGGCCAGTTGCCCGGCGACCAGTCGTAGAGACAGCCCGCGCTCGTGCTGCCGACGCCGTACACCAGCTGCATGCGGCAGCCGGGGCACCCGGTCGAGGTCCACGCGGCGTAGCTCGCGTTGCCGGTGATCGTCGCGCCGGGCGAGGCCACCACCACCGGGCCCTTGCCGGAGAGGTTCACCTTCTCGACGATGAAGCCGTAGCTCGTCTGCCCGCTCGCGAGGATGTTGGCGACGAACGAGTGGGTCGTCGGCTCCTTGGCGCCGTTGTCGGCGTACCACTTGATGGTCGTGCCCGAGGTCGCGACGAACAGATCGGCGGGGCTCGGCTTGCTCGGCGAGCTCGGACCGGGCGCGCTGCCGTCGAGCGTGTAGCGGATGGTCGCCGGCTCCTCGCTGCCGATGGTCCAGGTGATGCCGCGCGCCCACGCGGTGCCGAAGGCGTAGTCACCGGGCGAGAGGTGGCTGCGCGTCGGGCTGACGCACTTGCCGGCGACGCACGTCGCGCCGCCGCCGCACGCGCCGGTCTTGCACGTGCCGCCGCAGCCGTCGGCCGCGCCGCACGTGCTGCAGCTCGGGGTGCAGCCGGTGTCCTCGACGGGGAAGATGACGTCGGGCGCGACGTCGGGCTCCGGCCCGCCCGAGTCCTCGAGCGCGCCGGAGTCTTCGAGCGGAGCGGTCTCGTCGGACGTGGAGGTCTCGTCGATGCCGAGGTCCTCTTCGGCGTCATCGGGCGGAAGGTCCTCGGCGTCGTCCCTGCCGGACCCGAGATCGTCGCTCGCTCCCCCCATGGCGCACCCGGCGGAGAGAGCGAACGCGAGGACCATGCCTCGGAGAGGGAGGCGGCGCACGACGACGAGTGTAGCAGGCTCGCGCGGCGCCGCGAGGTTCGCGGGTGTCACATGCCCATGACGATCAGTGCGCGGGGGCCGCCTTCGACTTCGGCCTCGCGTTCCACAATCGCAGAGCCAGCACGAAGCCGATGACGGTCGCCGGCAGCATCACCAGCGGCCAGACGCGCCAGTTCGCCGCGACCTTCGCCGCCGCCGCCTCGGGCAGGACCTTGCCGAGGATGAGCGAGACGGCGCCGGTGCCGAGGTAGACGAGGCCGTCGATGATCCCCACGGCGACGCCGACGTTCTTCTTGCCGCCGAAGTCCATGCTCGCGGTGCCCGACAGCATCCCGTGCACGCCGATGATCGCGAGGCTCATGAAGATGACCACCCACCCGACCAGCGGCGTGGTCAAGAGACCGATGGTGAGCGCGGAGCCCGCGACCAGCATGCCGTAGAGGATGGCCGACACCGGCCCGCGCCTCGAGTGGAAGACCCGATCGCTGATCAGCCCCGCGAAGATGCCGCCGCTGATGCCGGCGACGCACAGGAGCATGCCCCAGTGCTTGTAGACGAACACGGAGCTGCCCGTCTGCTTCGCGAAGATCGGGAAGAACTGCATGATCGCGTTGCGGATGTAGCCGCTGCAGAACTCCACGAGCGCGATGGTCACGATGACCGGATCGCGCAGCATGCGCTTGGCGACCTCGACGACCGTCAGGCGCGGGCCCTCGTCGCCGCTCGAGGCGTCGGCCGGATCGAAATCGACGTGGCCCGCCTGTCCAGGCGTGTCGCGGACCAGCAGGAGGTCGATGACGAAGAACGCGGAGAGGATCGCCGCCGGCACGAAGAACACCCAGTGGACCGGGAAGCGCTCGACGATCATCCGGCCCCAGTCGTAGGCGAAGTAGATGCCGAGCGAGATGAGGATGCCGAAGATGCCGCCGAAGGTGCCGCGCTCGCGGAGGTGGAACCACGCCGCGTTCACCTTGACGATGGAGACGGCGCCGAACGACTGGAAGTACATGTTCAGCGCGTAGAGCAGCGTGAACGTGCTCACGAGGTTGCCGCCGAGGCCGAGCTTGAGCACGAGGCCCATCGCCACGTTCGTGACGGCGACGCCGCCGGCGGCGACGAGGATCGTGGCGCGCCCGCCGTACCGATCGGTGAGGGGGCCGTTCAAGACGAACGAGCAGCCGTAGACGATGGCGCCGATGCCGAAGATGTGGCCGAAGTCCTCGGTCGTCATGCGCGCGCCGAGCGCGTTCTTGCAGACGTTGAGGTTGTAGCGCCCCATGTAGAGGAACGCGTAGGTGAGGCCGACCGGGAACCAGTTGAAGAAGCGCCGCTTCCGGAACGCCTGCGTGTGACCGACGTCGACGTGGGGCACCCGGCGCACCAGCGCCACGATGACCAGCAGCAGGGCGAGGATCGGGAGCAGCTCCTGCAGCCACGGGGGAAGTCGGCTCATCGGCGCCGGCAGGATACGCGCGGGCGCCCCGTTCTCAAGCGCGGATCGAGCGGGACCATGTGGGCGTCGGGGAGCCGGGCGCCGGAGGGCGAATTTGCGCAACTGTCACCGAGGGCGACTTGCGGCGCGGCGGCGCGCGAGATCGTGGCCGCTCCCCGCCGGGCGCCTCCTCGGCATACGATCCGTCCATGGACAGCGCTTCCTTCTCCTCGCGATCCCGCGCGCTCGCCACGGGACTGCCTGCGATCGTCGCGATCGGTTCGATCGCGGCGGCGCTGCACGCGTGCTCCGCCAAGGACGACGCGGTCGCCGGCGAGCCCGACGCCGCGGTGCAGGACGCCGACGCGCCGCCCTCCGCGCCGGCGTGCATCACGTCCCCGTCGCCGGCGCCGCATCCTTCGGGCGCGTGCGACGCGCCGCGCCCGGAGGTCGATGCCTTCGACGAGGCGCTGTCGAAGGTGGGGCTCGATCGCTGCAGCTTCGGGCTCGACGTCAAGCTCGTTCCGCAGAGCGGATGGGATCTGCGCGATCCGCGGCGCCTGCCCGACTACGAGCCGCTGCTGCTTCGGCCCCTGCGGCTGCCCGGCTACGGGCGCGAGACGGCGAAGTGGCTCGACGAGGCGGTCGCGTCGAAGCACCCGGTGTCGCGGGCGATCGCCGTCGCCTCGGTGCGACGCGGCGCCCCGATCGCGGCTTGCCCCGAGGGGGCGTGGTTCGTCGTCGACGAAGCCGACGCCGCGCCGCTGGCGACGGCGATCGTGGAGGCGTCCGCCGAGCACGGCGGCGTCGACGAGGCCGCGGTGCGCGCGGCGATCGCCGAGGTCCCGATCGATCTGCAGCGCGCGCTCTCGCCGGTCGTGCGCGCGCTCGGGCGCGCCGCCGCCGAGACCGTCGCCGCGCGCGGCGCCGTCGACCCGACGATCCTGAGGAAGCTCGAGACGCTCCCGAGCTGGCTCATCGGCTCGCGCACGATCAAGCTCGACGATCCGTTCCTCGCCGCGCTCGACGGCGTCGACGTCCTGCGCCTCTCGACCGCCGCGGTGCACCTCGCGACCGCGATCGAGCTCGCGGATCTCGAGCGCTTCGCGGGCAGGGAGCTGAGCGCCGTGGAGATCGACACGCCCTTCGGCGCCATCGTCCTCGGCGGCGCGAAGAACGACGTCTACCGGCCCGGCTCGAAGGCGGAGACCGCGGCGCTGCTGCTCGATCTCGGCGGCGACGACGACTACCGGGTGCCCACCGCGGCGGCGAACGTGGCGCGCCCCGTGTCGGTGGCGATCGATCTCGCCGGCAAGGATCGCTACGGCTACGTCGAGAAGCCGACCGCCGACGACTCCGTCGGCACGCGCCTGCCGAGCGACGGCGCAGGTCGCAACGGCGGGCGCACGAGCTCGCGCGTCGGTCGGCAGGGCTCCGCGGTGCTCGGCGTCGCGCTCGGCTACGACTTCGGCGCGGGCGACGATCTCTATCGCTCGCTCTCCGTGTCGCAGGGCGTGGGCGTGCTCGGCGTCGGCGTGCTCTTCGACGCGGGCGGCAAGGACCGCTACGAGAGCGAGACGCTGTCGCAGGGCGCCGGCGCGTTCGGCATCGGCATGGTCCTCGACCGCGGCGGCGACGATCAGTACCGCGGCTACAACGAGCTGCAGGGCTTCGGCTTCACGCGCGGCGTCGGCGCCGTCGTCGATCTCGCGGGCAACGACGTGTACTTCGCCAACCCCGGCGATCCGGCGCTCGGCGGCGATCCCATCTATCCGTCCGCCCAGCTCCCCGGGAAGGGCAACACCACGATGGGGCAGGGCTGCGGCTACGGGCGCCGCTGGGACACGGTGCCCGAGGAGATCGGCTTCCTCGGCGGCCTCGGGCTGCTGCGCGACGCCGCCGGCAACGACACCTACACCGCGAGCGTCTTCGCGCAGGGCTGCGGCTTCCTCGGGTTCGGCGCGCTCCTCGAGGGCGGCGGAGACGACAGCTACGACGGCCTCTGGTACGTGCAGGGCGCGACGGCGCACATGGGCATCGCGCTGTTCCACGAGGCCGGCGGCAACGACAGGTACAACGCGACCTTCCCGGTGGTCGCGACCTCGGTCGGCGTCGGGCACGACTTCTCGTCGACGGTGCACCTCGACGAGGGCGGCGACGACGTCTACCGCGGCCCCGGGCTCTCGCTCGGCACCGGGTACGCGAACGGGCTCGGCGTCCTGGTCAACGTCGGCGGCACCGACTCGTTCGCGGCGTCGGGCGCGTTCACGCTCGGCGGCGCGATGGCCGGCGAGGTGTTCAAGTCGCCGCGCGGCAAGCTCCCCACCTACGGCGTCTTCGTGAAGGCGGGCGGCAGCGCGACCTACGCGATCGGCGGCGTCGACGCGCTGCGCAGCGGCGGCACGTGGTCCTACGCGCCCGAGAACGCGAGCAGCGCGGGCGACGCGGGCACGACCGATGCAACCTTCGTGGAGGGCCCGGCGAAGAGCGTCGGGGTCGATCGGCCGTCGGGCAAGGCGTCGCTGCCTTGAGCGGCAGGCGCGCCGGGCGCGCCGGGCGCGTGAGCGAGAACGGTCGTCACCACCGGGATGATCCGTTCGCCAGGGGCCGCCGAGCGGGTCCGGGGCTGCGTCGACGGGAAGCCGCGTGTTTGCCCGTGCCGGCGAGGGGGGCGCCGGGTGGTACGCTCGTTGCGCAGGGATGCCCGCCGCCATGATCCTTCGAGCCGTTGCCGCCTTGCAGGCGGCGCCACGAAAGGTCGCCTCTTTCGCGTTGACCGCCTTGCTCGCGGCCGCCTTGCTCGCGAGCGCGGCGCCCCGCGACGCCTCGGCGTGCGGCGGCACCTTCCGCCCGGAGCCCACCGCCGTCGATCCCGAGTCGCCGGCGGTGGTGACCGATCACCGCGTGGCGATCGCGCTGTCGCCGAGCATGACCACGCTGTGGGATCAGGTCGAGTTCGCCGGCGATCCCGCGGAGTTTGCGTGGGTGCTCCCGGTGCGCGGCGCGGTCGCGGTGGGGCTCGGGACCGACGAGTTCCTGACCGCGCTCGACCAGGAGACGCAGCTCGAGATCCACGCGCCGAAGCGGCGTTGCACGCAGCCGCGCAACGACGGCTGCGGCGGCGGCGGGACGGCGGGCTGCGGAGCGTCCGACGAGGCCGACTACGAGATCGGCTACCAGGAGGACGCCGGCATCTTCGTCACCGGCCGTTCGCTGATCGGTCCGTACGCGGCGGTGCAGGTGCACGGCGCCGACGAGGGCGCCATCGCCGGCTGGCTGCGCTCGAAGGGCTACCAGATCCCGGCGGACGTCGAGCCGATCCTCGCGCGCTACGTCGACGAGGGGTTCGACTTCGTCGCCGTACGCCTGCGCGCCTCCGCCAGCGTGCGGGCGATGGTGCCGATCCGCGTCAGCTGGAAGGGCGGCCTCGCGGCGCTGCCGCTCCGCATCGCGCGCGCCGGCATCGGCGAGAGGGTCGGCCTGAAGCTGTTCGTCATCGGCGACGGCCGCTACCGGCCGAAGAACTTCCCGACCTTCTCGGTCGATCCGGGCCTCCTCGTGTGGGACTTCCAGGCGCAGAAGAGCGACTACGCCGCGGTCCGCGAGCGCATGGCCGCGAGCTTCGACGGGCGCGCGTTCACGCTGGAATCGAGCTTCGACCTGCTGCGGTCGAGCGTCCCCACGACGGTTTCCTCGGTCCCGCCGGAGCAAGACGCGGGGACCGGCGCCCCGGACGTCTCGGGACCCGACACCAGCAGCGATCCCACCGACGGGGCGAGCGACGCCGCCGACGACGCGACGGGCGATGCCGGTCCGGCCGGCGACGCGGCCGCCGACACCCCGGCCGACGTGATGAAGCCGACGTATGACGCCGGCAAGCCGCCCGCCGTCGATCCTTCCGACACCGACGTCGAGATCGCCTTCGGGACCTTCACGCAGCGCCGCGTCACCCGCCTGCGCGCCGACCTCCCGGTGCGCTGGCTCGATCAGGACCTCGAGCTCGAGATCGATCCGAGCCAGGGCGAGATCACCCGCACCATCCAGGTCGATCGCGCCAACAGCGCGCCGATCTGCCCGACGGCCAGCACCATCGCCGGCGCGGGGTTGGACGACGGCGGCGGCACGCCGGTGCGCGCGACGGCCCTGATCGTCCTCGGAGCGCTCGGCGCCGTGCTCGCGCGCCGCGCCGCCCGTCGCGACGGATGACCCGGTCGCGCGCGGCGAGCCGCAAGCCGACGTCGGGCAATCGCGATCGCTGACCTATCCGCGGAAGCCGTCCTTCTCGGCGCGGCGCGCGGCGAAGGTCGAGACGTCGGGCGCGCGGAGGAACGGGTTCGTCGCCTTCTCGTAGGAGAGGGGGGCGGGCACCGTCGGCTCGCCGCGCTGACGCCGCGCGGACTCTTCGGCGAGGCGCTCCGTGATCATCTCGTTTCCGGGTTCGACGTGCGCGGCGAAGCGCAGGTTCGAGAGCGTGTACTCGTGGCCGCACGCGACCAGCACGTCGTCGCCCAGCGCCGCGAGCTTGCGCAGCGACGCGAACATCTGCGCCGCGGTCCCCTCGAAGAGACGACCGCATCCGGCCAGGAACAAGGTGTCTCCGGTGAACAGCCAGCGGGCGCCGTATTGTGTGCGGACCTCGTACGCGAGCGCGCCGAGCGTGTGGCCGGGGACGTGGTGTGCGCGGACCTCGCACGTGCCGAAGGTGAAGCGCGCGCCGTCCTCGAGCGGCCGCGACAGCCCCGGGAGCCGGCCGACGTCCGACCGATGGCCGTAGACCACCGCACGCGGGTGCGCGGCGAGGAGCGCCTCGTTGGCGCCCACGTGGTCGAAGTGGTGATGCGTCGAGAGGATCGCCGTCAGCGGCAGGCCCACGCGCGCGAGCACCGTCGACAGCGGCCCCTCCTCTGACGCGTCGACGACCGCGCATTCCTGCGCCGCGTCATCGATGAGCACGTACGCGTAGTTGTCGGACAGACACGGGATGATGTCGACTCGCATCAGGTCAGCTCCGCGCTGGGGTCCGGGTCGTGCATGGTAGCCGGCCGATTCCTGTCTGCTCGACGGGCGTGTTCGCGATCTCGCGTTACACTCGGCCGTCACCTGGAGGTAGCCGTGGGTCGCTGGATTGCCTTGTTCGTGCCTTCTCTCCTGCTCGCCGCGTGCGGCGCCAACAAGGACTCGGGCCCCGAGGAGGTCGAGCTCGAAGAGGACACCGGTGTCGCGGTCGACCCCGATGGTGGCACAGACGACGGCGGGCTGGTCTTCGACGTCAGCGACGACATGAACGCCGGCGACGGCTTCACCGACGGCGGCGCGTGCGCCACGACGAAGGCGGCGGCGATCAAGCAGCCGGTCGACGTGATCATCGTGATCGACCAGTCAGGGTCGATGAGCGACGACATCGCCAACGTCAGGGCGAACATCAACAAGCTGTCGGACAACCTGAAGAAGACCGGCCTCGCCTACCGGGTGGTGATGATCGCCGGCTACGACAGCGCTTCGGTCCGCAACGACGGCACGACCTACGCGACCTCCGCGTCGTATCAGGTCTGTGTCCCCGCACCGCTCGGCGGCGCGACCTGCGGCGCGCCGAACACGTACTTCCGGCACGCGAACGTCCACGTCGAGTCGTACGACGCGCTGAAGGCCGTGGCCCTCACCTACGACTCCACCGCGCCGACCGTGAAGTGGAAGGACTTCCTGCGCCCCGGCGCGGCCAAGGTGATCATCCCGATCACCGACGACAACTCCAACTACTCCGGCACCAGCTGGTTGTACGGCCTGTCGGCGACCGACTTCGACAACCAGATGCTCAGCAAGCCGGGCGCCCCGTTCGGCACCAAGAGCAAGCGAAACTACGTGGCCTACCCGATCATCGGGGCGCCGGCGTACCCGGCCGAGTCGCCGAAGTGCGGCTCCAACGCGGTCAACACCGGGTCCGAGTACATCGCGCTGGCGAAGCTGACCAAGGGCAGGTGGTTCCCCATCTGCCTCACCGACTTCGGACCGGTGTTCACCGAGATGGCGAAGTCGATCGCCACCCGCGTCGCGTGCGAGCTCACCATCCCCGAGCCGCCGACCGGCGAGAAGATCGACTACAACAAGGTGAACGTCACCTACACGTCGTCGAGCGGCGGCACGAGCGAGCAGATCAAGAAGGACGACTCCGCGCCGTGCGAGGCGGGCGCCAACGGCTGGCAGTACAACGCCGACAACACCAAGATCCTGCTCTGCGGCGACGCCTGCAAGAAGGTGCAGGCCGATCTGTCGGCGACCGTCGTCGTCGAGTTCGGCTGCGGCACCGTCACGAAGTAAGTCGTCCGTCTCGAGAGAGTCGTCAGTCTCGAGAGAGTCGTCAGTCGTCAGTCGTCAGTCGTCAGTCTCGAGAAGAGTCGTCGGTCGTCAGGGAGTGATCCGTCTAGTGCCACTCGGCGGAGGTTCGGCCCTGATTTCAGCGCTGATGCCACCGAGGGGAGCGCGCGAAGAAAGCTCCCGAGAAGTGCTCTCCTCTCATGTCCGCGGGCTGAAGCCCACGGCATGCCTCTGAAGCCCAGCTTCGCTGGGCTTGCTCGGACGTCCGCCGCAGGTGTGT
>JACPFM010000169.1 GCA_016182965.1 Deltaproteobacteria bacterium | reverse complement strand
CTGCCGTGCCGCCCAACGTCCCGCTTTCGTCCGAGGCATTCGCATGCACGACGGACTCGGAGCGAGGTCGAAAATTCATCCGACACAAAACCACAAGGTGCGTACAAACCAGTGATCAGGACTGAAGTCCGGGGCACCGACTGCACCTCAAGTCCTTCGGACTTCACCGAGTCGCCAGCCTGGCTTGGAGTTGTCGCTGCAGGGACGGTGAGCGTCGATAGGTCTGAAAACAACCGCCGCGGTGACTCCGCGCAGGTCGATCGACTGCACTTCCTCGGCACGAACCTCTCGCTAGCCCGGAGGGCTTCGCACGGCCGTCGGTGCCCCGGACTTCAGTCCGGGGGATACCTCGACAGCCTGACCTCGATCATGAAACCGTCGCGCGGACCGCCCGACGCAGCCTATTCTTCCGGAACACACGGGAGGGCGGGCCATGCGGGGGTTCCGGCGAGAGAAGAAGCTGTCGACGTGGCGACGCCTGGCGCTGCACGCGTGGAGCGCGCCCGACAGCCCGACCATCTACGGCACGCTCGAGATCGACGCGACCGAGGCCACGTCGTACGTGCGCACGCTTCGCCGCGAGGGCGGACCGCGCGTGACCATCACGCACCTCGTCGGCCACGCCGTCGCCGCGGCGATCCGCACGCGGCCCGAGGTGAACGCGATCATCCGCTTCGGGTCGGTCTATCGCCGAGAGACGATCGACGTCTACTACCAGGTCGCGTTCGAGGGCGGCGAGGACCTCAACGGCTTCAAGATCCCGCGCGCCGACGAGAAGGACGTCCTGACCATCGCGCGCGAGCTCGAGGAGGGCGCACGAGCGGTGCGCGCGCGCAAGACCGAGGCGGTCGCCTCGGCGCGACGCTTCGGCAAGATGCCCGCGTTCCTCACCGGCGTCGCCATGCGCGCCGGCACCTTCGCGCACTACGATCTCGGGCTCGACATGAGCCGCTTCGGCGTGCCGTACGACGGCTTCGGCAGCGTGATGGTGACCAACGTCGGCGGCTTCGGGCTCGCCACGGGCCTCGCCCCGCTCGTGCCGTTCTCGCGCTGCCCTATCATCCTCCTGGTCGGCGAGATCCGCGAGCGCCCGGTGGTGCGCGGCGGCGCGATCGTCGCGCGGCCGATCCTGCCGATCGGCGTCAGCGTCGACCATCGCCTGGTCGACGGCTATCAGGCGTCGAAGGTCGCCGCGAAGTTCGTCGAGATCATGGAGCACCCCCGCACGATGCTGCCGGAGCGGCTGGCGGCGGAGTGAGGCGCGGCGCCGGTCGCGCCCCCGCTCGCGCCGCGCCGCGGACGCGGGTACGTTCGCGCGCGATGGCCTCCCTCGAGATTCGGCTCCACGGGCGCGGCGGCCAAGGCGGCGTCACCTGCGCCAAGATCCTCGCCGCGGTCTGGGCGGGGCTCGGCAAGAGCGTGCAGACCTTCGGCGACTACGCGGGCGAGCGCTCCGGCGCGCCGGTGCGCGCGTACACCCGCGTGAGCGACGAGCCGATCGACGATCGCAACAAGGTCTACGAGCCGCACCACCTGCTCGTGCTCGATCCGACGCTGCTCGGCGAGCACGTGCTGCAGGGGCTGCGACCGGGCGGCACGCTGCTGCTCAACACCGAGGAGCCGATCGAGGCGTTCGGCGATCGCTTCCTGCGGCATCGGCTGGCGGTCGTCGACGCGACGGCCATCGCGCGACGGCGCAAGATCGGCACGCGCTCGGTGGTCATCGTCAACACGACGATCGCGGGCGCGTTCGTGCGCGCGGCGGGCCTGCCGTTCGAGGCGCTCGAGGCGGCGTACCGTCGCCTCGGCTTCACGGGCAACCTCGACGCGGCGCGCGAGGCCTGGGACGCCGTGGCGATCCGCGAGGCGCGCGACGTCGACGCCAAGGCGCCGGTGTTCGCGCCGCCCGCGACCGCGCCGGTGCTTCCGCTCGTCGCGCACGTGGAAGGGGCCCCCACCGGGCTCCGCACCGGCAGCTGGCGGTCGCAGACGCCACGCTACGTGCACGCGCTCGCGCCTTGCAGCGCGTTCTGCCCCGCGGGCAACGACGTCATCGGCTTCGTGCAGGCGGTCGCCGAGGGCGGCGCGCAGCAGGCCTCGGAGGTCCTCGCGCGCACGACGCCGCTCGCGGGCGTCTGCGGGCGCGTGTGCCCGGCGTTCTGCATGGAGGGGTGCAACCGCCGCGAGCACGACGGCGCGGTCGACGTGCGGGCGCTCGAGCGATGGATCGCCGACACCGCGCCGATCGCTCCGCGCGCGGAGCGAGCGAGCGCGGCCCCGCGTCGCTTCGCGATCGTCGGCGGGGGACCTGCGGGGCTGAGCGCGGCGTTCGAGCTCGCGCGGCACGGCCACGAGGCCACCGTCTTCGACGGCGAGCGCGCGCTCGGCGGCGTGCTGCGCACCGGCATCCCGAGCTACCGGCTCCCGCGCGCCGCGCTCGATCGCGAGATCGAGGCGCTCCTCGCCCTCGGCGTGAAGACCTCGCTCGGCGCGTTCCTCGATCGCGATCGCGTCGCGGCGCTCGCGCGCGAGTGGGACGCGGTCATCCTCGCGACGGGCCTCCAGCGGCTCCGGGGCGTCACCGAGAGGGACGATCTCCCCGGCGTCGAGCAGGGGATCAGGTTCCTGCACCGCGTGAACATGGAGGGCTCGGTGCGCGTCACGGGGCACGTCGTGGTCCTCGGCGGCGGCAACACTGCGATGGACTGCGCGCGCGTCGCCGTGCGCGCCGGCGCGTCGCGCGTGACCGTCGCCTACCGCCGCGGCCGCGAGGAGATGCCGGCCATCCGCGACGAGGTCGCCGAGGCGGAGCAGGAAGGCGTCGTGTTCGAGCTGCTGCGGCAGCCGCTCGGCTTCGAGGGCGACGAACGCGTGCGCGGCGTCGTGCTCGCCGAGGTGGAGCTCGGCCCCCCCGACGCGTCTGGACGCCGGAGCCCGGTGGTGACCGACCGCCGGTCGACGCTGTCGTGCGACCACGTGCTCCTCGCGCTCGGTCAGACGGCCGATCTGCGCTTGCTGCCGGAGGGATGGGCGCTGCGCGAAGGGCGCGCCTTCGCGCGTGACGCGCCCGTGAACGTGTTCGCGGCGGGCGATCTGGCCACCGGCGACGGCACCGTCGCGCACGCCATCGGCGACGGTCGCCGCGTCGCGCGCCTCGCGATGCGCGCCGTCGGCCCCGAGCTCGCGGAGGTCGAGGAGCTGCGGCGGCCCGATCGGGCCCGCGCCGTCGCGGCGACCGAGATCCGCTTCGATCACTTCCCGAAGTCGCCGCCGCTCGGCGAGCGGCACGTGCCCGCCGACGTCCGCGTGCGCGGGTTCGACGAGGTGAACCTCGGCGTGGGCGATCCAGCGGCCGCCGCGCACCGATGCTGCTCGTGCGGCGAGTGCACCCGGTGCGACAGCTGCCTCGTCTACTGCCCCGAGGGCATCATCCGTCGCGAGGCCGGCGGCTACGCGATCGATCTCGAGTACTGCAAGGGCTGCGGGATCTGCGTCACCGAGTGCCCGCGCGCCGCGATCACGTTGAAGACCCCGAAGGAGATGCACGCGTGACCACCGAGCTGCTCAGCGCCAACCACGCCGCGGCCGCCGCGGCCGCGCTCGCCGGACGTGCCAACCGCGTCGGGCGCGGCTTCGGCGGCGGCGTCTACCCGATCACCCCGCAGAGCGAGTGCATGGAGCGGCTCTGCGACGAGCGCTTCGACAAAGGGCAGGTGGTGCGCGTCGAGAGCGAGCACTCGGCGATGGCCGTGTGCATCGGGTTCTCCATCGCCGGCGCCCGCGCGTTCACCGCCTCTTCCTCCAACGGGCTCGCCTACATGACCGAGAACGTCTTCACGGCGGCCATGTCGCGCCTGCCGATCGTGATGATGGCGGTCAACCGCAGCCTCGGCCCGCCGTGGAACATCTGGGCCGAGCACGGCGACACCCTCATGCTGCGCGACGCGGGGTGGGTGCAGCTCTACTGCGAGGACAACCAGGAGGTCCTCGACAGCATCCTCACCGCCTTCCGCCTCGCCGAGGACCGCCGGGTGCTCTTGCCGGTGATGGTGTGTCAAGACGCGTTCATCCTCTCGCACACCATGACGCCGACCGACGTGCCCTCGCAGGAGACGGTCGACGCGTTCCTCCCGCCGCTCGACCTCCCGCACCGACTCTCCGACAGACCGCGCACCGTCGGCGCGCTCGACGGCCCGCGCGAGACCGAGGTCCCCCGCGCCGAGATGCAGCGCGCGATGGACGACGTGCCGCGCGTCTACGCCGAGGTGCAGGGCGCGTTCGAGGCGACCTTCGGGCGGCGCCTCGCCGACCCGGTGGTGCCCTATCGCATGGACGACGCCGAGATCGCGCTCGTCTCCATCGGCACCACCGCGGCCACGGTGCGCGCCGTGGTCGACGAGGCCCGCGCGCGCGGCGTTCGAGTGGGCGGCGTGCGCATCCGCATGTTCCGCCCGTTCCCCGAGGACACGTTGCGACAGCTGCTGTCGCGCTGCACCCGCGTCGGCGTGCTCGATCGCGATCTCGCGCCCGGTCAGGGCGGCATCGTCTGGTCGGAGGTGCGGCCGGCGGCGCCGCAGGGGAGCATCGTGCAGAACTACATCGTGGGGCTCGGCGGCGGCGACATCCGGCCCAAGGACGTCGCGCGCATCCTCGACGACCTCTGCGCGCGGGAGCGCGCGGGCAAGCCGCAATTCGTGGAGGTCGGGTGATGTCCGCGAACGAACCGATCCTCGGCGGCATGGCGCAGACCGCGGCCGATCGGAGCACGCCGTTGCTCCGCCCCGGCAACAGCAACTGCGGCGGCTGCGGCATGTCCGTCGGCCTCCAGTTCCTCAGCCGCGCCATCGCGGGCACGCCGGTGCAGCTGGTCATCCCGGCCTGCTGCGCGGCGGTGGCCGCCGGCCCGTTCCCCACCTCGGGCTACGGCGCGCCGGTGTTCTCGAGCACCTTCGCCTCGGCGGCCGCGGTCGCCACCGGGCTCGCCCACGTCGCGCGCCTCAACGGCGAGAAGACGCGCGTCGTCTGCTTCGTCGGCGACGGCGGCACCTACGACATCGGCATGGCTACCGTCTCCGCCGCCGCCGAGCGCGACGAGGACCTGCTCTACGTCTGCTACGACAACGAGATCTACGGCAACACCGGCGGGCAGCGCTCTTCTGCGACACCGCGTGGCGCGACGACCACCACCACGCCGCGCGGCAGCGAGCTCGAGAAGAAGGACATCCTCGCCATCATGGCGGCGCACCGCGTGCCCTACGTCGCCTCGATCTCGCTCGCTCACCCCGACGACGCGCTCCGAAAGCTCCGCTTCGCGCTCGATGCGAAGGGCTTCCGCTTCGTGCACATGCTCGCCCCCTGCCCGACCGGCTGGAAGTCGGAGCCGGCCGACAGCATCGAGCTCATTCGGCTGGCGGTGCGGTCGGGGCTCTACGCCGTCTACGAGGTCTTCGAGGGCAGCCGCGTGGTCATCAACGTGGAGCCGGAGCACTCCGACGCGGCGCTCGAACGCTACCTCGGGATGCAGGGGCGGTTCCGCAAGTCAGGCGTCGAGCTCGCGAGCGTGCGCGCGGGCGTCGAGCGGTCGTGGCGCGAGCTGCGGGCGCGGAGCGCGCTCGGCGGACCCGGTTGATCGCTCGTCTCCCCGGCTCATGTAAGGCTCGTCATCGGCGAACGACGAGCGCCGCGAGGAACGCGACGTACGACGACAGGAGCACGGCTCCCTCCCAACGCGACAGGGTGCGTCGCGTGCGCATGGCCACTGCGCCGACCAGCGTCATCGCGATCATGACCAAGATCTCGAGCTGAAACGCCGCGAGCTGGCCCTCGACCGGCCGAATCGCAGCGGTGGCTCCGAGCACGAGCAGGACGTTGTAGAGGTTCGAGCCCACGACGTTCCCGAGCGCCAGGTCGGAGTGACCGCGCTTCGCCGCGACGAGCGAGGTCGCGAGCTCGGGCAGCGACGTGCCGACGGCGACCACGGTGAGGCCGACGACGCGGTCCTCGATCGCGAAGCGCCGCGCGACGCCGACGGCGCCGCGCACGAAGGTCTCGCCCCCGAGGACCAGCAGCGCGAGCCCGGCCACCGCGTAGAACACGAGCCAGGCCCGCCGCTCGCCGGGCGGGGCACCGGCCGCCTCGGCCGCCTGCTCCATCGTCGCGGCGGCCTCCTCGCCCGGAGGCGAACGCCGGCCGTCGCGCACCAGCCAGGCGGTGAACGCCGCGGCGATGCCGAGCAGCGACAGCCCCTCGAACCGTGAGATCACGCCGTCCCACAAGGCGAGCGGCAACAGCGCACACGTGACCAGGAGCAGCGGGAGCTCGCGCTTGACGAGCGTCCCGTCCGTGCTCGGCGGCGCGATCAACGCGGTCAAGCCGAGGATGAGCCCCAGGTTCGCCACGTTCGACCCGACGACGTTCCCGAGCGCGATCGCGGAGCTGCCGCGGAACGCGGCGATCACGCTGACGGTCATCTCCGGCGCGGAGGTCCCGTACCCGACGACGGTGAGGCCGACGATCAGCGCCGGCACCCCGAACGACCGCGCGAGGCCGGCGGCGCCCTTCACCAGCCACTCTGCACCGACGTACAGCAGGATCAGACCGCCGACCAGCTGGGCGCCTTGGAGGAGCACGGCCCGAAAGATAGAGCTCCTCGCCGATCGGCGCGTGTGGCGCCTTGCCACACCGGCCGGCAGTGCGCAGGGTGCATCATCGACGCTGCGGGGGTCCCCGATGCGCTACGAGATCGCCTTCATCGTCCTGCTGGCCGTCGCGACCGCCGTCGCCCTGGCGGCGCGACGTTTCCGCTTCCCGTACACGGTGGCCCTGGTCCTCGCAGGGCTGGTGCTCGGCGCGACGCACGCCTTCGCGCCGCCGCACCTGACCAAGGACCTGCTCTACTCCGTGTTCCTCCCGGGGCTGCTCTTCGAGGCGGCGTTCCACCTCGAGTTCTCGCGGTTCTGGCAGAACAAGATCGCGATCCTCGCGCTCGCGGTGCCGGGCGTCGCGCTGGCGATCGTCGCCACGGCAGCCATGCTGGTCCCCGTCGCCAACGCGCTGCACTTCGTCGAGGGCTTCGGGGTGATCCACGGGATGGTCTTCGCGGCGCTCATCGCGGCGACCGACCCGATCGCCGTCGTCGCCCTCTTCAAGAGCCTCGGCGCCCCGAAGCGCCTCGCCATCCTCGTCGAGGGCGAGAGCCTGCTCAACGACGGCACGTCGGTGGTGCTGTTCACGTTGGTGCTCGCGTGGGCCGAGGGCGTGAGCCTCGGCGCGAGCCGGGCAGCGCTCTCGTTCGTCGAGGTCGTGGGGCTCGGGCTCGCCGTCGGCGCGGCCATCGGGTTCGGCGCGTCGAAGGTCATCCAGATGGTCGACGACCCGATGATCGAGATCACGCTGACGACGCTCGCGGCGTACGGATCGTTCCTCGCGGCGGAGCAGCTCCACTACTCGGGCGTGATGGCGACCGTCGTCGCCGGGATGCTGTGCGGCAACTACGCGGCCACGACCGGCATGAGTCCGTCGACGCGCATCGCGGTGGAGTCGTTCTGGCAATACGTCGCGTTCGCGCTCAACTCCTGCGTCTTCCTGCTCATCGGCTTCGAGGTCCAGTTCGAGGCCATGCTCGCGTCTTGGAAGGCGATCGTCGTCGCCTGGTTCGCGGTCACCGCCGCGCGCGCCTTCGTCATCTACGGCGTGTCGCTGTTGCTCAAGAGGTCCCGCGAGAGCTTCCCGTGGTCGTGGAGCGCGGTGCTCACGTGGGGCGGCCTGCGCGGTGGCCTCTCGATGGTGCTCGTCCTGGCGCTGCCGACGACGTTCCCGTTCCGCGATCTGCTGGTCAACATGACGTTCGGGGTCGTCATCCTCTCGATCCTGGTCCAGGGCCTCACCATCGGGCCGCTCCTTCGTCGGCTCGGCCTGGTCGGCGAGCGCGAGTACCGCATGGTCCACGACGCGCGTCGGGGCACGGTGCGCGCGGCGAAGGCCGCGCTCGAAGCGCTCGATCGCATCCAGCGCGAGGCCGTCCTGCCGGCCGAGGTGGCCGCGCCGCTCCGCGCCCGGTACGAGGCCCGCATCACCGAGGCCGAGAAGGGAATCGCCGACCTGCACTTGAACGAAGCAGCGCTGCGCGAGGAGGAGCTGCACGCGACGGAGCGCTACCTCCTGCTCGCCGAGAAGGACGCGCTGCTCCGCGCGCATCATCAGGGGCTCCTCGGCGGCGAGGCGTTCGAGCGTCTCCACGCCGACGTCGACGCGCGGTTGTTCCGCCTCGAGAGCGGCGAAGAGCCTCACGGACGGGCGGGCGACGTCTGATCCGAGGGACGGCTCGAGCCGAACGCTTCCACGACGGCGAAACACCGGGAGCGGCGCGAATCGCCGGCTCCGTTGCCCCGTGCGTGCTCCACGCCCGATCTCGTGTCGTGTGAACCCAGGCAGACGCGGTGACGCGGCCCGTGCCCAACGCGTCCCGTGAATCGTCGAGGCCGTGCCACCGCGGATCGCCCATCCGGCGCGAGAGATCGCGCGAACACGCGGCGGGGAACGGCGCTTGCCCAACTGCTCGCTGAAGCTCGAGCGAACGAAGGACGATCTGCCGCTACGGGCAATGAAGCGATGGAGCTCGGCTCACGTGCGATCTCGTCCGCAGGCAATCGCCGCGCGCTGCGCTCCACTGGAGGAGGATGTCATGCATCGCACACCGTCCCATCGGGGTCTGGTCTCCATCATCGCGATCGGCGCGATGGTATGCGCGTGCGCGTCACACGGTGACAAGCCGGACTACGGTGACGGCGCCAACGGAGGCAACGGAGGCAACGGAGGCAACGGAGGCAACGGAGGCAACGGGAACGGAGGCGGCACGACGAGCCGCTGGACCGCCGAGCTGAAGTCGCTGAACGCGATGACGCTCGACGACGGCGAGGGCGAGCTCGGAGCGACGATCCGGGCCGTCAGCGGCACCGCGACGTTCGCCCTGCGCGAGGGTGTGTTGAGCGTGGATCTCTCGGCCCGCGGGCTCGCGCCGTCGATGCAGCACGTTCAGCACATTCACACAGCCGAGCGTTGCCCGCCGCCCGAGGCGGACACCAACGGCGACGGCTTCATCGATTTCATCGAGGGGCTCCCGTACTACGGCCCGCCGTTGGTGGCGCTCGACGCGGACCTGGCGAACCTCGGCCACGAGACCTCGTTCCCGCGGTCCGACGGCGCGGGGCTGATCGACTATCACCAGAGCGTCGCGCTCGATCGGCTCGAGGCCGCGCTGGGCGGGAGCCTCGATCTGTCGCGCCGCGTGGTCATCGTGCACGGCATCGCGACCGACTTCCCGCTCCCCGCTTCGGTGAAGAGCCCTCCGGGGCTGCCCGCGCACGTATCGCTGCCGGTCGCGTGCGGCGAGATCGACGCCGCGCCGTCGGGTGGCGGCGAGGCGATGCGGTTCCGAATCGAGGTCACCAACATGTCCGGTCCGGGCACCGTCCCGACCGATCGCGCGAACGGCGTCGTCGCGTTGGCGCCGGGCGCCTTCGCGGTCTTCAGCGGCTCCGACCCGCTCTTCCAGGTCGGCGCGCGCGCCGACGAGGGGACCGAGCGCCTGGCCGAGGACGGCGATCCGGAGACGAAGGTCCGTCTCGCCACCGACGTCTCCGGCGTCATCGACACGCAGACGTTCGGCTCGCCTGGCGGCGAGGGCGGGCCGGCGATCCTGCCCGGCGAGACGGCGACGTTCACCATCACCGCGGCGCCTGGGGATCGCCTGCAGCTCATGACCATGTTCGTGCAGTCCAACGACTGGTTCTACGGGCTCAGCGGGGGCGGCCTGTCGCTCTTCGAAGGAGCGACGCCCGTCTCCGGCGACGTCACCTCGCGCGTCGCGCTCTACGACGCCGGCACCGAGGCGGACACGGCGCCGGGCACCGGTCCGTATCAGGCGCCGGTGCAGAGCGGTCCCAACGTCGGCCCCGCGGATCCGAACCCGCTCATCCGGCTCGCGAGCGAGTCGGGCTTCACGATTCCGCCGACGAGCTCGGTCATCCGCGTCGTCGTGACCCCGCTCCCCTGATCGCGGCGTGCGCGGCGGCCGGAACGATCCGGCCGCCGCCGGCACCCGCGTGCGATCGCTTCGATCGCGCGCGACGATTTGCCGCAGCTCCTCGGACGTGAGCGCCGCGTTTGCCCGCGTGGCGCGCGGCTTGCGTCCGCGCGCCTCGTGCGACCGCTGTTGGTGATCGCCATCCTGCTCGTCCCGGCGAGCGCCCGTGCCGGTCACGGGGGCACGCTGTCATGGGCGTTCGACGCGCACGCGCACTGGCTCCGCGCGTGGCCGAACGTCCGGAGCGAGCCAGCCAGCTCCTACCTGCGCGAGCTGCCCTCCCGCGAGCACTCCATCCCCGGCGGCGCGACGTTCGGCGGCGTGCAGGCGATCTACGGCGCCGTGCTCGACGACCGTTGGGTCCTCCCGATCCTCGGCGTCGGCGTCGCCACCACCGTCGGTCGGTACGGCGCCGCGCCGACCAGCGTCGACGGCTCGATCGCCCAGCTGCACCCGTGGACGGGCCGCTACTGGACGCTGCTCCTCCCCGGCTTCGGCCTGCGCGCGAAGGACCGCCGCTGGATGGGCCAGCTCGTGGTGCGGCCGGGCGTCGCGTGGCTCTCGCTCGACGGCGAGATCGCCGTCGGCGGCGAGACGGTCGAAATGAACGCGTCGACGAAGGGCCTGTTCTTCCTTCGTGCCGAGGTCGAGGCGTGCCGTCGCTTCGATCCGGAGTCGCGCCTCTGCACGTTCATCGCGCCGTCGATCTGGGAGCACCGCTTCCTCGGCGGCGCACAGGTCGGCCTTCGTTGGGAGATGGGGCCATGAGGGTGTGTCACGCAGCCATCGCGGCAGCCTCGTTCCTCCTCGCCGGGTGCGGCCCGTCGCGCGAAGACGCGCCCATCGACGACGTGCGCGTCGCGAAGCGCCGGCTGAGCGTCATCGTCGAGGGCTGCGTCGTCGATCCGTGGCAGTCGGCCACGCTGCGCTCGCCGGCCTCGCGCGCCGTGCTCGCCGAGGTCATCCTCCTCTGCCCCGCGTTCCGGGCCGACGGGCTCGTCACGCCGATCGATCCCGCAGCGAGGAGCGAGGTGCACGGCACCGTCGCCGCGCTCCGATCGCTCGGCTATCGCGTGACGCTCGGCCTACGCGCGAACGACGAGCGCGGCGTGTCGCTCGGCGGCGCCGAGGTCGCCAGGTCGCTCGCGAGCGCCGCGACCCGCACGAAGATCATCGACGGCCTCCTCGCCGTGGGCGCGAGCGCCGATGGCGTCGAGCTCTCGCTGCTGTTCGTCGCCGCGTCGGCGCGCAAAGACCTCGCCGTCTTCGCGAGCGAACTAAGGTCCGCGCTCGGCTCGACGAAGCAGCTCGGGGTGTTCGCGCCTCCGTCGGTGTCCGAGCCGAGCGATCTGCCCGACGGCGACGCCTACGATCTGCGCGCGATGCGCGACTCGGTGTCGCGCGTTCGATTGATGACGCTCGACTTCTCGTGCTGCGGCGCACCCCCTGGTCCCACCATCGATCCAGGCTGGGCCGTCGACGCCGCGCGCTTCGCCCGGTCGATGGTGCTGCCCGAGATCGACGTCGCATATCCACTCTATGGGTGGGACTTCAGCTCCGGCGCCGAGCGGCCGGTGACCTTCTTCGAGGCGCGCGGCATCGCGGCGTGGCGCGGCGTCCCCATCGAGCGCGGGCCGACGCACGCGCCGCACTTCCGGTGGACCGACACGCACGGCGCCGCTCACGACACGTGGTTCGACGACGCCACCTCGACCGTGCGCGCGCTCGAGGCCTGGCCGCGGTCGGTCCTGCCCGACGACGTGGGCGTCGTCCTCTACGGCCTCGGCGCAGAAGATCCCGCGCTGTTCCCCGCGCTGCAGAGGGCGATGCGATGAGCTTCTGCGAGCTGCGCCTCCTCGATCGTCCCGAGCCGCTCGACGACGAGCGGCTGTCGACGGAGCTCGTCGAGCGCCACCTCGTGTTCGACGCGTTCGTCGGCGGCGCGCGACGCGTCGACCTCCACCCGCTCGTGCTGTCGCGCGAGGCACATCGCGCGGCCGTCGTGGCCGCGGAGTCGGCCTGGCGCGACGTGTCGGCCATCGCCGCCGAGGCGTTCGCGGACGAGCGCGAGTCGGCGCGGTACGGGTTCGCCGACGACGTGGTGACGCTCGCCCGGGCCTCCCACGGCGCGGGCGACGGCGCCTCGCTGGTCCGCGTCGATCTGCTCCTCGACGAGCACGCGCGCTTCGTCGCCTGCGAGGTCAACGCAGACTGCCCCGGCGGGCACAACGAGGCCGACGGCCTCCCCGACCTCGCCCGCCGAGCCGGCTTCCGCGGCGGCGTCTCGCCCTCGCGGGTGGTCGACGCGCTCGCCGATCGCCTGGGCGAGCTCGCGGTTCGGCCCAACGGCTCTCCCGGCGCCGTCGGCTTGCTCTACGCGACGGCCTACGCCGAGGACCTCCAACCCTGCGCGCTCATCGCGCGCGCACTGAAGAAGCGCGGCGTGACGGCGATCCTCGCCCCACCGACCGCGCCGTACGAAGAGGGCGACGGTCTCGCCATCGGCGGCGTCCCGATCGACGCGCTCTATCGCTTCTTCCCGACCGAGTACATGGAGGGGCAGCGCAACGTCGCGGCGATCGCGCGGGCGATCGCGAGCGGCCGCGTCCGTACCCTCTCGAGCTTCTCGCAGATGTACGGGCAGTCGAAGCTCGCCTTCGCGCGCGCGTCGGCGGCCGGCGTGAGCGGGCACCTCCCCTACTCCGCCAGCGTCGAGGCGATCGATCCCCGCGAGGTCTCCGCCGCGCGCGCCGAGTGGGTGCTCAAGCGCGCGCTCGGTCGCGTCGGCGAGCAGGTGTTCGTCGGCGCGCTGTTCAGCGACGACGACTGGCGCACCGTCGTCCGCGAGGTCGTCGCCGCGCGCGACGCCGGCGAGCGCTGGATCGCGCAGCGCTACGTTCGACAGCGGCGCCTCGCCAGCCCTTGGGGCGATCGCTACCTCACCCTCGGCGCGTACCTCCTCGACGGCCGCTTCTGCGGGTACTTCGCGCGCCTCACGCCGCAGACGCACGCCTCGCACGACGCGCTGTGCGTGCCGGTCTTCGTGAGGGTCGATTGAGGCGCGTGATCGCGCTGCTGCCGACCGCGCTGCTCGCGACCGCGTGCGCGTTCCGGCCGTGGACGCCTTCGGTCAGCGTCGCGTACTGGTCGGAGGACGTCCCGCAGAAGCGCGTCCTGCTCTTGCCCTCGTTCGCCGCGCTCGCCAGCCGCTGGCAGCTCCCGCCCCAGAGCCCCTGGGCGCGCTACGGCAAGCTCACGCTGCTCGCGTCGATCAACGGCGCGAGCGGCACGCGCGAGCTCCCCGACGTCGACGCGCTCGAGGTCGTCGGCGCCGCGGAGCGCGCCGCGACGCGGCTCGCTGCCGTCGGCGCGCCCCCCGACACGATGTGGATCGTCGATCTCCGCGGCGCGGCCTCCGTCGCGTTCGGCGCCGCGCTGAGCGCGCGCGCGCAGGTCCCCGTCGCGCCGGTGCTCACGTTCAACAACTGGCCCGCACCGAACGAGCTCGTCCCCGCCGAAGAGACGCTGGCCGCGCTCATCACCCGAGCGCCGAAGCTCCCGGCGCCGAACGAGCCGTCCGCGCGGCCCGTGTTCCTGCTCGACGCGTGGCGCCTCGCGTACCGCTTCGACCGCCCCGACGACGGCGTCGTCGACAACCGCTACGCGCTCGTGCCCACCGATTTTCCCGCGCCGGACGCGCTCGCGACCCAGGGCGTGCGCCGCGTCGTCTACGTCGTCGAGGACCTCGACGAGACCGACCAGGAAGAAGAGGACCTTCACCACGTCCTGCGCGCGTACTGGGACGCCGGCATCGCCGTGCACCTGGTCGATCTCGCGTGGCTCGAGGCGCTCGCCGCGCCGATCGACTGGCCGGCCAGGCTCGGAGCGCACGTGCTGAAGGTCCCGCCGCGCCGCACGTTGCTCGACGATCCGTCGTTCTACGCGCGCGCCCGCGGCGGCTTCGGCGGCACCCACGCCGGTCCCTCGCCGTTCAAGGCGGGGTCGATCATCCACGGGGGCTCCGGGTACGGGGGCGGCTTCGGCGGGTGACGGCGGCGCCGCGAGGCCTCAGCCGCGCGGACGGTCGGACAGGCCCCCCGACGGCGCCCGCATCCTCCGCGCGATGAGGAACGCCATCTCCAGCGCCTGCGCCTGGTTGAGGCGCGGATCGCACAGCGACTCGTAGTTGCGGGCGAGATCGCTCTCGGTGATGCCGGCCGCGCCGCCGACGCACTCGGTGACGTCGTCGCCGGTCAGCTCGAAGTGCACGCCGCCGAGGATGGTGCCGGCGTGCGCGTGCGCGTCGAAGGTGGCCTGCAGCTCGCCGAGGATCGCGTCGAAGCTGCGCGTCTTGATGCCGGTGGCGGTGGAGTGCGTGTTGCCGTGCATCGGATCGCACACCCACAGCACGCGGCGCTTCACCCCCGAGAGCAGCGGCGGGAGCACGTCGGGCGCGCGCTCCGCGCCCATGCGCGTGATGAGCACGATGCGCCCCGGCTCCTCGCTCGGGTTCAGCACGTCGAGCAGGCGGTGCACGTCGTCGACGGTGCTCTTGGGCCCGAGCTTGATGCCGATCGGGTTCTTGATGCCGCGAAAGAACTCGACGTGCGCGCCGTCGAGCGCGCGGGTGCGCTCGCCGATCCACGGCAGGTGGGTGGTCAGATCGTAGAAGCCCTCGCCGAAGGGGACGGTGCTCGTCTGCGCCGACTCGTAGTGGAGGTGCAGCCCCTCGTGGCTGGCGTAGAACTCGACGCGCGAGAGCTCCTCGATCGCGCCCTCGCCGAGCGCCTCCATGAACCGCAGCGCGTCGGCGAGCTGCCGCGTGATCAGCTGGTAGTCCTCACGGAGGGTGGGCGTGAGGCCGGCGCTCTCGAAGAAGGAGAGATCCCAGTACTCGGGGTGGTGCAGATCGGCGAACCCCCCGGCGCTCAACGCGCGCACCAGGTTGAGCGTCATGGCCGCGTGCTGGTAGCCGGTGAGCAGGTGCTGCGGATCGGGGCGGCGCGCCTCGGCCTCGAACTCCGCGCGGTTGACCAGGTCGCCGAAGTAGCTCGGGAGCTCGACGCCGGAGCGGACCTCGGTCGGCGACGAGCGCGGCTTGGCATACTGCCCGGCGAAGCGGCCGACGCGCACGATCGGCTTGCGCCCGCCGAGGATCAGCACGAGCGACATCTTCAGCAGGATCTTCAGCTTGTTGACGACGTTGGCCTGCCGGCAGTCGGCGACGGTCTCGGCGCAGTCGCCGCCCTGCAGCAGGAAGCGCTTGCCCTCCTGCGCGTCGGCGATGAGCGACTTGAGCCGCTCGATCTCCCACGAGGTCACCAGCGGCGGCAGCGCGCGCAGCCGCTCGACGACCTGGTCGAGGGCGTCTTCGTCGGCGTAGGCGACCGCCTGCGCGTTCGGCTTGCCCTTCCAGCTGCTCGGATCCCAGCGCGTCACGCGCGGGACCATAGCGCAAACGGCCGCGCGCGAAACTCAGCGGTCGCGCAGCACGGTTGAGGTATCTTGACGCGATGCAACAGAAGAAGATCGGGTTCATCGGCGGCGGAAACATGGCCGCGGCGTTGATTCGCGGCCTCTTGCACGGCGGCGCGTTCCTCTCGCCGCAGTCGGTCATCGTCAGCGACCCGTCCAAGGCTCGCCTCGATCTGCTGCACGGCGAGCACAACGGCATCGGGGTCACGACGAGCAACGCCGAGGTGTGCGCGTTCGCCGACGTCGTCGTGCTGGCGGTCAAGCCGCAGATCGTCGACAAGGTCCTCGGTCAGATCACCCACAGCTTCCGCGAGGGCTCTCTGCTCGTGTCGGTCGCCGCCGGCGTCTCGACCGCCGCGATCGAGGCGAAGATGCCGCCCCGCACGCGCGTGATCCGCACCATGCCCAACACCGCAGCCACCGTGCTCGCCGGCGCGACCGCGATCAGCCGCGGCAGCCACGCGACCGACGAGGACGTCGAGCTCGCCGAGCAGCTGTTCGGGCTCGTGGGCCGCACCGTGGTGCTCGACGAGACGCTGATCGACGCCGTCACCGGCCTCTCCGGCAGCGGCCCCGCGTACCTCATGCTGATCATCGAGGCGCTCGCCGACGGCGGCGTGAAGGTGGGCCTCAGCCGCGACACCGCGCTGATGCTCGCGGCGCAGACGGTCTACGGGTCGGCGAAGCTCTTGCTCGACACCGGCGAGCACCCCGGTCGCCTGAAGGACATGGTCACCTCCCCGGGCGGCACCGCGATCGCGGGGCTGCACACGCTCGAAGCGGGCGGCCTGCGCACCACGCTGATCAACGCCGTCGAGGCGGCGACCCACCGCGCGCAGGAGCTCGGCGAGGCGATGGACCGCAAGCTGCGCGGCTGAAGGTCACTTGTACGCCGCGCCGGAACTTCGTTCCGGGTTCGGCTACGCCGAACACTCGGCTGCGCCGAGACGCGGGTACCAGACACTCACAAGGGGGCGCCGCGCGCCCCCTCGCTCCTCGCTCCGCTCGTCGCTTCACCCCCTGCGAAAAGTCGCTCCGCGACTTTCCTAGTACCGCCGGCCGGAAGTGTCCGCATACTTCGAGCGATGGGCCGCGGTACGCGGCAGCGGCAGCGGTAGCGGG
>JACPFM010000013.1 GCA_016182965.1 Deltaproteobacteria bacterium | reverse complement strand
TCGCGTCGACGGCCGAGGTGCGTCAGGATGTTCGCCCGGTTGTGGTCCAAACGCGCACGCTCGGCGGCGGACGCGTCGCTCTGGCGGTGCAGCACGTAGAACGCGGCGCCCGCGGCGACCGAGGCGAGCGCGGTGCGGCGCTCGGGGACGAGGTCGGTCTTCTCGCTCTTCCGGTTGGGGAAGAAGCGGAACTTGATGACGTCCTCCGGGCAGGCCGCCTCGCAGTTCATGCACATGTGGCACTCGTCCTGCCGGTGCTTGACCCCGCCCTGCGGCGAGTCGGCGCCCTGGCAGTGCACGAGGCACAGGTTGCAGTCGGTGCACTTTCCGTGGTCCTTCTCCATCCCGACGACGGAGAACTTCGACATCACCCCGAGCAGCGCGCCGAGCGGGCACAGCGCGCGGCACCAGAAGCGCGGGATGATGCGGTTCATGAACACGATGGCGACGAACAGCGCGCCGATGAACCACGCCTGGTGGAAGTAGAACTGCTTGGTCGTGAAGACGGTCGTCGAGAGGACGTCCTGCGTCCTGTCGGCCGACAGCTGCAGCAGGCGGACGTTCGAGTCGCTCGCCGCGCCGAGCACGTGGTGCGAGACCCACTGCGTCGCGGGCAGCACCGAGAGCCCGACCGCGCGGACCATCACGCAGATCGGATCGAACATGCCGCCGACGACGACGCCGACCGACGCCGCCGCGAGGAACGCGTAGAGCAGGTAGTACTTGAGCGCCTGCCACTTGTGCGTCTTGTTCGCCTCGACGCGGCTCCCGCCCTTGCCGACGCGCGACGGGAACAGCCACGCGGTGAAGTGGTGCAGCGTGCCGAAGGGGCAGATCCACCCGCAGAACACGCGCCCGAAGACGACGGTGAGCGCGACGAGCCCGAGCGACCACAAGAGACCGCGATAGAGCGTGTGGCTCGAGAGGAACGTGATCAGCGCGACGAAGGGGTCGGCGAGGAGGAACCCCTCGACCGGCTGCTTGATGCGGATGTTCTGCTCGACGCTGGTGAACGAGCCGCGGAACGCGGTGTTCACGAGCCAGTACATGAAGAGGAAGAAGAACGAGAGCTGCGAGACCCGGCGCACCCAGACGAGCACGCGGATCGAGGTGCGCGCCTCGATGCCGGAGCCGGCGCGCTTCTTCTTCCTGAAGACCTTCTTGAGGACGGCGGAGATGCGCGACGTACGCGGAGGCAAAGCGGACGGCGTCGCGGTCGTCGCCGAAGCGACCGGAGCGATCGGCTCGACCGCCTCCACCTGCGCGTGCTTCACCTGCCCCGACACCAGCCGCAGGTGCAGCCTCTTCTCGGGCTTCGGACTCTCGACTCTGGACTCTGGACTCTGGACTCCAGCCGACACCGGCGACGACTCGGCCGAAGCCGCCGCGTGCGGCGAATCTATCGCCGGAACCTTCCCCACCACCCCGAGCCACGGGATGGGCGACGAGTGGTCGTCAGAGCGCTTGGCCGACATGACTCCGCCCGCGCACCGTCAGGTGAGCGAGATCTCCTTCATCCTGAGCTTCTCGTACATCATCGTGCCGATGCCGCGCTCTTCGGCCAACTTGAGGTAGGCGAGGTTCTCGCGCGTCTGCCCGATCAGCTGGCAACCCCAGGCGTCGGCGGCGACCTGATCGATCGACGCGATGAGCGTGTGCTGCTCGCGCGCGTCGTCGAGGTTGCCGCCCTGCGGGCCGTTGCGCATCAGCACGCGCACCGCGTCGACGACGGTGAGCGTCGGGCGCATGAAGGTGGCGAGGTCGGCGATGGAGACGTCGATGCTCTGGTGCAGGCGGTTGCGGCGCCCGCCGAGCACGCCGTACCAGTTCTTCATCGCCGCCGTGTACTTCGACAGGTTGTGGTGCTTGGCGATCGGGAGGTTGATCACCTTGTCGGCGTTGACCAGCGGCGTGTACACCGGCCACTCGTCGAGCACGTCGCCGCGCAGGCGCATGGTGCGGAAGCGGTGATCGGTCGGCAGCACGACCTCGGCGCCGACCGCGTACGCGGCGTTCCAGATGCCCGAACGCTGGAAGCAGCGCGAGGGCTCGTTGCACGACGCGTCGGTCACCACCACGCGCTTGGCGCCGGCCTCGTAGCAGGCCTTCACCATCGCGGCGACGACCTGCGGGTTGGTGTTGTCGCCGTGGAGCGGCGTGCGGTCCCAGCCGATGTTCGGCTTGATCGCCACGATGTCGCCGCGCGACACGAAGCGCTGGATCCCGCCCATCGCCGCGAGCGCCGCTTGCACGAGCTGCTCCGGCGTGGCCGGCTTGGAGTCCGGGTGGTCGGGGAGCTTCGGCGCCCCGCGCACGACGACCATGTCGAGCGGCAGGTCTGCTTTCACGCGAAAATCGCGCACCTGACGCTGGCCCTCTGCCTGGTGCTGCGCGAAGCCTCCCCTGTCCCAACGGAGCTTGCCGATCGCGGCGGCGCCGGCGATCACGCCGCCGGCGAGACCGACGCGTTGCAGGACCTCGCGACGCGAGGGCTTCTCGCGAGGCGAATCGGCGGAGGGCTTCGAGGGAGTCTTCGACATGGAAGAGAGGACGATCGAGCCGCCTCAGCGCTCGGGCAGCGATGCTCCAAGACGATACAGCGAGCGTGGAACGAGGCGTAGTCTTCGGCCCGAGCGCGCGAACGTCCAGTGGTGCCTGCGCGTGGCTCGGCTCGAACGGCGCGCTCGCTCAGTGCTCGATTTCAGTGCTTGATCTCAGTGCTTGATTGACGCGGCCGCGCTCGCGGACGGCGCAGCGCTCGGGGACGGCGCAGCGGAAGAGGCACCCGCGGGGCGGGCGAGCAGCGCCCTCAGCTTGGCGAGCTTCTCGTCCTTGCTGAGGCGCGGCCATTCGTCCTTCTTGCCGGGATCGCCGAGCGCGAGCTCCTCGTCGATGACGGCGAGCACGCGGTTGCCCTTGCGCGCGGCGACACCCTCCGCCTTGCCCGCGGCGCCGGCGCCGCCTTGCCCGACCGAGAACGGGAAGTACCAGCCGTCGTCGGCCACCTCCTTCGCCTCCTTCAGCGGCACGGCGCCGGGCAGCTTCGCGAACGCGGCCATGACGTCGCGCGCGGCGTCCGTCTCGTCGCGCGCGAAAGCGAGCACGCGGTAGCGCTTGTCACCGTCGCGCATGAAGGCGGTCGCGTACGACCCGACGTTGAGGTAGAGCGCGTCGCCCTTGCCCTCGGGCTTCTTGAACTTGCCGGGCACGTAGTCGATTCCGAGCGGCACGCGCCCCTCGGCCTCGGTCGGCAGCAGGCGCACGTCGGCGGGCGGGTCGGTGGCGCCGACGATCTTGTCGCCGATGGCCCGCACCATCTTCTGCAGGATCGCGTCGGCCGCGGCGACCGCCTCGGCTTCCGGTTTCGTCGGATCGGGGCTGTAGGTGAGCTCGACGAGGTAGTTGCCTCGCCACAGGTAGGCGTTGCCCTTGCCGAGCGCCGCGGCGCCGCCACCGCCGATCGGGCGCGGCGGCGTACGCTGCTGCGCCTTGGCCGCCTTCGGATCGGGATCCTTGTTCGCGACGACCTGATAAGTGAACAGCGCGTACGCGTTCTCGGGCTTGTCGAAGGTGCTGAGGTTGATCTCCACCTCGGCGCCGTTTCCGCGCGCGTCGACGTAGTGGACACGATCGTAGCGCTTGGCGAAGTAGTTGTGCGCGTAGATCTCGCCTTGCCCGTCGATCACGTCGGAGACGTCTTCGATCTTCTTCGGCGTGCCCTCGCCGAAGGATTGGATCTGATCCGCCTTGCGGACGCAGAAGCCGTCGACCGTGGGAGGCAGCAGCGCCGCGAGCTTGGCGTCGGAGACTCCGACCTCCGCGGGCTCGCACAGCGACCTCACGCCCGGCGCCGCGCTTCCTCCGGGGACCGGCGCGGACGGCGGCGGCGTGCCCTGGGGCGGCGCCGAGCCCTGCTTCTCCTCTTTGCACCCGAGGCTGCACGCGATCGCGGCGATCGCGACGAAGACGAACCGGTGGGAGGTGGGAGCGTTGCGCATGCCGACCGACTAGCACGGACGGATAGGCGCGGCCGAGGCTGGCCTTGAACTTTCTGCATACCGCCGCAAGAGGTTCCCGACGGCTGGAGGTGGGTGGCACGGATCCCTCGGGGATCCGGCATCCCCCCTCCGCAAGGGTTGCGGCACATCGCTTGCTGCACGACCGGCCGCATGCCTGCCCGCCGAGCCCGACGACCTGGGTCCCGCCGGGGGAACGCCCGTGGCGTCACCCTGATGGAGCTGCTCGCCGTCGTCACCATCATCGGCATCTTCGTCGCGCTCGGGCTGCCCACCATGGGCGGCGTCATGCAGGACCGTCAGGCCGCGCGCGCCGCCGACGAGATCTCCAACATGTTCCGCATCGCCCGGTCCCGCGCGGCGGCGACCGGCGCGGCGCACCGGGTGTCCGCCAACACCGCGGCGGTGGCGGCGGCGCGGTTCGAGCTGCGAACCGCGCTCACGATGGTCGGCGGACCGACCTCGAGCTGCGTGACGCCGATGTGGACCGACACGGACTCTCGCGTGCTGAACCTCCTGGAGTTCGCGCCGACGGCGGCGGGCAGCTTCGGCGGCCGTGGCATCGAGGTGAAGGCGACCTCCGACGGCGGCGGCGCCCCGCCATCGGTCGTCGACCTCTGCTTCACGCCCGGCGGCATGACCTGGATGGACCGTCACAGGTCTGGTCCGCGACGTGCGCGTCTCCCCCCCGGGGCTGATCTCGATCGAGGCCAAGTGATGACCCCCGTTCGTCTCCACCGTCGATCGCGCCGACCCGCCGCGGGCTTCACGTTGCTCGAGGTGATGATGGCGCTGACCGTGCTCGCCATCGGCATGCTCGGCGTCGTCGCGCTCCAGGGCGCGACCATCGGCTCCACGCAGGACGCGAACCAGTTCTCGATCGCGAACTCCGTCGCGCGCACGTGGCTCCAGCGCCTCCAGCGCGACGCGCAGCGGTGGAACCACCCGTCGGCGTTCAACACCGCCAGCGATCTGAGTGCCGACACCGCGTTCCTGAACCTCGCGACGAGCTCGAGCCCGCTCGCCTGGGTGCGCCCGTCGACGTCGCCGCTGGAACCCGACGCCTCGCCGGCGTTCGACCGCATGGGAAACGACATCCCCGTTTCGGATCCGCGGTTCCCCGAGGCCGTCTACTGCGCCCACCTGCGCCTGCGCCAGCTCTATCCCGACATGATCAAGGCCGAGGTCCGCGTCTTCTGGAAGAAGCGTCGCCTCGGCAACGGCGCGGCGTACGCCGGGTTGGGCCTCACCAGCGGGATCTGCACGGCGGGCACCGAGGCGGCGGTCGGCGCAGACACGGCGAACTTCCACTGGGTGTACGCCGTCACCGGCATCACCAAGTCGAGGGCGCAGTGATGCACGCCGCTCGCATGGCGCATCGTCCCGTTCGGGTCGTGCGCGAGCCGCGGCGGCGCTCGCAGCGCGGCTTCACGCTGATCGAGCTGCTCGTCGCCACGGCCGCCGGCATGTTCGTGGTGCTCGCCGCCTTCATGCTGTCGCGGGGCGCGACCCGCATCTTCGCGTCCGAGGGGCGCGTGGCGAACTCGCAGCTCAGCCTGCGGCTCGGCGTCGAGCGGCTGCGGCAGGACATCGAGCGCGCGGCGTTCATGACCTCGCCGAACGTGAAGATCGATCCCGACGTCTGCCCCGATCCGAACACCCTCGGGTACGTCACCCGGCTCCAGTCGATCCGCTGGGAGCAGGGCACGGCGGCGACGTCGGCGGCGACCACGCCGGCGAGCGCCGACAACCTGCTGAACCCCGATCGGCTGATGCTGACCGGCAACTTCAGCACCACCGACTCGTACCTCGCCGCGACGATCGAGCCGTCGTCGTCGGGCGCCGGCTGGGACGTGGTGCTGCAGTCGGGCTTCGCCTCCACCGCGCGCCTGCTCTCCGGCGGCGACGGCGGCACGTCGACGGCGGCGGAGGCGCTCGCGACGGTGTTCCCCGCAGGCCGCATGATCCGCGTCCGCAACGATCTCGGCTCGTCGCAGTACCTCATCGTGCAGTCGTCGGCGATCGGCGCCGGCGGCCGCGTGATCATCACCATCGGCGCGATGCCCTCGTACACCGTGGTCGACGGCGCCTCGGTCGTGAAGCGCTGCGGCGCGCGCGGCCTGTGCCTCGGCTGCGAGGTCAACCCGGTGCAGTTCGTCCGCTACGAGGTGCGCTCGCTCGCGACCTCCGCGGCCTTCAAGTGGGCCTACCCCTCGAGCGCCACGGTCGGCGACCGCGAGAAGTACGACCTGGTTCGCACCGAGCTGCAGCCGGACGGCGTGACGCCGATCCTCAACAGCGAAGAGATCGTCTCCGAGTTCGCGGTCGATCTCGGCTTCGCGTTCGCGGTCGACACCTCGCCCTCCATGGTCGGCGGCTCGGCGTGGCTCGAGCCGACGCTGCAGTCGCTGCCCTTCGGCCACGCCGACAACGCGCGCTACGCCGGCGACGTGCTCACCGATCCGACGGTGCGCCCGCAGCGCATCCGCGCCGTGCGCTACCGGCTCTCGACCCGCACGCGCTTCCCGGAGTTCCCGAGCAACGTCGACGACGCCGGCCCCGGCCTCGCGCGATACAAGCTGGGTACGACGGGTTATGCGCGCGTCCGCAACGTGATGGGCGAGGTGGCCCTCCCGAACCAGCAGGGGATCCGATGGTGATCACGCGACCGCAGCAGCCCCCGCGTCGGCGCCGGCGCGCGCGTCGCTCCGATGAGCGCGGCGCGGCGATGTTCATCGTGCTGATGGTCATCATGATCCTCTCCGCGATCGGCACCTTCGCGCTCTCGAACGCGCGGTTCGAGGTGCAGGCCGCCGGCTTCACCCGTCAGCACGCGATCGCGCAGGAGGTCACCACGCTCGGCGCGCTCGCCGCGATGACCGAGGTCTCCGGCGCACCGGCCGCGTACCTGACCCGCATGCGCAACGCCGCCCTCACCGGCGAGAAGTGCAAGTCGAACATGGGCCTGCCGGTCACGCCGCCGCCGCCTTGCTTCAACATCTACCTGCTCGACATCGAGTACCGGACCGGCACGACCACCGAGCGCATCTTCCGCCCGCCGACGGCGACCGCGCCCGGCAGCCTCGGCATGGACAAGCTGAACGGCGGCTTCTGGGTCGAGCTCACCGAGCCGCTCGACGTGATCCGCCCCGTCGCCGGCGCGCCGATCGACGGCTCGCCGGGCACTCCGAAGTTCCTCGACGTCACCCTCACGTCGACGGGCGTCCTCTTCGTCGACAGCAACGCCAACGGCGTCGTCGACTGGGCGGCAGGCGAGGGGCAAGGCGCAGTCTTCACGAGTGGTCGTGGCCACGTGGTGGTCGGCCCGATCTATGGGTCGATCTGAACCGATTCGAACGGGTCACAGCCCGAGGTGATGCCGACCGATTCCGGCGGCGCGAGGTGAACCATGAAGCGGAGCTCGTACAGTCCAGTGACCGGAGATCGCCGAGGCGGTGGGCGCCTCGCGCGTGGTGCGGTCGTGGGCGGCATCGCCGCGATCGCGCTCCTCGCACCGGCCGCGTCGCGCGCGCAGTCCGACGTCGCGCCGCCGTTGCCGAACGTCATGATCCTCCTCGACACGTCCGGGTCGATGGAGCGCAACCCGAACGCCTCGCTGCCGACGGTGGCGCCGGGCGGCGTGTCGATCGAGAGGAACCGCTGGATCCAGGCGCTCGAGGTGCTCGGCGGCAGCATCGTCGATTACTCGATGCTCCACGTGAAGCGCACGGGCAGCGACTTCGCCGCGGAGTACGGCCTCGGCGGCGCGAACCCCTACGACCTCGAGTACTACCTGCCCCACTACCGACCGCTGTCGGGCGGCTGCACCATCGGCGCGAGCTCGCTCTCGACCACCAAGTCGTGGCCGGCGGACTGGAAGACCTGGGGCGTCTCCAACTTCGGCTTCCGCATGCTGAGCGGCGGGTCGCTCGGTGCGGTCGGGTCGTGCACCGCGACGGACTTCAAGACCGACGGCCTCGGCATCCTCGACACCTTCCGCGATCAGGCGCGCTTCGCGCTGATGACCTTCGACACCGCGCCCGATCCGAAGACGGGCTGGAACGGCAGCTCGCACCTGCCGGTCGAAGGCATGGCCGGGCAGTGGAGCTACTTCTCCGGCTGGAACAGCGGCACCCCAGCGCCGCTGTACGGCTGGCCGGCCGGCTGCACGGTCGATCCGACGCTGTTGTCGAACCACACCTTCGAGCTCGGCGCGCGCAACCCCGCCGCCCCGCCGTGGGAAGGTCCGCTCGTCCCGTTCGCGACCGACGACTCCACGACGTCGCTGCGCAACGTGAACGATCGCATCCGCTACGCGATGCTCGCCGCTCGTCCGTACGGCGCGACGCCGCTCGGCCCGATGCTCGCCGACGCGCAGGAGTACCTCTGGAACGATCCGACCGGTCCGAAGGCGGACTCGTTCAACGCCTGCCGCGGCGAGTTCATCATCCTCATCACCGACGGCTTCCCGAACAGCGATCTCCGCCCCAACTGCGAGAGCACCACCGATCCGAAGACGGCGGCCGTCTGGCCGGCCTGCGACACCACCACGGGCGGCACCGGCTGCTGCCCGACCAAGCGGCCGCAGGACATCACCTACGCGCTCTCGCACCCGCCGCTCGGCAAGCCGCAGGTGAAGACCTTCGTCGTCGGCTTCGCCCTGTCGGACGACCTGGGCACGCCGATCGACTGCTCGGTGATCGATCCGGCGGCGGGCGACTGCTCGTCGTCGACGCTCGATCCGAAGTACAAGCCCTGCTGCACGCTGCACGAGATGGCCTACAACGGCGGCACCACGCGCGCGCTGCTCGCGACCGACACGAGCACGCTGCGCGCCGCCCTGATCAAGGCGATGTCCGACGCGACGGCGTCGACGTCGACCTCGCGCACCATTCCGGTGTTCAGCGCCATGGGCGGCACCGGCCTCGCCGGCGGTCAGTACGAGTTCCGCTCGTCGTTCAAGGTCAACGCGTTCTCCGCGTGGACCGGCGTCCTCGAGCGCGTGCGGTGGCAGTGCACCTCCACCGGCAAGGCCGAGCCGGTGATGCCGATCGACTCCGCCGCCGGCGACGACTTCGCGTACAACCTGCTCAAGCAGGGCACCAACCGGACCTTCTACACCTGGGATCCGGGGCCGACCGGCATGTTCCGCGCGGGTGACTCGCTCCGCCCGAAGCTGCTGTCGGGCGACAGCGACGGCATGCCGTCGGGCGCGCCGGGGACGACCACCGGCGTCGGCTCGACGTTCGTCGCGGCGGTGTCGAAGGAGGCGCTCGAGCTCACGTCGACCTCGTGCACCGACAGCTCGAGCATCGAGGAGTGCAAGGCGAAGTTCCTCAACTACGCCCTGGCGCTGCCGCAGCCGAAGGTGACCTTCCAGACGCGCGAGGCGATCCCGCTCGGCGACATCTACCACGCGACGCCGGTGCAGGTCGGACCGCCGAGCGCGTTCCTCCGCGACGAGTCCTATACGTCGTTCCGCAACAACAACGCGGGACGTACGCCGTTCATGCTGACCGCCACCAACGACGGCATCCTCCACGCGTTCAGGACGAACGTGAAGACGGAGGCCGATCCCGTCGAGCTGTTCGGCATCGTCCCCCCGGCGGTGCTCCCGCACATCGCGAAGCAGTACGGCGGCGCGCACGCGCTGCTGCTCGACGCGGCGCCGGTCGTCAAGGACGTCGCGTTCGGCGCGGTCGGCTCGGCGACCCCGTGGGGCCGCACGCGCAACGACGCACGCGGCGGCGTGGCGAACTGGCGCACCGTCGCGGTCGGCGGGCTCACCGTCGGCGGCGGCTACTACGCGGTCGACGTCACCGATCCCACCAAGCCGCCTCAGCTCCTCTGGCAGCTGACCAAGTTCCGTGACGCTGCGGGCGCGGTCGCCGATCTGTTCGGCTCGCTCCCGGGCACCCCGGCGATCGGCACCATCTACTACACCGAGCCGGGCACCGCCGCGCCGGTCGAGACGCCGGTCGCGTTCCTGCCGGGCGGCGAGGGCACGCGCTTCAAGGACGGGCTCTGCAACCGCTGGAGGAGCTACACGGGCGCGGACCCGGCCACGACGCCGCGGTCCAAGGTGCGCTGCTGGTCGGGCGCCGGCAACAGCTTCACCGTCGTGCGCCTGTGGGACGGCAAGATCCTCCGCCGCTTCAGCGCCGATCCCGACGGCACCGACGGCATCCACCCGCCCGAGCCCTCCTCGGCGACGAAGAAGTTCCTCGCGGTCCGCCCCGACGTGGTCAAGGACACCTCGCCGACCGCGACCTCGACCAGCTTCACGCCCATCGACTCGCCGATCACCGGTACGGTCGCCATCTACCCGGCGGCCGCCGGCAGCGTGACCACGCGCGCGTTCGTCGGCGACTACGACGGCACGCTGTGGAAGCTCGACCTGTCCGCCTCCGATCCGGTGAAGTGGTCGTTCGACATCTTCCACGACCCGTACTTCCCGTCGGACATCGCGAACACCGACTACACGAAGTGGGGTCCGGTCGCGACGCCGCCCGTGCTCAGCGTCGATCGCTTCGGTGACATCGTCGTCAACTACGCGACCGGAGATCAGAACAACTTCTCCACGACGAACCTCAATCACGTCTACTCGATCACCGAGAAGATCGTCGTCGACTCGACCGGCAAGAAGACGGCGCAGCCGAAGCTCAACTGGCACCTGAAGTTCAGCGCCGGCAACACGCCGACCGGTCCGATGTCGCTCTTCAGCGGCAACCTGTTCTTCTCGACGTTCACCCCCGACGTCGCCTCGGCCGACGCGTGCCTCCGCGGCCAGGGCACCATCTGGGGCGTCGACTACATGGAGACGGAGCCCTCGATCATCAACGACGACGGCACGCCGGTCCCCATGGGCCGCCACAAGATCGACCCGCTGACCGACTCGACGGTCTCGACCGGCAGCTGCCCGCCCACGTACCCGAACCAGGACGCGCGCGGCACGGCGTACCCGTACTTCCGCTGCATCAAGCTGCCCGAGGGCTCGATCGTGTTCGGCGCCGGCATCACGCAGCGTCCGTCGTGCGTCTCGACGCCGACCAGCGGCATCGGCGTCGACCCGTACATGGGCTCGTCGTCGTCGCACTCCACCGTCACCGACATCAACGTCGGCGAGTTCCAGCTGGTCGCCCAGACCGGTCCGAAGTCGACCAGCACCGGCGGCACCGGCTCCACGACCAAGACCTACCAGCGCACGCTGGTCCCGCCGCTCTCGACGACGCGGATCGACTCGTGGGCCGCGATCATCGAATAGCGCTCCTCGCGCTCGCCTTCGTGGTCGCGACCGGGGTGGCGCTCGGCTGCCGCGGGAAACCGCGCGGCGGCGAGCAGAGCGTCGCCCCTGCCGCGAGCACGCCGCCCGACCGCCTCGCGCCCGGCGAGCCCGCGCCGGGTCAGGAGAAGGCCTTCGAGCTGCTCCTGCCCCGCGGCGCGCGCATCGACCGCTCGTTCGGCGGCAGCGTCTACGTCCATGTCCCGCACCCGCCGGAGAAGGTCGCCAACTGGGTTCGCGAGCAGTCCGACGACGCCGAGGCGGTGGTCGGCCCGACCGGCACCGTCTTCTCGAAGATGCACGTCCGGGGAGCCGACACGAGCCATCACCTTCGCGTCGAGATCTCGCCCGGCGTCACCAACGACATGACCAGCATGGTGGTCGACCGGGTCGAGGACCGACCGAAGGACGTGCCCTCGGGGAGCAACGAGGAGCTGATGAAGAAGGCGGGGCTGACGCCGGAGGGGAAGCTGCTGGATCCGACGCGGGTGGAGTAGACGCGAACGCGAACGCGGACGCGGAAGCGAACGCGAACGCGGACGCGAACGCGAACGCGGATGCGGACGCGAAGGACGCGGCGCGCAGGCGTAAGGGCACGCCTCGCACGGTCGGTGGAGGACCTCACCGCCGCGGCGGCAGCTTGTAGTGCGGCACCACCGAGAGGAACTCGTCCGCGAAGCGGCGCGAGTAGTCGTCGAGGAGCTCGCGCACGCGCGCATGGCTCGGCGAGCGCACGATCAAGCCGGCGTGGAACGGATCGTCGCTGCGTTCGTAGACCTCGGGATCGTCGTACGCGGAGAGATCCGGGTGCTCCGTGCGCGCGAGGCACTGGACCAGACCGCCGTAGTCCGCGCGGCGCGGCGGCAGCACGTAGGGGACTTCGCCCTTGTCGATCTCGATGTCGGCCCACTCGGCCCACAGGTTGATGTCGGTCGCGGCCTCGACGAGGTCGGCGATGTGCGCGCCGCCCACGCGCGCGCCGACCTCGAGGAAGTACATCAGCCCGTCGCCCTCGTGCTTGATGTACTCGAGGTGCGCGACCCCGCGCCGGTAACCGAACGCCGCGAGCACCTTGGCGTTGAGCGCCTCGAGCGCCGGTGTAGGTCGAGAAGACGCCGCCGCCGTGCGAGACGTCGAACGGCGAGATGCCGTTGCGGTGCACCTCGGCGAACACCACCTTGCCCTCCGAGACGATCGAGTCGACGTGACCCACCTCGCCGGGCAGGTACTTCTCGAGCAGGTGGTGCGCGGCCTGATCGCCGAACGCCTCGATCGCGTCCCACAGCTCCTCGGTGCTCTCGATCTTCCGGATCCCCGTGCTCGACGCCTCCATGCGCGGCTTGAGCATCCACGGCGGCGGCACGCGCTCGACGAAGCGACGGATGTCGTCGTGGTGGATCAGGCCGACGAATGGCGGCACCGGGATCCCCGACTCCTCGGCGTGGACCCGCATCGCGAGCTTGTCGCGGAACACCCGCGCGCGCGTGTCGCCCATGCCCGGCACGCGCAGGTGCTCCCGGAGGTGCGCGGCCGCTTCGACCTCGACGTCGTCGAACGGGATGATCCGATCGAACTTGATGGTGCGCGCGAGCCAGCTGATGCCGTTGATCGTCTGCGCCATCGTGACGTCGTCGGGCTCGGCGAGCACGTCCTCGAGCAGGTCTCGCCGCCAGGGCTTCTTGCGCAGGAAGCTCTCCTTGGTGAGCAGCCACACGCGGGCGCCGCGCTCCTTGGCGCGCTGCAGGAATCGGTCGCCGGTGTTGAAGCACGCGAGCGCGAGGATGTTCATGGCGGTCATCCGAGACGATCGCGTCGGAGCCTCGCGGGGGCAAGGCGGTTCGTTCGAAGCTCCCTCGACCGGGGCCGCTTGCGGCTGTCACGCCGTCACGCGGACACCTGCGCAGTCGGTCGCCGGGCGCGGCGGCAAAGAACCGAGTCGGAACACTGGCCTCGCGCTTGCTGGTTTCGAAGACATCCCCTCCATCGCAGGGAAGATCGCATTTCCGGTCGAGTCCAGGCCTCCTGACCCGCCAGCGCAGGTGGCGGAAACTGCAGCGATCCGGCTCGCACACCGTGATGCCGAAATCGCGCGTCTGGGAAGGCACCGATGGTCGCTCTCTCCCTCCGGGAGAGGGCCGGAATCTACCCCCGCCCCCAATCCCGCTCTCCCGGAGGGAGAGGGGGAAACGACCGTTCGGTCGTCGCGGTCCTGCATCATGACCATCGCGCAAGGTCAGGAGTTCTGGAGTCGACGTCGCCCAGCCGCTTCTCGCTCGGCGAGATCGACTGACGCTCGCTGCCGCCAGCCGGGTAGATCGCGCACAGCGTCGAATCGACGAATGTCGTTGATGTTGACCAGCGGCTCGCTGCGGGCGCTGCCGTGAACGAACGGGCTGATCTGCGTTGTGCGATCTGTGCGACGCTTCTCGCGCGACGCGATCCGCGTAGTATCGCGTGGATGTCTGCGTCGGTGCGCTGGTTCCCGCCCCAGGTGGGCGCGATGGTTGTTTGGCTGTTGGGCGTTTTCGTCCTGGCGTGCGGCGATGCGCGGCCCCACGATACCGCGCCCTCCCCAGGAGACACGGCGGTAGTCGGCGACTCTGTGGACGGTACCACCGAGGCGCAGGTCGACGACGCGGCGGACACAGGCGTCGATGCGACGATGGATACGATTGCGCCGAGTTGGCCGCTGGGAACGCTGCTCAGGGCGAGCAACATCCTGAGGACGTCGCTCAACCTCGCTTGGACGCCCGCCGAGGATGACTTCGGGGTGGTCTCCTACCAAGTCCTTCGCGACGGCAGCGTCGTGGGGACCGTTCCTGCGACGACCTTGTCGTTCGACCTCACAGGGCTCGCCGTCGGCACCGCCATCGAAGCTCGCGTCGAGGCGCTCGACTCCGCCGGAAACGTGTCGACGACGGGGCCGAGCCTCGTCGTGCGCACGGCGCCTGATGATCCCGCGCTCACTGCGCCGAAAGTGCCGTTCGCATCGGCCACGGACATTGCCGAGGCAAATGCCTTCCTCTATGCAGGCACCGCTGCCCAGCAAGTGGGTGTGAAGACCGGCGCGATCGACTCGAACAGGCTCGCGGTCCTGCATGGGCGCGTGCTCGACGACAAGACCGCGGCCGTCGGAGGTGTTCCGGTCACGATCCGGGGGCATAGCGAGCTTGGAAGCACAGTCACCCGCGAAGACGGCCGCTTCGACTTGGTCGTCAATGGGGGTGGAGCCGTCATCGTCGAATTCCAAGGCAGCGGCCTGCTGCCCGTGACCAGACGGGTCGTGGTCCCCTGGCGCGACCACGTCGTGATGGAGGATGTAGTCGTTACCAAACTCGATCCCGCGGTCACGAAGATCACGACATCACCCGTTGCTCCTCGACAAGTCGTCCTCGGCACCAGTGTCACGGATTCGTTCGGGAAGAGAAGGCCCGCGCTGTTCGTCCCCGAGGGAACGACGTCCAAGCTCGTGAAGGAGGACGGCAGCACGGTGTCCGCCGAGACTCTGCACGTTCGCATCACGGAGTTCACGGTTGGGCCCACCGTCGAGCGTGCCATTCCGTCGCCGGTACCGTCGACGGTCGCACCTCTCTATGGCTTCGAGCTGACGGCGGACGAGGCCATGGCGACCGCCGCGCCGCACGTCGCATTCGACAAGCCGATCTCACTGTACGTCGAGAACGACTTGGCACTGCCGGTCGGCGAGGCGTTGCCATGGGCGCAGTTCGACCACGACAAGGCCGCCTGGATTCCGGAGCAAACCGGCCGCGTCGTGAAGATTCTGTCAATCGAGGGCGGTCTTGCACTGCTCGACGTCGACGGTTCCGGGAAAGCAGCATCGAAGGAACAACTCGACGCGCTCGCGATTACGGATGCCGAGCGGGCGGATCTCGCGAAGACGTTTGCGGCCGGCAAAGTCCTGTGGAGATTCTCGGTCGCCCACTTCAGCTGCTGTCTCGTGGCCTGGTCTTACGCGGCGCCCTCTGACGCGACGTCGCCGAAGCAGCCGCCGCCGTATGGTGACCGAAAGGACGAGCCGGACTGCAACAAGCCGGGCTCTATCATCCGCTGTCGCAGTCAGTCTCTCGCGGAGCAGATCCCGATCCCCGGCACTCCGCTGACCCTCCGTTACGATAGCGGCTCGGTTCCCGGTCGCAAGGCGGCTCGACGGCTGACGATCCCGCTATCCGGCTCGAGCATTCCGAGCTCGCTGCTGCGCATCGACTGGTCGGCACAGATCGCGGGGCGCACGTACAGCGGCAACGTGGCGGCGGCCACGGGTCAAGCGGCGGTCGTCGACTGGGATGGTAAGGACTACCTGGGTCGAGAGCTGCAGGGCGAGCAACCGATCACGACCTCGGTCAGCTACGTCTACAAGGCCGCCTACACGCGGCCTCCAACAGGGTTCGGCTGGTATCCCGGAGCGGCAAAAGCAGCACCACTCGAGGTGCGCGACGGCATTCGCTTTCCGCAGTTCGGGCAATCGAAGCTCGGGATCCTCGATGCCCGTGCGAAAGGTCTGGGCGGCT
>JACPFM010000012.1 GCA_016182965.1 Deltaproteobacteria bacterium | reverse complement strand
TGGGCGGCGGTCGCTTCGGCTTCGCGCAGAAGAGCGCCGGCAAGATCGGCGCCGGCGCGCTGCCGCCGCCGCCCAAGCCGGCGAAGGCCATCTCCTCGTCGTCCGCCAAGAAAGACGTCGCCGCGCCGCCGAACGGCACCCAGCCGTGGATCGATCTGCTCTCGCACTCGCCGCCGGTCATCGAGGTCGAGGCGCTCGACCTGGTGACGCGGACCGATCGCGCCAAGCTCAAGGGCTTCGCGACCGACGGCGATCGCGTCCTCGACGTCTACGTGTTCGTCGGGGCGCGCAAGGTCTACTACCACTCGAACAAGAACGGCGGCGACCCGAAGAAGTTCGCCTTCGATCTCGACGTGCCGCTGCGGCCCGGCGTGAACTTCGTCAGTGTGTGGGCGCGCGAGAGCAGCGAGACGGTGCAGCGACGCGTGTTCGTCATCCGTCGCGACGGACCGAACGGCGAGCTGCTCGACACCCCGAAGACCGACGACGACGTCGGCGAGCTGCTCGGCGCCGAGCCCGGAGCCAAAGACTGATTGGGCACGGTGAGGCCTCCGGTCCTCACCGAGGCACCAGATCGAGGCACGATCGTCTCGTGCGACGAGGTGCGCAGGCGCGCAATTCCTCGAAAATTACCGTGTAGAGTGCACACGAGCACGACGCAGGCTGTCGTACGGTGCTCTACCGCGCCGACTCGTTCTTTGCTCAAAGTGGGGGGTTGACCGATCCTCAGGAGGACGGGAGGCTTTCCGAATGACTTCGAGGACGTTGATCGCCGTCGCCTCGGTGTTCGCCCTGACGAGCGCCATCGGCATCGCGTGCAGCTCCACCACCACCGAAGACACGCCCACCTGCGATCCGGCCACCGATCCGGCGTGCGTGCCGGCCGGCGATACGGGCACCGGTGGCGGCGACACGCTCGGCGGTGACGGTACGATCGAGCAAGACACCACCGTCGCCGAGACCACCCCGGGCACCGATCTCGGCGTCCCCGACGGCATCACGCTCCTGCCCGACGGCTCGGTGATCCTCCCCGACGGCGCGGTGCTCCTGCCCGACGGCGCGATCCTCACCGACGCGGCGTACCCCTGCCTCCCCGGCGGCACGCAGTGCACCAACTGCCTCGACGACGACGGCGACGGCCTCACGGATTGGCTCGATCCGGAGTGCACCGGCCCGCTCGATCGCGACGAGGGCTCGTTCGCCACCGGCATCCCGGGCGACAACATCGATCCGTGCAAGCAGGACTGCTGGTTCGACGGCAACAGCGGCTCCGGCAACGACGGCTGCGACTGGCCGGGCAAGTGCCTGCCGGGATCGACCGATCCGAAGTGCCCGTACGATCCGGTCGCCGCCGCCGATCCGAAGGAGTGCCCGCCGCCGCCGCCCAAGTGCATCGAGTACTGCAAGCCGCTCACGCCGAAGGGCTGCGACTGCGCCGGCTGCTGCGACGTCTACGACGCGACCGGCAAGGTCTACACCGTCAAGCTCGTCGCCGGCTGCACGACCGAGGCGCTCGGCGATCCCACCAAGTGCCCGACGTGCACGAAGGTCCCCGAGTGCACCAACCCGTGCGCCAAGTGCGACTGGTGCCTCGGCAAGACCTCGCTGCCGCCCGAGTGCTATCCGCCCCCGCCCGACGCGGGCGTCGACGCGCCGCCGCCCGACGGCACCGCGCCCGACGCGCCGCCGCCCGATGCTGGATCTCCCGACGGAGGGACCACCGGTTGTCCGGTCGGCTTCCCGCCGTGCAGCCCGACCATGCCGTGTCCGACGGGCTCGTACTGTCTGACCGGCTGCTGCATCAAGCCGCCGGGTTGATCGAGGAGCGCTGGAGGAAAAATGCAGAAGTCGATGCATCTGTTGGCCCTGGCCGCCGTGTTCGCGCTCGGCGGAGCGATCTTCGCCGCGTGCGGCGGATCGTCCGACGAGTCCCCGAGCACGACGTGCGATCCGGCGACGGATCCGAGCTGCCAACCAGGCACCGAATACGACGCCACGGTTCCGACCGCCGAAGTCGGCGGCCCCGGCGCCTACCCGCCCGGAACGACCGTGCTCCCCGACGGCGCGGTGGTCCTGCCCGACGGCGCGATCGTCGGACCGGACGCGCTGATCGGCTGCACCGCGGGCAGCACGCAGTGCACCAACTGCAAGGACGACGACGGCGACGGTCTGGTCGACTGGCTCGATCCCGAGTGCACCGGGCCGCTCGACAACGACGAGGGGTCGTTCGCCACCGGCATCCCCGGCGACAACATCGATCCGTGCAAGCAGGATTGCTGGTTCGACGGCAACAGCGGCTCGGGTAACGACGGCTGCCTGTTCCCGGCGCAGTGCCTCGTCGGCTCGAAGGACCCGCGCTGTCCGTACGATCCGAAGGCCGCGGCCGATCCGAAGCTGTGCCCGCCGCCGAGCGACAAGTGCGTCAAGTACTGCAAGCCGCTCACGCCGAAGGGCTGCGACTGCGCGGGCTGCTGCCAGGTCTTCGACGCGACCGGCAAGAGCTACACCGTCAAGCTCGTCGCGGGCTGCACCTCCGAAGCGCTCGGCGATCCCACCAAGTGCCCGACCTGCACGCAGATCCCGGAGTGCAGCAACCCGTGCGGCAAGTGCGACTTCTGCCTCGGCAAGCTGACGCTGCCGCCGGAGTGCTACCCGCCGCCGCCCGACGCCGGTGTCGACGCGCCGCCGCCTGACGCGCCGGTGGAGCCCCCGGGGACCTGTCCGCCGGAGCTGACCAAGTGCAGCCCGACCACGCCGTGTCCGACGGGGCTCTACTGCCTCACCGGGTGCTGCATCAAGCCGCCGGCATAGTCGGCGAAGAGCTCGCGCTGACGACCCACATCGCCTTCCTGCGCGCGGTGAACGTCGGCGGCCGCGTCGTCAGGATGGAGCGACTGCGCGCCATCTTCGAGGGGCTCGGCTTCGCCGACGTCCGCACGTACATCCAGTCCGGCAACGTCTTCTTCGACAGCCCGGGCGAGGGCCGCGCCGCGCTCCAGCGGAAGATCGAGGCGCGCCTGAGGAAGGACCTCGGCTACGAGGTCGAGGCGATGGTGCGCACGGTCACCGAGGTCGAGGCGGCGCTCGCGCGCGACGCGTTCGCCGGCGTCGAGGTCTCCGAGCATACGCGCCTCTGCGTGGTGTTCCTCCACCAGGGTCGTCCGCCGAAGGTCGCGCTGCCCGCGCGCTCCCCGAAGGGCGACGTCGAGGTCCTCGACGCGACGGACGGCGAGGCGTTCGTCGTGCTGAACCAGCAGCCGGGCCGCGCGGTGAACGCGCTGCCGTTCCTCACGAAGCTCTTCGGGCAGCCGACCACGTCGCGCTTCCACGCGACGACCCAGAAGATCGTGGCCGCCGCGAAGAAGCGCTGACCACGAACAGCGAGAGCGATGCGCCGACTCGATCGGGCAAGGGCTGCGCGGCTCGCACGCGGTGCGTTCGCCGATCTCGGGGCCGGTCTCGGCGTTACGCGGCTTCGCTCGCCGCGTCGGCGCCGGGAGCGGGGACGTCCTCGGCCTTCCACCGCGCGCCCTTGGTCAGCCACTTCTCGGCCATGAGGGCGATGATCGGACCGGACAGCGCCCAGATGCCGAGCACGAACCACATCCCCGAGGGCGAGTGCCAGAAGTCGACCTGACCGGCGCGCAGCTTGTCGCCGATGCCGTCGGGCGACCAACGCTCGAGCATGTGCCCGGACATCGCCGAGACCGCCATCTTCGCGATGAACCACGGCATCATGCTCATGCCGAGGTACGCGCCCTCCTGCCCCTTGGGCGCGATCGCCGCGGTGTACTCCGAGAGCTTCGGCGACCAGATCACCTCTCCGATCGACAGCACGACCATCATCGTCGCGCTCATGCGGAAGTGCGCGCGCCCGAAGTCGGTCGAGAACATCGTCCACGGCAGCGTGAGCACGAAGAGCGAGAGCGCCGAGATGATCGCGCCGACGGTCAGCATGCGGAACACGCTCCAGCGGTTGGCGATGGGGATGAAGAGAATGAGGCCGGCGACGATGAGGAACGGGTTGATCTGGTTGAGGAGCCCGATCGGCGCCTCCTTGCCCATCACCTCGATCCAGTACTGCGGCATCAGCATGTAGATGTAGACGAACACCGCGCGCACCCCGAGGAGCACCCCGACAAGGCAGAGGAAGCGCCAGAACGCGCTCTCGCGGACCATGTCCTTGAGGATCTCGAGGGCCTTCTTCTTCGGCACCTCGTCCTTCTTCGCCGCCGCCGCCTCGGCCTCGGCCTCGTCGGGGCCGTGCACCTGCTTCTCGCTGTGGATCAGCGAGCCGGTGACGAGGAGCGCGAGCAGCGAGGTCGCGGCGCCGAAGCCGACGATCCACGCGTTGGGGAGCTTGTAGGTGAGGCGGACGCGGTCGATGACCTCGCCGGCGACGAACGCGCCGACGTTCATGAACAGGTACCAGAGGTTGAACCCGGCGCTGCGCGATCGCTTCGAGGTGAAGCGCACGTTCGCGGCCTGGAACACCGTCTGGATCAGCGCCAGCATCGGCGCCATCGCGAGCAGCGAGAGGACCACCAGCGCCTGACGACCCGGGATCGACTTCACGAGGCCGAGGGCGAGGAGCGAACCCGACAAGAGCAGCTTGAGGCCCATCGAGAGCCAGAGCGACTTGCGCACGCCCATCACGTCGCCGACGACGCCCGAGAAGAGCATCGAGATGGTGACCATCGACGTGAAGGCCGTCATCACGTAGCCGGAGCTCTTGAGCCCGAAGCCGAGATCGGTCCGGAGATAGAGCATCGCCACGCTCAACATCGCGAAGTACGCGGTGCTGTCGAGGAAGTTGATGGCCTGGATGCCCCAGAACTCCTTCGGGTTGTCCTTCAGGACCTTGAAGTCCGCGAAGTAGGCGACGATGGGGTTCTTCTTCGTTTCGGTCACGCTGGCGCTCGACATCGCGGGGGATGCTTACTCCCTCTTTGGCGCGTCGGGTACGCCGCGTTGCGGCATTCCAGTGGGGGGCGACGAATCCCGCCGCGCCGCCGCTAGAGCTCGTCCACCGCGTGGGCGGTTTCTTCGATCGACCGGCGCGGGGCGTAGCCGAGCTCCTCTCGGGCCCGCCTGTCGTCGACCATGCAGACGTAGCGGATGTGATCGAGCTCGGGCGCGGGGAACGAGGAGAGCCGATACTTGTAGAGGCTGCCCAGCAGGCCCTTGGCGAGGCCATGGGGGATGGGGACGCTCGTCCGGCCCGCAGCCTTGATGAGCCGCGAGAGCGGCAGCGGATCGGGCCCGGCGATGTTGAAGATGCCGCGCACGCCGGGCCGGAGGGCCAGCCGCAGCGCGTGCACCACGTCGTCCTCGTGGATCACCTGCACCATCGGATCGAACCCGAGGAGGGTCGGCACCGTTTGCAGGCGCAGGTAGTTCGACGGCGCGTTGCGCACCGCGCCGAGGATGTGCACCGGACGCAGCACGACGGTCTCGGTCGCCGGGTTCTTCCAGAAGAACGACTGCGCCAGCATGTCGACCTCGACGAGGTCGCGGATCTCGGGGAAGCGCTGGCCGCCGAGCAGCGGCGCGTCCTCGGTGAGGAACTGGGCGTTCTCCGGCTGCGGGCCGTAGACGTTGGCGCTGGAGAGCACGACCAGCTTCGGGATCTTGTACTGCGCGACGTACTCGAGGAGCTTGGCGAACCCGGTGACGTTCCACGAATGGTGATCGGCGGTCGACGCCCGCGGGTCGTGCATGATCCCGAGGTGCACGACGGCGCTGACGCCGGCGGGCCCGGCTCGGAAGACGTCTTGCGTCTTCTTGCGACGGACGTCGACCTGCCAGTGCTCGACGTCCTTCGGCTTGTCGTGGAAGGGGCGGCGGTCGATGCCGACGACGCGCGTCTCGCGGTGGAGGATGCGGCACACGCGCCGACCGAGCCGGCCGCAGATGCCGGTCACCACGACCGCGGGCTCGGTCGGCTCGAGGACCTGCCTCGGCGTCGGCGGCAGGGAGACACGCTTGGGGACGGCCGAGGGTCGCATCTCGTGCGGCGGCTGCTTCGGCGTCATCGACAGCGAGGGTACGCGGCCGCTCGTTCGGCGGACAAGCGATCCAGGACGGCCCCGATTTTCAGTGCGACGCGCGCGGACGGACCCACGCCTCGGGCACGTGGAACGGCGCCGTGCGCGCCGGCGCACGCTCGCGCGCGGCGGCGATGAGCGCGTCGGGAGCGGCGGGGCGGGGGGCGTCGGTCACGCCGAGCGCGGCGGCCAGGACGCCGACGATCTCCTCGGCCGCGACGCCGGCCTCGCGCAGCTCCGCCACCGTCGATCCGCGAAAGCGCGACTGATGCCGCTTGGCCAGACGCTCGCCGTCCGGTCCGAGCACGAGCGGCAGGTGCACCCACCGCGGCGGCTCGCCGCCCAGCAGCCGCGCGAGCAACACCTGCCTCGCCGTGGACGGGAGCAGATCGTCTCCCCGCACCACCTCGTCGATGCGCATCTCGAGGTCGTCGACGACGACCGCGAGCTGGTAGGACGCCACCCCGTCCGCGCGGCGCAGGACGAAATCGCCGACGGTCTCCGCGACGTTCTCCGCGCGCGCGCCGGCGATGGCGTCGACGAAGCGGATGATCTCGTCGGGGACGCGCAGCCGCAGCGCGGCCGGCCTGCCCTCCCTGCGGCGCGCAGGATCGCGACAGGTGCCCGGGTAGCGCGGTCCCTCCTCGCCGGCGTGCGGCGCGGACGCGGCGCGCGCGATCTCCGCGCGCGTGCAGGTGCACGGGTAGACGAGCCCGCGCGCGGCGAGCTCGGCGATCGCGGCGTCGTACCGGCCTTGGCGCCGGCTCTGCTCGTAGGGAGCGAACGGCCCGCCGACGCGCGGCCCCTCGTCCCAGCCGAGGCCGAGCCAGCAGAGATCGTCGAGGATGCGATCGGCGGCGCCGGGCACCACGCGCGGCGGATCGAGGTCCTCCATGCGCACGACGAACGCGCCGCCGGTCGCGCGCGCGCGGAGGAAGGCGGCGAGCGCCACGTACGCGCCGCCGAGGTGCAGATCACCGGTCGGGGAAGGCGCGAACCGCTCGCGCACTCAGTTGCGTCCCTGCCTGGCCGCCGCCTTCTTCTGGCAATCGGGGCACACGCCGTACATCTCGTGCTTGTGCGAGCGCACCACGAAGCCGTGGCGCCGCGCGATCTCCTCCTGCAGGCGCTCGACCTCGGGCTCCTCGAACTCCACGATCTTCTGGCACTCGAGGCAGATGAGGTGATCGTGGTGGGTCTCGTCGTCGGCGAGCTCGTAGCGCGTGAGCCCGTCGCCGAACTTGCGCTCGTTCGCCACGCCGCTCTCGGTCAGCAGCTTGAGCGTGCGATACACGGTCGCGTAGCCGATCGCCGGATCGCGCTCGCGGACGCGCGCGAGGAGCTCCTCGATCGAGACGTGATCGGGCTGGGCGAAGAACGCCTCGACGATGTGATCGCGCTGTTTGGTCGATCGCAGCCCCTTCTTCGCCATGAAGGCCGCGAGCATCTCGCGGTAGTGCTCGGTGTCGTTCCGGTCGGGATGCGACGAGGGGGCGCGGCGGCCGTGGGCCATTCAGCGAGTTTCGTCGAAATGGCCACCCTCGGGAAGCGCGGCCGCGACGAGCTCCCGAACGGCCAGCGCCACGGTGGCCGCGAGGGCCGCCAAGGGCGCCCACGAAGGCCGGACCAGACCGAACGCGACCGGAAGCGCCGCGAGCGCGACCGGCGCGAGGCCGACGAGCAGGGCGGCGCCGACCCGCGCGCGGGTGGCCTGCGCCAACGCCAGGACGTCGACGGCCGAGACGAGGCGGTGGTGCATGAGGGCGATCGACGGCGGCGCCCTGCCCTCCTCGCGCGCGTCGGGCGCCGTGCCGGCGTCGTCGAGCGCGATCGCCACGTCGGCGGCGCCGAGCGCGGCCGCGTCGCGAGGCATGCGACCCATGACCGCGACGGGACCGCTGCTCTGGGCGATGCGCCGGACCTCCGCCGCCCGCTCGGCGGGACCGATCTCGGGCCGCACGTGCTCGACGCCGAGCGCCCTGCCGACGGCCTCGAGCCGCGCGCGCGCGCCGCCGCCGAGGAGCACCGGCTCCACCTCGACGTCCTCGACGCGCTGGACGGCGGCGAGCGCGCCCGCCCGCAGCGGGTACTGCATGACCAACAGGCCGATCAGACGGCCTCCGCGCGCGACGAGCAGCACCTCGCGGCCGATGCGCTCGAGCTCCTCGATGCGCGCCTCGTGCTCGGCGGTGGGCACGTGCTCGCGCAAGCAGAGCTGCCGGCCTCCGATCGCCACCACCTGCCCGGAGGCGAGCTCGCCGCGCACGCCGAGCCCGGGCTCGTACGTGACGTTGCGGAGGTCGACCGGCCGCACCTCGCGCGCCGCGGCGGCGCGCGCGATCGCCTGCGAGAGCGGGTGCTCGACGCCGCGCTCGGCTCCCGCGGCGAGGGCGAGCACGTCGGTCGCGCTCGCGTGCGGGCCGAGCTCCTCGACGTCGCACGCGTCGGGGGCCGACGAGAGCACGGTGCCGCGCGCGCAGAAGATCGCCGTCCGCACGCTGCCCGCGCGCGCGAACGCGTCGCCGTCGCGAAACGCGGCCCCGCGCCGCGCCGCCTCGACGATCCCCCGGAGCTGCTCGCGGACGGCGAGCCTGCGCGCCGGAGTGACGAGGATCGACGCGCCCGCGGCCATGCCGGCGACCAGCGTCGGTCCCACGCGACCCTTCGACACGATGCCGATGACGATCGCCAGCACCACCACGGCGCCGATCAGCCACGGCGCGCTGCCGTCGAGGGTCCGCAGGCCGGGCGACGCGCGATCGGAGCGCTCGACCGCGTCGAACAAGAGGCGCGCGAACGCGCGGGAGCGCCCCACCGCGACGACGCGCGCGCGCGCCGTGCCCTCGCGCACGATCGCGCCGCCGGCGATCGCCTCGTCGGCGCGGCGTCGGACGCGGAGATCGGCGAGCCCCCACTGCTCGATCACCAGCTCGCCCTCGACCACGCGCACGTCGGAGCGGACGCGATCGCCAGGTCCGAGCTGGGAGATCTCGCCGATGTGCGGCTCGACCGCGGAGCCCTCGACCAGCGGTCCGAGCACGGCGCGCGCGTCGGCGAGCGTGCCGCGCATCACCAGGTGAGCCACGAGCTCGGCCGCCGAGGCCGCCAGCACCACCCACACGGCGGCCGACGTCGCCGTCGCGGCGCCGGGCTTTCGCAAGAGGAGCAGCGCCCACGCGAGCGCGATCGCGGAGGTCGCCGCGATCGCGCCGGACGCGCTGGGGCCGCCCAGATCGGCCTCGAGCGCGGCCGCGACCGGATGGCGGGCGCCGCGCTGCAACGACGGCAGCGACGCGAGCCACAGCCCGACGAGCAGGACGCACGCGGCGGACCCCGCGGTCAGTCGAGAGGTGGACGCGCGCGCGTCGACCAGGGCGATGGCGACCGCGGCGGCCGCGAGCACCAGCGCGAGGACGCGCAGTCCGCGCGCGACGCCGTCCTCGACGGGCGCCGGCAGAGCCGACGGCGCGAACCGCTCGGAGCTCTCGGGCGGCTCGATCGGCGCGTCGCGCTCATCGCGCTCATCGCGCTCGGCAGGCGCGAGGCTCTCTTCGAGACGATCGGGCACCGGCGCGATCGACGCGGAGTCCGGGTGGAGCTCGGGCTCCCAGCGATCGTCGTCATGGGAGTCGTGGGGGGAGTCGTCGCGGGGGGGTCGGTCGACGGGCTCCTGGATTCGCTCGAACACCGGCTCGGGCGCGACACGCTTCGGCGCGACCCGGGGCGGGACGATGGACTGCGCGGCCGCCGCCTGCTTGCACGCCGCCGAGCAGAAATAGGCGAAACGTCCGTCGAGGATGGCCACCACGGGCGCGCGCAGCGGATCGACGGGGTTCCCGCACGCGGCGCAGGCGCGAAGCGAAGGCGGGGGCGCGGGCATGGTGGCGGGAGCAACCGTCGTCGACTCGCACGCCGAGCGCAATCGCCGAGATTGCGACCCGAGCCGGCCGCATTATGCTCGCCGCCTGATGACGGACAGCCCCGAGAACGGCAGCTCCCCCGACAAGACTTCCCAGCCCGGCGAAGATCCGCCCGCCGACGGCGGAGCGCCCGAGCAGGCGGCGACGCCGGAGCCGCCGCCGCCCGATCCCGTCGAGCAGGCCAAGGCCGAGGCGTCCAAGCTCCGCGATCAGCTGCTGCGCACGGCCGCGGACTTCGACAACTACCGCAAGCGCAGCCGCCGCGAGGTCGACGACTCGTACAAGAAGGGCGCCGAGGAGCTGCTCCGCGCGCTGCTCCCGGTCTTCGACAACCTCGAGCGGGCCGTGGTGCACGCCGAGCAGACCACCGACGCGAAGGCCATCGCCGAGGGCGTGAAGATGGTCCTCAAGCAGTTCAACGACTCGCTCGAGCGCGTCGGCATCAAGCGCGTCGGCGGCGTCGGCCAGCCGTTCGATCCGCTCGTCCACGAGGCGATCCAGCAGGTCGAGACCGACGAGCACCCCGCCGGTACGGTCGTCGCCGAGGTGCAGCCCGGCTACGCGTTCGGCGAGCGCCTCGTGCGGGCGGCGATGGTGGTGGTCGCGCGCCCGAAGGCCAAGATGAGCGAACCGCCTCGCGAGCCGTCGTGATCGACGAGCTCGCCCCCGGGGTCTCGCGCGTCAGCCGGCGCGACCCGAGCGGGTGGAGCGTCGACATGATCGTCGCGCGCCTCGACGACGGCGCGCTCGTGTTCTCGCCGACGTGGGTCGGCGACGCGACCGCGCAGGTCGTCGAGCGCCTCGGCGCGCCGCGCGTGCTCGTTTCGCCGAACCATTTCCATCACCTCTCCTTGCCGCGTTATCGGGCGCGCTGGCCGGAGGCGACCGCGATCGCGAGCGACGGCGCGCGCCCGCGGCTCCTGGCCAAGGGTCACCAGGGCGTGCGCGCGCTCGACGAGGTGTCGCTCCCCGGGCACGTCCGGCTGCTGCCGGCGCGGGGCACCAAGACGGGCGAGACGTGGCTCGCCGTCGACGACACGCTGGTCGTCTGCGACTCCTTCTTCCATATCGCCGAGCCGGTGAGCGGCGTGATGGGCGTGGCGCTGCGCGCGCTCCGCACCGCGCCGGGGCTGCAGCTGGGGCGCACGTTCGAGTGGCTCGCCGTCGCCGATCGCGCGACCTACCGCGCGTGGGCCCTCGAGACCCTCGCCCGGGAGCGGCCGAAGGTCATCGCCTTCTCGCACGGCGCGCCCTTGCGCGACGCCGACGGGTGGAAGCGCTGCAGCGAGCTCGTCGAGCGGCACCTCGGCTAGAGCACCGAACGGTTTGAATCCGTCGCGAAACACTTGCGTGAGATTCGCGTCGCACGGACCGGAGGGCGACGCAGGCGTACTGGCAGTACGTCGAGGAGACCGGAGGGAGTACGACGCGAAGATCGCGCAACATCGCGGGTTGCAGCAGGCTTCAAACCGTTCGGTGCTCTAGGTGCCGGACGTCTGCCGCACGAGTTTCTGCAGCTTGTCGCGGAACGGCTGCGACCAGGGGCACGGCTTGTTGGTGTCCGGATCGAGGCGCACGAGGCGGGTCGTGCCGTCGGCGTAGAGGTGCTTGCCGTCGAGCGACTCGACCGTCGCGTGCAAGACGAGGCTCGAGGTGCCGAGGTGCGTGGGCGCGATCTCGACGGCGACCTCGCCCTCGCCGCGCACCGGCGCGAGGTACTTGATCTCGTGCGCAGCGACCACGTGGTACTTGTCGGGGTTGTGGACGAAGTCGTCCTGCCAGCGGAAGCCGAGCGCGTTGAAGAGCTCGCCGCGCGCCCGCTCCATGAACAGCAGGTAGCGCATGTTGTGGAGGATGTTCAGCGCGTCGAGGTCGTCGAAGTAGACGTGCTGGACCGAGCGCCAGGGCATGCCGAGGGCCATCGTCCGGGGTTCGTCGTCGTCCTCGCGGCGGGCCGCAAGGGCCTTCGGCGGCTCACTCGGGAAGGCGCAGCGCCCAAACGAACGCGGCGGCGCCGCCGACCAGCCCGGCGACGATCAGCGCGATCGAGACCATCCGCGCGCGCCGTTCGCGATCGATCCCGCGGAGCAGCGTCGCCTCGTCGCCGACGTGGACGATCGCCGGCGACTCGTCCTTTCCTCGGACGACGGGGACCTGCGGATCGCCGCGGTACTCGGCGGTCATCGGCGCGCCGACCTTCTCCGGCGAGACGCGCTCGACGCCGCCGTAGATGAGCAGCGGATCGCCGGGATCGATGGCGACCCATTCAACCGCGAAGCGCTGGTGCCCGGGCGACCGCGGGAGCTCGCCGACGAGGGCGGCGAACCACGGCGGCTGCCAGTCGAGCGGGATCGTCGGCGGTGCCCCTTCGACGTCGACGGAGCAGCGGGCCAGCTCGAGCATCCCGCGCCCGGACGCGTCCTCGATCGGAACGTGCGGCGGGAACATGCCCCTAGCGACCTCACGCGTGTCGGTCGTCGCCTTGTTGTTCTTGATGGTCATGAAGGTCTCGCGCACGACGAACTGCACGAACGCATGCCTTCGGCCCTGCTCGAACCCTTCGATCGGCGACGCGTCGTTCGCCACGCGAGCCGCGAGCTCCGACACGCCCGCGTCGGGCGCGTGCAAGGACGAGGTCCGGGTGTCGGCGACGAACCGGCGCGCCGCGCCGAGGACGCGCAGCCGGCCGAGGCTCGCGAGCAGCATGGCGCACACGAACACCACCGCGACGCCGAACGTAGACCACGGACCGTGGAAGCCGCCCCACGTCGCGGCGGTGAACAGCGTGCCGACCCCGGCGACGCCCGCGACGACGCTGGGCGCGATCGACTTCAGCTGTCCGCGCCGCCGCGCCAGATCCTCGAGCGAGCTGCGCGACATGCGGAAGCTCACGTGCACCACGCCGGCCCACAGCGCCACGGCGACGAGCACGACGCCGATCGCGCCGTGCGCGCGTGCGAGGAGGAAGCTCCGACGCGCCGAGGCGCCGCCCGGCGTGAGGAGAACGGTGTCTTTGCCCGCGCACCTCTCGAGCTGCCCCGCCCTCACGCAACCTTCGACCCACACCTTCTCGGTCTCGCCGAGGCACACCCGGGAGGAGGTCTGCAGGCCCCCGTGGCCGTGCTTCCAGTAGCGATCGGCGACCTCGCTCGCACCCTGCGGGTTCTGCGGCTCCTCGGCCGCGAGGAACTCGATCTTCTGCTGCTCCGACAGCACGAGCGAGCGGCCGTCCTCCAGCTCGACGCGGTTGTCGCCGCTGAGGTGCGTGGTGACGGTGTTCTTTCCCTTCTTCCACCTGAACAAGCAGGGGGGCACCGGCCACTGCCCCTGGGGGTGGAACGTGGCAAGCGCGCGCACCGGCCCGTCGTCCTGCGATGGAGGCGTGGGGTGGGGCGCGGTGCGGAGCACCTCGACCCAATGCGCGCCCAGCGACAGCCCGAACACGGTCAGACCGGTCGAGAGGAGCGTGGTCACCACGTTGCCTACGCGTATCGCGATCGGTGTCGGGCCCGCAGACATGCGGCCAGCAGATCACGAATTCGGGTCGTCGAGCGCGGCTTCCGTCCCGTGAACGCGCTCGTCGACGCGCACGCCTACCCGCCGGAGAAGGTTGCGCACCTCTGACGACCTCGTGGCCCGTCGCGCGCGCGTGGAGCCTGTCATAAACCCGATACGCCACTCGCGCGGTGCGAGCATGTGCGACAGACCGAGAATTCCCCTCTGATTTCGTCGCGCCCGCGCGGTACGAACATTGAACTAGCGGCGTCGCATGACCCGCATCGCTCACCTCTTCGTCATCGCCACGTTCGCCCTCGGTGCCATCGGCTGCACGACCGCCGCCGGAGACGGCGAAGACGAGCTCGTGGGCGTGCAGGAGCCGGAGGACGACGACACGCGCGAGGCGGAGTCGGTGACCGGCAGCCTCTCGGCGGGCCAGCAGCTGCGCACGAACGCGAACCTGAACCTCCGCGCGTCGCCGTCGACGGGCGCGCGCATCCTCCACGTCATCCCCGACGGCGCGCTCGTCACCGTCGTCAGCGGGACGCCGAAGAGCGGCTGGTACAACATCAAGCACAACGGCCAGAGCGGCTGGTCGTACGGCGTCTACGTCGACAAGATCAGCGGCGTGGTGGGCGCCGAGTCGTGCTCGCCGTCGCGCGCGGTCGGCGTGGTCAGCGCCAAGCGCAAGGCGCTCCTCGACACCATCGCCTACGCCGAGGGCACCAAGGGCCACGGCTACGACGGCTACAACATCCTCTACGCCTACCGCACGATCAGCGACTGCAACCGTCACCCGAACCGGGTCATCTGCTCGGGCGCGTACTGCTCGAGCGCCGCGGGCCGCTATCAGTTCCTCAACACGACGTGGAACGGCCTCGGCCTGCCGAACTTCCGCCCCGAGAACCAGACCCGCGGCGCGATGACCCTCATCGCGTGGCGCAAGGGGACGGTGCCGGCCGATCGCGCGATGACCGCGACCGAGTTCGCCAACCTGATGAACAAGATCTCGTACGAGTGGGCGTCGCTCCCGCCTGGCCGCTACGGCCAGCCGATCAAGAGCATGTCCTCGCTGCGCGGCGTGTACTGCGGCTACGCTGGGTGCTGAGATGAAGGGGCTCTTGATCGTCGTCGGCGCGGCCGTCGCGCTGGTGGTGATCGTCCTGTTGATGCGCGCGCCGAGCGGCTCTCGGCCCGCCGCGCCGGTCGCCACCGCGCTCACCGTGGTCACCGCCGCGACGGTGGCGAGCGCGACGCCGAGCGCACCGACGGCGCCGGTCGAAACCGCGATCGCGGTGGTCGCCGCGCCGAGCGTCGCGGCGGTCGCCGCGCCGAGCATCGCGGCGGGGACCGCGGTGAGCGCGGCGGCGGGTGACGCGCAGTACGAGCCGTTCAAGCACCGCGAGCAGATCGAGGCCGCGGTCGCGCGCGGCGACCTCTCGGCGCTGCCGGAGCTGCAGAAGATCGACCTCACGCAGAACGGCTACGTCGCCGCCGCGGCGATCGACGGCGTCGGCAAGCTCGCCGCGCTCGCGCCCGAGAAGGAGAAGCGCGCGGCGGTGGCCACGCTCGACCGGTGGCTGAAGCAGGAGAGCAAGCGCAACGCCCCCGACGCGCGCGGCAACGTGTCGATCCTCGTCGACGCGCTGGAGAGCACGAAATCCGACGCGGCGATCGCGCCCCTGGTCGCCGCGCTCGACGCGGCGACCCACCCGATCTTCGTCGAGACCCGGATCGTCGAGGCGCTGACCGCGTTGAATGCGACGAGCGCGGTCGCGTCGGTCGAGCGCTTCGCCGCGCGCACGCGCGCCATGCAGCCGACCGACGAGTTCGAGAAGTCGCTCGTCGCCGAGGCCCTCGCGGCCGCGGACGCGGCGCTGAAGGCGTGGAGGCGCTGACCGGCACCGTCAGCCCGCGGACACTGGGTTTCAGGGACGCGACACGCCATCGGCCGCTGCGGTAGCGCTCGCCGCGCAGGCGTCGAGCGTCGGTCCCTGCACGCGAGCGCGAGACCAGCGGCCGCACGCAACACGGACCCCGCGCCCGGACATCCCTCGTCACTGGGAGCGACCATCAGTGACACGACGCGGAGCGCATGCGCGCGTGACCGCTCGCCTGCTCGCGAGCGCGGCGGTCGCATGCCTGGTGGCCACGTCGCGCGAGGCGCGGGCGGACGACCCGAACGTGGCTCCCCCCGAGCGACCGAAGGACCTGCAGGAGCTGTCGCTCGACGACCTGATGAACATCGAGGTGGTCGCGCCGACCAAGGCCCCGCAGCCGCTCCGTGAGACGCCGGGCGTCGTCACCGTCATCACCCGCGAGGAGGTCATCCGCTCGGGCGCGCGCGATCTGATCGACGTACTGAGCCTCGTGCCCGGGTTCGCGTTCGGCGTCGACGTCCAGAACTCGGTCGGCGTGGGCTTCCGCGGCAACTGGGGACACGAGGGCAAGGTCCTGGTCCTGCTGGACGGCCAGGAGATGCACGAGACGCTGTACCTGACCACGCAGTTCGGCAACCACTTCCCGATCGAGCAGATCCAGAAGATCGAGATCATCCGCGGACCGGGCTCCGTGGTCTACGGCGGCAACGCGGAGCTCGCGGTCATCAACATCGTCACCCGCGGCGCGCGCGATCTCGATGGCGTCTCCGCGTCCGGCTACTACGGCCAACAGGGCCGCACCCTCGGGCGTCGCAGCCTCAACGTGGCCGCGGGGCACGTGTTCAAGTCGCTCGGCGACCTCGGCGTCTCGTTCGCCGCGTACGCCGGCCAGGGTCATCGAAGCGGCGCGCGCTACCGAGACCTCTACGGCAACGAGTACCGACTGACCGACGCCGGCAGGCTCGACCCGCTGCTCCTGAACTTCGGTGCGACCTGGAAGGGTCTCAGCGTGCGCTTCATCGCCGACACGCTCCGGATGACCACGCGCGACGCGTTCGATCAGAGCCTGCCCGCGCCGGTCGACCAGGACTTCTTCGGTCTGCACTTCGAGGTCAAGTACGCGGCGCAGCTCGGCGAGGGCGTGACGGCGACACCACGCGTCGCATGGAAGCGCCAGCGCCCGTGGCGCGTGCGCGACACGCTCGTCGGACGCCCCCTGTACTACGACAAGACCGCCGAGCGCTGGATCGCCGGCACCACGCTGAGCTGGAACGCCACGCGCAACCTGACGCTCCTCGGGGGCGTGGAGACCTACCATGACAGGGCCTGGCTCAACGACCGCGCGAACGTCGGCGTGGGGCTGCAGCGACCGGTCGGCGACCCGTTCTGGACCATCGCCGCCTTCTCGCAAGCGTTGGTGCAGCACTGGATCGCCAACGTCTCGCTCGGCGCGCGGTTCGAGCACAACACACGGTTCGGCAACGCGCTGGTCCCGCGCGCCGGGATCACGCGGACGTTCGGTCGATTCAACGCGAAGCTCCTCTTCAGCCAGGCGTTCAAGGCGCCCGGACACGAGAACTTCGCGCTCAACCCGGACATCGGGCCGGAGCGGACGACCGTCTGGGAGGCGGAGACGAGCTATCAGCTCGGCAACCACGTGTCGCTGGGTGCCAACGCCTTCGACATCACCATCCGGGATCCCATCGTGTACGTCGTGCCCGTCGGCGGCACCGAGAGCTACGTCAACGCGGGGAAGACCGGCACCCGGGGCGTCGAGGCCGAGGCGCGCTTCAAGACGACGTGGGGCTGGGCGACCCTCCGGTACTCGTTCTACGACGCGAGCGGGAAGAACGAGGTCGCGGCGTACGCGGTGCCGGGGCGCGACGACGTGCTGCGCGCGTTCCCCAAGCACAAGGTCACCTTGGAGTCGAGCGCGCGGCTCTGGAAGCACCTCATCGTCAGCCCCTCGGCCATCTGGCTCGGACCGCGCTACGGCACGCTCGATCTGGATCCCCTCGGGCAGCCGCGGGTCGGGCGCGAGGATCCGACGCTCCTCCTCAACCTCTTCGTCGCGTACGCAGACCTCCTCGTCGACGGGCTCGAGCTCGGCGCCGGCGTCTTCAACGCGCTCGATCAGCGGCTGCGGTTCCTGCAGCCGCACGACTCGCGCCACGCGCCGCTGCCCGGTGCGACGCGCGAGTGGATCACCCGATTGACCTACACGCGCCCGTTCGAGTGACAGATGGAAGGATCGACGGCAGCGATGATCGGCCACAGCGCCACACGACGACGAGCCACGGTCCGGGCGCAGCGCGTCCTGGTCGGGCTCGCCTTCGCGATGGCGGCGCCGAGCCCGGCGCGCGCCGAGGAGCTCGAGTACGAGGTGAAGGCCGAGTTCGTCGAGCGATTCACGCGGTTCATCGAGTGGCCGGCGGCGTCCTTCGGGAGCCCCGCGGCGACGTTCGTCGTCTGCCTGGCCGGCCAGTCGCCGATCGCGCCGCACCTCGAGAAGCTCGCGAAGGAGCGCGCCATCAAGGGTCGGAAGGCGACGTTCCGTCGGGTGGCGCAGCCGAAGGAGGTCGACGGCTGCCACCTGGTGTTCATCGGGCCGACGGAGGGCGGCAAGCTCGCGGACTACCTGGCCGTCACCTCCGGTCGCCCCATCCTGACCATCGGCGACAGCGCGGGGTTCGCGGCCCGCGGCGTGCTCCTCAACTTCTACCTGCAAGGCGGGTACGTGCGCTTCGAGGTCAACGCCGCGGAGACGAAGAAGAGCGGGCTGCAGTGCTCGGCCAAGCTGCTGAAGCTCGGCAAGACGGTGAGCTTGTGGGGGCCATGAAGCTCGTGGCGACCTCGATTCGCACCAAGCTGATCCTGTTGGTCGGCCTCGGCGCGCTGGTCCCGCTCGGCGGGGTGGCCGCCGTGGCGGTGAGGGACGTCCGAGACATCCGCAGGGACATGGTGGCGCGCAGCACGCTGGTCGCGTCGACGGTCGCCGAGTACAGCGCGGCCGACCTCGCGTTCGACGACCGCGACGCGGCCGAGAAGACGATCGGCAAGCTCGGCCGGCTCGAGCAGGTCGAGGGCGCGGCGCTCTACGACATCAAGGGCCGCATGTTCACGATCCACCGCGTCCCGGATCTCGCCGAGGCGGCGTTCCCCCGGACGATCGCGCCGACCACGGGATCCGCGGTCGACGTCAAGGAAGATCACATCGACGTGTTCCACCCGGTGGTCTTCGGCGACGTGCGCTATGGCACGCTGTACCTGCGCACCGCCACCACGCCGCTCGAGCGACGCATCCGCAGCTTCCTGTGGGGCATCGGGCTCCTCGCCCTCGGCGTCGTGGGGAGCTCGGTCGCGGTCGTCATGGCGCTCGAGCGGCTCGTGTCGCGGCGCATCCTGCACCTGGCCTCCATCGCGCGTTCGATCGCCGAGAAGGAGGACTACTCGGTGCGCGCCGCGGCGAGCGACGCCGACGAGATCGGCGTGCTCGGCGGCTCGTTCAACCGGATGGTGGAGGAGCTCGCGCGGCGGCAGAACGACGCGCGCCGGGCGATCCAGGTGCGCGACGAGTTCATGTCCATCGCTTCGCACGAGCTGAAGACGCCCCTCACCGCGCTGTGGCTGCAGGTGCAGGGCCTCGAGCGCAAGGCGGCGGACATGCCGGAGAACGCGCGCAAGGCCGTGCGCGCCATCGTCCGTCACCTGCAGCGGCTCGATCACCTGATCGGCAACCTGCTCGACGTGTCGCGCATCGCCTCGGGGCGCCTCACGATCGAGCGCTCCGAGGTCGACCTCGCCACCCTGGTGCGCGAGGTCGCCGCGCGCTTCGACGACGAGGCGCGGCGGTGCGGCAGCGCGATCGACGTCGACGCGGCCGGTCCGGTGGTCGGCGATTGGGATCCGTTCCGCCTCGAGCAGGTCGTCACCAACCTCGTGTCCAACGCGCTGAAGTACGGCCGCGAGAAGCCGATCGCGATCAAGGTCGAGGGCGACGCCGCACGCGGGCGCCTGGTGGTGCGCGATCGCGGGATCGGCATCGCCCGGGAGGACGTGGAGCGGATCTTCGGTCGCTACGAGCGCGCGGTGTCCGGGCGACACTACGCCGGTCTCGGGCTCGGCCTGTACATCACCAATCAAATCGTCGCCGCGCACCGCGGCGTGATCCGCGTCGAGAGCGAGCCCGGCGCCGGCTCGACGTTCACCGTCGAGCTGCCGAGGCGAACGACCGATCCACCCGTGACGTGAGCGAGATCACTTCTTCGGCCCGGACGCGGACGGCGCCGCGGAGGCGGACGGCACCGGCGCCGCGGAGGCGGTCGGCAGCGGCACCGCCGTGGCCGAGCCCGACACCGCCGGCGGCAAGGCGAGCTCGTTCGCGATCGCGGCGAGGGTCGCCTCGTCGATCTCGACCTTCACCGTCTTCTTCATCTCCTCGAGGAGCGCCTTCTCCAAGGCGGCGCGCTTCTCTTGGAGCACGCGGACGCGGATGCTGCGCTCGACGTCGGCGAAGGACTGATCGCGCGCCTCGTTCTTCGCGACGAGGCGGATGACGTGCCAGCCGTTGACGTCCTTGAAGGGCGGCGAGATCGCCCCGACGCTCGGCAGCGCGAAGGCCGCCGTGCGCACCTCCGCCGTCGCCTTGGGGCTCGGCTGCGCGTGCGTGTCGGACGGCGCGGTGAGGAAGCCGACGTCGCCCGCGGTCTCGGGCGCCTCGGTCGGACCGGGCTTGTCGTCGGAGTACTTCTTCACGAGAGCGCCCCACTGCGTGGGCGTGATGCCCTTGGTCTCGTCGAAGACCTTCTTGGCGGTGGCCTCGTCCTTGACGACGATCTGCGCGACGCGCCGGCGCTCGGGCTCGCGGTACTCGCCGACGTGCGCGTCGTAGAACGTACGCAGCTCGGCCTCGGGCAGCTGCGCCGGCGTGGGGAGCCCCTCGAGGAGCTTGCCGCGCATCCACGCGACGAGGATCTGCCGGACCTCCTCGGAGACGAGCGGGTCCTTGTCGAGCCCCTGCTTCTTCGCCTCGTCGGCGAGCAGGTGCATGTCGATCATCGCGCGGAGCAGCTCCTTGCGACGCTCGATGCCCTGGTAGCGCAGCCGCTCGTACTCGGGCATGTCGGCGAGGGCCTGCGCGAAATCGCCGAGCGTGATCACCTTGTCGCCGACCTTCGCGAGCGGCTTCTGCGCCTGCTCCGGCGTGAGCCCGCCGGGCGCGGCGGCGGCGTCGGGCGCCTTCTGCACGGCCTTCTCGTTGCACGCGACGCCGAGGCCGAGCGCGGCAAGGACGAGCAGCGGGGCGAGACGCATGGTCCGCCGCATTTAGCGCGGCCGCGCTGGCCGGTCGAGCCCCCCCGCCCTACCCTTCCCCGAGCCGTTCTGGGGCAGCGGCCGCGGAGCGCGGCCGAGGGGACCACCATGCTCGTCGATTTCCTCTTCGACCTCCGCGCCGAAGGCCTCAAGGTAGGCCCGACCGAGCTCGTCACGCTGGCGCGCGCGCTGGTCCTCGGGCTCCACGAGTCGACGCTCGACGGCTTCTACGACGTGGCGCGCTCGCTCTGCGTGCACCGCGAGGGCGATCTCGACGCGTTCGACCGCGCGTTCGCCAAGCGGTTCCGCGGGGTGACGGTCGCCGCGCTCGACATGCTGAAGGTCCTCGAGGAGTGGCTGCGCGATCCCGCCAAGATGAGGCTGCTGTCGGAGGAGGAGCGCAACGCGCTGAAGGCGCTTTCGATCGACGAGCTGCGCAAGCTCCTCGAAGAGCGCCTCCGCGAGCAGAAGGGGCGCCACGAGGGCGGGTCGAAGTGGATCGGCAGCGGCGGCACCTCGCCGTTCGGCACCAACGGGCAGAACCCGGCCGGCGTCCGCATCGGCGGCGGGGGCGGTCGCAGCGCGCTCGCGGTCGCCGAGGCGCGGCGCTTCCGCAACTATCGCAGCGACGTCGTGCTCGACGTCCGCGCGATCGAGGTCGCGCTGCGGAAGCTCCGGGCGCTGTCGCGCGAGGGCGAGCCCGAGCTCGACATCGACGAGACGATCGACGCGACCGCCCGCCAGGGCGGCGAGCTCGAGATCGTGCTGCGCCCGCCGCGCAAGCCGAACGTGAAGGTGCTGCTCCTGATGGACGTCGGCGGCTCCATGGATCCGCACGCCGACGTGGTGTCGAAGCTGTTCTCGGCCGCCAAGCGCGCGTCGAACTTCAAGCGCCTCGAGTCGTACTACTTCCACAACGCGATCTACGGCCGCGTCTATCGCGACGCGAACCTGCGCGAGCCGGCCCGCGTCGCCGACCTGATGCACGGCATGGAGCGCGACTGGAAGCTGGTCGTGCTCGGCGACGCGCTGATGCACCCGAGCGAGCTGCTCGGCGGCGCGTGGGACTACAGCATGAGCGATCGCGGCCGCGGCAACGACACCGCCCTCGCCTGGTTCCAGGAGCTCTCGCACCATTTCGATCGCAACGCCTGGCTGAACCCGGAGCCCGAGGGGTATTGGACCGGGACGGCCGAGATGATCGGGCGGGTGTTCCCGATGTATCAGCTGACCCTCGACGGTCTCGGCGAGGCCGTGCGTCACCTGTCACGACGCGGCGTGAGATAAGGCAGTCACGGTTCTGGTCCGCTGCGAGCAAATCGCGATAGTGTCCGCGATGCATTAACCGGGAGCGGTGATCGGCCGTTGTCTCGGATCGAGCATGTCGCGTCTTCCGCTCGCCTGCTTCGTCGCCGTCTCGTTCCTCGCCGTCGCGGCGCGGCCGGGCGACGCGCGCGCCGAGATCCGCGGGCACCTCGAGGGCGGCGCCGCGCATTTCCTGGCGCTCGGCGGCGGGTGGCAGGCGCGAGAAATCGGCTCCGGCGCCGTCGGCGCGGGCGGCCTCGAGATCGCAGGCGGCCCCCGCTTCGGCGTCGAGGGGCGCCTGCTCGCCGGGCGGTTCCTGCAGGGCGACGCGCCGACCGATCCCTCGTTGCGACGGGTCGAGCCGACGGGGCTCTTCGGGCTGTCGCTCGGTCTGCGGTGGCACCCGTTCTTCGATCTGCGCGGTCCGTGGATCGGCGGCTCGTTCGGCGGCCTGCGCACCGGCTCGCTGACGCGCGGCGCCGCGGACCTGCGGCTCGGGTGGGACTTCAAGCTCGCCGAAGGGTTCCGCGCCGGACCGTACGTCGGGTACGTGCACGTGCTCCAACCGAACGACACGCTGCGCCCGGAGGACGGCCGGCTGGCGATCTTCGGCCTGCACGGCGCGTTCTACACGGAGCCGCCGCCTCCCACGAAGAAGCCGAGGGCCATCGAGCCGACGCCCGAGCCGCCCACGCCGCCCCCGCCCCCAGCGCCGACGGCGCCGCTCGTCCGCTGCGGTCCGGGTGGGTGCGTCGATCCGCCGCCGGCCCACGCGCTGTCGCTGCCCGATCGCTGCCCCGACGAGCCGGACGACTTCATCGGCACCTCCGACGCCGACGGCTGCCCGACCGAGGCGGAGGTGAAGGTCGTCGGCGACGAGATCCTGCTCAACGACCGCGTGTACTTCGACTTCGGCTTCGCGCGCGTGAAGCACAAGTCGTGGCCGCTCCTGAAGTCGCTCGCGAAGATGATCCTCGCGCACCCCGAGTACGCCGTGGTGCACATCCACGGCCACACCGACGAGATCGGCACCGACTACTGGAACCAGAAGCTCTCCGAGGAGCGCGCAGCGGCCGTGAAGAAGAAGCTCGTCGAGTACGGCGTGCCGGAGAGCCGCGTCGACTCGCAGGGCTTCGGCAAGAAGAAGCCGCGCGTCACCGGCAAGGACGAGGTCTCGCGGCAGGAGAACCGCCGCGTGGAGTTCCTCATCGAGCGCAAGCTCCCCGCCAAGGGAGGCACGCCGTGAGGGCGTGGTGGCTGCCGCTGATCGCCGTCCTCGCCGTCGGCTGCGGCCAGGCGGTCGTCGATGGCGCGTGCGCCGACGGATACGAACCGTGCGACGGTGCGTGTCGTCCGGCGGGGACCTGCTCGCTCCTCGCCCCGGACGGCGGCGGCGACGTCACGCTCGACGGGACGCCCGACGGCGTCACGGACGGCGGCGGCGACGGTGAGCTCGACTCGGCGGACGGCGATCTCGACGCCCTCGTCGACGACGCCCGTGACGCCCTCGTCGACGACGCCCGTGACGCGCTCGCCGACGGCGCCTCCGACGCGCTCGCGGACGCCGCGACCGACGGCGACCTCGACGCGCTCGCGGATGGAGCCGGCGCCGGAGACGCGACGGGCGACGCCGTCGGCGACGGCTGTCCGCCGCCCCCGTACACCAGCACCTCGCACTGCGGCGCCTGCGGCGTGGTCTGCTCCGGCGCCACGCCGATGTGCAAGAAGGCGCTCGACGGCTCGTACGGGTGCGGGCCGGTGTGCGACGTGCCGACCACGCTGTGCGGCACCACCTGCACCGATCTCGAGGTCGATCCCGTCAACTGCGGCGGCTGCGGCAAGACCTGCCCCACCGGCCTGTGCAACGGGGGGAAGTGCCGCGGCGCGCGCGCCGGGCACGTGGTGATCATCGGTCACGATTACGTCGGCGCGGCGCCGTCGCTGGCCGTGGGCCGCGTCGTGGTGAACGCCGTGTTCCTCCCGCCGAAGAACCCGGTGCGCGTGCTCGCGTACGAGCAGTACGCCGATGCAGCGGCGATCTCGAGCGTCAAGGCGATCCTCGACGCGGGCGCGCTCGGCAGCGGGCGCACGTACGTCAAGACGACGTCGACGACGCTCGTCGACTTCCGCGATCGGCTGCGCATCGACGACTACGACGTCGCGCTGATCTTCGATCAGCCGAGCGCGCCGGCCGGCGCGCTCGACACCGTGGGCGCCGACATGAAGCTCTCGCTCGACAGCTTCTCGCGCGTCGGCGGCGTGGTCGTCGTCCTCGACGGCGGCGGCGGCGTCGGGCAGATGCCGAGCTACCTGACGTCGGCCGCGCTCCTCGCCACCACCGGGCAGACCACCGTCACCGGCAAGGCGCTCGACGTCGTGGCGCCGGGCGACGCGGTGGGCGTGGGCGTGCTCACGCCGTACTCCGCGCCGTCGCGCAGCGTCTCGCTGACGACCACCGAGCCGCCCTCGTCGTCGCTGATCACGGTGGTGAGCGAGCCGACGTCGAGCAAGCCCGTGGTCCTCCACCGGGTGGTGTTCAAATGAGGCCGATCCGCGGGTGGCTGCACGCGTGGGCGATCGCCGCCGTCGCGTGCGGCGGCGTGCAGGTCGAGCCGGCGACCGCGCCCGTGGCCGCGCCCGAGAAGCCGCCGCCCACCGCGCCGGCGGCGGCGCCGTCTGCCGCACCGGCTCCGTCCGCGAAGGCGTGGTCACCGGTCGACGCGCCCGATCCGGAGAAGGCGATGCGCTGGTCGCTCGCCGCGATCGCGTGCTTCACCGCCGGCACGTGGGACGAGGCGCGCGACGCCGCCGGGAGCGCGCCGTCGCGCTGCGGCGTGCTCGCGACCGAGGCGCTCGGCGCGAAGGCGAACGACGATCAGGCGCTCGCGGCCGTGCGCTCGCTCGACGCCGTCGCGGTGGCCCGCGTCGTCGACGCGATCGAGCGCGCCGCGCCCGACGACCCGCACCTGCCCGCGTTGATCCGCGCGACGGCCGAGGCGGCGCGCGAGGCGATCGCCGCCCGGCGGGCGTGCGAGGTGCTGCGCAAGGATCTCGCGGCGAAGGACGCGGCCAAGCACGACGCGCACTTGCAGGGCAGCGCCGCGGTGCTCGGCGCGAAGGAGGCGCTCGCCAGGCTCGACACGCTCGACGCCGGTCCGCACGCGGCGCTCGCGCGCACGACCACCCTGGTGCTCGCGGCCGATCACGTCGAGTCGGCGCGCGGCCTCGCGCCGCGCGCGAAGGTCGTCGTCGCCGCGCCGGCGTTCGAGGTCGCGCTCGCCGTGCCGCGCCCCGCCAAATTCGAGCCGGGCGCCTGGCTGTCGTACGTGACCGCGGCGGCGAAGGCCGCCGGTCACCCCGTGAAGATCAAGGGCACCACGCACGAACGCGAGCAGGCCGCGTTCGCGGGGGTCGCCGCCGGGTTCGCCGATCGCTTCGCGGCGCTCGCCGACATGGCGACGACGCCCGAGGTCAAGGCGGTCGCGGCGGGCTACGCGAAGCGCTTGCGCGCCGTCGTCGACGAAGCGGCGAAGAAGGCGAAGGCCAAGGTCGACGCAGGCGCGGCCGCCGACGACGCCGAGGCCAAGAAGCCGATCAAGAAGAAGAAGCCCTGAAGACGGTCGGAAATTCCCCCTGGCCCGAGCACCTTGCTCCGGGGAATTCCTGACAGCTCTCGAGTCCTCACCCTGTCGGGTAGCCCTCGACGCGCGCGCGCAGCCGCGCCGCGAGGTGCGCGCTCGCGCCGGACAGCGCCGCGTGGATGCGCTCGCCCTCCTCGCGGTAGGCGAGCCGCTTTTCGCGGGTCCACTTCGTGGGCGCCGGCGGGGTGAGGTTCACGATGCGATCGGCGAGCTTCACCATCCACACCTCGGGAGGCTGCTCGCGAATGCGGCGCAGCGAATCGTCGAGGCGCTCCGCCTTCGGGATGTCGTCGCGCTTCGACAGCGCGACGACGCCGGCAGCCACGCGATCGCCGAACGCCTGCGCGATGGCGGCGGCCGGCACCTCCGTGTCTTCGACGACGTCGTGCAAGAGCGCGCAGGCGACGGCGAGATCCTCGTCGCGACCGGGCTCGGCGCGGAGCGCGGCGATCACCTCGGCAGCCACCGACGCGAGGTGCACGAGGTACGGGTGATCGCCGTCCGGTAGCCTCTGCGCGTCGTGCGCAGCCGAGGCGAAGCGCAGGGCGCGCACGTAGAGATCGACGTTCATCGATGGTCCTCCGACGCCCGACATCTTCGCGCAAGGTCGCGCGTCGCGCACGCTTCCGCAGCGTCTTTTCCGCGGAAGACGCCGCAGCGCGGCATCGATCGGCGCCTCGTGGCCGCCGAGATCGCGTGCTACCAACCCGCGCATGGCGCGCGAGAACTTCGGCCTCATGGGCTACGACAGCTACCACTTCGCGGTCCCCGACCTCGAGCGGAGCCGCCGCTTCTACAGCGAGAAGTTCGGCTTCACGCACGTCGCGCGCGCGGGCGAGGAGCTCCTCGAGAAGTCCGGGCAGCGCTCGCTCGTCTTCGGCGCCGGCATGGTTCGCGTCGTCGTGTCGAGCCCCGATCCGAACCACCCCAAGGCGTCGGAGTGCAAGGCGGCCCGCTACCTGCGCCGTCACCCGGCCGGCGTGATGAGCCTCTCCTTCCGCGTGCAGGACCTCGATCGCGCGTGGAAGATCCTCGAGCGCCGCGGCGCCACCATCCTCAGCGAGCCCGTCGAGGACAGCGACGGCTCGGGCAGCTACCGCGCGTTCGAGATCGCGACGCCGCTCGGCGACGTGAACTTCCGCTACGTCGAGCGGCGCGGCGACTACGGCCGCTTCGCGCCCGGGTTCGACACGATCGATCCCACGCCCCAGCCGAAGAACGTGTTCGGCATCGACTGCATCGATCACGTCACCTCGAACGCGCTCACCCTCGCCCCGCTGGTCCTCTGGTACCGCGAGGTCCTCGGCATGGAGCAGTTCTGGGAGATCCAGTTCCACACCGTCGACGTGCACAAAGACAAGAAGGAGCAGCGGCAGATGGCCGGCTCCGGCCTCAAGTCGCTCGTCTACTGGGACCCGGAGTGCGGCATCAAGTTCGCCAACAACGAGCCGATGCGCCCGTTCTTCCGCGACTCGCAGATCAACAAGTTCGTCGACGACAACAACGGCGCCGGCGTGCAGCACATCGCCTTCAACGTCCCGAAGATCCTGCCGACCGTCGAGGAGATGACCCGGCGCGGGGTGAGCTTCCTCGCCACGCCCGGCGCCTACTACGACATGCTCCCCGAGCGGCTGCAGCGCCTCGGCATCACCAACGTGCGCGAGCCGATCGACGAGATGCGCCGCCTCGGCATCCTCCTCGACGGGCACGACGACAAGTACATGCTGCAGATCTTCCTCCGCGACGCGGGGCAGACCTACCACGACCCGAAGGCGGGCCCGTTCTTCTACGAGATCATCCAGCGCGCCGGCGACCCGGGCTTCGGCGGCGGCAACTTCCGCGCGCTGTTCGAGTCCATCGAGCGCGAGCAGTTCGCGGCGCGCGATCAGCCGTTCGACTGAAGATCCCCCCGGACTGAAGTCCGGGGCACCGACGGCAAGTTCGAAGCCCACCTCCGGCGGGCTGGGCAGTGGAGCTGCGAGCGGCACGGCCAGCGCTCACGCGCCCGTTTCGGGAACACTCGCAGGGACGGTGAAGACGGCGCTGATGCGAGCCCGGGTCTCGCGTTGCAACTGGGACTTCCTCCGCACCGGCTCCCCCAGCCCGAAGGGCTTCGCACTGCTTTCGGTGCCCCGGGTTTCAACCCGGGGGGAGCCATATTACCGGGAAGGGGGCATGTCGGAAGAGCCGCCGATCGAAGCGAAGAAGCCCGCGGACGACGAGCCCCTCGACGCGAGGTCGGACGAGGCGGCGTCGCGCAGCGCGCCGTGGTGGGACGCCGGCGGGCTGACCTTCACCATCGTCTTCTGGGGTGCGCTCGCGCTGATCGTCGTCGCGCTGTTCCGCTCGCGATCGCTGCCGCTGGTCGACTACCCGCAGCACCTCGCCCTCGCCGCCATCCTGCGGCGCATGCTCGATCCGGCGGCGCCCGAGCGCGCGCTCTTCGAGACCAACCTCCTCAGCTACAACTCGGCGTTCCACGTGGTGGTCGCCGCCCTCAACGTGGTCATGCCGATCGACGCGGCGGGCAAGGTCGTCGTCGGCGCGTACGTGCTCCTCGCCGGCGCGGCCACGCTGCTCCTCCTGCGCGCGACCGGGCGCCCGCGCGCGCGCGCGTTCCTCGTCGTGCCGGTGCTCGTCGGGTACTCCTTCGCCTGGGGCTTCATCAACTTCAGCCTGGGGCTCGCGATCCAGCTGATCGTGCTGTCGCGCGTGATCCAGGCGCCGCCCGAGGGGCGCGCGCGGCTCCGGTCGGACGCGATCACCGCAGTGCTCGCGGCGCTCGGCGCGTGGACGCACCTGCTCGCGTCGGCGCTCGGGTACATGCTGATGCTCGTCGCGATCGTGGTGCGCGTGCAGACCGAGCGCGGCGCGTTGGCGACGCGCATCGGTCGCGCGGTGCGCGTCGGGCTGCCGCTGCTGCCGGCGATCGGTTACTGCGCCATCGTCTACTTCCGGCAGAAGCAGCTCGCCTGGCAGAACTTCGAGTACGGCGCCTACGAGGGCAACGACGTCTTCGGGCTGGTGAAGGTGAAGGGCTTCTTCGGGTACGCGACCGGCCTGCGCGCCGACGAGCTCGACGTGAAGATCGTCGCCATCGCCGCCGGGCTGCTGCTGCTCGCCGCGCTGTTCCGCGATCCCGACGACGAGCCGCAGCCCGTCCTGCGCTGGCTCTTCGTCGCGTCGGTGCTCGCCTTCCTGGTCATCCCGCACGTCTTCTGGGCGACGAACTTCGTGTTCGAGCGCATCTCGTTCCTCGTGGTGCTGACCGCGGCGCTGTGGGTGCCGCGCGCGGTGCCGCGGAAGGAGGAGCTGCTGCGGCTGATGAGCGTGTCGGTCGGCCTCGGCGCCGCGGCGAGCTTCTTCCTCTTCATGGGCCAGGTGGCCAAGGAGACCGCCGACATGGACGAGGTGATCGCGGCGATGCCCAAGGGCCGGCGCGTCACCGGGCTCGTCTGGCACCCGAAGATCGAGGCGACCTGGCAGTGGTCTCTGCTGCACTCTCCGGCGTACTACGTCGCGCGCAACGGCGGCGAGGTGGCGTTCTCGTTCACCCGCACCATGAGCCTGCCGGTGCACTACCGGCGCGAGACGATGCCGCCCGATCCGCCGGCGAACTTCGAGTGGAACCCGGGCGACTACCGCGCGAGCGCCGCGTTCGCGAAGTACTTCGACCTCGTGCTGATGAAGACCACGTTCGACGACAACAAGGACCCGCGCGAGTCGGTGTGGCACTCCCACGCCGACGAGGTCGACACGGTCATGCACCGCGGCCGCTGGTGGGTGTTCGAGACCAAGCGGGTCAAGACCGATCCGAGCGCCCTCGAGCAGCTGTTCCAGGAGATGAAGGACGCGGACCAGAGCCCCTGAACCGCAGGTGGGCGGAGTCGGCGCCGTCTACGGGATCGGCTTGGCGTTCTTCGCCGCGTGGGCGACCGTCTGCTCCACGCGTCTCCGGCGCGTCTCCTCGCGCTTGGCGCTGGCGATCCAGTACAGGATCATCTTCTTCACCGACGGCGAGAACGCCTCGAAGTGTCGGCGGGCGATGGCGTCCTTCCGCAGCGCGCTCCGGAGATCGTCGGGGACGACCAGCGCGTCGATCGCGTCGAGCGCCGTCCACGACCCGTCGGCCTTGGCGGCCTCGATCTTCGCGAGACCGGCCGCGGTCATCCGGCCCTCGGCGACGAGCCGCTCCACGCGCGCCCTGTTGCTCTGCGCCCACGCGCTCTTCGGCTTACGGGGCGACATGACCAGTCGGTAGCGCGTCTCGTCGATCGCCTGGGTGCGGCTGTCGATCCAGCCGAAGCAGAGCGCCTCCTCCACCGCCTCTGCGTACCCGAGTCCGGCGCCCGACCTCTTGGCGAGGACGAGCCACACGCCCGTCGAACGCGCGTGGTTCTTCGCGAGCCAGGCGCGCCACGCCGCGCGCGTGTTGGGCTCGACTTCCGGTCGCTCGTCGCGTTCACGGGCCGGCATGGGCGGATCTTCTCACCCGCGGCCGTGCCTGCCGAGGGAGCGGGCGATCGCGCCCAGCTTCTCGACCGCGGCCTCGACCCGCCCGCTCCACGGCGCGCCGCAGCTGACGCGGAAGTAGCTCGCGAAGCGTGACCGGGCCGAGAAGATCGGGCCGGGCGCGATGCTGATGCCCTCGGCGAGCGCGCGCGCGTGCAGATCGATGGCCGAACCGGCCGGGAGCTCGATCCACAGGACGAAGCCGCCGGTCGGCGACGACACGCGGGTGCCCTCGGGGAAGTGCTCGCCGATCGCCTCGCGCATCTGCGCGACCTGCGCGGCGAGCTTGCGCCGCAGCTGCCGAAGGTGGTGATCGTAGCCGCCGCCCTCGATGAACTCGGCGATGGCGAGCTGCTGCAGCGAGGGGGTCGCGATCGTCTGTGCGAACTTCAACGCCTCGATCGTCTCGTGGTGTCGGCCGCCGGCGATCCAGCCCACGCGGTAGCCGGGCGCGATCGTCTTGCTGAACGAGGAGCAGAGGATCACCGAGCCGTCGCGATCGAACGCCTTCGCGGGCCGCGGCCGCTCGTCCTCGCCGGGAGGCGCCGCGCCGGGGAACGGGAGATCGCCGTAGACGTCGTCCTCGATCAGCGGGATCGCGCGCGCGGCGAGCAGCGAGACCAGGCGCCTCTTCCCGTCGTTCGACATGCGGCTGCCGAGCGGGTTCGAGAAGCTCGGGATCGCCATCACCGCGGCGATCTTCGTCGTGTCGAGCGCGACCTCGAGCGCGTCGAGGTCCATCCCGCTCCCCGGGTGGGCGGGGATCTCGATCGCGCGGATGCCGAGGCTCTCGATCAGCTGGAGCAGCCCGTAGTACGCAGGGCTCTCGACGGCGACGGTGTCGCCCGCGCGCGCGACGGCGCGGAGCGCGAGGTGCAGCGCCTCCATCGCGCCGACCGTGGTGACGATCTCGTCGGCGGGGATGGCAGAGCCCACGTCGACCGCGCGGCGGGCGATCTGCCGTCGCAGCGCCGCGCAGCCCGGCGGCGGATCGTAGGACACGGCGAGCCGACCGACCTGACGGGCCACGGTCGCGGTGATCTTGAGGATGCGCTCGGCCGGGAGCAGCTCGGGCGACGGGATGGCGGAGCCCAGGTTGACGAGCCGCGGGTCGCGGGCGGCGCCGTACACCTTGGCGACGAGGTGCGCGACGCTCGGCCGCGCCGCCGCGTGCGTGGTGCGCGGCGCGCGCGGCTCGGGGATGTTCGCGCGCGCGCGCGGCGTGCGGACGTAGTGCCCCGACTGCGGGCGAGCCTCGATCAGCCCGCGCACCTCGAGCTGCTGGAAGGCCTGCACGACGGTCGCGACGCTCACGCCTTCCTGGCGACTGAGCTTGCGCACCGACGGCACGCGATCGCCGGCGCGGAGCACGCCGCGCGTGATCCAGTCGGCGACTCGATCGGCGACCCGCTCGTAGAGGAGCGCCTCGGCGTCCATTCCCGAAGTGTAGCGGTCGTATTCCATGCAGACCAGTACAGTTCTCGTCCGGTCCATGCAGCACAGTAGAGCGCGACGATGAACTGTACTGGCCGCCGAGTGGGGTGGCCTGGATCTGTTCTGGTCGGCGCCCCGGTCCCATGCTGACCGCCCATGTCGAACGTGATCGCATGCCCGGTGGACCGTGAGCTGGTAGAGGAGAGGCGCGTGGTGACGCTCGCCGCCCTCCTGTCGCTGTACATGATCTGGGGATCGACGTACTACGCGATGCGCGTCGCCCTCGAGACGCTCCCGCCGTTCCTGATGGCCGGGCCGCGCTTCGTGCTCGCCGGCGCCGTGATGTACGCGTGGCTGCGGTCCCGCGGCGCCTCGGCGCCGTCGCGCGCGCAGTGGGTCGCCTCGGCGAAGGTCTCGGTGCTGCTGCTGGTGGTGGGCAACGGCGCCATCGCGATCGCGCAGCGCGGCTCGGTCTCCTCGAGCACGTCCGCGGTCGTCGTGGCCTCGATGCCGATCTGGGCCGCGGTGTTCGCGCGCGGCTTCGGCGTGCGCTCGTCGGGCCGCGAGTGGATCGGGCTGTTGCTCGGGTTCGCCGGCGTCGTGCTCCTGCGGCTCGGCGGCGCGCTGCGCTTCGACGGCCCGGCCATAGTGCTCCTGGCGGCGCCGATCGCGTGGGCGTTCGGCTCGGTGTGGATGAAGAAGCTCCCGCTCCCCGAGGGGATCATGGCGAGCGCGACGCAGATGATCACCGGCGGCGCGGCGATGCTGCTGCTCGCTGCCGCGACCGGCGAGCGGCTCGTCGCGGTGCCGTCGACGCGCTCGCTGCTGGCGGTGGCGTACCTGATGGTCTTCGGCTCGATCGTCGGGTTCACCGCGTACAACTGGCTGCTGCGCAACGTGCGACCGGCGCTCGCCACGAGCTACGCCTACGTGAACCCGATCGTCGCGCTGGCCATCGGCGCCTGGCTCGGCGGCGAGCCGGTCGGGCTGCTGACCGTCGGCGCGGCGGCGGTCTCGCTGCTCGGCGTGGCGCTGATCTCACGCGCGTAAGGAGCTCAGCCACCCTGCCGATCGAGCCAGCAGAACTCGTGCGGCTGGACGAGTCGTTCGTGCAAGCCGCCGCCGAGGCAGGTGTCGAACCAGGAGCAGCCCTCGCACGGGCCCTCGTGTCGCCACGAGAGATCGCGGTAGCGCGCGAAGCGCTCGCGCCAGATCGTCGAGAAGCGCTCCTGCAGGACCGATCCCTCGCGGGCCCACGCGCGCGGGATGGAGGGGCAGGCGCCGACGTCGCCGTTGCACAGGATCGACGCGATGCACGAGCCCGCGTAGCACTGGCCGCCCTCGGGTCGCACGTCGCGCTCGCGGCGGACGCCGAGGAAGCCGCCGCACGAGAAGCGCACGTCTTCGTCGCCGCCCGCGCGCTCGATCTCGGCGCGACGCGCGGCCACGTGGTCGAGCAACGCGCGCACCTGCGGCGGCTCGAGCCACATGTCGGGCGCATCCTGTCCGGCGAGGCGCCCCATGCGATCGATGGTGATGCAGCGCCAGAGCTGCGCGCCCGCGTCGCGCACCGCGCGCTCGATCGCGCGCAGCGCGCCGAGGTTCGCGGGACGCACGCAGGTGATCGCCTCGACCGTGGTTATGCCCGCGCGCCGCGCCGCGCCGAGCGCGGCGAGGGCCTTCGGCCAGGTCCCCTTGCCCCGCACCGCGTCGTGCTCCGCCTCGAGCCCGTCGACGCTGACGGTGACGGTGCGCATCCCGGCGTCGAACAGGCGCCGCGCCCGCGCCTCGTCGAGCAGCGTCCCGTTGGTCACGATGCACGAGCGCAGGCCGATGCGCGTCATGTGCGCGACGACCTCGTCGAGGTCCTTGCGGAGCAGCGGCTCACCGCCGGTGATCGAGACGAAGATGCGCGAGGTGTCGAAGTCCTCGGCGATCGTGTCGAGCACGCGGAGGATCTGCTCGGTCGACAGCTCGTCGAGCGGCGACTTCGCCTCGCAGCTCGACCCGCAGTGCGCGCAACGGAGATTGCAGCGCAGCGTGCACTCCCAGAAGAGGTAGGTGAGATCGGGCTGCCGCAGGAGCCGCGCGCGGTCTTTGGCCTCGCGCCGCAGCGAGACCAGGCGAGGAAAATCGCGGAGCCTCAGGCGGCCGGCGTCTCCTCCGCCGCTCGTCACGGAGGCGGACCGCCGTACTTCTTCGCGCTCGGCTTCGGGGGACCGCCGTACTTCGCGATCACGGGCGGGGGCGGCGCCGGGTGCGTGGTGGGCGGGGGCGGCGGCGCCGCCGTGGGCGACGGCGTGGGCGACGGCGGAGGCGGCTCGGCGGTCGTCAGCGGAGGCGGCGCGTCGGGCGTCGCGGTCGGGGCCGTCGCCGCGGCCGCGTCGTCGACCTCGACCTTGGTGGGTGGCGTCGGCTCCGGCCCGATCTGCGGCGGCCCACCGTACTTCGTCGGCTGCGGCTGCTTCGCGCACGCGGCGACCAGGCCCGTGACCCCGCCGGCGGCGAACACGAGCAGGCCGGCGGCCTGCGACATGACGGACACGAAGAAGCTGCGTCGACCGGGCCGCGCGTCGCTCATGCGGGCATCGTACGCCAGCCAATCCGCACGACCAATGCGCGAATGCAGGTCAGAACCGGCCGGCGAGGCCGAAGCCGGTCGGCCCGACCGTCACCCGGACGGAGGCCGCGCCCGCGTCACGACTGCCGCCCTCGATCGTCTCGACGCCGGTGATCGCGTCGATCAGGGTGGCGATCCCACCCATGACCAGCAGCGGTCCCGGCTCGGGCCTTCCGGAGCCGCCCACCGCCCCGCCGATCTGTCCGGAGGCCACCGAGAGGAACACGCCGATCCCGCCGAGCGACAGCCGCATCGCCGTGCCGCCGATCGCTCGCCAGCTGTTGCGGTGGGCGATGTCGACGAACGTCGGGCCGAGACCGAAGGCCACGGCTCCGACGACGAACCACGGCGTCGACCGATCGTGGAGCGCGACCGACGCTCCCCACAGCGCGGGGACCTCCAACAGGAGGAGCTGCCATCCGTACCAGCGGTAGGAGGCCCCGCCGTCCGGGCGCGGCTTCGGACGCATGGCCGTTGCAGGCGGCGCGATCTCCGGCGCCGCGGCGGCGACCGGCGCCGGCGTCGGCTCCGGGACCACCGCCCGCGCCCGACCGCACGCCGGGTCCTCCGGCGGCAACACGCGAACGCCGCGGACGAGCGGCCACGGTGCGGGCGTGGTGACGGCGCCTTCGGGCTGCACCACGGCGGGCGCCACGTCCCAGCCGAACCCGACGCACGAGCCGGCGGTGATGACGCTCCACTGCGCCCGGCAGTCCGCCTCGCGCCCGGCGGCACACTGGAGCTCGACGACCCCGCGTCGCCCGGGCCCGTAGGCGGTGCCGTCGAAGGTGGCGATCGCGCCGTGGATGCGGAGCCGGTTCGCGGTCGCCGCCGTCGGCAGCCACTCCACCGAATCGACGACCGCGACGTTGCCCCACGCCGTGTCGCCGCGCGCGTCGACGCCGTAGGCGGACGCGAGGAGCAGCGTCGTCAGGGCGACCGGCGCGCGCATCTCGGGCAACGTACGACGACGCGTGCCCGCCCGCACTGCGGACGAGCACGCGTCGAACCGAGCTGTCGAGCGACCGCCGACGTCGCTCGCTATTCGCAGGTGGTCTTGGCCGGGGTGTCGCAGCGACCGATCGGGGTCGTCCGCTCGACCTTGCCGTCACGGAACGTGACGATGGTGCGCGCTGCGACCGTGAAGGTCGTGCCGTCGGAGAACCTCGCGGTCAGCGGCGCGCAGGTCGGGGCGTTGGCCAGGTAGGCCCGGCGCGCACCGGACTTGAACACCACGAGGATGACTTCAAGTCCTCACTGCGCGGCGACGAGCAGGAACGCGACGCTCGTTCCGAGCGTGAGCACCGGCATCGCCCAAGCGATCCACTTGAACACCTGCTCGTGGACGTACGGTCCCCACCATCGTCTGACGATGTTGTAGCGGAACAGCACGACGACGATGGTGAGCGAGAGCGCCAACGTCGCGTAGTTCAGTCCGAACAGCCGCGTCACCGTGTTGTCGCCGCCCGCGATCATGGCGTACGACGTGTAGATCGCGAAGCTGAGGGCGATGACCGAGAAGAGGCCGCCGATGCCCATGTTGGCGAGCTCGAACGCCTCGACCTCGAAGCCCTCCGGCGTCGCTTTGTTCATCCAGATGGCCAGCAGCGGGATGAGCAGCGAGGCGACCAGCGGGATGAAGATGGGCGCGAGGCCGGTGGTGGCGAGGCGGTCGACGAACAGCGACGCGGTGAGCTTCGCGTAGCGATCGCCGTTCCAGCCCTGCACGACGTCGGCGTCGAGATCGACGAGGCCGGGATCCCACCCGTCGAGCGACGCGTTCTTCGACACGCGGCTCCACTGCACGTCCTCGTTGTTGAAGCGGAGGACCACCTCGTCGGTCGTCTCTTCGCGCACGAGGAAGTCGAGCACGAGGTACTGCCGATCGAAGGGGAAGCGCTCGGCGTTCACCGCGACCTTGTACTTCGCGGTCATCCGAGTGATCAGCTCGACGTCGCCGCTGGGGAAGATGCGCAGGCGATGGCCGACGTACGACGAGCTCTCCAGCCGATTGGTGACGTCGATGTTCGGCTTCCAGATCTTGGCGAGCTCGTCTTCGGCCTCGTTGCCGCGCCACTCCTTGTAGCCGCGGTAAGCCTCCCTCTTCTCGAATTTGAGTCGCAGGTCGGTCCAGCGGTAGCGGACGTCGGTCGTGCAGTCGAACTCGCCCTTGGTGTCGTCGAAGGCCTTCAGCTCGAGGAAGAAGACGGCGACGTTGACCGACACCGGCAGGCCCTTGCCGGTCGGGATGGACAGGGCGGGCTCGGCGCCTGGCGGCAACGCCGACGCGCTCGCCGCGCCGTGAGGGACGAACGGGGCGACCCCCTCGGCCGCGCTGGCCGAACCGGACGGGAACGCGGACGCGGAGGCCGCGAGCTTCGCAGAGCCAGACGCGACGGGCTTCGCCGGCGCGCCGCCCTTGGCGACCGCGCGGCTCCTCAGCGGGAAGAAGACCAGGGCGATGCCGAACAGCGCCATGATCACGAGCGCGGCGAGACTGCGCGCCGGCGACGTGCGCCTGCGCCTCACGACTGCCGCTCCTTGCGGAGGCGCTCGTACCCTTCGGCGAGCGGCTGCACCTCGTCGGCATACGTGTCGATCGGATCGGCCGGCTGCGAAGCGTCGCCGTCGGCCAGCGCCTTCATGCGCTCGCCGAGCGCCTGCACCGGCGAGAGCAGCAGGCCGCGAACGACGACCAGCACCACGCCCGCGAAGGCGACCACCGCGAACAGCGCGGTCAGGAACTGCCAGACGCGCGCCCGCCCGGCGGCGGCGTTCTCCTGCGCCTGGTTGATCGCCAGGGCGTACACGCCGACCTGCTTGCCGTTGTACGTGTAGAGCGGGACCAGCTGAACGCCCCACATGGTCCCTTCGACGGTCTTGTCGTAGTGCCGCGCCTCGAGGATCTCGATCTCCTTGTCGGTCACCAGCATCGACGCGAGCTCGGGGTGCGTCGAGTAGTAGCGGATGTAGCGGCCGACGCGGTTCTTGGGAGTCAATACGTCGCCGCCGAGCTCGGTCGCGAGCTCCTTCAGCAGCTTCTCTTCGACGAAGACCGCCGCCTCGATGTTGTAGGCCTCCTTGATCTTGTCGAGCATCGGCGGGAGCTCGAGGCCGATCTCGAAGCTCCCCGCGAGCTTGCCGGAGTCGTCGTCGACGGGGACGATCGCGGAGATCGTCGGGCCCGCGGGGGTGATCTCGAGGCCCGTGCGCAGGACGTCGTTCACGTTGACGTCGCCGAGCATCGGCCGGCTCACCGACTGGTCGTCACCGAACTTCTTGGGATTGTGCAGGCGGAGGAACGAGATCCCGGGTGGTAGGTGGAACTGGCCCCTGCTCACGCCGTACTTCTCGTCCTGGATCTTGAACATGCGCTCGCACTCTTCGAGCAGCTTGGCGCGATCGCGCGCGACGAGCGAGTCGCGCACGCCGTTCATCGACGCGATCATCTCCGCGCGGCTGAGCGCTTTGTCCTCCGTCGACTTGACGATGCTCTGGAGCACGTCGCGCATCAGCTTGTAGTTCTCCTCCTTGGCCTCGTGGAGGAGCCGGGTCGTCAGGAAATTCGCGATGCCGGTGATCGCAAGGACGACGATGAAGGAGGTCGCTACGAGGAGGGCAGTGCCGCGGCGTCGGAAGGTCACGGGCGCCACGCTCGCCCACCGCTGGCGCCCGCGTCAAGTACGACCGGGGCCTCCCGTGCAGGTCGGCCGTCCGGCGCAGATCCAGGAGGCCCGTGCGCGTTCGCGTTGCCTCTGCGCTGCAGGGGAGGTCCACAGCCGAGCGAGCGGCTCCTGCAGCACGTTTCCGACGACCGGCAGCAGGAAATCGTCGACCGACACGTCGCCGTTGGGGAAGACGCACGCGCGCTCCCACGCCGCACGGCAGGGGTGGATCTCGGTGCGGTTTGCGAACTCGTCGGCCTCGACGAACGCGCGCGCCCGTTCGTCGAGCTCGCAGCGCCAGATCGGCGGAGGCGCCGCGTGATCGACCGCGATGAGGCCGAGCGAGCGCGCTCGCGCGATCGCCGCGGCGATCGCGCCTTCGTGGGCGCGGACGTCGATCATCTCCGCGCGCGCGAACGGCGTCGCGGCGACCGGTTCTTCGAGCTTGATCCAGTCGACCCCCAGATCGGCGGCGAGCTCGACGAAGGGGACGAGCTCGTGCCGGTTGCTCGCCAGCACCACGTAGGAGAGCCCGATGCGCAGATCGGCCTGCCTGCGCACCGCGACGGCGTCGCGCACGTTCGCGCAGATCGCGTGGAAGTCGCCGCCGACGCGCACCCGATCGTTGGTGGCCGCGGTCGCGCCGTCGAGCGAGACGAACAGCGACGACACCCCGAGGTCGACGAGGCGCTCGGTGGTGGCGCGGCGGAGGAGCTTGCCGTTGGTGAGCAGGTGCACCGTGCTCTTCGCGCCGCCGCGCGCGCTCCGGATGGCGGCGAGCACCTCGAAGAGCACCGGCGAGGTGAGCGACTCGCCGCCGTGCACGAAGCCGAACCACGACGCATGCGCGAGATCGTCGTAGAGCCGCTCGAGGACGGCGTGGCTCATCGTGCGCGCGGTGCCCTCGGCCGTCTTCTGCGGGGCGAGCGTGAGGCAGTGCGCGCAGCGGAGGTTGCAGCGCTCGGTCACCGAGAAGTCGAGGCGCAGCGGCCTCCCGACGACGGTGGCGCTCCCGGCGGCGAAGTCGCGGTCGCGCAGCACCGGCAGCGCGCGCACGAACGCCTCGCGACGGGCGCGCTGCTCCGGCGAGCGCACGCGCCGCGCGACGACCGCCGCGTTGGCCCCGAGCACGACCGTCTGCCCGCGAACGCTCGCGTCGCCGACCGTCGCCAGGACCTGAAGGGCGCCGTGATCGTCGTCCTCGAGATCGATCTCGAGCGGCTCATCCGATGCGTTGAGCGCGACGTCGACGATGGAGCCGACGGTGCGACGCCGCAGGACGAGCAGCGGACCGTCGGCGAACAGCACCTCGCAGCTGCCGCGCGCGAGCGCGGGCTCGGCGCGTCGCAGCGAGAAGAGCTGCGCCACCAGCGCGCGCAGCGCCGGGTTGCCCGAGCCCCAGGGCATCGGCATCCGATCGCCCCACGCGTGCTCCGGCTCGAGGACCGGATCGGCGCACGACAGCCCGTGCTCCTCGCCGTAGAGGAGCGCGGGAATGCCCGGGTACACGAGCAGGAGCAGCAGCCCGAGCGGTGTGCGTCGCTCGTCGCCGTGGAGGCGCGCCATCGAGGCGAAGCGCGGGTGGTCGTGCGTGGACAGGAACCGCACCGCCGTCGCGTCGGGACCTCCGCGCTGCACCTCGGCGCGACGGAGCCCCTGCGCGAAGGCGGCGGCGTCGATGCTCCGCTTCGCGACGAAGTCGGTGGCGAGCGCGTGGAACGCGAAGTCGGTCGCCACGTCGACCGCGCCCTCGGCGCGCCACCGCCACGCGTGCGGCGGCACCACCTCGCCGAGCACGACGGCCTCGGGGCGCACGGCGCGCAGGCGCGAGCGCACCGCGCAGGCGAGGTCCATGGGCACCTCGGCGATCGCGTCGAAACGGAACCCGTCGACCCCGAGGCGCGCGAGGCGCTCGACCGTCGCGAGCGCGAGCGCGCGCACGTCCGGGTGATGCAGATCGAGCAGCGGCGCGTCGGCGCGGGAGCCGTAGTGGCGGAGCGCGTCTCCGGCGCTCCCGTCGGCGCGCCACTGGAACCAGGCGGAGAAGGGCGACGCGCGCCCGTGCGCGCGCACGTCTTCGTACGGCGGGAATCCCTCGCCGACGTGCACGAAGGAGAAGTCGAGCAGGAGGCGCATCTCGCGCGCGTGCACGCCCTCGATCAGCCGCGCGAACGCCTCCTCGCCGCCGAGCGCCGGATCGACCCGCAGCGGATCGACCAGATCGTACCGATGGCAGCTGCGCGAGAGCTGGATCGGCGTGAGGTAGAGCACCTCGACGCCGAGCGTGCGCAGCTCGTCGAGCGACGCGGTGATCCCGTCGAGGTTCCCGCCGGCGGGCACGTCGCGGCCGGGATCGGCGCCCCACGAGCCGTCGTCGGGCACGCGCCGGAAGCGATCGACGAAGATCGTGTAGACGTTGCGGAGCCACGGCGGCGCCGAGCGTGAGGGGCGCGTCCAGCGGAGCGGCGCGCCGTCTTCGGCGAGGACTCGCGCGCCGTCCAGCTCGAATTCGAGCTCCACCGCGCCGGTCGACGCGGGGAGCACCGCCGAGAACACGACGTGCTCGTCCTCCTCGGTGAACGGCGCAGCGTCGACGCTCACGAAGCCGTCGCGCGGATCTTCCCGAAAGCGCACGCGCAGCCGCTCGCCGTGTCCGCGACGCACCGCCGCGAGCACGCGCACCGTGCCGTCGACCTCCTCGCGCACGCACGGCATCGCGGGGGCGAAGAGGATCGGCTCCACGGTGCCGCCGACCGAGAGGACCGCGTTGCGCTCGCCGCCGACGCTGCGCGTGCGCCCCGTCGGCTCGACCCACGCACCCCGCAGCTTCGCCTTGAAGGCGTAGAGCCCGACCGGCAGCGTGGTCTCGTACACGCCATCGCGGATGGCGATCGGGTTCAGCCAATCGCCGAGCTCGCCGTACAGATCCGCACCGGGCGGCACGGTGAGGCGTACCGGGTAGCGCACGCCCCACCTTCCCCGCGCCGCGCGATCAGCGCAAGGCCCGGAAGGTCGCCCTCGAGCTCCCGCGCTCGAAGATGCTCACCTGCCCGCACTTCGCGAGGTGGTTGGGCGACGCATAGGGCGCGCCCTCCTGCGTCACGTCGCCCTCCCAGCCGGGGCCGTTCGACACGAAGCTCTTGACCTCGAACCAGCGGGTGCCGTCGGCCGCCTCGAACGCCTTGGTGCAGTCCATGTCGACGTCGAGCATCCAGAGATGCGGGCCGACGTCGTTGAGCGGCTCGAGGCCGTAGCCGTCGACGGCAACGGTCTTCTGCGGGCCCCACGACGTCGGCCAGTCGTTGGTCGTCCAGTCCGCGGCGGTGCCCTGCGAGAGCGCGCCGGAAGACACGAGCTGCGTCGGCTCGCGCCCGTACCAATCGAGGAACGCGTCGCCGAGCCTCCACGGCCTCGTCGTCGCGTTCTTCATGTTGCGGTGGATGATCGGGATCGCGCAGCGGTAGTTGGGCGTGCCGTCTTCGTTCGCGCAGTCGATGCCGCGGAGCTTCTTCGACGCCTCGTGGTCCATGCCGCCGCGGATGAACAGGTCCTGGCCGGGCTGGGTCTCGCCCTCGATGAACACGACCGTGCGCGCGACGGCCGGCGACGCGGGCTCCTTGGTCTCGGTGTCGAACGCGAAGTTCGTCCCGGCGCCGCTCGGGTTGTCATAGCGCTCGCGCATGAGGATCCACTCGCCCTCGCCGTAGCGGCGCTCGGTGACCTCGCCGTAGGTCGGGTACTTCGCGACGAGGTACGTCTTGACGTGGAAGTACATCGACAGCTTCGTCGCGCCGTCGGGCACGTGCAGCCGCGTCTCCTGCGACTTGCCGTAGCGCACGTACGACTGCGGGCTGCTCACCAGCTCCTGCTTCTGCCAGCCTCCGCCGAAGTCGTAGCCGACGGCGATGATGTGCACGATCTCGCCGAAGACGTCGGCCTCGTGGGTGCCGAAGCGCGGGTTGTACGTCTTCACGCGACCGATGCGGCGGTCGACGCTGCCGACGTCGACGAGGCGCTCGGCGCGGTTCTCGGTGTAGGCCAAAGACAGCTCGGCGCCCGCGATCGGCGCGCCGCGCTCGAGCACGCGGCTGCGCGGACCGTCGCCGCCGAGATCGAAGAGCACGTGCTTGTTGGGCAGCTCGCCGCCGAACACCGGCACCTCGCGGAACACCTCGCGACCGGTCTTGGTGCCGTCGGGGCTCGTCGCCTCGACCGCGACGCGCATGCCCGTCGCGCCCTTGGGGATGACGAACGCCTCGGTGATCGCGTCGGGCCAGCCGTACATGCCCTCGGCGTTCCACGAGGCGACCTTCACGACCTCCTGCGAGAGCACCGCGGGCCCGTGCAGCCAGGTGATCGCGAGGCGCACCTTGCTCTTCGAGACGTTGTCGACGTCGACGTTGCCGGTGTCGGTCTGCACGAGGGCCGTGATCGCCCAGCCGGGGACGTTCAGCGTGAGCTTCTGGCCGACGCGCAGGAACTCGTCGGTCGTGCTCTCCTGCACGACGAAGGTCTTCTGCGGCGCGCCGCTGCCCGAGTAGAAGTAATCGACGACCAGCTTGGCCTCGCCCGGGCTCGGCACCGAGTAGGCCGCCGACTTCGATCCGATCGTCGTCTCGTACGCCGAGTCTTCGGCGCGATCGGCGGACGGCGCGCACGCAGCCGCACCCTGGGCGAGGGCGGCGGCGCCGAGCAACGCGACGGAAGCCTTGCGGACGGTGATCTTGACCATGGCGACCTGCAGGTGCGCGCGAGCCTCGCGCGTGCTTCGAACGGTCGTGACTGACCGTTGGGGACCATGGCGTAACTCAGGTCCGAGTGACGCGCAACCACAGTGTGGGTCTGCCGTAGCCTCGGATGATTTTCCGCAGGAAGACGGCCTGCGCGATTCCGTGGGGACCGGCTCACCTCGCGCAGCGGAAGCCCAGCTGCGGGCCGGCGATCTCGCTCGCGTGCGCGATCGGATCGTCGCCGTCGTCGGCCTCCTTCTGCGAAGGAGTGGCGAACGTGCTCGCCGCCTCGGCGATCGGCGTCTCGAGAGCGACGCCCCACACGGTGGCGAAGCCGCCGTCGACGTCGGAGGTCCACTCGCGCACCGAGCCGAAGAGATCGGAGACCCCGCGGCTCGTGCGATCGGTCTCCGAGCTCTCGACGTCGGGCAGATCGTCGTGCGGGCGGTCGAAGGCGACCTTCCCCGGCGGAGGGTAGCTCGCGCCCCACGGATACTTGCGCCCGTCGAGCGCGCTCTTCAGGTCGGCGACGCTCGGCAGCCGCGCGCCGATCGCGCGACAGAATCGCTCGGCGCGCTCGAAGCTCACCCACGTCACCGGTCGCTTCGGGTGACGAACGTCGTGGCTCCATTCGCCGAGCGGTCGCGCGTGCGTCTTGTCGCTCGGCGACAGGGTGGCGAGGAACAGCGCGAGCTCTTCGCGGGTGACCTCGTGACGCTGGAGCTTGGCGTCGCCGACGTCGACGAACGGGTTCTTCGCTTCGACCTGCGCGCGCAGCGAGGGCGCGCTCGACGACGTCGAGGCGGACGGGACCTCCGCCGAGGGCGCCGCGGGCTCGGGCTCGGGCGTCGATCGCGTGAGCAGCACGACCGCCGCGATCGCGACGCCGAGCGTCGCCGTCACGCCGAGGGCGATCGAGAAGCGTGCGCTCGGCGGCGGCGGGCGCGCGATCAGGTTCGACGGCGCGTCGGTGCCCATCGGCTCGGTCGCGGCGACCGGCATCGGCGCGGTGATGAACGACGCGACGGCCTGGACCTGCGGCGGCGCCGGCGTGGGCGCCCACGACTCGCCGAACACCTCGGCGAGGCTGGCGATCGCCTCGCCCGCGGACGCGAAGCGCTCGCTCGGGTCGCTCGCGAGGCAGCGCGCGAGCCACGGATCGATCGCCGACGGGAGCACGACGTTGTTCTCGGCGGCGCGCTGCGACGCGGGCTTGCGCTGCGCGCTCAGGATCTGCCCGTAGATCTCGTGGACCGTCTCGCCCTCCCAGTACGGCTTGCCGGCGAGCAGCGTGAACGCGGTCAAGCCGAGCGCCCAGACGTCGGTCCACGCGCCAATGTTGCCGCGCACGCTCATCTGCTCGGGCGCCATGTACATCGGCGTGCCGATCTCCTGCGAGCGACCGTGGGCGGTCGCCACCTGCAGGATCTTGGCGATGCCGAAGTCGAGGATCTTGATCTTGGGAGGCTCGTCGTCGGAGTGTGCGAGGAACAGGTTCTCGGGCTTGAGATCGCGGTGGACGATCCCGAGCGCGTGCGCGCGATCGAGCCCGCGCGCCGCCTGCGCGAGGTGCGAGACCACCTTGCGCGGATCCATCGGACCGCGCGCGGAGAGCTCGGCGAGATCGGATCCGCGCAGCAGCTCCATCACCAGGAACGGCATGCCGGTCGCGGGATCGACGTCGGCGTCGACGACCGTGACCACGTGCGCGCTCTTGATGATCGACGAGACCTGCGCCTCGCGGGCGAACCGCTCGCGCATCGACGCGTCGCCGACGACCTCGGGGCGCATGATCTTGAGCGCGAGCTCGGCGCGCGTGCGTACATGCCGCACCGCGTACACCGCGCCCATCCCGCCACGTTTGAGCAGGCGGTCGATCGCATATCGGCCGGCGAAGATCGTCCCCGCCGCGAGCCCATATCCGTCGAGCATCGGAGCCAACGTACCACCCGGTAGGTCGGGTGAAGCGATGGGCACGACGACCGTCTATCCTCGCCGGGTATGTCCGCGCGCGCGCTCGTCGTCGCCCTGCGAGCCCTGTCGCTCGTGTCGATCGCGCTCGTCCCGCGCCCGCTCCCGGCCGCGAGCGAGTACCGCTGCGGCGAAGGGGGCAAGCCGAACAAGACCACCAAGCGCTGCGATTGCCCGGCGGGCAAGGCCGAGAGCACCGACGCGAAGGACGTCTCGCGGTGCGTCGTCGCGCCGAAGGCGAAGCCCGCGCCCAAACCTCCGCCGCCCAAGCCCGCGCCCAAACCGATGGCCACCGCGAAGCCACCGCCGCCGCCGCCTGTCGCGGACGATCCCGTCCCTCCGCCGCCGCCCGCGCCGGCGCCGACGCCCCCGCCGACACCCGCGCCGACGATCATCCCGCCGGTGCCGACGATCCTGCCGCCTCCCGGCAAACCGGGCGTGTGCCCGAGCGGAATGGCCTCGATCCCCGGCGGCAGCTACCTGCGGAAAGGCAAGCCGGTGACCATCGCGCCGTTCTGCATGGACCAGACGGAGGTGACCGTCGCGGCGATGGCGACGTGCGTCGCCGCAGGCAAGTGCGACGAGCCGCACGCCGCGAACCTCGGCGACGGCACCGAGCAGCTGTGCACCTGGAAGCACAAGCCGCCGCTCGACAAGCACCCGATCACGTGCGTCCGCTTTCGCATCGCCACCGACTACTGCACCTTCGTCGGCAAACGACTCCCGACCGCGCCCGAGTTCGCGTGGGCGTATCGCGGCGGTGACGAGGCGCGCAAGTACGCGTGGGGCAACGAGGAGCCCTCGCCCGCGCGCGTCAACGCGTGCGGCAAGGAGTGCCCGTATTACAAGAAGGACGAGCCGCACATCGTCTACGACGAGACCGATCCGTTCCCGCTCACCGCGCCGGTCGGCTCTTACCCGCCGACGCGCTTCGGCCTCTACGACATCGCCGGCAACGTCGAGGAGTGGACCTCGACGAGCTGGTCGCTCCCGTACCCCGCGTACGTCGCGCTCGGCGGATCGTGGTGGGACCGCAGCCGCGACGACTTCTCGAGCGACGCGATCGAGCACCAGCACGAGGACTACTCGAAGGTGCGCGGCTTCAGGTGCGTTCGTTGAGCACCGCGCCTCGCTGCGGAGGAGCGGATGAGCGAGGCGCGTCAGAGCTTCGGCGCGAAGCCGAAGCCGAGGAACGCGCCGAGCCACAGATCGTTGCGCGCGCTCGACAGGCGCACGTCGTACTGCGCCGACGCGCTCAGCGAGATGCCCGGGTTGGAGATGAGCATCCCGACGTCGAAGAAGGGGCAGAAGAGGCCGACGTTCCCGTGGCCCTCGGCCGCGCCGATCTGCACGAGGTCGGCCCCGAACCGCACGAAGCCCGCCGGCGCCCACTGGAACGGCAGCCTCTCGAACTCCCCGCCCGCCAGCACGTACCCGTGCGCGCCGACGCCGAGCTGGTTGATGGCGCTGCCGAACTTGCCGCGCGCGTGCACGCCCATCCCGCCCTCGTGCCCGCCGAAGCCGCCGTTCAAGTTGACGCCGACGCCGTGCTTGCCTTCGTCGCGCGAGAACGAGCGCTGGTAGCCGCCGTTCATCTCGAACAGCCCCGAGCAGCCCGAGAGGACGAGCAACGACACCGCCGCGAGCGAACGTCCGTTCATCCGGTCCAGTGGAACAGAAACGATCGACGCCGGGAAGCGAGGGTACGGGCTACGCTCCCGGTGATGTCCTCTCGCAGTGTCGCGGCCTGCTTCGCCCTCCTCGCGCTCTTCGGCTGCAAGCGTAAGCCCGACGTGACGGCGCTGGCGAAGGACGACGGCAAGGGCAAGACGCAGGAATGCAGGCTCGTCGCCGGCGGGCGCATCACCAAGGACACGGTGATCGAGGCGGGATGCCAGGTCACCGTCGGCGAGCCGTACGCGATCGTCGAGGGCGCCAACCTGAAGATCGAGGCCGGCGCCCGGCTCGCGTTCAAGAAGGGCGCGCGGCTCGTCGTCGAAGACGGCTCGCTCACCGCGGTCGGCGAGAAGATGAAGCCGGTGACGTTCACCTCGGCCGAGCCCGCGCCGGCCGCCGGCGACTGGGGCGGCATCGCCTTCATCGCGCCCAAGCCGTCGCAGCTGCAAGAGGTCGTCGTCGAGTGGGCCGGCGAAGCGCCGAAGCCCCCCGCTTCGAAGAGCAAGGCGCCTCCGACGAAGTACGGGATCATCGGCGCGTTCGGCGGCGCGCGCGTGGGCTCGCTGTCGCCGCTCGCCGATCGGAGCCCGGGGCTGTACGTCGGCCCGGACGCCAAGGTCTCGCTCGTCGCCTCGACCGTCCGCCACTCGAAGAAGGTCGGGATCGCCGCCGACGGCGACGCGCCCTTCGAGAAGCTCGAGAACGTCACGCTCGACGACAACGGCGGCTACGCGATGGACGTGAAGGCGGCCGCGCTCGGCGCGATCGGCTCGCTCACCGCGTCGGAGCCGGTGCGCATCCGCGGCTCGGTGAACGCCAGCCAGTCGTGGCCCACGCTCGATCTGGTGGTCGCGTCGCTCGAGGTCGTGGCCACCGAACCGGGCGGCGCGATCGTGCTGACGCTCGGCCCCGAGTCGATCGTGCGCGTCGAGCCGAAGACCAGCCTGCGCATCGGCGGCTACGCCGAAGGCGGCGCGATCGCCGCGAAGAAGGTCCGCTTCACGAGCGCCTCACCGAAGCCGGCGCCGGGCGACTGGGCGGGCATCCACTTCCAGAAACGCGCGCCGGGCACCGTGATCGACGAGTGCATCGTCGAGTTCGCCGGCTACGAGGATCCGCCGCCGCCTTCGACGACCAAGACGAAGCCCTCCGGGAAAGGGAAAGAGAAGGAGAAGCCGCGTCCGAAGCCGTCCGCGTTGGTCATCCTCGAGTGGATGAAGGACTTCCAGGTCACGCGCACCACGTTCCGCAGCAACGCGGGGCCGGGCATGGGCAAACCCGAGACGTTTCTCTGGCTCCTCGGCAGCGGCACGGGTGGATGCGAGGGGCTCGACGCGCCCAAGCTCGGCAACAAGTCGATCGGGCAGCCGCTCTGCGAGTACCACGAGGACGAGCTCGCCAAGTCGCTGAGCCTGACGCTCGGCGCGCTCGGCAGCGATCCCGACTTCGACTCGACCAGCATCGGCGTGCTGGGCAAGGCCGGCAGCGGCTACGGCGGCGGCGGGATGATCGCGGGTCCTTCCGGCGGCGCCGTCGCCGGGCCTGGCGGCGGAGGCCTCGGTGGCATCAGCGGCGTCGGCAAGGGTGGCGGCGCGGGCAGCGGCGGCGGGGGTTCGCTCAAGACGAAGCCCGGCCCCTGATCGCGCTCACGCTTCCTCGAGCGAGGGTAGCCGCAGGCGGACGACCTGCGACACGAGGACTTCACCGTCGAGACCGTCGAGGCGCCACTCGCGCGAGATCTCGACCCGCTCGACCTCGCGCCCCTGCCGCATGCTCGCGACCCAGGCGTCGTGCTTGTCCTCACCCCGGACGGTCGGAGGGTCGGAGGCGGATTCGTTCGGTGCGACGTCGTGGCGCCGACCTCCGCCGGAGCGATTGCCTGTCACGAGGCCGTCGCGGATCACCGCGTGGTCGGGAGGTTTCGTCGAGCGGGGTGCGCCTTCGCGACGACCTGCATCGCGTCGGCCTGGAGCGTTCGCGCTGCCGCGGCGGAGGTGAGCGCCTGGCGACGGCTGCCCGATCCGCCGGAGTGGCTGTACGCCCCGACCTCGACTGCCCTGCCGGACGGGCGGTGGATGCTCCTCGGCACGCTGTGAATGGGCGGTAAGCTCAACAGGCGCCGACGAACGCGCGCTCAGGCGACGCCGTGGGAGCGGATGGCGATCAGCCGCTCGCTCTCCTCCCACAGCCGGCGGGCCGCGTGGTCGTCGCGCGCGGCGCGGTTCGGCTTCACCTCCTGGCAGTCCTTGAAGTACCCGCCGGTCGTCGTGTCGACCTCCGGCGAGGAGGCGAGGAAGATCGACGTGACCGCGCCCTGCGCCGGCGTCTTGAGGAACGGCGACGCGAACCGGAAGAACCACGAGACCGGGCCGCGCACGTCGCCGCCCTGCGCGAACTCCGTGGCGACGACGCCAGGGTGCAGCGCGTTGACCGTGACGCCGGTGCCCTCGAGCCGCCTCGCGAGCTCGCGCGTGAAGAGGACGTTGGCGAGCTTCGACTCGCAGTAGACCTGCCAGCCGGAGTAGCCGTGGCGGCGTTGCGCGAGCTCGTCCCAGTCGAGGCCGGTCTTCGCGCGACGGTGCGCGTCGGACGACACGACGACGATGCGCGAAGGCGCGCTCGCCTTCACGCGATCGAGCAGCAGCTCGGTCAACAGGAAGTGGCCGAGGTGGTTGATCCCGAACGTCGCCTCGAAGCCGTCGGCCGTCTCGCGCCGATCGCCGAGGACGACCCCCGCGTTGAGGAGCAGGACGTCGACGCGGGGGCACGTGTCGAGCACCTGCTCCGCGAACGCGCGGATCGACGCGAAGGACGCGAGGTCGAGCGCGAGCACGGCGACCTCGCGGCCGCTCTCGGCCGTGATCTCGGCCGCCGCGCGCTCACCCTGCGCGACGTCGCGGCAGCCGATCACGACGCGTGCGCCCTGGCGTGAGAGCGCGCGCGCCGTCTCCTTGCCGATCCCCGTGTTGCCGCCGGTGATGACCACGAGCTTGCCGTGCACGGGCGAATCCTCGCACGAGACGCGCGCTCCCGTCCCGCGCCTCCTCGCGTGCCACTCCACGCGCTCGTCGACGAGAACCCCGCCGCGCGCCGACGGCGCTACTTGCCCGTCGGCTTGGCGGTGTGCTCCTTGCCGTCGTAGCGGAGCATCACCGGCTTCTCTTCCTGCTTGGTGAGCACGCACACCGGGCGCTTCCAGACACGCACGAGCGCCGCGAGCACCTCGCGCGCGTAGTCCATGCGCAGGTCGGTGCCCTGGTGGTCGTGCTTGAGCAGCAGCTCGCCGCGGTTCTCGAAGTTCGCGTCCTCGACGTAGATGAACGGGTTCCCGAAGTTGGTCAGCTGGAAGAGGATCTTCTCCTTGACCTGCTTGAACTCGCGGGACTCGATCTCGTATCGCTCGTTGCGGTTGTTGTAGCCGAACGAGAACATCTTGTGCTTGCGCGCGAACTCCGGCGTGAGGAACTCGTCGAGGAAGGTGACGTCGTTGTAGAGCGAGCGCACCTGGAGGATCTTCTTGAACCCGAGGCCGAGGCGCAGGTCCCAGTGCTGCTTGGCCTGGATGTTGTCGCACTCCTCCCAGTCCTTGCCGAACATCCCGCGGTCCCACCGCTCCTCGATGTCGCGATACAGCTCGACGCCGAGCTTGTAGGGGTTCAAACGGCCTTGGGAGGTGGCCATGACGCCGGCGTTGCGATCGGCGTAGTCGAGGATCTCGGCGGCCGACGCCACCTTCGTGGTCATCAGCTTCGAGTGCCAATACGAGTTGTGGTTGATGAAACCCTGCGCCGCATAGCGGTGGGTCTCTTCGACCGAGATGTCGTAGACGTCGCCGCGTCCGTGCTCGATCGACACGATCTCGTCTTCCCAGCGCTCCTCCTTGAACCACTGGTGATCCTGCAGATAGCGCGCGACCTCCTCTTGCTTTCGCGCGAGGTGGAACCCGATCTCCTCGTCGAACCTGGCGACCGAAGCGCCGGCGATGTGCACGTGCCAGCAGCCGTCGGTCTGCTCACGGCGGCGGCTCAGGACGCCGAAGTTCAGGAGCAGCAGCTGCACCTGCTCGGAGAGCTCCTCGCTGGCGGTGGAGAGGATGACGCCCTGCTTGCCGGCGTAGCCGTCGCAGTCGAAGTAGGCGCGGAGGAAGTCTCGCACCACCGGCTTCGGCGAGCGGAGGACGCACTCGGGGATCTTCTTCTCGCGCGCGCTCGGACCGTGGGTGAGGCCGAGGCCGTCGACGAGGAAGTCGCTGACGGTCTCGGAGTGGAGGAGCACGCGGTAGCGGCCGTCGTCCCACTCGATCGACGGGTAGATGCCGAACAGCTGGAGCGCGAGATCGGCGAACGTCGCGAGCGACTCCTGGTCGGCGGTGGTGAGGCCGAACTGGCGCTTCACACGGCTGATGTGGCCGTCGCCGATGAGATAGCCGAGGAAGGTGCCGAGCGCGCAGTCGACCTTCGTCGGAATGGTGACGGCGCGCCGCTGGCGGAGGCTCCGTCGCCCGAGCTGCGCCATCATCGCGTCGTACTTGCCGTGCGCGGCGGCGAGCTCGTTCGCGCGGCGTGACCTCACCTCGCCGTGCACGTGACGATAGAGCGTTCGCACCGAGACGCCGGCCGCCATGGCCGTCTGCTCGATCGTGAGCTGAGCCGGCTGCTGCCAATCGAGGGTGACCTCGCAAGACGCCCAGAGGTTCTGGCCGCCGGACACCTGCACGCGATCGCCGATCGCGAGCCGATCGAGCCGACGCCACGTTCCGTCGGCGTCGACGATGCGATGGTTGTTCGAGCCGCACAGCTTCAGACCGCGCCGGGTGCGGATCTCGATCGTCGCGCGACCGCGAATGACGTTGCGGTCGTAGACGCGACGGACCTCTTCACCATCGCTGACCGCCGACGCCTCGCCCGCGACGAGATCGGCGATCGTCAATACACCCTCATTCGTGAATACGCGCGAATCGGATTTGAGGCATGCCCATCCTTCGTTCATTACCTTCGTCTGCATCTGCGGGACGAAGTAGTAGGCCTCCTCGCGGATGATCTCGAGGACGTCACGCTCCCATCTCTCGAGCGGCGCGTTGTCCAAGAGGAAGCGCAGGACGTCGCGCTCGGGGCGCTCTGGGAACTTCTTCGGCTTCTCTCTCTCGGCCTCGATCTTCCGGCGCTGCTCCTCGATGTACTCCTCGGGGTTGATGAACTTGTCCATGTAGCCCTTCGCGCGAAGGCGAGGGACCTCCTGGACCTTGTCCTCGTCCTCTTCGACGATCGGCGCGCGGGCCTTGAACGGATCGTACGGATCGATGAGGTTCTCGAGCGAGAGGCAGTAGTCGATGAACGGCTCGATCTTCTCGATGCCGTGGCGCGCGATGTGGCGGGAGATGCGCGCGCCGTGGTTGGCCATCTTGTCGATCCACTTGCGGTTCGGATCGTAGGTGCCCGCGGCGCGCGCCGGCTGCACGACCTGACCGCGCGCGTCGAGATCGGTGGCCCGGAACACGAAGTTGTTCTTGAAGAAGTCGACGTGCCCGCACACGTGGCACATGACCATCTTCTGGTCGACCAACGAGTTGCCCTCGAGCAGATACGCGAACGAGGGGTTGTTGTTGATGACCATCTCGTAGATCTTCGACGCGCCGTACTCGTAGCTCTTGCTGAGCTGTTCGTACTCCATGCCGAATCGCCAGTGCGGGTAGCGCTGGGGGAACCCACCGAACGAGGCGACCTCGTTCATCTGGTCGTAGGTCAGCATCTCGTAGGCGATCGGGAAGAAGTCGAGCCCGGCCTCCCGGGCGACCGCTTCGATCTGATCCTGCTCCTTGCGGAGGTAGCCCGGGATGGAGGTCTTGAGCGCGAACTCGGACATGTCCTGCCAGGATACGATGCCGGACGCGCCGAGTCGTGCGGTTCAGGCGCGCTCGAGCGTGACGTAGGTGACGGTGGGGTCCTCGCCTGCGCGGCGCTCGGCCTCGCGGAACGCGCTGCGATCGAAGGGCGGGAGGAACGCGTCGCCCTCCACGTCTCGGTCGACCTCGGTCAGGAACACGCGCGTGGCGCATGGCAGAGCCAGCCTGTACAGCTCGGCGCCGCCGATCACCCGCGGTTCGTCGTCGGTCCGCCGCGCCAGCGAGAGCGCCTCGTCGAACGAGCCGGCCACCTCGACGCCGGCCGGCACGGCGAGCTCGTGCGGCCTCCGGGTGACCACGATGTTGCGCCGGTCGGGAAGCGGCCTGCCGATCGAGTCCCAGGTCTTGCGGCCCATGATCACGGCGTGCCCGACGGTGACGCGCTTGAAGTGCCGCAGGTCTTCGGGGATGCGCCACGGCAGGCCGCCGTCTTTGCCGATGACGCCGTTCCTCGCGACGGCGACGACCAGGGCCAGCTTGTCCATCGGCGGGCAGCGTACCGCGCGGCGACGGCGTGCGGGAACGCGAACGCGGGGGCGAACGCGAACGCCAACGCGAACGCGGGGGCGAACGCGAACGCGGGGGCGAACGCGAACGCCAACGCGAACGCGGGGGCGAACGCGAACGCGGGGGCGAACGCGAACGCGCACGGCGAGCGGGTCTAAGCCCGGATCCATACCGATTTGTACCCTGAGCGACCTTGACTTTTCAGGGCGGAGAGGCATATATGCCGTATTCAAATGCGACGGCGTGCTCGATCCGTCCAGCTCGATCTCCCCATGCACCGCCACGGCGGCGCGCGGAAGGGGGCTGGTCGGCCGCGGACCTCGACGAGGGTCACGCACGCCGCCCGTCCGCGGTTCGACGGCACCCGCACGCCGCTGCACGTCACGCTGCGCATGGCGAAGGGTGTGTGGAAC
>JACPFM010000168.1 GCA_016182965.1 Deltaproteobacteria bacterium | reverse complement strand
GAGGCTCGCAAGAGCGTCGGCTCGGGTCAGATGGCGCGCACCGCGATCGCCGGCGTGCAGGACGCAATCGCGAAGAAGGAGTCGAAGATCAACGCGCTCGGCATCAAGACGCGCGACCAGGACGGCGAACGCCGCGACTTCATCGAGGTCGTGATGGACGTCATGCAGAAGACGGGCGCGAAGGGCAAGGCGTACACGCAAATTTTCGACCCGGCGAAGTCAGGCAAGGCCATCGCGACGATGGAGACGGCGTTCAACGCCGCCGGCGGCGGCAAGACCGGGCGCGCCGCGATGGAGAAGCTGCTGTCCGGCGACGATTCGCTGAAAGACGCGACGGTCGCGGAGATGCAGAAGGACGCGGCACACCGAATGGACGACGCGGGCACGCGGATCCGGAAGAGCGTCGAGACGTTCCGGCAGGCGCTCTCTGACAAGCTCGCCCCGGCGATCGAGAGGTTCGCCGCCGAGGCGCCGAAGATCGCGGAGTGGCTGTCCAAGGGCATCGATTGGATCACGAAGAACCCGGCGCTCGCCGCGGGTGCTGTCGTCGGGTTCGGCGCCGTGAAGGGCGGCGCCGGTGCGTTCGCCGGCGCCGGTCTGAGGTTCGCCGGCGACACGCTGGCGAACAAGGTGCCGGGGTTCGGCGCCGCCGGCGGCGTGATGTCGTCCGTTGGTGGGCTGGTCACCAAGGCCGGCTCGACGCCGGTCTACGTCACCGGTGCAGCACCTGGTGCGTTCGGCGGCGGCACTGGTGGCCCTGGTGGCGGTGACAGCGGCGCGGGCGCCGCGGCTCTGGCGGCGGCGATCGGCCTGGCCGTCGGCGCCGCCATCGGGAAGGTGATCAAAGACACCGAGGAGCAGAAGAAGAAGCTCCTCGAAGAGGGCGAGGAGTGGAAGAGGACGCACCCGAACGCCGGTCCCGGCATGAAGGTGAAGCCCGGGACGGGGGGCCTGTCGGAGGACGACGAATACATGCGGCGTCGCTACGGGCCCGGCGCGACGAACCCCGACGCCGAAGATCCGAATTCGATCCTCTCGAGAGAGGCGCTCGCCAGCCCGTTCGCCGATCCGACCGACTACACGAAGAAGCACGTCGACTCCGCCGCGGCGAACTCGCCGTACGCATCGATCGAGGACTACCTTTGGGACAAGGTTGGCACGGGCACGTTCCGGTTCGACGAGAACCCGAACGTCAACAAGTCGGGCACGGCGATGCCGGTGAAGGCGGGCGACGCGGGCTTCGGGGTCCTCGCACCGCAGCCAACGGGCGTGCCGCAAGCAACTGCGGCTGTGGCCGAGAGCGAGAAACTCGCCAAGGCACTGGCCGAGGTCACTCGACAACTCGAGCGGTTCAAGAACACACAGTCGGCGTTCAAGTGAAGGGAATCGACATGACGAAGGATCCGGTTCTCGAGGCGCGCGCGCAGTGGATGCAGCGGCTCGCAGCGATGGTGGACGATCCCGACTTCATCGAGCGCGGGCTGACGCTGATCGAGGAAGCGCGCGCGGAGAACGTCGACTCCTACACGATCGCGTGGATGGAGGGCGCGGTGCAGTCGCTGGCGTACGCGTTCGCGCTGCGAGCGCGCGTCGACGAAGCCGAGGAGCTCGCCGATCTCTCCGAGAAGATCGAGACGACGGGCGGGTTCCGAGGGCCGCGCAGGGAGGCGTGACGATGATCGACTTCGCGCTCGTCTCGGGTCACCGCTTCACCGACACGAACAAGGCGCTCCAGTACCAGGTGACCGCCGCTGAGAGCGACGACGGCTCTGCGAGCGAGACGGGCTTCGCCGATGCGTTCGGCGCCTGGTGTGTCTTCGCGGTCCCCCTGCGCCCCGAGCTCGACGCCTTCGGCAACGTGAAGGCCGCATGCGAGGCGGCGGTCATCGACGGCGCCGACGAGCGCACCGTGATCGGCACGCGCGACGTGCGTGTGAGCAAGTACGCCCAGGACCTCAAGCCCGGCGAGACGGTGTTCCTCAACGCGTACGGCTCGCGCCTGAAGCTCGGCGCCAAGCAGGTCGGCCTGAACGCCGGCGGCGGGTTCCTGTCGTTCGACATCGAGGCGAAGAAGGTCGGCCTCTGCGGCATCCCGGCCAGTCCCGGCGCGGCCGCGCCCTACCTCGCGATCGACACCGAGTCGATCGGCCTCGTGTCGAAGACCGGCGCCGCGTCCGTCGCCGTGAAGGGCAACAGCGCCACGATCAGCGGCGCGTCGATCTCGCTGAGCGCCGGCCGTGTCGACCTCGGTAAGGGCGCGAGCGAGCCGATGGTGACCTACTCGATGGTCATGCAGCTGCTCGCGCAGCTCGCCGCCCGTGGCATCGTGGTGACGCCGCCGGCGCCGGGCCGGCGCGTGTTCGTGCCGATGGGAGGGTGAGGCGTCTGCCGGTCCTCATCGGTTTCAGTTTGCTGCGGGAACCGGCGCGAAATTTTTAGTTCCGGTCGTCGTGCAGGTGCGACCGACAGTGACGCAGGGCGGGCCGCCGGTCGCCATCGGTGGCCTGCGCGCCTACCCTTCTCGGCGGAGGTGGGGACCATGGCGAACCACTGCAACCAACGCCGGTGCATCGAGTCGAGCGCGTACGACCAGGACGACGCCCGTCGCTGCGAGTGCCCGTGCGTCGCGTGCTTCGCTGGTCACGAGGAAGAGCCGGTGGCGCACGCGACCGCGCCTGTCCGTCGGCGGCTGCACCTGAGCACCAACACCGGCCTGCTGATCGCCGGCGCGTTGCTCGGCATCTACTTCGTGGGGAGCAGCGCGGTCCGTGGTTGCGGACGCCAGCCCACGGCGGTGCCTGCGCCGCCTACGCCAACGGTCCCAGCCGTCTCTGACCCCGCGGTCACCGGCCACGCATACGCCACCGCACCGGCGGCGCAGGCCGCCCCTGCAGCGACGCCGACGCCGGCTGCGCCAGCGCCCGAACCGTCCGAGCCGACGCTTGCCGACGACATCGCGAGCGCGTTGCCGTACATGACCGACGGCGAAGGAGGGGAGGCGAGCCGGGGCGCCGTGATGCTCGCCGTCGCGATGACGCTCCGCTTGCCGCCGTGGTCGGAGTTGATGGCGGTGGCGCCGACCGACCCGAAGAAGGTCCTCAAGCAGTCGTCGGCGGAGCGCGGGAAGCGGATCTGTGTGAGCGGCTCGCTGATCGAGATCCACGTCGTGTCGTCGAAGCAGGCCGACATCGCGGAGGGCGGCATGGTGACCGACGCCGGCGACACGGTGCGCTTCGCCGCGGTCGGATCGACGGGCGATCTGGTAGCTGACAGCTACGCGCGGTTCTGCGGGATCACCACGGGCCGGTTCAGCTACGAGACGGTCGCGCACGAGACGCGGCACGCGGTGTTTGTCGTGGGCATGTTCGACATGCCGAAGAACCACGTGGTCGCCGCGAAGCCCTCGGCCGCAGCGCCGGCGCCGCCCACCGTCGCGTCGGGCGCGAAGCCGAAGGCCAAGCCGCGCTGTCACCCATGTGATCCGGGACACTGCCCCGATCCTCGAGACGAGTTCGGCTGCGAGTGGTAGCGCGGGCGCACCATGGACGTGCAGGAGACCGACCGATGACGACCGATCCGACTCGAATGCAGCGCCGTGCCCAACTCGTGACGGCCGCGGCGGCGTCGCTGACCGCCCTGGTGGCCGTTGGTGCAGCCGTTGCGACGTGGCGCCTGATCCGCCCGGCCACGTGGGTGGACATCACGGCGACCGAGCATGCATGCCGCGCCGATCGCATCGCGGCGGAGTGCACGATCACGAACGCGACGCCGGAGCCGGTGAAGACGTGCCTCCGAGTGCGGCTCACCCGGAAGGCCGGCGGCGACGAGGTGTCGAGCGTCAACATGTGCCCGGGCAGGCTGGACGCGTACGAGAGTCGGACCGTGCGCGCGGTGTGGGGGAAGGCCGTCGAGAGGGCATGCTCGTCGGAGCGCGCCGGGGCATGGGCGCTCGACTTCGAGGCGTGCGACATGCGGATCGAGTCCGGCGGGCACTAAGGCGAGGCCGCGCCGTTGCCTGAGCGATTGCCAGATCGGGCGCGTCCTCTGCAGATCGCTCGTGATTCCGGCGATCGCGCTGGACCGCGAGTCCTACGCGCGGGTCCGCGGCCGGGTCGCTCCCGGATCCGCTTGGCGCGGCGGAGCGGCCGGTGCGTGGCCGCCCCGCGCTCGAAGCAGCTCGCGTCGATCTTGGCGAGCGTGTCGGCGTCGATGCTGATCGTGGTGGGAATGAGGCGCTCTGTCATCGTGCGACTCAATCGCATCGAGAGGCTCACGACCAGCGAGCCCGGACACTCGGCCGATGTCCGGCCGGACATTCGCGAAGTGTCCGGCCTCGCTTGACCTACGTGCGATCGGGCCCGATCTCACGGAGCACGGCGACGCTCACGCGCAGAATCGCTGCTGCCCCGCGCTTCCTCCGCCATCGCTTGAAGCCCGCGATCGATGATGAGGCGGAGCAGCTCGGCGCGGCGCGGGAAGCGACCGCACGCTCGCGCGATGTCCGCTCGGAGGCCATCGATCGCGAGCATCGTCTCGACCGGCATCGCGAACGTCGTCGACACGGAGAACACGCGATTCGTGACACGCCCGTTGTTGCCTTCGGCCATGCCTCCGAGGTACGCGCGGTGGCAGCGGTTGTTCAACCGACCGGAGCCGCCGGAGCACCACATTCACGTTGTGGGGTTCGCGACTTGACGGCGCAGGCTGTCACCCGCGCACCTCGAGGATGAGCGCCGTCGCCGCCGCCGGCGACGCCTGGCAGGCGCTGCAGCCGCCAGCACGGCACGGTCGAAGTCGGTCAGCCCTCCGAAGAGGGCGCGAAGGGCGAGGTAGGCGCGAACGCCGGGGGAGATGAGCATCGCCCTTGTGATGCGCCGGGCGCTTTCAAACCGTCACGCGGCGCGGCCGCACGATCGGGGCTCCGGAATATTTCCGCCCCGATTCCGCACCGCGCCGGCGATACCACCGGGCCGAACCGAGCGACATCGTTGAAGAAAGCGGGCGTTTCGGCGCTCGGAATATCGACTTCCCCACCACGCCGCGCCGAAAGGGGCTTGCGCATGGTAAGAGAAGTCGCTAACTTCTCCAACATGTCGAAGGCAACCGCTAGCATCCGCGAGATGCCGAGGCCCCCGAGTGACTCCGTGCAGATCACGGTCCGCGTACCGCCGTCGTGGCTCGCGGACGCCGACGAGATCGCCGCTGCGATGAGCAGTCCTGGTCTCACGGTGACGCGCACCGATGCGTTCCGCGCCGCGATCGCGAGGGGCCTCGATGTGCTCCGCACGGAGCACGCGGCAACCGCGAAGAAGCCAGCCAAGAAGTAGTCGGGGCCGCGACGGCTGGAACCCGTCCGACCCCATGGCCCACCACGACCTAGACCGAGGTGAACCCATGTCTCATACCACGAAGTCGAAGGCCACGCGCCGGCCGGGCAACGAACCCGGGTTGATCCCGGCGAAGCTCCTGCTCGAGCACATCCCTGAGATCGGCATCGGCGCCGCGCGGGCGTTCGGGCTGTTCGAGCTCGCGCGCGCGGAACACCAGTACGACGCCACGCGTGACGCGGTGCCGCGGCTGGCGCGCGTCGTGTTCGAGGCCGGCCCGATGCTCGTCGCCGTCGTGGACGTCGAAGTCGACGGCTGGACGAAGCCGGTGCTCGGAACCGTCGTCGTCTTCATCGAGGGCGAGCGGAACCCGCTGCGCGTGATCGGCGTCGTCGACGACGAGCAGTTCTTCGACGAGGCCGCGCAGCTGGCAGCCGGCTTCGCGTTCGACGACGCCCTCACGGGCGAGCACCCGGACGCGATCGGGTGCGTGCCGGCGACGTGGGTCAACTCCTTCGAGGGGGCCTCGCGATGAACGCGCGCAGCAAGACCGCCACGAAGGCGGCGAAGAAGGGTGCCCGGCCGGCCGCGTCAGCCGAGTCGATCCCGCGGCGTCCGACCGAACATGACATCGCAGCGCGCGTGCGCGCATCTCTCGGGTGCTCCGAGTCGCAACCGATCGACGAGGTGTGCGGCGAGCTCGAGCTGATGGTGACGATCGCGAACGCCGCGATCGAGGCGCACATGCGTGTGCACGACGGCCGGGCGCCCACGAGCGTCTTCGACTGGCTCGCCACGATCGAACCGAACGGCGCGAAGCCCGCGCACCTGCGCGACGATGTGCAGAAGCCCTGGCCGTCGCAGGAGCTCCGCGCGCGGACGCTCCGACAACTCGCGCTGATCTGGTTGCGCGACCCCGAGAGGGTCACCGTCCATAGCGTGCGCGGCGACGTGCGGGTGCAGGTGGACGAGGGCCCGCACGCCGTCTTCACCAGGGACGAGTGGGAGACGGCGATGTTCGAGCAGATGCGCGCCGGTCGTTCCGGCACCAACGTGATCGCCGAGTCGACGCCGGCACGCGTGCTCAAGGATGCGGTGCCCCTCGTCCGCGACGCCGAGGAGGTCGCCGATCTTCTCGGCTCCAACATGCTCGTGAGCTGGGGCGCCGTTGGTGAAGGCCCGCTCCTCGTCGAGCACGAGCGGGATCACTGCCTGTACCGCGTCGAGCCCGTCGATCCGGTCGCCGGCACCGTGCGCGTGTCGCTCGTCGGCCGGATGGCGTGCGGTCTCCCGGTGCCGCGCCTCGAGACGTTCGTCGAAGACGACGACGAGACCGTGCCCGCGTACGACGATCTGGCGAAAGGGGCCGCGTGATGCCGCCCACCGTCGAGGTCTTGGAGCGTAGACCTTCCGCTGAGGAGGTGTTCGGCGCGCTGCGTACCCTTCACGCGTTCTACGTGGCGAAGCGCCAGGAGGGCGACGCACAGCGCGCGGTGTTCTCGAGCGTTCCCGGAGAGTCCGCCGCGTGCTTGTACGTCGTCGACGCCGACGAGGTGCACGTGCTCGCGGGCCGGGCGCGCATGGCCTTCCGCGAGGTGCAACAGGCGGAGGTGTGCGGCGATGAGGCGGAGCGTCACGAGCGCGCGTTGATGGGGTTGAGCGCCCTCGCGGCTGCAACGGTGGCGAGACGAGCAGTGGGCAGCGGCGGCGCCTCGGTCTCCATCGAGGGCGACCTCGCCCACCTGCTCGAGCGCTACCGCCTTGCCCGCGTCCGCTGCCACGAGGCGCGCGAGCGTCTCGACCGCGAGCCGTCCGAGGCCGCCGCTCGCGCGTACCGACTCGCCGCCGACGAGCAGGACGAGGCGGCGCGGTGGCTCGCTCTCTCGATCGACAACCGGTGCAACGAGGAGGTGGCGTAGCGATGTCCACGAAGAGCAAGAGGCCCCGCGCCAACGCGACCGGCAACGTGTTCCCGTCCGCTCAGGGCCGGCTCGTGCTGCGCGTGAGTATTGGCGACGGGCGTCGCCCCGGGCGCGTGCTGCCCGCGGACATGACGCGCGAGGAAGCCGAGGTGCGCAAGCAGCTGGCCGCCGAGCTCGTGAACGAGCTGATCGCCGCCGGCAAGACCGAGTTCGCGGAGACTGCGATCGACCAGGTGGCGAAGGCGCCGGCCGAGAAGCTCGAGCGGATCAAGGCGACGGTCCGGGGGATCTGCAGCGGCGACCTCGCCAAGAAGAGCGCGCCCGCCCAGAAGCTCGGAGGCGTGACCTTCGAGGACGTCGCGAAGGCCTGGACGAGCGGCGAGCTCGCCAAGCAGTTCCCCGAGCACGTCCGCGGCCTGCGCGACATGGCGACGAACAAGGGCCGGCTCGAGTCCTACGTGCTGCCCGTGGTGCGCGACGTGCCGATCGCCTCGTTCACCGTCGAGCACGCCAAGGAGGTCATGGCGAAGCTCCCGCCCGAGTGGCGGGTGAACACCCGGCGGCACATCGCGCAGCTCCTTCACCGCGTCCTGTCGCTCGCCGTGTGGCCCCTCGAGGCGATCAAGGCCAACCCGTTGCCCAAGGGGTTCCTGCCCAAGCGCCAGAAGGGGCGGATCGGCGCGTTCCTCTACCCCGACGAGGAAGCGCAGCTCCTTGGGTGCGAGGCCGTGCCGCTGCAGTTCCGCGTGCTGTACGCCTTCATCAACCGCGAGGGCATGCGGAAGGAGGAAGCCGCGGGCCTCGAGTGGAAGGACCTCGACTTCCGGCACGGCCGCATCGTCCTGGACCGCAACAAGACCAACGATCCGCGCGACCCGTGGCTGATGAACCGCGGCGTCTCGGCGGCGCTCCAGGCGTGGAAGAAGCGGTGCACGTCGACGCGCTTCGTCTTCCCGAGCGGGCGGGCCGACGACAAGCCGATGAACGTCAACCACCTACCCGATCACCTGCGCGAGCACCTGCGGTTCGCCGGCGTCGATCCCGCGCAGCACTTCGAGGACAACGACGTGCGGCGCCACATCGTCGCGCACGATCTCCGAGCGACCTTCGTCACCGTCCACCTGGCCGAGGGGCGGTCGGAGCGATGGATCCGCGCCCGCACCGGTCACCGCGGCACGTCCATGATCGAGACGTACCGGCGCGCCGCCGACAATCTGGCCGAGGGCGAAGCGGTGGCGCTGGCGCCGATGGACGTCGCGATCCCGGAGCTGGCCGGCGATCTGGCAATCGCCGCCGCCGAACCTGGCAATGGAGGGGTGCGGGAGGCCTCGGAACCGAAGGCGAGATCGCCGAAGAAGCGGCGAGATTCCAAGGAGTTGTGCGACGGGCGGGACTTGAACCCGCATGCCTTTCGGCGCTGGAACCTAAAAGCACGAGATTTGCGGCGAGCGCTGGCGGATGCGGCCTTTCCAGCGGTCTCGGGAGTGCGCTCGCCGGCCTTCGCGCCACCGGCTGACGGGTCGCTGACAGGTCCGCCGTCGGGCCCGAGCGCCGCGAGCTCGGGGATCGCGTCGACCATCGGCACGAGGCGCGCGGCGTCCCCTTCCCCGAGCTCGGCGACGCGCCGCTGGTACTTGGCGAGCATGTCGCTCGTCGTGTGCCCCGTGCGCCGCTTGATCCAAGCCTCGTTCCTGCCCTGCGCCATCGCGGTGGTGACGGCCACGCCGCGAAGGTCGTGGACGACGATGTTGCGTCGGTGCTTGCTGTTCTCGAACAGCTCCGCGCGCGCCACGCCGACGGCGGCGAGGTGCACGCGCAGGTCGTCGGCCAGGTGCTCGACGTTCATCGTGCCCATGGAGCGCAGCCGCTTCCGACCACGTCTGCGCCGACCCTCATCGGTGACCTCATCGGCCGGGAACACGAACCGCGACTCGGGGGCGAGCTTGCGCCACCGCTTGAGCGCCTCGAGCACGTCGGCCGCGAGCTTCCAGTCGCGCGCGTCGTCGGTCTTGTTCTTGTCGAGGAACAGGTGTCCGCGCTCGAGGTCAACCCATGAGGTCGAGCCGGTCTTCGCCTTGCGGTCGCCCCACTCGAGGCGCGCGGCCTCCTCCTTCCGCATGCCCTCGCGTGCAAGCAGGCCGTACAGCACGCGTGCTTTCAGGGGCACCACGACTGCGCCGGCGGCGTCACGGCCGCGCAGGAGACGCGCCTCCTCGTCAGGGAACAGGAACCCTTTCGCGCGCGCCGGTCCGAGCTTCGGCAGGAACCCTCGCGGCAGCGGGCTCGCCGGGATGATGCGTGCGGGGAACGCGGCGAGGGCCAGCACGCGGTGCATGCACTGCGCGACGTGCCGACGCCTCGAGCTCGAGAGCGACGACGGCACGCGGCGCATGACGTCGAGCGCGTGGTCGAGCGTGATCGCCGTGATCGGGAGCGGCCCGATCACCGGGTTGATGTAGTCCCGGAGCGTCGCGGCGTAGTCCTGCGCGGTGGTCGATCCGACCTCGCCGATGTGGTCAGGGAACTGCGCGCGCAGCTCGCCGGAGGTCCAGCGCTTCGCGAAGTCGGCGAACGTGGTCACGTTCCCGAGCGGCGACGCCGTTGGGCCGGAGGCGCGGCCGGCGAGGATGCCCTCGACGTACTTCCGCGCGCCCGGCAGCTTGTCGGTCGGCAGCTCCGCGATGGCCTTGACCGTGCGAGCGATCCACTCGGATCGGTTGGCCGTCTGCAGCATGGCGACGAGCTCGGAGCCGAGCTCCGCGCGCGCCTTCGCGTCGTCGAGGCTCGTCGCCGCGGGGCACGCCACGCCCTTGCGCTTGCCCTTCGCGACGGCCACCAGCGCGTAGAAGCGGCCGTCCTTCTCGAACGCCGAGCCCTTCGGGCCGTCGTAGGTGGCGCGCGCCGGGCCGCGCTTGGCGGGCGACGACGGCGAGGGCTCCGCCGCCGTGGTGGTGGTGGTGCTGGTGCCCTTCGCCGTCGTCGGCTTCGCCATGGTCCTACGCGGCCTCCCCGGCCCTGTTCGCGACCGACAGCGCGATCCACGCCGCGGCCTCGTCCTCGGCCCGCTGTGCGCCGTTGAACGCGCGGACGGCCTCGGGACTGTCGTTCGCCTCGAGCGCCTCACCAGCGGCCCGCCGGGCGTCGCGCGCGGCCTTGAACCTCGCGACCAGCTCCGCCTCGAGCTCCACCGTCACGGTGCCGGCCATGGACTACGCCGCCCCCTTCGCGCGTGCGGCGGTGTCCGCGAGCTCCTCGGCGGCGATGGCCTCGGCGTCGTCGTACGCGGGAACCAGCTCCTCGTCGCCGTCGACGTCAGGGGTCGTCGTCTGCAGGTTCGGCACGACCCAGCACCCGATCTGCTGGCCGATGCGGCGCACGCGAACAGAGCCGTCGCCAACGTCCTCGAGCAGATAGAGCTCGTGCGAGCTACCGCTGGCGCTGGCGCGGACGAGAACCCGGCCCCCGTGCGCCACGACTGCGCCGTCCGCCAGCGTGCCGCCCGACGCTCCGATCAGCCAGGCCAAGGCGTCGGCGTCCAGGCGCCGATCGACCGCGGCGTCGGCGAGTTCCTCGACATCGTACGGTCGCAGCGGTCGCAACTTCTCGACGTCGGCGCCGTAGGTGCCTTTCAGCTGCGCCTGCCTCACGATCGCGTCGACCCTGATCGCATCCCACTCCGCGCGCGTGCAGACCGCCGCCGGGCCGTTCGTGACGCGGACGTGCATCAGCCCCCGCACCTCGTCGATCTTCACGACCCCGTGGGTCGTCCAGTGGATCGCGTACAGCGTCTCGAGGACCGCCTTCCGGAACTCGGCGCTCGGCCACGGCTCGACGCGCGGCTGCGGGAACTCGCACGGGACCGCCTTCGGCGGCTCCGGGTCGGGCGTCGCGAGCGCGTACGGGATCGCGTTCTCCGGCCTCGTCGCCGGCGCGCTGGTCTTGGTGGTCTTCGCGGTCTTGGTCGTGGTACGTGCCATGTCGTTCACCTTGCTTTCTCAGGGTGGGCCATGCGGTCGGGCGTGTTACAGCACGCGCCGGCCGCGACTACTTCTTGGTCGACTTCTTCGCTTTCGCGGTCGTCACCTTCGGGACTCCGAGCGCGCCGAGGTCCTTCCACTCGTTCTTGAGCCGCTCGACGATCTCATCGGCCGTCGGCGAGCTCGCCCGCTCGCGACGCTCCTCGAGTGCCCTCAGCTCGCGCCGGACGCGATCCTCCTCGCGCTTCATGAGCATGCGGAGGAGCGCGGACGGGTTGATGCCGTGGTGGTTGGTGAGGAAGTCGAGGCGCGCGGCCTCCTCCTCGCTCAGCCGGATGTTGATCTGCTTCTCGCGGGTCACGTTGTCGGTGTGCACCGGGCCTCCTTGCGCGCCTAGCGCGTTGGGTCCTCGTCAATCAATGTATAGCAACGTGTGGGCTGGTGCACAACCAGGAACTCCCTGGTGCGACCGGCGGTGACGAACGTTCAGCCGGGTGGATCGCTGCGTCGGTGCGGCGTAGCCTCGCAGCCGCATGAACCCTCGAGAGCGCGCTCGCCAGGTCCGAGACTACTGGATCGCCAACCACCCCGACTTCATCGTCGCCGCTGACCTCTGGCAGCGCGAGCTCGACGTGCGGAAGACATACGCTCCGCAGTTCCATCCGGATCCGGCGGCGTTCGTGGCGCTGCATGGACGGGCGATGGACGCGCTGGACGCACGGCTGCAGTCAGCCGCTGAGAACGCGCAGACGATCACCGATCGCCTGTACTCCGAGTACAACCGCGCGAACGATCTCCGCTCGGAGGCCTTGACCGACACGCCCTCGTTTGAGCACCTGCTCGCACGACGTCCGCGCGTCTAGGTGCGACGCGACGCGACGCCGTTGCGCTCGACGGTGCGCGTCGGCGCGGGCGGCTGGGAAGCGGCCTACGGCCTCCCGGTGGTCTGGTTCGGGGGCAGCGCCGCTGGCTACTCCGATCGGCTGCGCGCGTGCGCGATGCGCCGGCGCCGCGCGGCGTAGCTACGCGTCCGCGACCTCGGCCAGCCAGTCGGCCGCGGTCTCCATGACGTCGAGCAGCTCCGTCTCGACCGCGCCAAGCGACGACGCCCCGAGCGTGCGGAAGTAGCGGCTTCCCTTCCCGAAGTCGGGGCGCAACGGGCGCGCCGCGTAGGCGACCTGTAGCTCGGTCGTGCGCGCCTTGAGGTCGGCGGCGAGCGCCGACGCAGCCGGGAGCGTCAGCGCGCGTGCGAGGCGGCGCAGGAGCTCCGCGTGCGTGTCGCCGGACCCGCCGGCGAGCTCGCAGTACGCTGACGCGGCGTACGCGCCGAGTCCCGTCGAGCGGACGCCGAGCGGCCAGCCGGTCTCTCGCGCGAGCTTCATCCACTCGTCGAGCGTGCCGCGCGGCGTGAGCTCGTCGCCGGTCAGGGCCACCACGTTCGCGCGGACCACGATCACCAGGTGCCCCCGCGTGTCCGGCGGTCGCGTCACCGGGCCCGATGGGAGCGTGAGCGTCCATGACGTCGGGTGCCCGCGGTCGTCGAAGCTGACGGAGGTCCGGTTGCCGGCCGCACCGGGCTCGGCGGCGAAGGTGGCGAGCACGCCGAGCGTGGCCTTCGCCGACAGGCGCGGGCGCTCGCGCGCTTCCCAGGGGCACGACCAGCCAGGCGTGAGCAACTCCGACGGCGGCCGGTCGCTCATCCTGAGCGCCGAGCGCTCGATCAGCGCGACCACCTCAGGGCCGATCGTGAGTCCAGGCGTCGCCGCCGCGCGAGCCATGCCCGCCGAGAGGTTCGCGACGCGCTGCAGCTCCTCGGCCGTCCGGCACAACGCGTCGGCGGCCTCGTGCGCGGACCTCGCGCGCGCCTCCCATCCGGGCATCGCAGCGGCGAGCGCGGCGTCGATGCCGTCTCGCTCTTCGTCCAGCGTCGAGCCGAAGTTCGCCACGACGTCGGCCGTGATGATCCGCTGCATCTCCGCCAACCGGCCGAGGTTCGCGAGGAACTGCTCGCCCTCCTCGCGGACGTCGCCGGTGGTGCTGGTGATCGCCGCCTCGAGAGCGGCGCGCGTGGCGGTGGGGTCCGGAGCGGCCATCGGCTAAGCGTCTCCGGCTGGCTCGAGATCGATCGGGCGGTGCAGCACCACGACGTAGGGTTTGCCGCCCATCTGCGCCGGCGCGCAGCTCGTGCTGTAGCACCGCACCGGCGTGTCTTCTTCGCGCAGTCGACGCGCGTGGTAGTCGCTGACGAGCCCCGTGGCGAGGAGCGTCTCGAGCGGCGCGAGGATGACGGTTCGTCGGTCGCGAGGCGCGCCGAGCAGTGCGACGATCAGCTTCGCCGCGTGCGGCGACTCCGGGTTCGCGTCAACGACGACGGCATCGGCGAGCGGGTACCCGAGTCGCGCCGCGCGTTGTGCGGCCTCCCACCAGGGCGCGCCTTCGATCTCGACGACGAACGGCACGAACAGGGCGCCGCTCACGGCTTGACCGTGCCCTTGCTCGGCGGCTTCGGCAGCTGCGGCGAAGTGAGCGACGCCGGCGCCAAGCCGTACTTGTCTTCGAACGTGCCCTGCGGCGCAGCGTTCAGCACGTCGCCCTCGAGCGGATAGCTGACTTCCTGCTTCGGCGGCGGCGGCGCGTACTGGATGCAGCTCCAGGTCATGACGTAGGAGAGATCGTCTTGCCGCTCGGGCCAGGAGATCTCCTCCACCAGCATCGCGTTGATCTGCGCGAGGGCGAGCAGCGGGTGTGACACCGGGATCGGCTTCGCAACGCGCTTCATCGTTTCGCCGTCGACGAGCACAGAGCCCGACGCGCGGTAGGCAACCTCTGCCAGCCGGCAGAGCATCGCGTAGCTGTCCTCGACAGTGAATCTCAGCGGCCCGGCAGTCCCGGCGTCGCACAACCCATGACCGCCCCGAAACTCGATCGTCCATCGAGCCAGGTTGCGGCCCTGGTACGTGAGATGCGCGCCGTTCTGCCCGGCGGCCTCTTTGATGTCCAGGCGGATGCTCGTCTTCAGGTCGCGCACCTCGATGATGACGCTCCGTGGATCGATGGCGTACGGGCCGATCTTCGGTTGGTATGACGCGGGCGTGCTCGGGGGGAACGCTAGGGCCTTCGACATCTCGTATCCTTTCATGCGCGCTCGAGGCGCACTCGAAGATTGCGGGCGTTCGATCCGGCGCGGGCGATCCGCGCGCTGACCTGCACGTACGGCTCGAGCTTCATGACGTCGCGCGCAGACATCGGTCCGGCGCCCTGCAGCACGAACGACGCGACGATCGTGTTCGCCGACGCCGACGAGCCGCCGGTGCGCACGGTGACCTCGAGGGCCGTCGACCACTGCGGCGAGGGCGACGGCTCGAGATCGCACTCGATGACGACGAAGCCCGCCGACGCGCGTCCGAGGTTGACCACCGGCGCGATGACCGCGTGAGGCGGTCCGCCAGAGAGGCCCGCCGAGCCCGACACCAGGTCGAGCGAGGCGAGCTGCACGGCTTCGAGCTTCGTCGTCGGCTTCACGCGATCCTCTGCGCGAGGATCACGACCTCGCCCGCGAGGCCGCTATCCGAGCGGCGCAGGAAGAGCGACGCGTCCGCGTCGATCGTCGACGTCGCGGTGATCGCCGCGTTGCGCTTCACGCCCGTCGAGCCGGCGTCGAACGCGTCGCTCAGCGCGGAGCCGGCGCCGCCGGCGGTGTCGCGGAGCTGCGCCGTCTTCGCCTCGACCGCCGTCGCGATGACCGCGAAGACGTCGACGATCCGTGCCTTGAACGGCCACGCCGCGTCGAACAACGTCACGTCATCGGCCGAGCCTCCGACGCCGGCGGTGAAGGGCAGGTGGATCGCCACGAGCGCGCCGACGCCGGCGGCCGCGTTCGCGACGTGCGCCGCGGCGATCGATCCGTCGGCGATCTTGGGGCCGGTCACGGCGTCGTCGAGGATCTTCGCCGTCTCGACCGCATCGGCCGCGAGCTTGCCGGCGGTGACCGACTCGTCGGCGAGGACCGAGGTCCCGACGGCGCCGGCGACGAGCTCGCTGTTGGTCTCGCCGGTGATCGCCAGCGTCGCCGAGGGCGCGCCGTTGAAGACCCACCGGGCGCGCACGAACTTGTCGAGGCCTCCGACGCCGACGCGCCGGCTCATACCCTCGCGCACGTTCAGGCGCAGGAAGCCGACCTCCCGCCAGCCGGTCGACCCGGCCGAGTCCTCGGCGGTCTCGAGGTGCAGCTCGAGCGAGGGCTGCCAGGAGCTCGCCGGCGTGAGCGCCGCGGTGATGCGCGCCGTGCCGGCCGCGGCGCTGACGTCGACGGGCGTCGAGGTGCCGGCGACCGGCGCGCCGCTCGGCGAGCTCGGGCCGGTGATCGTGGCGTTGTGGATGCTGAGCGATGCCATGTGGTCTGGTGTCCTTTCACGCGGCCGACGGGCCGCCGTTGTCGTCGTCGAGGCCACGCGCGCGACGGTGCGCGGCGCGCGCCTTCGCGAAGGTCTCGGGGTAGTGCGTCGCGAGCACCTGGCGCTCGGTCGCCGAAAGCTGCCCGTACGGCTTGCGCGGCATCGGCGGAAGCTCGCCACGCGCCGCGGCCTGTGCACGTCGGGCGCGTGCGGGCTCCGCCGCCAGGAAGGCGTGCTTCTCGCCGAACGAGAGCAGCGCCCAGCCTCGGCCCTTCCATCGGAGCTCGATGGGGGACGTGTCGCGCTGCAGGCGGCGACCAGAGAGCTCGATGCGCGCGCCCGGGTCGGCCGGGATCGCGCAGACGCTCAGCTCCATGAGCTCGGCGCGGGTCACGACGCCCTCGTCGTTCTCGTCGAGGATGCGTGCGCCGACGCTGATGCCGAGCAGCGACTTCTCCCTGATGCTCGCGACCACGCGATCGGCGAGAGGGTGCGCAGCCGAGGACACGATCGCGATCGACGCGCGCAGCGCCCCGTCTTCGACTCGCACGTTCGTGGCACGGCCGATCGGAAGCGTCAGGCCGGGGTCGTGCCCCCCGAGCATCCCCTCGGCGACGTTGTGCTCGAGCAGCACCGGACCGCCGTCCTTGAACCGCCGCAGGTCCCAGCCCTTCTGGTCGATTCTGAACCCGTGAGAGTTGAGCTCCGCCGTCGAACAGATCGCCGTGAACGATCTGGACTCCGTGCCCCCGTCGGCGAACAGCCGAACGGGCGCGCGCATGTTGGTTCGCTTCATCGTTCGTTCCTTTCGTCAGCCGTAGAACCCGCGCGGCGCCGGGAACACGTCGGTCACTGGTCGGTTGGCGAGCAGCTGCTTGCCGCGCGCGATGACGGTCTCGCG
>JACPFM010000166.1 GCA_016182965.1 Deltaproteobacteria bacterium | reverse complement strand
TCAGCGCCTGGCACGGATAGAAGTCGGTGCGAGGGCTCACCTCGCCGGCGCAAAGACCCGCCGCCCCGAGGCAGCGAAAGAACAATCAAAACCGAGATCGAGGCTTGACCGGAGATGCGGGCTCATAGAAGCCCGGGGGCAAGGGCTGGGCGAGTTCAGGGACACGCCCTGATCACCCGTCGAACGCCCGGCGCGCGTCGAACCCGAGCTTGCCGAAGCGCGGGATCCACGCGCGCTCGAGCGTGCGCGAGAGCACCTCGCCATAGGTCGCCGGGGCCATCAGGCCCCAGGCGCGATCGCCTGCGGAGATCCCGTGCTTCTCCGCGGCGCCGGCCGGCGCGTACACGCCGCGCAGGCGCGAGAACCACGAGGGCAGCTCCCGCTCGATCACCGCGCGCAGCTCCGAAGCGAGTGGGTGATCGCGAACGAGCCAGTCGAGCAGCGTCCACCCGAAGTCGCGGTGACGGACCTCGTCGCGGAGCACGCGATCGAGCACGCGCCTCGCGACCGGCACGGTGCACCCCGCGCGGAGCTTGTGGAACAGGGGCACGGCGATCGTCTCGCCGAGGCAGAAGACGTCGACGCACACGCGCGTGACGTCGTGCTCGAGCGGATCGAGCTCGTGGCGGACCAGCCGCAGCGTGTCGCGCTCGATGCGCGGCACTTCGCCGCCGCCCGCGGCCTCGTAGGCGCGGTGGCTCAGGTCGGCGTGCGCGAGCTCGTCGCCGGCGATGCGCATCGCGCCCTTGATCAGATCGGGCGCGGCGCCGATCTGCAGCAACCACAGCCCGAGGTGCTGCGTGATCGCGCACGAGCGGTACTCCGCTTCGACGCGGCGGAGCCACTCGTCGCGCACTCGGTCGCTCGCCGGCGGACGCTTCATCGCGTCATGGTACCGCGCTCACAGCAGCGGATCGGTGCCGTCCAACACCCGGTCTGCGCCCTCGAGCGGCCGGTCGCGCTCGTCGCCCTCGAACGGGAGATCGGCGTACCACTTGTCGTCGCGCCCGAGCACCAGCGTCGTCTCGCACCCGGCGGCGGCCACGTCGACGCGCCAGCCGACCTCGCCGGGCTGCAGGCCGACGACCACGCGGCCGATCGGCTCCACCGCCGTCCACTGATGACGCACCCGAATGCGGTGCGGCCGCGCGCGCGCGTCGATCTCCACGTCGATCGGGTGCCAGCGGAACGCGCCCGGCGGATACGCCCAGCCGGCCTCGCGGTGCAGCGCGCGCAGCGTGCCGTCGAGGGAGCGATCGGCGTGGCCGAGCGCGGCGTTCGCGCGGAGGATCGAGAGGAGCGCGTACCCCTCGGGCAGCGCGGTGAGCACGAAGGTGCGCTTGTCGGTGAGCACCAGGAGGCGCGACGTCGGACCGCCCTCGCCGGCGAGCTTCCCCTTCTCGATGTCCGACAGCACGATGCGGAAGTGCGCGGCGGCGATCTTCAGATCGAACGGGTCGATGGTGTCGCCCGCGTAGTCGACCGCCTCGCCCTCGCCGTCGACCAGGGCCGCGCCGAGCGCGCCGGGCGTCGCCTCGACGTGCTGGCGCAGGATCGGGGTGAACCCGGTCTCGTGCTCCTCGCGCGCGTAGCGCTTGTCGCCGTCGCCGCTGGTCATCGGGGCAGCTGCAGATCGGCGTCGGTTCCGACGATCTTGGGCGCACCGCTCGCGCGCAGCGCGTCGAGCATCGGGTCGTGGGAGGACTTCACGCGGTGCGCGACGAGCTGCGGCCCGAGCCTCTCGATGCGCTCGGCGCGCGAGGCGAAGTGCGGCGGGCGGATCTCGAGCAGCCGGATGACGTGCCAGCCGTAGGTGGTCTCGACGACGTCGCTCGTCCCGAACGGCGCCGGGATGGCGAAGGTGCCCTTGACGAACGACGGCATCACGGTCCCGCCGCTGCCGTCGACGAGGCGGCCATCGGCGACGAAGCTGAGATCCTCGACGTGCACCGGCGACCCCGCCGGCACCTTGAAGGCCTTCGCCTTCTCGGAGAACGCCTTGGCGCTGGAGCTCGGATCGTCGCCGGTGGCGCCGGCCAGCTCGTCGCGCAGGCGCTTGGCGAGCTCCTGACCGTCGGGCACGTCGCGCTTGATCAGGGCGTGGACCACCGTGCGCTGCTCGGGGCGATCGAGCTCGAGCCAGTGCGGCGCCGAGACGGCCTCGACCTCCGCGTCGGTCCACGGCCCCTTCGCCAGCGCCTCCGCGCGCATCCGATCGAGCAGCGCGCGCGACAGCGCGCCGGCGATGGTCGACTTCGCGCGCGCGTCGGCCAGCGCTCCGGCGCGCGTCGCCGCCTCGGCGAGCAGCGCCTCCTCGATGAGCGCCGCGGCCGCCTGCTCGACCGGGATCGCCCGCGCGCGCGCGACCGCCAGCACGAGCGCGCGGTCGATCGGCTGACCGCCCACGCGCGCGGCGACCGAGCCGCCGAGCGCGACGTGCAGGACTGACGCCGCCGGCCCCGCGCCCGTCGGCGAGCCGGTCGTGCGCTCGCCCCCGCAGGAGACGAGCGAGACGAGCGCGACCGCGGTGATTCGCTGGGCGCGTCGCACGTCAACCTCCGGCGCGATCGGCGCGTGCGACGCCGCTGCAGGCGCGGAGCATCGCGATGCCGACGACCATCCAGTAGATGGCGTGGAGATCCTCGCGGCTGCCGATGTGCCGCGCACCTTGCAAGAAGGCGATACCCGCCCCGACGAGCAGGACGAGCGCCAGGGCGTCGAGCAACCGCGCGGTCACGCCATCGGTATAGCAAACCCCCGGGGGGGCCTCACCTCGCGAAGGGCTCGCGCAAAGGAGGGCCGCGGTCTATCTTCGGCGGGTCCCCCGAGAGGAGGGCACGCGGAGGCGCGATGATCGACGTGAGGTTCTGGGGGGTGCGCGGGAGCATCCCCACGCCCGGCCCCTCGACGGTGGAGATCGGGGGCAACACGAGCTGCGTCGAGGTGCGCGTCGGCGGCCGCCTGCTGATCTTCGACGGCGGCACGGGTCTGCGGAACCTCGGCAACGAGCTGATGAAGCAGCTGCCGGTCGAGGCGTGGATCTTCTTCAGCCACGTCCACTGGGATCACATCCAGGGCTTCCCCTTCTTCACGCCCGCGTTCGTCCGGGGAAACACCTTCCACCTGCACGGCGGCCGCAAGGTGTCCGGCACGCTCGAGAGCGCGCTCGCCGGCCAGATGGAGAACCCCTCCTTCCCCGTCCACCTCACGGAGATGGGCGCGAACATGACCTTCCACGACCTCTACGAGGGCGAGGTCATGGAAATCCCCGCGATCAGCGGCGAGGCCGGCGGGGGCGAGGAGATGATCCGCATCTCCAACGCGCGCGGGAACCACCCCGACGGCGTGCTCGCGTACCGCGTCGACTACCGCGGCAAGTCGATGGTCTACGCGACCGACACCGAGCACTACGCCGTCGTCGACCCGAAGCTCAAGAAGCTCGCCGCAGGCTGCGACCTGCTCGTCTACGACTCGCAGTACACGCCCGAGGAGTACGCCGGCGAGGCCTCCGGCGGGCCGAAGCTCGGCTGGGGCCACTCGACGTTCGCCGAGGCGGTCAAGCTGGCCAAGGTCGCCGGCGCCCGGCAGCTCGTGCTCTACCACCACGATCCCGGGCAGGACGACGCCGCCGTGCGCGAGAAGGAGCGCCGCGCCCGCGAGCTCTTCCCGAACAGCCTGGCCGCGTACGAGGGGCTGACGCTCCGGGTGCAGTGATTACTTCACGATCGGCGTGCAGTTGGTGAACTCGATCGTCGTGTCGATGCGGAAGCGCGACGCCGTCGTGTGGCGCTCGGCGTGGAAGACCACGAGCGGGTAGGTCTTCCCCTTCTCGATCGCGAGCTCGCCCGCGCGATCGTCGAGGCGGATGGTGCTGGTGAGCCGCGGGTGCAGCCCGCCGAGATCGATGGCCAGCCGCCCGTTCACGAACACCCACAGATCGTCGTCGCCGCTGAAGGTGAAGACCTCGCCGCCGCGGTAGGCGAACTCGGTGTGCAGCTCGAACGTGAAGTGGAAGTTGTGCTCGCGCCCCTGGTTGCCGAAGCCGCGGCCGTCGATCGGGAAGAACTCCTCGTTCTGGTAGGTCATCACGCCCGACGCGCCCTTGGTCAGCGTCAGCTTCAGCGGGATCGATCGGTTGACGCCCTCGACGTCGCGGTACCACTGATCGAACCAGCTCTTGCCGCTGGTCAGCGTCGTGCCGCCGTCCTTGCGGCGGTAGACCGGCTTGTCGTCGGCGCCGATCCGCGCCTCGACGATCCCGGTCTCGCCGGTGTCGCTGAGGAACGCCGCGTTCTCGAAGTCGGGGTGATCGTCACGGAAGTCGCGCACGACGCCGGTGAGATCGGGCGTGCACCCGCCGTCGCTCCTCGCGGGCACCGCGTCCTGCGCGGGGAGATCGGCGTCGAGCCCCGGGCCGCCGCCGCTGCCGGCGTCGACGGTCACGTCGAAGCCTCGATCCGGCGGCGGATCGAGCGGCTTCGCGTCGTCGGCGCCGCCGCCGCAGCTCGTGATCGCGATCAACAGAACGAACGGGGACGTGCGCATGCCGCCCGCCTCCGCAAGCGACGTGCCTCACGGGAAAACCGCAGGGCGCAGCGAAGCGCGCTCGTTCCGCCGGCGACCGGAGTCGCCACGGTGGGGACCCTGGTCCCCGGTCCCGCCTCCCCACTGCACGGCGCACGCCGTCGCGGAGAGGCCGCCCGCTCGGAGCGGCCTCTCGGCGCCGACACGCGATCGCCGCCCGCGTCGCTCACCCCTTCAGCGCCGACAGCACCTCCGCGAGCGTCACCTCGCCGCGCACCGCGCGCCCCTTGCCCTCGAACTTCACGAGCCCCTTGGCGAGCCCCTCGGTCATCTCGCGGTAGAGCCCGGCGACGTCGGCCGAGATGCCGAGGCTGGTGTACGTGGGGACGAGCCCCTCGATCGGCAACGCGCGCGCGATCACCTCGCGGCCGAGGACCTTCGACGCGACGGCGGCTGCGTCGTTCATGCTGTACTCCTCGGGGCCCGACAGCTCGATCACCTCGTTCGCGCTCGGCGGGGCGAGGAGGGCCGCCGCGGCCGTGCGACCGATGTCCCTGGTCGCGACCATCGGGAAGCGGAACGACTCGCCGCCGCCGAAGACGGGGAGCGTTCCGTCGACCTTCATCGGGTGCGCGAAGCCGAGCAGGTTCTCCATGAAGTAGGCCGCGCGCACGAAGGTGAAGCGGGTCGCGCCCAGCGCCCCGAGGACCTCCTCGGCGTGGTGCACCACGACGATCGGGCCGGTGCCCGCGGGCTCGTGCGCCGCGACCGACGAGAGCACCGCCGCGTGCGCGATCGGGCTCGCCCTCAGCGCGGCCGCGTAGTTCGCGACGATGGCGCGGCCGCGTGCGCGGAGATCGGTGCTCGTCGGGTCGGGCGGGACGAGCAGGTACGCCCCTTCGGCGCCCTTCAACGCCGCCGCGACGCTCGCGGCGTCGAGCACGTCGCCGAGCGCGATCTCCGCTCCCCTCGCGGCGAGCGCCGCCCCCTTCTCCTTCGATCGGACGACGATCCGGACCTTCTTTCCCTGCGCGAGCAGCTCGCTCGCGACGACCGAACCCGTGTTTCCCGTGGCGCCGAAGATCGTGAACATGTCGTGGCCTCCTCGTTGGACGCCCACCAAAGTGCGTCTTGCGAAACATTCCGCCAATGCATGTTCGGGCATCGATATCATGCGGGAATCGCCATGACGTCGCGCGCGCCTCGCTCCGCCGAAACACCCGATCTCGAGCTGCTGCGGCTCTTCTCGCTGCTGTACGCCGAGCGTCACCTCACGCGGGCGGCCGCACGCGCCGGGATCGGTCAGCCCGCCATGAGCCGTGCCCTCGCGCGGCTCCGCGCGATCTTCGACGACCCGCTGTTCGTCCGCGCGCCCACGGGGATGACGCCGACCCCGCGCGCCGACGCGCTCGCGCCGGCGGTCGATGCCCTGCAGGAGCGCGTGCGCGCCCTGGTCGAGAAGGCGCGCTTCGATCCGGCCACGCTGCGTCGCACGTTCGTCATCGCGGCGCACGACATGGTCGCGCAGCAGCTCGTCGCCGGCGTCGTCGTCGCCCTCTCGCGCGAGGCGCCCGGCGTCGACCTCTCGCTCCGGCCGCTCCTCGACGACGTGCGCGAGCAGCTCGCGTCGGTCGATCTGCTCGTCGGCACGCAGCCGAGCATCCCGGTGTCGGCGATTTCGCAGTTCCTCCGCGCCGACGAGTTCCTGTGCGCGGTGCGCGTCGGCCACCCCGTCGTCCGCCGCAAGCTCACGCTCGAGCAGTACGTGTCGCTCGCGCACGTGCAGATCGCCCCGCGCGGCACGCCGGGCGGCCCCGTCGACGACGCGCTCGCCGCGCAAGGCCTCGCGCGCAGGGTCGCGGTGCGCACGCACTCGTTCTTCGTCGCGCCGCTGCTCATCGCGCGCAGCGATCTGATCCTCACGGCGCCGGCGCGCATGCTCGCGCCGCTCGCCGACATGCTCGGCCTACGCACCTTTCCCCCGCCGCTCCCGCTCCCCGGCTTCCGCATCCACCAGGCGTGGCACCCGCGCGTCGCGGACGACCCGGCGCACCGATGGTTCCGGCGCCTCGTGGCCGCGACCGCGAGGCAGGGGTGAGAACCCGAATGCGAGCCCTGGTCGTTCCTCGAGTCATGCGCCCGCTCGCGGTCATCTCGCTCTGTGTCTCCTGCCACGCCGCGCCTGCGACGCCGGTGGCGACGCCGACGCCGGTCGAGAAGCCGACCGCCACGAGCGCTCCGCCGGTGGTCGCCTCCGCCGCGCCTCCCCTCCCGCGCGACGAGGCGCCGCTCGACGTCGATCGCGAGATCGCCGATCAGTGTCTCTGGTCCGCCGACGAGGCGACGGCCCTGTGCACCTTCCGTCGCGATCGTGGGTGGTCGGCCGAGCACGAGCTCGCGTTCGTGCGGGCGAGCGGCAAGGCCGAGGTCGTTCCGATGGTGAAGTTCACCGGCGACGCGTTCCACGAGCCGCCGCCGTCGATGGTCCCGGCAGCGTCACGCGCGAGCCTCCGCGCACGGCTGCTCGACAAGCACTACCGCGCGCCGAACGACGACGAGTGCAAGGTGCTCGAGACCGAGCAGGGCTCGGTGCACGCGAGCTTCCCCACGTTCTCCGCGAAGCTGGCGATCGTCGATCACGGCTACGGGTGCCCCGGCGGCCACTGCGGCGAGGCCGAAGCCCGCTGGGAGCTCGTCTGCGCGAAGCCGAAGGCGAAGCCGCGCACGGTGCTCACGGTCACCGGTCACTCGATCGCGATCACCCACAGCGGTCGCGTGTGTCTCTTCGACCAGCGGCACGTGCTCGTCGAGGCGGAGATCGGCGGCCGCAACGAGGAGGGCTACCGCGGCGAACGCGGCGCCGTCGTCGTCGATCTCGCGAACGAGTGCGGTAAGCCTTGAGGGCTGGCGCTATCGGCGGCGCCGCCGGATCGCCGCCGCGCCCGCCGTCGGCGACGGATCGAGCGGCGGCAGCGCGGTGACCAGGCGCTCGATCACCGGGAGCGAGCTCGCGAGCGCGCGCTCGGCGCGCAGCTCGTCGTAGGGGTGATCGAACACCAGCACCACCACGTAGATGCTCGCGAACGAGCGGGCGATCCAGCCGAACGACTCGTCGCGGACGGACGCGTGGAGGTGGCCGCCGCGGTGGAGCGACGGCATCTCCGGGAGCGTTCGGACCGCGTCGATCGCGCGGGTGACGAGGGACGGCTCGGTCGGCGGCGGCGGCGGCGTCTGGTCGCGGCGCGCCTCGAGCGAGATCACGTTGTCGCGCGCGAGCAGGTGCGGCGCGCCCTCGGTGTCCTCGGCGGCGCCCCAGACGACCGGCGACTGAGCGTCGATCACCAGCGCGTCGATCGCGTCGGCGCGCTGCGCGAGCCCCTGCAGCTCGACGTGGAGCGACTCGCCGGGCGGCGGACGCGACGGTGTGACGAGACGCAGCGAATCGCGGAAGGACTCGATCAGCACCTCGAGGCGGCGCTGCTTCGTCTCGCGATCGGCCGCGTCGAGCGGCGCCGCGAACACGGCCGCGATGCGCTTGCCGTCGGGGAGCGCGACCTCCAGCGCTCCTGCGGGCGCGTCGTCGCCCGGTTCGAGCACGCGGACGTCTTCGGCGCCGAGCTCGCGGCGGACCAGCGGGATGAGGCGGTTCACGTGCCCTCCACCAGGATGCGATGCTCGCCGACTCCGCCGCATGCGATCGCGAGGTCGCCGCGTGCGTCGGGGGTGGCCGTGAGGAGCTTGCCGTCGCAGCTCGCCTTCCAGGCCGCCGGGAGGTCCTCGGCCAGCGGCAGGTGCACGATCGTGGGCGCCGTCACCGCGGCGTCGCCGCGCAGCACGATCTCGAAGCGCTTGGTCGGCGCGTCCCAGCGCACCTGCTTCGGCCAGCCGCCGACGGCGCGCGGCTGCGGGCGCGCGAACGCCTTTCGCACCTTCGGCCGCTCCGTCCACGAGTCGGTCGACGCGTTCCAGTCGAAGAGCCCCCAGGAGCCCTCGCTGTTCTCCTTCCACACCCACCAGGCGCTCGACGCCAGGTATTCGTCCTGCAGCTGGTACTGCAGCGCGACCCAGTCGGCGAAGCGCGTCGAGTCGGGGCCGAAGCCGATCTCGCTGATCAAGAGCGGCGATCGCCACGCGTCGGCCTCGTCGCGCGCGTTCTCGTTGGAGCGGCGCAGCGTGTCGAGCGAGAACGAGTTGCGACACGCGTCGTCGCACCCCATCGAGAAGACGTTGGTGTAGACGTGCGGCGCGTAGATCGTCCCGCCGAGCGACAGCGGCGTGTCGGTGATCAGCGAGCTGTCGGTGAAGTTGCGGGTGACCGGCGGCTCGAACGCGATCATCCGCTTGGGATCGGCCTTGCGCACCGCCGCGCCGACCTCCTCGTCGAACGCGCGCAGCCCGGCGTCGGTCGCCTGCGGCTCGTTGAACAGCTCGATCGCGAGCACGCCGTCGCCGCCCGGGGCGGCGCCTGAGTCGTCGTCACGCAGCCGCTCCGCGACCTTGGCCACCGCGGCGGCGAAGCGCGCGCGGAGGCGCGGCCCGTCCTTCGAGGTGCGGCTGAAGAACGTGGAGAACGCCGCGGTGACCTGCTTGCTGAGGCGGCGATCGCCGAGATCGTCGAGGGGACCTTCGAGGATCTTCTCGGGCGGCGGCACGATCGCCCACAGCGGCGCGCCGTCCTGGCCGATCCACTTGCTGTAGGCGTCCTGGTGCAGATCGACGAGCACCATCACGCCCTGCTTCTTCGCGGCGGCGACGATCGCCGCCACTCGATCGAGGTACGCCGCGTCGTAGCGCGGCGGATCGACGTCCTCGGGCTCGATCGCGCTCCAGTTGATCGGCAGGCGCAAGAGGTCGAAGCCGATCTGTCGCATGCGCGCGAAATCGGCCTCGCCCACGTCGGGGATCGGCGGCATCAGCGGCACCTTCCCCGCGCCGAGATCGGCGTCGAACGCGCCGCGCACGCGCGCGTTGATGCCGCGGAACACGATCACGCGGCCTTCGCGGTCGACGAATTGGCCGCAGCGCGTCGACAGCGGCGCGAACGGCCCGGCCGCCTCCGTGCAGGGCGGCGCGCCGGCGTCGGCGTTCGGTGACGCCGGCGCCGCGTCCGAGCTGCAACCGGCCACCGTCGCCGCGATGACGACGAGGAGCGGGAGGAGCGCGTTGGCAGCGGTCATTGCGGCTTCTCCGGCGGCGGAGCGGTCGGCTTGGCGTTCGGCGCAGCCGGCGCAGCAGGCGGCGCGGGCGCAGTCGGCGCGGCAGGCGCCGCGGGCGCAGTCGGAGCGGGCTGCACCGGCGCCGCGGGCGCCACCCCCGGCAGCGGCGCCTTGCGCTTGGTGCGCACGGTGACCAGCCAGTTGGCCTTCGGCTTGGCCGGCGGATCGGCGAGATCGCCGGGACGGCCTTTGACGAGCGCCTCGGGAATGCCCGTCGCGACCAGCGCGGCCACCAGCGCGTCGGCGCGCTTCTGGGCGAGCGCCTCGTTCGGCTTGGTCTCGCCGGCCGTGTCGGCCCAGGTCTCGATGACGATCTTCTCGACGCCGCGATCGACGAGGCCCTGCAGCCGCTGCGCGACGAGCGCGATCTGCGCGGTCATCGCCTTGGGCACCACGGCGCTGCCGGGCGCGAAGCGCACCGCGCCGTCGACCTCGATCGCGCCCGCCTCGAAGCGCACCACCGACCTCGCGCCGGGCTCGGGGCAGCCGTCGGCGTCGTCCTTGCCGTCGATCGTCTCGGCCTCGAGCGGGCACTTGTCGACCTGATCGCCGATGCCGTCCTCGTCGGCGTCACGCTCCGGGCAGCCGTCGGCGTCGGCGATGCCGTCGACGTCCTCCGGCTGGAGCGGACACGCGTCGAGATCGTCGGGGCGGCCGTCGTGATCGACGTCGCAGGTCGTCGCGCCCTTGGGCGACGGCTTGCCGTCGGCGCAGATCAGCGCGGGCGGCGGACCGCCCTCGGGACAGCCGTCGTCGTCCTCGTAGCCGTTCTTGTCCTCCGGCTTGTCGGGGCACTTGTCGATGGCGTCCTTGATGCCGTCGAAGTCGCGATCGGGCTCGGGGCAGCCGTCGTCGTCCTGGAAGGCGTCGAAGTCCTCGGCGACGTCGGGGCAGCGATCGACCTTGTCGGGGATGCCGTCCTTGTCGTTGTCCGGCTCGGGGCAGCCGTCGGTGTCCTCGAAGTTGTCGCGGTCCTCCGGATCGTCGACGCACTTGTCGTCGCGGTCGGGGATGCCGTCGGAGTCGCGATCGAGCGACAGCGGCGCGTAGCGGATGTCGAGCACCGCGCGGAAGCTCGGTTCGAGGAGCTGCGCGTTCTCGCCGGAGCGGAAGCTCCCGCCGCCGCCCCCGTGCACCACCAGATCGCCGCCCCACAGCCCGGACCAGCGCACGCCGGCGAGCCAGCCGATCGGCGAGTTGCCCGACTCGACGAGGCTCGGTAGCGCGAACACCTCGCCGGTGACCGCGAGCGTCTCGCGCTTGTCGACCAGGCCGGCGACGCCGAGCCCGAGGTACGCCTGCGAGCCGACGTTCTTGTCGAAGAACGCGGTGGTCTTTCGCAGGCGCGCGCCGAAGTTCGCGCCGAACACCATGGGACCGAGCCGGTCCTCGAGCGCGATGGTCGGGATGGCGACGAGGCCGCGGTCGCCGCCGAACGAGTCGCGCTCGCCGGTCGGGATGGAGAGATCGAAGCGCGCGACGACGCCGAGACCGCGGAGCGCGCCGGTGCGCGGGAGGCCGAGCAGCGCGTAGGCGGCGCCGATGCGCAGATCGCGGACGCCGTTGGCGGGCACGCGCGTCGCCGAGCCGTCCTTGGTGGAGATGCCGCTGCCGTTCTGGAAGAAGGTGACCGGCGCCGCCACGTCGACCTGCACCCGATCGGTGACGCCGTACGAGAACAGCATCGACGTGTTGACCTGGACGCCGATCGCCGGCTCGGTCACCGCGCCGGCCGGACCGGAGGCGCTCTTGCGCAGCACGAGCGGATCGTTCTGCACGCCGGTGGCGAGGCCGAAGCCGAAGCGGCGCGGCGCGAGGGTCATCCCCGAGGCGAGCGAGAAGAACGTCGTCGGGCCCGGCGTGAACCACAGCGCGTCGGAGTCGATGCACGTCGACGCCGGCGCCTCCCCGCACTCGGAGGCGTGCGCCGAAGTCGTGGTGAGCGCGGTGATCACCGCGGAAGCGAGGAGCGCGGGGCGGGGGATGCGCATGCGGGGACCGGATGCCGTCGCGGTAGGGGCGGGCTCACGTTCCCTCGAAAGTCATGGCGCGTCCACCCGCGAGAAGGCCGCTCGGAGTCCCCGCCGGCGGCCTCGCCTTTGTGCGCCGGTGTTTGTCTCGCCCTGTTTGTGCCCCCTGTTTGTGCAATGATGCGCCGCATGTCCCACGATCCCCGCGCCGCGGCGATCCGCGCCCTGATCCGCGACGTCCCCGATTTCCCCAAGCCCGGGATCCTCTTCAAGGACATCACGCCGCTGCTCGCCGATCCGCAGGCGTTCGCGATGATCCTCGACTCGTTCACCGAGCAGTACGTGGGCCGTCACCTCGACGCGATCGTGGGCATCGAGTCGCGCGGGTTCATCTTCGGCGGCGCGCTCGCCGCGCGGTTGAACTGCTCGTTCGTGCCGGTGCGCAAGCCGGGCAAGCTCCCCTACCACGTCGATCGCGTGAAATACGCGCTGGAGTACGGCGAGGGCACCCTCGAGATGCACAAGGACTCGATCGCCGAGGGCGCCAACGTGCTGGTGGTCGACGATCTCCTGGCGACGGGCGGCACCGCGTCGGGCGCCGCGGAGCTCGTGCGCGGGCAGGGCGGTCACGTCGTGGCGTTCGCCTTCGTGATCGAGCTCTCGTTCCTCGGCGGCCGCGAGCGGCTCCTGCCGACGCCGGTCTCGAGCCTCGTGTCCTATTGAAGCGCCGAGGGCGATTCCCCCGCTTCAGCGTGGTCGCTGCTCACGAAGACCGGGTCATCAGTCGTCAGTCGTCAGTCGTCAGTCGAGAGGGAGAAGGGCGCCCCGGGGGCGTCTCGCTCTTGCTGACGACTGACGACTGACGACTGACGACCTAGCCCCGACGCACCCGGTGACGAGGGCGTCCGACTCGCGCCCGGTCGCGGCGACGTGATCGCCGTGGGAACTTCCCGGCCGGCGGCGCGTCGGTATCCTCGCACCGATGGACCGACGCTCGTTCCTCCTCGCCTCCGCGGCGCTCACCACGTCGGCCCTGCCGGGCTGCAAATCGAAGGCGCAGAAGCAGGCCGAGGCGGCCGTCGCCGACATCGCGCGCATCGAGAGGCTCGTCGCCGATCGCCACGTCGACTCGCTCGCGCGGGCGCTCCCCATCGCGGCGACCGCGCTCGGCGCGAAGATCGACAAGCCGATCGGCCCCGAGGAGGCGAAGACGATCGGGCCCGCCTTCGACGAGCTCCGCAACAAGTCCGACGATCTGCGGAGCGCCAAGCGCTCGTACTTCGCGATCACCGATCCGGCCGGCGAGATCGTCTGGGTCGACGACACGACCTGGGTCGTCGTGGGCAGGAAGCTCGCGGTGGCGTTCCCCGCGAGCGCCGAGGTGGCCGCCGGCAAGAAGCCCTACGCCGCCGGGTCGGGCCGTTACGGAGGCGCATCTCCCGAGGCGCTCACCTTCTTCGAGGTCGCGCCGATCGTGCACCGCCTCGAAGGCGGCGACACGCGCGTCGGCCTGCTGGTCGCCGCCTGGGAGGTGCACGAGGTCGCCGAGGACCTGCAGCGTCAGCTGCAGACCGATCTCGCGATGAAGACGGTGAAGCCGAAGGTCCGCGCCAAGCAGAAGGACAAGTACCAGCTCGCCCTCGACACGCCCGATCTGTGGGTCGCCGTGTTCGGCAAGGACTTCATCTGGCTGCAGGAGGGCGCGCCGCAGCAGCTCGAGGACGGCGCGAAGGCGATCGGCCTGCACGCGAAGACCGCCGCAGGTCCGTGGAGCGGCACCTTCGACGTGATGAACAAGAGCTGGGGCGGCGCGGCGAAGCGGCTGCCGGCGTTGGGCCCGGACATCGGCCTCGCCGTGCTGCGGCACGACCCCTGAGGACCAACAGTCCAGAGTCTAGAGTCTAGAGTCTAGAGTCGCAGGCGAGACGCCCGACCCGATCACCCTTCTCGATGTCGACCACGCGCCTCTTCTCACTGGCCCTGCCGTTCGACCATCGAGCCCATGCGCGACCAGCCGCCGCCGGTGTCCGCAGTTGATCGGACTCTAGACTCTAGACTCTAGACTCTAGACCTCTCAGAAGCGCGGCTTCGGCGGCTTCCAGCCCTTCGGCGGATCGTTGTTCGGCTCGGCGCCCTCCTTGCCGTGACCGGGGCCGATGATCTTCTCGTGGCGCGCCTTGAAGTCGAACACGTCGGTGTGCGGCGGGTGATGGCAGCCCACGCACACCTCCTCCGCCGGCTTCTCGCCGCCGAAGCCGTTGACGGTCGGATCGACGATGTGCAGCGAGCCGGGGCCGTGGCACGCCTCGCACTGCACGTCCTTCAGGTTCGGCGACACCACGTCGGTCACCGTCGACCCGCCCGGCTTGTCGAAGCCGGTGACGTGGCAGCCGACGCAGTCGAGGTTGAACTCCTTCGAGGAGTCGACGAGCGTCTTGTACGCGGTCGAGTGCTTGGTCTTCTTCCACACCTCGTAGGCGGCGGTGTGGCAGGGCTGGCAGGCGTCGTTGCCGACGTAGAACGGCTTGCCCTTCTCGGGCGGCGGCGCCTTCTTGTCCTTGAACTTGTCCTTGTTGAACGCGTTCACGCGCTCGTAGTAGCTCTTCATCGCCGCGAAGACGTCCTTGTCGCGGCCGTACGTCTCGCGCACGTCGGCGAGCACGTAGCGCAGGAAGCTCCCCGTCGGCGTGGGCGGCGGCACCCTCGCCTTCGCGAGCTTCTCCTTCAGCCCGTCGAGGCGCTTCTTCTGCGCGTCGACGTCGGCCTTGGGCACGGTCGGGTCCTTCTCCCAGTTGACGACGCGCCGCTGCAGGTCGTCGATCTGGGTCTCGAGATCGGTGACCTCCGCCGCGTTGGCGAGCCCCGAGCCGTCGGCGAAGCGGCCTTCGCCGCGGATGTGCAGATCGATCACCGCGACGCGCGTCAGGTGGTTCGACGGCTGCACGATCAGCACCGGACCGACGAAGCGCGGCGGCTTGGGCGTGTCGTTCGCCTCGCCCTCCGAGTGCGGCGAGCCGACGGCGAGGACGTCGAGCTCGGGCACCGCCTCCGCGGCGCGGATCGCCTCGCCGCGATCGATCGCCGCCATGCCGACGACGACCCGCGCGCCCGCGCCGCGCGCCTTCTTCGCGGCCTCGGAGAGCGCCTTGGTCGCGTCTTCGATGGTCACGCCCTCGGGCGCGCTGTCGCCCGACCGCGGCACCGACACGCCGAGGAACGCCACCTTCACGCCTGCGACGTCGCGCACGCTCTCGCGCACCACGACCTTGCTCGCGTCGCCGGCGAGGTTCGCCGCCACGAGCGGCGCGCCCGAGGCGTCGCGCAGCTTCGCGAGCTTGTCGGCGCCGCCGGCCCAGTCGTTCTTGCCCGGCGTCGTGGCGACGAGCCCGCACGATTTCAGGCCCGCGGCGATGGCGTCGGCCTTCCAGCCGTCTTGCTCGACGCGCTCGGGCTTGAGCTTCTCGTCCATGAAGTAGGTCGGACCGACCGTGACGAGGACCGACTCCTTCGCCTTGTCGCGCTCCTTGGCGACGAGCGCGCCGAGGTGATCGAGGCCGCCGAGCATGTCCTTCTGGCAGCCGCACGGCTCGAGGGCGCCCGCCAGATCGGACACGACGTACAGCCGGAGCGACGCCGGCCCCGACTCGGCGACCGGCGTGCCGGCGTCGACCTTGGTCGGATTGCGCTGACAACCGTTGCAGGCGGCGAGGAGCGCGGCGGTGGAGACCGCGGCAGCGAGCGCGGCGAGGGTGACCGGACGCATGGCCGGCGGAGTCTTGTCCCGCGGAGCGTCCGTGTCCATGGAGACGATCGCACCCCCGAGCCCCGCTCCGATGGACCTCCCGCCCTGCACGATCGCCGCCGAGACGATGCACCTCGACGTCGGTCGTGGCGCCGCGGTCGCCACGATCGACGCGCGCATCCGCGGCGGACCTTCCGGGTGCCGGGTCGACGCCGGCGGCCTGCTGCGCGCCCGCGAGGAGGGCCGCTCGTCGCCCGAGCTCGTCGCGTGGCGGGCCGAGCTCGACGGGCGCGCGGTCGCGATGGGTGGCCCGCGCGGTCGGGTGATAGTCGTCGCGCCCGCCGGTCCGTCGCGCGTCCGCCTGGTCGCTGTCCTCCGCGGCGATCGCTTCGTGGCGGCGCCGCTCTCGACCGACGCCTCCGGAGTCGACGCTCCGGTCGCCTTCCGCGCGACGACGCGCAGCCTGTGGGGCGAAGGGCGGATCGCCGGCGTCGCCCGCTGGACCGAGGTCGGCGCGCCGATCGTGGTCACGATCGACCCGGCCCGCGATCACGAGCCTCCGTACCTCGTCGCGCGCGTGGTCCGTGGCGCGCCGGTCGCCGCCCTGGTCGTCGACGCCGGGCCGGTCCTCGGCGGCGATCCCGCGATCTCGACCGAGGAAGGCCGCGCCGCCGCGCTGCGGGCCGGCGGCGTCGAGGCGCTGTCGGTGCTCCTCTCCGATCTACCCCTCGCGATCGCCACCGCGCCCGACGCGACGGCCGTGCGCGCCCGCCTCCGCGAGCACGCGAACGCCGCGCGGTCGGCGGCGCTCGCCCGCGATCCCCTGTGGACCGCGATCGGTCAGCGCATGGCCACCGCGATGGCGCGCGCCTTCACCACCTGCGTCCGCGGGCCGACGACGGCCATGCCCGCGCGCTGGCCCGCCCCCGCGCGCGAGCTCGCGGCCACCGGGCTGCTCGACGACGCCGAGAGCGGCTGCCCGCGCATCGACGACCTGCTCGCGAGCAATCACCCCGAGTTCCGCTTCGCGCAGGAGGCGCCCGCCGCGCTCGGCGAGGCGACGGCGGCGTCCGTCGAGGCGCTCCCGAAGATCGGACCGCTCGTCGTCGCGCCGGCCCGGCGCCCCGCGTCACGCCGGCCGAGGCAGGCGATCGCGGCGATCGCCGCGGCGTTTGGCCTCATGGTCGCCGCCTTCGCGCTCGCACTACCCGCGCGACGACGTTCGCTGTAGTTTCGAACGCCCGGTGTCGCTCTCGACGCGTCTGCGTACCTGGTTCTCGCCCGAGGCCGCCAAGCGGGCGCAGGCCGCCGAGCATCACGGCGACCTCGAGTCGGCCTGCGCCGCGTACACGCAGGCGGGCCGCTACGGCGACGCCGTGCGCGTGATGCTGGTCCGCGCCCAAGCCGAGCTCGAGCCGCATCGCCGCGCGCTCCTCCTCGCGCAGGCCACCGCCATCGCGCCGCGCGGTGATCCGGCGCGCGCCCAGGCGTGGAAGGTCCGCGCGCAGTTCATCCTCGATCGCGCGGAGGCGGGCGGTCTCGATCCGGCGATCCGCCGCCGCGAGCTCCTCGACGCGGCCCGATCGCTGCGGGAGCACGGTGAGAACGAGCTCGCCGCGCGCGCCCTGCGGATCGCCGGCGATCTCGAGGGCGAGATCGCCGCGCTCGCCGAGGCCGGCGCGGTCGGCCCGCTCGAGGAGGCCGTCGCGCGTCAGCGTCGCGCCGAGGAGGCGCGCGCGCGCCGCGCGATGCGCTTCGAAGAGGCGCGCGATCTCGTCGCGATCGGGCGTCGGCGCGACGCGCACGAGCTCCTGAAGAGCGCCCTCTCCGAGGGCGAGGCGGAAGATCTCCGCGCGCTGATGCAGGGGCTCCTCGCGCGCCGGCCTTCGCTCCCCGCGACGGTGGTCGTCGACGGCCGCACGATGGAGCTCGTCACCGGCAACCCGGTGGTGCTCGGGCGCAGCGACTGCGATCTGCGGGTCCCGGCGCCGGTGGTCTCGCGTCGTCACCTCGAGTTCAGCCGGCGCGACGGCGCCGACCCGTGGGTGAAGGATCTCGGCGGGAAGAACGGCACGACGCTGCGCGGCGCGCGCGTCGAGTCGCTGCCGGTCGGCATCGGCCTCGATCTCCTCATCGGCAACGCCCTGCCGCTCAAGGTGCGCCCGACCGATCGAGGCGGGTTGATCCTCGAGCTCCCCGGCCGCGTGTGCTGGCTGCCGCTCGGACCGATCCAGCTCGGACCGCGCCGCGCCAGCATCGAGGCGACGCCCGACGGCTGGCTCGAGCTGCGGCTGCCGCGTGGCCAGTCGGTGGTGCTCGGCGATCTTCGCGTCGACGGCGCGGTCCAGCTGCTCGTCGGCGACGAGCTGTTCGAGACGCACGGAGGTCCGCTGCTGATGCGGGTGCTCCCGACGCCGCCCGAGCGACCCTGACGATGGGCCTGTGGGAGCGGCTGCGCGCGGTCTTCCGTCGCCCGGATGCGCCCGCAGTCGAGACGGAAGAACCGGCGATCGCCGCGGACACCGCCGCCACGCGCGCCGCGCACGCGGTCGCCGAGGGCCGACACCGCGAGGCGCTCGAGCTGTTGCGGGCCGCGCGTGACGGGCTCGACGAGGCGCCGGTGCTCGACGCGATCCTCCTCTCGTCCCCCGAGTCGGCGCCGCGCGACGCCGGGCCCGCGTGGGACGAGCTGACGCTCGCGGTCGCCGACGTCCTCGTCGCGCGCGGTGAGCGGCGGCGCGCGTGCGACCACCTGCGGCACGCGCGCTCGACGGCCGCGAAGGTGCTCCGCGCCGATCTGCTGTGCGACGGGCTCGACGGCGCAGCCAAGCCCGAGGAGCTCGATCTCGCCCTCGCCCTGTTGTCGGAGGTCCTCCGCGCCGACATCGACGCGCCCGGCGCGCGCGAGCGCTGGACCCGCTTGCGCGCGCGGCTCGGACGCGGCGCCGAGATCGCGCCCGCGCCGCTCGGCGCGACGTTGCTCGTCGACGGCCCCGCGCTGCCCTTCACGATCGTCCGCGAGATCGCGCGCGGCGGCTCCGGCGTGGTCTACGAGGCGCGCGAGCGGCTCGGTCCCATCGAGCGCACCGTCGCGCTGAAGCTCGCCCACCAGCGTGACTCCGCGCGCACCTTCCTCGCGCACGAGGCGCGCCTCGCGGTGCGGTTCCGCGGTCCCAACGTGGTGCCGATCCTCGACGTGGACCCCGACGAGGGGTGGCTGGCGATGGCGTGGGCCGCGGGCGGCAGCTTGCGCGGCAAGCTGCGCGCGGGGGTCGATCCCCTGCTCGCTTCCCCCGGGCCGTGGTTGCGCGCGCTCGCCTCCGTGCTCGCGGATGTGCACCGCGCCGGATGGGTGCACGGGGATCTCAAGCCGGCCAACGTGCTGTTCGACGAGCACGGCGCCCCCTGGCTCGGTGACTTCGCGCTCGCGCGCCCGACCGGGGCACCGGCGACCCCGGGCAGCGCCGGGTACGTCTCGCCGGAGCGTCTCGCCGGCGCCGCATACGCTGCGGCCGACGACGTGTTTGCGTTCGGACGCATCGTCGAGGAGCTCATCGCGTCAGGCGCTACCGACGAGCGATTCGCGGCGATCGCGCATGCCTGCGTCGCGGAATCGATACGTAGGCCGCGCGACGCGACCGAGCTGCTCATCCTCCTTCCACGCTGACGTGGCGTGCGGGAACCACACCGTCGCGGTCGATTCGAGCACGCGTCGAGCGCGCGAGCTCGTGGAACGTCGGTTGCGAGGCTCCCGGGTGTCATGTTGGAAGCTCTCGTCCGCGATCATGCGCAGGCCCGGGTCGGCAAGCTGCTGCGAGGGAAGTGGCTCCTCGAGGAGCTCGTCGGCATCGGAGGCATGGCCTCCGTCTATCGAGCGCGGCACCGCAACGGCGCGCGCGTCGCGATCAAGATCCTCCACGGCTCGATCGCCGACAGCGAGGAGGTCCGCGCGCGCTTCGTCGGCGAGGGCTACGCCGCCAACCGCATCGAGCACCCCGCGGTGGTCCGGGTGCTCGACGACGACGCCGACGAGCACGGCGCGCCCTTCCTCGTGATGGATTTCGTCGACGGGCGGACGCTCGCGGACGCCGTGCAGGAGCACCGCTTCGTCGACGACGAGCTGCTCGACGTGGCCGAGCAGCTGTGCGGCGCGCTGTCGGCCGCGCACGCCGCCGGGGTCGTGCACCGCGATCTCAAGCCGGACAACCTGATCGTCGACCCGACGGGTCGCATTCGCGTCCTCGATTTCGGCATCGCGCGCCTGATGGAGGACGACGAGCAGAGCTTCTTCGGGACGAAGACCGGCGTCGCGTTCGGCACGCCCGGCTTCATCTCGCCCGAGCAGGCGCTCGGACGTCGCCACGACATCGGCCCCCGCAGCGATCTGTTCGCCCTGGGAGCGACGCTGTTCTACCTCGCGACGGGCGAGTTCCTCCACGCCTCGCAGACGCCGCAGGAGCTGCTCATCTACGTCGCCACGAAGCCCGCGCGCCTGCTGCGCGACGTGGCCCCGCACGTGTCGCCCGACGTCGCCGCGATCGTGGACCGCGCGACGCGCATGGAGATGGAGGAGCGCTGGCCCTCCGCCGACGCGATGCTCGAGGAGGTGCGCGCCGTCCGCGCGGCGCGGCGCGGCGCCATCGTCCGACGGAGCTCGTTCGCCCCGTTCGCGGTGCTGCCGCCGCCGCCGGTCGCGCCGATCGTCGCGCAGACGCCGGAGGGCGCGTCGCCTCGCGTCAGCTTCCCCCGCGTCAGCCTCCCGCTCGTCGCTCCCGAGGACGACCTCGAGGTGGCCACGCGCGCGAGCATCGCCCGCCGCGCCCTGCGCCGCCGTCGACACGCGCTCGCGGCGGCGTCGGCCCTCACGTTCCTCGGCATCCTGCTGGCGTTCGCCACCTCGGCGAAGACGCCCGATGCCGCCGCCGCGACACGCCTCGACGTCGACGCCGGTGTCGCCGTCACGGGCCTTCCGTCGCTCTTCGTCCCGCCCGAGGGCTCGCCGAAGGCCGAGCCGCCCCCGTCGGTGCGCGAGCTCAGCTCCTGCATGATCTCGACGCCGGTGCCTCGGGTGGCGCCGACGAAGCCTTCGTCGCCGCCGCCGGCCACCGCCAGGCCACGGCAGCCGGTCCTGAAGGTGCAGGCGGTCAGTTACCGGCCGAAGGAGACCGAGGCCGAGCAGATCCTGCAGGCGCTCCGGCTCGTGGCCGCCAAGGACCTGCAGCACTGATCCCGCGAGCGCCACGGGGTTCCAGGGGCTCCGCCCCTGGTTCGACCTGCGACCTTTCGACCAAGCTCGACGAAAGACTCACACTCACTGACGACTGCCGACTGACGACTGACGACTGACGACTGACGACTGGCGACTGACGACTGACGACTGACGACTGTTCAGATGAGGACCTCGCGGTCCTTGCCCGCGCCGACCGGCGGGCCCACGACGCCCGTCCGCTCCATGCGATCGACGAAGCGCGCCGCCTTGTTGTAGCCGAGCCCCATCTTGCGCTGCAGCCACGACGTCGAGCACTTGCGCGCCTCGCGCACCATCTCGACGCAGCGATCGTAGACCTCCTGATCCTTCGGCGAGAGGGCGTCCTCCACCTCGTCGCCGCCGCCGTCCTCGTCGCGCGGCGCGAGGATCGACTCGTCGAACACCGGCTCGCCCTGCGAGCGCATGAAGTCGCAGACGCGCTGCACCTCGTCCTCGCTGACGAACGGGCACTGGATGCGCTTGAGGCCCTGCTTGCCGTTGATCGAGGCGAGCATGTCGCCCTTGCCGAGCAGGTACTCGGCGCCCTGTGCGTCGAGGATCGTGCGCGAGTCCACCCGCTGCGCGACGCGGAAGGCGATGCGCGTCGGGAAGTTCGCCTTGATCATGCCGGTGATCACGTCGACGCTCGGTCGCTGCGTGGCGAGGATGACGTGGATGCCCGCGGCGCGGGCCTTCTGCGCGAGCCGCGCGATCGGCGGCTCCACCTCGCCCTTGCCGACCGACATCATCAGGTCGGCGAACTCGTCGACGACGACGACGAGGTAGGGGAGCTTCTCCGGGTACTGCTGCTCGCCGCCGAGCGAGCCGTCCTTGTCGACGATCTCCTCGGGCAGGCCGTTGTGATCGATCGTGGTGACCGTCTTCGGGCAGGGGTTGGGCAGGAGCCCCGCCAGGACCTTGTCGCGCCACGCGTTGTAGCTGGTGATGTTCTTCACGCCCGCCTGCGCGAGCAGCTGGTAGCGCCGCTCCATCTCGTCGACGCACCACTTGAGCGCGTTGAGCGCCTGCTTCATGTCGGTGACGACCGGCAGGAGCATGTGCGGGATGCGATCGAAGGGCGCGAGCTCGACGACCTTCGGATCGATCATGATCATCCGGAGATCCTCGGGCGTGCGTCGGTAGAGGAGCGACGTGAGCATCACGTTCAGCCCGACGGACTTGCCCGCGCCGGTCGCGCCCGCGACCAGGAGGTGCGGCATCGCGGCGAGATCCTCGTAGATCGGCGCGCCGACGATGTCGCGCCCGAGCACCACCGGCAGGGCGCCCTTCGCCTCGTGAAACCGCCGATCCTCGATCAGCTCGCGGAAGTTCACCGGGATGCGCTGCTGGTTCGGCAGCTCGAACCCGATGCGGTTCTTGCCTGGGATCGGCGCGATGATGCGCACGCTCTCCTTGGCGAGCGACAGCCGGAGATCGTTCGCCAGGCCCTCGACCTCGCGCACCTTGGTGCCGATGCGAGGCTCGAGCTCGAACGTGGTGACGACCGGTCCGGGGTGGATCTCCTTGACCTCGCCCTGCACCTTGTAGGTCGCGAGCGTCTCGACGAGCGCGCGCGCGTCCCGCAGGAGCGCCTCCCGATCGATCTGCGGCAGATCCGGCGGCGCGAGCTCGAGCAGGTCCACGCTGGGCACCACGAACACCTTCTTCGGCGCGCCCGGCTTGCGCACGCCCGGACCTCGCACGCCCAGACTTTGCACGATCGTCCGCTTCTTCTCGACGACCGGCGTCGGCGTGGGGCTCGCCGCGAGGATCCCCGCCACCCCATCCTCGGCGTCCGAATCGCAGCCCGCCTCGTCCCCTTCCTCTTGCTCTTCCTCTTCCTCTTCCTCGATCTCGTCCTCTTCCGCCTCCCCTTCCTCTTCCTCCTCCTCCTCCGCGTCCGCGTCCGCGTCCGCGTCCGCCTTCGCCTTCGCGTTCGCCTTCGCCTTCGCCTTCGCGTCCACCTCCGCCGTGGCCCCGCGCGTCTCCCCTTCGACCCGCTGCACCGCCGCCTCCGGCGACGGCGGCGCGATCGTCGGCCCGCCCGCGTCCTTCTTCCCGCGCGACCGCTTCGCCTTCGCCGGCGCCGGCTCCGGCGTCGCCGACGGCAGCACGCTCGCGCCGTCGTCCGCCGCACCGAGCCCCGCGCGCTGCATCTCCCCGCCGAGCACGATGGCCGGCAGCACGTGCGGATCGCTCGGCCGATCGGCCGGTGCCGCGCCCGCGAGCTGACGCGCGATCGCGTGCGCCTCCGGCGGCAGCCGCCCGTCCTCGCGCATCCGGAGCTCGGGGCCGCCCGGGCGTGCGCGCACGCCGCTGCGATCCTCCGGCGCCGTCTCCGGCACGACCGATAGGCGCTCGCTCGTAGGGTCGAGCGGCAGCTCGCCCGTAGGGTGGAGAGATCGCTCGCCGACGATCACCGGCTCGATGCCGCCGGCGCGCTCGAGCTCCCGCGCCTGGTTCCACGCCTCGGCGACGCCCTTCGCGCCCGCCGCGGCCTTGCTCGCCGCCTTCGCCGTCGTCGCGCTCGCGCGGTTGGCGAAGTCGATGAACGACCACGTCGCGCGCGCGATGAGCACGAGCGCGATGGCGGTCACGCCGACGAGGAACGTGCCGACCGTCGAGAACAGCGAGCGCAGCACCTCGCCGAACAGCTCGCCGATCGCGCCGCCGGCCGGAGGCCCGCCGAACACCACACGACCGGCGCTGCCCACGTGCAAGAGGGCCGCGGCCGTCGCGCCGAGCACGACGTCGCCCGCGAGGCGGGCCGGCGTGATCACGCTCGGGCGGCTGCGGAGGAACGGCACCGCGAAGAGCGCGAGCTCGACGGGGATCGCCCACGCCGCCACGCCGATCGCCGCGACGCAGATCTGCGAGAGCCTCGCGCCCACCGGACCGACCCAGTCCGCGCCGCCGCGCTCGTCGTACGACGCGAGCGCGAGCGCGAGGAACACTGCCGCGACGAAGAACAGCAGCGCGCCGAGCTCGCGGCCGCGCGCGTAGTTCGGCTTGGGCTCGTAGAGGATCGGCGCCGGCGGACCGCGCCGCACCTTCGTCGGCGTCTCCTCGGTCCTCTCGTTCGCCTTCGTCCGGGCGGTCTCGGCCTCCTGCACCACCGGCGCGGTGGCGACCGCCGCGCGCGCGCGACGGACGGCGACGCGCGGGGGCGGCGCGGACTCGTCGTCCGAGTCGCCGTCCGCCGTGTCGGCGAAGAAGTCCTCGGCTTCGGTCTCGACCTCGATCGTTCGACGGCGCGGAGATCCCATGGGGGCCTCCGGTACCTACATGTAGGCTCTCGAAAGATGCAAAGTTTTGGCGGACTTGCGGCCCAGCGTGCTCGGCGCGAGCGCGCCCATCTTCCCGGTTTCGCGAAAGATTGTTGAGGGGTCCGCCTTCCGACTACCATGCGCAGTGCCCCGCACGGTCGGGGCGATCGTACGAAGGAACCCGGACCGACCGGCGAGCGCGCGCGCTTCGCTCGGACGCCTCCGCGCGGGCCCCAGTCGGCCCGTTCGCGATGCGAGGATCAGCGTGAAAGATATCGAGCGAGGGTTGATCTCGACGCGTCGGCGACTCGGCCGCATCGCCGTCGTCGCGGCGGTCGCGGCGGTCGCAGCGGCGGCGCTCGGCTGCCGCGTGAACAAGGACGACCTCAAGCGGTGGGAGAAGACCGTCAACGGGCCCGACAAGCTCGTCGCCGTGCTCACCCACGACAAGTACGAGCGTGATCTCCGCGTCGAGGCGGCGTGGTCGCTCATCGAAATGAGGAAGCGCGGCGGCCAGGCCATCGGCCTCACGCGCCTCATCGAGGAGCTCGACAAGCTGCCGGTCACCGAGCGCCGCGAGATCCTCGACGGCGTGTGGAAGCGCCTGCAGCCGATGGTGCTGCAGCCGATCCAGCCCGCGGGCGAGGGGCGCTTCAGCGACCCGTCGGTCGTCTACAAAGACGCGACCTTCGCCCTGTACACCGACGAGAAGCTCGATCTCGATCCCAAGCTCCGCGACGAGATGACCCGCGCGCTCACCGAGTGGGCCGTGGGCAAGGACGGCGATCCGGCCGAGAAGCGGCTCGCCGCCTTCGAGACGCGCATGGACAACGCCGCGCAGGCGTACGGCGTCGAGCAGGTGCTCCGGAAGCTCGGCCTGCCCGCGGCGACCCGGCTGCCGAAGCTGATGACCGCGCCCTCGGCGATCAAGAATCAGCGCCTCGACTCCATCGCCCGCATCGTCGTCGACGTGAAGCCTGCGGCCGGAGACAAGGGCGCGGGCGAGGCCTACGACAAGGCGCGCGACGAGCTGTCGACCCACTTCGCCGACATCCTCAAGCAGACGATCGGCGACGGCTACGTCAACGCGGTCAAGCCCGAGATCGACGAGGCGCTCAAGAAGGCGCCCAACGGCAAGCAGGTCCTCGACAACCCCGACAACTACAAGAAGTACATGAACGACGTCCGCAACGAGCGGCTCACCAGCCTCTTCGCGATCGCGAAGCAGGTCGGGCGCAAGCCGGTCGTGGACGTGCTCATCGCGACCGCGCAGGACCCGAAGGCCGACGCCAAGCACCGCGCGCTCTCGCTGGCGGCGCTCGAGGGCAACGTCGACACCTCGAACGACGCGCAGATGAAGGCGTTCCTCGCGATCGCCAAGAGCGACGCGCCCGACGAGGTCAAGCTCGGCTCGCTCAACCGCATGAACGCCTACCCGCCCGACGTGGCGATCAAGGCGTACTACGACCTCTTCGAATCGCCGAACTGGAAGGTCCGCTACGGCGGCGCGCTCCGCGTGCTCGACCTGCTCGCGAGGGTCGGCGACCGTACCAAGACGAACCCCAAGGAGTTCCTCGCCAAGCTGCCGGCGACCGACAAGAGCAAGTTCGCCCTCGGCGAGCCGAGCGCCTACGGCGACGCGCTCCACGCCCTGCCGAAGGAGCTCGGCGCGAAGGCCGCCCTCGACGACGCGCTCAAGTCCGAGCGCCTCGGCGCGCAGCTCACCGCGCTCGGCTGGTACCTCACCCACGGCACGAAGGACGATCTCCCCGCGCTCGCGAAGCTCGAGGCCGACAAGTCCCCGGTGCCCAAGTGCAAGGAAGACGAGGAGTGCGGCTGGGAGAAGCCCGGGTGTCCCGTGCCCAAGGCCGGCAAGCCCGACGAGGTGGATTACAAGTCGATCGCCACCGTCGGCGACTACGTTCAACATTGCGTGAAGGTCCAGATCGAGCAGCGCGCGAAGGCGCCCAAGCCGGAGGGGTCGAAGTGACCTCGCTGCTCCGCACGAACGAGAAGTCCGGATGAGCCAGCCCAACGATGCGAGCAGGAAGAGTCCGCGCACGTTCCAGTGCCGCGACCAACTGTGGGAGACGTTCGAGCAGATGGCGCGCGAGCTCGAGTGCTCGATCGACTATCTGATCAACGAAGCGATGAAGCAGTACGCCCGTCAGCGGAGCTACGGCCCGCAGACGCAGGCGGGAGCGCAGCCGGCGGCGCGCACGCCGTTCCCCGGCGCGCGCGACACCGGGGCGATCGACGCGCCGCAACGCGCGCCGATGCCTCCGACGGCCCCCGCCGCGCCGATGGCGCGACCCTCCGCGTCGGCGCCGACGCCGCCGCCGGTGCCCGCCGCTGCGGGCCGCC
>JACPFM010000007.1:6247-74102 GCA_016182965.1 Deltaproteobacteria bacterium | reverse complement strand
GCCTTCATGATCTCGCAGATCTCTTCGAAGTGCGTGTAGAGGAAGTTCTCCTGGTGGTGCGCGAGGCACCACTTGGCCAGGATCGACCCGCCGCGCGAGACGATGCCGGTGACGCGGCCCGCGGTGAGCGGCACGTACCGGAGCAGCACGCCGGCGTGGATCGTGAAGTAGTCGACGCCCTGCTCGGCCTGCTCGACGAGCGTGTCGCGGAAGATCTCCCAGGTGAGGTCCTCGGCGCGGCCGCCGACCTTCTCGAGCGCCTGGTAGATCGGCACCGTGCCGCTCGGCACCGGCGCGTTGCGGAGGATCCACTCGCGGGTCTCGTGGATGTTCTTGCCGGTGGAGAGGTCCATCACCGTGTCGGCGCCCCAGCGGATCGACCACACCATCTTCTCGACCTCCTCCTCGATCGACGAGCCGATCGCGGAGTTGCCGATGTTGGCGTTGATCTTCACCAGGAAGTTCCGGCCGATGATCACCGGCTCGAGCTCGGGGTGGTTGACGTTCGCCGGGATGATGGCGCGGCCGCGCGCGAGCTCGTCGCGCACGAACTCGGGGGTGATCTTCTCGGGGATCGCCGCGCCGAAGCTCTGGCCCTTGTGCTGGCGGCGGTAGATCTCGTCGGCCCGCTGCTGCTCGCGGATGGCGACGTACTCCATCTCGGGGGTGATGATCCCGCGACGGGCGTAGTGCATCTGCGTGACGTTGCTCCCGGGCTTCGCGCGGCGCGGCTTGCGCTCGACGTGGAAGCGCAGCGCGTCGAGCGACGCGTCGGCGAGGCGGCGCTGCCCGTACAGGGACGAGAGGCGCTCGAGCTCCTCCGTATCGTCGCGGCGCTCGACCCACGAGAGCCTCAGCGGTGCGAGGCCCTTGCGCACGTCGATGGTGACCTCGGGATCGGTGTAGGGACCGGAGGTGTCGTACACGACGACCGGCGGGTTCGGCACGAGCCGCGGCGCGCTGCCGGTGCCCTCGCGGGTCGGGGTCTGGCTGATCTCGCGCATGGGGACGCGGACGTCGGGGTGCAGCGTGCCCTCGACGAAGATCTTCCGCGACGCGGGGAACGGCCCGCGCGTGATGCCCGACAGGCGCGCCTCGTCGACGGACTTCTGGTTGCGGGCGCCTTCGTTCGACTGCGTGCTCATGGGCTCGACCTCTTGCCTCTTCGAGGGAGCACGGGGGCGAGACGTCCCCGCCGCTTCCCTACGCCGGAACGACCCGGATCAGGTTCGAAGGGTTCGGGTGCTCGGCGCGACCCGTCTCAGCCCGGAGGCTCCCCTAGCGACTGAGCCTCGTTCATGGGCGCGGGAGCCGCCGGCGTCAAACCGTCTTCGCGGTTCGCCGGCCGGCGACGCCGACGGCTCTTGACTAAGAGCCGCTCTCCTCGTGTGCTCGCGCCATGGAACTTCGGCTTCCCTACGCCCTCGCGTTCGCCTCGCTCGCTCTGCTCGTGCTCGACGGCTGTGGCCCGAAGAAGCGGGGCGTGCGCCACGCGCCCGACACCGAGGAGCCGTCCGAGGGGAAGAACCTCGACAACTTCGACGAGTCGGTCGCCACCTTCCGCGCGCAGTGGCCGAGCATGCCCCAGGGCGCGGTGGTCGTGGTGCGCTTCTTCAACCCGAGCAACAACCTCAAGCTCTCGCTCGTCTACGTCGACAAGGCGGCCCCGGAGTTCAAGCCCAAGAGCGGCAACCACCTGGTGCTCGCCGAGGCCAAGGGGAAGAACAGCGAGCTGCTCTCGACGCTCAGCATCCTCCACAAGCACTGGCAGCCCGGCCAGTACGCCTGCGGCGACGACACGCTGATCGGCTTCGCGCTCTCCAGCCAGTGGAACCCCACCGCCGGCGAGACGTACGGCTCGTGGAACAAGGGCGCCGGCTGCGAGCTCGAGCTGCACCCCGCCGCGCAGCCCGGCGATCTCGAAGGCTCGTTCCGCGGCGTGTTCGTGAAGAACGACGGCAGCGGCGCGCTGACGATCCAGGACGGCTACATCTACGTGAAGTCGTTCAGCAGCGGCTCGATGTGAGCGCGGCTCCTCACGGCAGCGTCACCTCGATCGTGCGCGCGCCGGCCGGCACCTTGACGCGCAGGGTGCCGTCGGCGAACGCGAAGCCCCTCTCGGCGGCGGACACGTCGGCGACCTCCGCATAGGCGGCGCCGCCCTCGGTGACGCTCGCCGGCTTGCCGACGCCGACGAGCTCGAACACGACCCCCGCCTTGAACTCCGCGCCGTCGGCGCTCTTCAGCGTGATCTTCGCGCCGCTCCTCACGTGCTCGATCGTGCTGCCGTCGAACACGGTGAACTTCGCGGCGTTCGACCCGGGCGCGACGCGCGCCCACAGCACGCCGGCGCCCGTCGCGTAGCTGTCGACCTCGGCGGGCTTCGTGGTCGGCGCGATCGCGTCGATGGTCGGCCGCAGCATGGGGACCGTCCCACCCTCGCGAAGGAAGAGCGGCAGGGTGCCGAGCGGCGCCGCGACCGTGACGGTGCCCGCGTCGTACGCCTTGCCCGTCCACCAATCGATCCACCGGCCCGGCGGGAAGACGACGCTCCGATCGCGCTTGCCGTCTTCGAGCACCGGCGCGACCAGCAGATCGTCACCGAACAGGTACTCGTCGTTCGGGTGCACGCCGAGCTCGGGGTACGCGAGGCCGAGCGCGCGCTGGATGGGGCGACCGGTCTTCGCGATCTGCTGCGCGTACGTCCACTCGTACGGGAACAGCCGCAGGTGCAACCGCGCGTAGGTGCGATACCAGTCGAGCATCTCGGCGTCCCAGCCCGACTCGGCGTCGGCCTCCCACGGCAACGTCGACGCGCTGTTGCCGACCTGCATCACGCTGGAGAGCGCGGTCTGCTGGAACCAGCGGGTCATGCACTCCTTCTTCGGCGGCGAGTGGCGATAGCCGCCGGTGTCCGCGCCGTAGAACGGGAAGCCCGAAGGACCGAGCGAGAGCCCGGCGACGACCGAGGCCGGCAGGCCACCGACGGCGTTGTAGCTCTTGCCGTCCGCTCCGGTGACCCTCTGGCGGTGTTTGCTGAAATCGGCGTCGAGATCGCCGGGCCAGATCACCGACGCGTTCACCTGATCGCCGATGTTGGCGTGGCGGCAGAGGAGGAAGCCGCCGTCCTTCGGCAGCGTCTGTGCGTACGCGCGGTGGTAGAGGAGCGTGAAGCCCGCGTGCATGGTGCGCTCGTCGCTGCCGTCGGAGAAGCGCCACACGTTGCGCTTGCTGCCGAAGCCCGGCACCACGTCTTCCATGTAATCGAGCTTGAAGCCCTCGATGGCGAAGCCCGAGGTCGGATCGGTGTACTTGCGGATCAAGCCCTGCCACCACGCGTAGGCCGGCGCGTTGGTGAGATCGATCGGCCTTCCCCACTTGTTGAGGAGCAGCCCGTTCTGCAGCGGGTAGAAGCCCTTGGCGACCGCCTCGTCGCGCAGCGTCTTGGTCGAGGCGTCCTTCTCGTCGAGGTAGGGCACGTGCCACAAGCCCACGCGGAGCCCGAGCTCGTGCGCCTTGGCGATCATCGCCTTCGGATCGGCGTAGTCCGCGGCCTTGAAGTCGAAGGTGTTCACGCCGGTCGCGTAGGGGCGATCGATCCACCACGCGGTGGTCGCGAGGTCGAGCCTGCGCGCGGTCTCGAGGTCCTTCTCGACCTGCGCCTGACCGGTGTTCTCGTCGCGCCACAGCCACGGACCGAGCGCCCAGCGCGCGGGCAGGATCGGATAGCCGGTCAGCTCGTAGTAGTGCCGGGTGACGTCGAGCGGGTGGGGCGCGCCGAAGAGGTGGAACTTCAGCCCGTCCTTGGTGGCGACGCCGGTGCCGAACAGCGCGTCGACCCGATCGGGCTCGCCGGTCGCCACGTCGAAGGCGGAGGGCCGCATGGAGTCGACGAAGAGGCCCCAACCGCGCGTGCCGACGAGCAGCGGGATGGGGACGTGCACCTCGTTGTAGTTGCTCTCGATGTCGCCATCGACCTCGATCTGCATCGCGCGCAGGTGCCCGCGGTTGTTCACGTCGTCGAAGTGCTCGCCGAGCCCGTAGAAGCCCTCCTTCGCGTCGCTCCGCGCGCGCAATCGCACGTAGGCGATCGGCGCGTCGCCGAGCGTCGGGCTCAGCCGCGCGTCGAACGCGCCGGCGGACTTGCCCGGCGTGATCTTCAACCGGGCGCGCATCTTCTTCGGATACGAGAGATCGATCTCGAGCGCCGTGGGGGTAGCGGTCACGACGTCGAACCGCTCGGGCAGCAGCCACTCGAGGTCCTCGGGCGTCGGCGAGAGCGCGGAGGGCGACAGGATGGCCCACGGGTCGTAGTTGCCGCTGTCGTCGACGACCTCGCGCGCGCCGAGAGAGAACCCGTCGGCGGGCAGGTGCGCGAGCACGGTTCCGTCCTGCTTCAGCAGGGCGACGTCGCGCGCGTCGGGGTCGACCCGAATCGACCAGTCGCCCGAAGAGAGAGTCACGATCTTCCGGGGCTGCGGCTGCGGATCTTCTCCGCCGCCGCAGGAGGCCGCGACGATCGCGAGGGTGAGCAGGAGTGGTCGTGCGCGCACGACCGCATCGTACAGCCAGCGGGCGCGCTCGCGTTTGCAGCGTGGTCGACGCGCGGCTAAGACGCTCCGCGTCATGACCACGCCGTCGCAGCAGCCGCTGACGTCCTTCCCCAAGGACCAGATCAAGATCCTCCTCCTCGAGAACATCCACCAGAGCGCCGTCACGCTCTTCAAGGCGGAGGGCTTCCAGGTCGAGACCATCTCGACCTCGCTCAAGGAGAAGGACCTCGTCGAGAAGCTGCGCGACGTGCACGTGGTCGGCATCCGCAGCAAGACGCAGCTGCGCCAGCTGCCCATCGTCGAGTCCAAGCGCCTGCTGACGATCGGCGCGTTCTGCATCGGCGTAAACCAGATCGACCTCGAGTGCGCCAACAAGCGCGGCGTGCCGGTCTTCAACGCGCCGTTCAGCAACACGCGGTCGGTCGCCGAGATGATCCTGGCGGAGGTCATCTTCCTCGCCCGTCAGCTCGGCGATCGCTCGCGCGAGGTCCACGTCGGCACCTGGAAGAAGGTCGCCACCGGCTCCTTCGAGGTCCGCGGCAAGACGCTCGGGGTCATCGGCTACGGCCACATCGGCAGCCAGGTCGGCGTCCTCGCCGAGATGCTCGGCATGAACGTGATCTTCTACGATCGCGTCACCAAGCTGCCGATGGGCAACAACAAGCCGGTGTCCACGCTGGGCGATCTGCTCGCCACCGCCGACTTCGTCACCCTGCACGTCCCCGAGACGCCGCAGACCAAGAACATGATCGGCCACGACGAGCTCGCCCTGATGAAGAAGGGCAGCTACCTCTTGAACGCGAGCCGCGGCACGGTCGTGGTCATCCCGGCGCTCGCCGACGCGCTCCGAAAGGGTCACCTGGCCGGCGCGGCGATCGACGTCTACCCGGAGGAGCCGGAGGGCAACGGCGAGGGCTTCAAGACCGAGCTGCAGGACCTCTCCAACGTGATCCTCACGCCGCACGTCGGCGGCTCGACGAGCGAGGCGCAAGAGGCCATCGGCCGCGAGGTGGCGACGTCGCTCATCCGCTACATCAACCAGGGCACCACCACCGGCGCGGTGAACTTCCCGCACGTCGATCTGCCGACGGTGCCCGGGCGCGAGACGCACCGCATCCTCAACGTGCACAAGAACGTGCCCGGCGTGCTCCGCGACATCAACAAGATCGTCTCCGACAAGAACGCCAACATCGAGGCGCAGGTGCTCGCGACGGACGCGAACATCGGCTACCTGGTGATGGACATCGGGACCGACGTCTCCGAGGACGTGAAGCAGGGCATCGCGTCGCTGCCGACGTCGATCAAGACACGCATCCTGTACTGAGAGCCAATGACCGGCCGCGCTCGGGCACGGGCGCTGCGCTGCTCGTGCAGGTGGGTCGAAGGTCGAAGGTCGAAAGCCGAAGCAGACGTGATTCTCGAGGGCTCGCTTCGACCTCCGACCTTCGACGTTTGACCTTCGACCGGGCTTGAGGCGCCGTCGAAGCAGAGTGTCCGAGAATCGCGAACGCTGACTCAGCTCAGAGCTCCTTCACGCTCCATGATCAACGCGCGATCGCGCTCGAGATCGAGGACGTTCGCATCGACGTCCCACAGGAGCCCGACGATCGATTCCGGGGAGCCGCCCGTTCGCCTCGGTTGGAATCGTAGCACTGCCCGCTGCACCGCTCGTCAGCGCTTGCGCGGGCGCGCTCGGCGCGCAATCACGGTAGGGCCAAGCAGCCGCCCCACACGTCACCGACCCAGACCGGCCCGTACGCGATCCCGGCGTAGTGGTTGCGCTCGGTGTCCGATTCCCAACCGACGCCGGCGGAGGGAAACCACGCCGGGCCTTTGGGACCGCTCGGATCGAAGAGAAGGACAGTGGCGTCGCCGGGCGTGAGGACGCCCTCCGCATCGAAGCGCAAGACCTCGCCCGCGTCGTCGCGCAAATGGACGAAGAAGCCGGCCATGCGTAGCCAACGGCTCGGCGCCGACGGCGAGCACAGCCACCACCGTTGATTGTGGTCCCCGAGGACGAAGCCGGGCGACCATCGCTCCGGGAACTCCACGGTGACACCGGCCGTGCCGCTCCCACTGCCGATCGGCCGACCATCGACGTAGAGAGCGTTGGCGCTCGAGCTCACGCGGTAGCTCACGAGGTGCGTGCCCGGTCGCAGCCGTGCCTCGTCGCGGAGGACGCTCGTCTCGGGCCCGCTCGCCCACAGTCTGCCGCCCTCGTCGATACCGATGACGATGCGACGGCCTGGGATCGCGGGGTCACACTTCAACGATAGGTAGTCGCTCGACCCGAAGGTGACGACGTTGCCCCCTCGTGCTCCGTCCCAGTGGAAGCCGACATCGAGGGCGATCCCGCGCGGGTAGGGTCGACGCAGGAAGCCGCGACCCTCGCGCTGGTCGTCGAAGCAGAAACTGTCATCGACGTTCGGGTTCTCGAACCGAACCGACGAGCTCACGCAGAGCGCCACGGCGTGCTTCGGTGTCGTCGCACAGTAACCGGAGCGCTGGGTACGAAGCCACGCGACGACCGTCGGATCGGTTCCGGCCTCGGCGCACACGGGTCCGCGGCAGCGTCCGATCAGCACGTCGTCGGACGGCGCGGCGAGCGAGCAACTCGCGACTCCCATGAGGAGCGGCAGCGCTACTGCACGCATCGGACCCTGAACTGGGACTCGCGGTTTGCGTACACCGTCTCGCCGGTCTCGAACGACACCGCCCACCCATAGTGCGCGTACTTCGCGTTGTCGCTCGCTGACCAGAAGGTCTCGCGCGGGGTCTCGCCGAAGACCGGATCGATCGCCGGTGATCGGCGCCGAGCGTCGACGATCGACTGGAGCTCGTACACCGAGGGCAGCCGTTCGCCGCGCGCTGCGCAGCGAGCTGACGCGTCCACGACTGCGTGGAGGTCTTCTTCGACGGCGCGCCTCCAGCGAAGCGCCGTGTGAAGGTCACGAACGAAGTCGCCATCGATAGCGAACCTGGGACCGTTGGCCGGAGGCTCTCCGCGCACGCACCGTACGAGCCACATGCCCTCGGCGCCCCGGGCAGCCACGCCATCGTGCGTGCCGATGATCCAGCGACCGCCCCCCAGCCCGACCGCGGGCGTCGCGGTCCAGAAGAACCCGTCGGAGGTAACCTGCTCCGAAAGCAGCTTGGGCAACGCGGGCGCCTCGCGATCTACAACGTCGAGATCGACGATGGATAGGAGCTCGCTGCGCGTCGGCAACCGGAACCCCGTCTTGCCGTCGATCACCAGGTCCTTGCACGCCGCGTCGAGCTGCTCGACCGCGTACCGGCCGGAGTGGACGCGTTGCCACTCCAGGCCGGTCGTCCTGTCAATGACCACGCCGGCCTCCGCGACGAGATCGGGCGGGAGCAGTCGCCAGCGGGGCGCGTCGATCCAATCGCCAGGCGGGGGCGCCGCAGCGGCGCCGGGCTCGGAGGTGTCGCGAGACAGCGACCCGTCGGTGGGGCCGAACCAGCCACACGCGCAGAGATGCGTTGCGACCAGGGCGCCCGCGAGCGACACGCGCACGGTTCAGAACCTCCAGGCGACCGTCACGGTCGGCGATGTAGCAGGTCCGCTCGAGACCCAGAACAGCGCGCCGGATCCGGCGAACGATGCGAGCGATACCGCGAGCGCGACGTCGCCGATCAAGTACGAACGGCGCATCGCGCGCACCTCGTCGGCTGCGCAGTACGGAGCGCACCCGGCTTCGAGCTCGGCCTGGCGCACGCGCCCGTCGACAGCGAAGCCGATGAAGGTCGCGAGGCCGACGACCCCGACACCAGCAAGCACCCAGGCCGCGATCGGCGTCGGGCGAACGGGAGCGCGCGGCGCGTCCGGCGGCGCTGGTTTCGGTGATGCCACCTGAGCGGCAACAGGCGCGGCAGCGGCGCTGGGAGCCGGCCAGGCTCCCTCTACGACACGACTGCGGTCCGACTCGAGGACGAGAACGCGTCGCTCGATCGCCTCGGCGCCTGCCCGTTCGAAACGGACCACGTGCTCGCCGGGATTGAGCGCGTACGAACGTCCGTCGAGCGTCGCCGCGACCAGCTCGCCGTCAACGCGTACCAAGACCTCGGTCACGGCAGCGTCACCCACTCTCGCGACGAAGATCACACTCGGAACCCTCGCGGAGACGTCCGCCAGCCAGTCGATGCACTCGAGCCGGACCGGCGCCGGGCATGACGTGCGGCTGCAGCGCGTGAGCGCACGATGCGCCATCACGAGGTCCACTGCCTTCATCGCACGCTGGGCGTCGGCGTGCGCGAGGACGCAAGCCTCCTTTTCGTCGTCCGCCGAGGCGGCTCGGGTGCAGAGCAGCAAGCTCGCGACGAGGAGCGAGCCGAATCGATGAGCGATCACAGGCACTCCAGCTTGAAGGTGCGGATGCCGGCATCGTCGACGACCCACGGCGGCGAGCACGGGTTGGCCGCCGCAGGCTTCAGTCGCGGCTTCGGCGATGGGCTCGGCGCCGCGGCGACCGCCGCGGCTAGAGCGACGGCCGGAAGGGGGACCAGAGCGGAGGAACCCGACGCCGCCATCTCGGGGGCCGCAACCACGGGATCTGTGCTCGAAGCCGAGGGCGCGAGCGCAGGATTTGCCGATACTGCAGGTGTTACCGGCGGAGACGCGCTCTCCGTGGTCGCTCGGACCGACCAGACGACACCAACGGCCAGCAGCGCAGACGCGACGAGCGCCACGGAGCCCAGCGCGCGACGTCGGTCCGTTCGAACGACTTGGGGCGTGCGGCTCGACATCATGGCCGTCGCGGTCGAGTCGGAGACATCCGAAGCGTCCCCGACCGCCACACCAACGACACCGCCGTCCGCGGATCGGGACAGCTCGTCCGAGACCGCCCAGGTCGCCACGCGTGAGTACTGCTCCTCGCGCTCGGCGAGCCGGTCGGCGCCGGCGCCGCGCACCCATTCGGCGATCGAAGCGGACCCGCCCTCGAGGTCGAGGGCCGACAGCGCACGGGCCATCTCGTCGGCCGTGTCGAAACGCGCCGATGCAGACGCGGCGAGCCCGCGCGCGACGATCGCGTCGAGCGCGACAGGAACGTCGCGGCGCACCGTGCTCGGAGGGGCCGCCGAGCTCGGAGAAAGTCGGGCGGCGAGCACCTCGCTGCCCTCGGCTGCGAAGAGTCGCTGTCCGGTGAGGAGCTCCCACAGCACGACCGAGCCCCCGAACACATCTGCGCGGCGATCGACCGGCTCTCGCCGGAGCTGCTCCGGAGCCATGTATCCGAGCTTGCCCTTCAGGTCGTCGGTACGACTCGACTGCGCCCGCCACGCCGCCTTGGCCACGCCGAAATCGATGATCCGCACGAGCCCGTCCACGTCGATCACGACGTTCTGCGGCGACACGTCGCGGTGGACGATGTGCAGCGGCGCACCGCCGTCGCCGCGCGTCTCGTGCGCCGCATGCAGACCGCGGAGCATCTGGACCACGATCGACACGGTCACGCCCACGGGCGGTGGGTACGTCGACTCGGAGCGCCGCAGCTCGGCGAGCGAGAGACCGCGCACGTGCTCCATCGCGACGAGCAGCTCGCCGTCATCGATCACGAGGTCGAGGATCGGGACCACGTGCGGGCTCGAGATGCGCGCCGCAAGTCGCGCTTCGTCGAGCAGCATCGCGACCACCTCGGGATCGCGCGTGAGGTGAGGGTGCAACCGCTTGACCGCGCACAGGCGCGAGAACCCGAGCGGCCCGCTCATACGCGCAAGGTGCACCGACGCCATGCCCCCCGCCGCGAAGGCGGGGAACACGAGGAACCGACCGATGCGCCGGGGCGTCGACATTGGTCACCGCTTCCGCGGGCGTGGCAGACCGTACTCCGAGATGCGGGCGACCAAGACGTGGCGGGGAATGCCGAGGAGCTTGGCGGCACGCGTCTGATTTCCGCTGCAACTCGCCAGGGCATCCTCGACACGTCGGCGCTCGAGCGACGCGAGCTCCTCGCTCAAGTTGGACGGTCCGGGGCACGCTGTGCGAGGTGCGATCTTCAAGTGTCGGGACTCGATGGGCCCCTTCCCGCAGACCAGGACCGCGCACTCGATGACGTTCTTCAGCTCGCGCGCGTTGCCGGGCCAGTGGTGCTCGTGCAGGACCTGAAGCGCCGCGTCGGCGAGCTCGGGCAGTTCGGCCCGCAGTTCCGCACACGTGGCACGCAGGAACGACCGAGCGAGGCCCTCGATCTCGCCCCGACGCTCCCGCAGCGGCGGAATCTCGAGCGTGACGCCGTCGAGCCGGTAGTAGAGATCGGCGCGGAACCTCCCTTCGCGGATCATCTCTGCGAGGTCGCGGTTGGTCGCCGAGACGAAGCGCACGTCGATCTTGCGCGCGTGGACGCTCCCGAGCCGCGTCACCTCTCGCGCCTCGAGCACGCGAAGCAGCTTCGCCTGCGTGCCAGCCGGCAGATCGCCGATCTCGTCGAGGAACAACGTGCCGCGGTCGGCGGACTCGAGGAGCCCGGGCTTTGCAGAGACGGCCCCAGTGAACGCCCCTCGCTCGTAGCCGAAGAGCTCCCCTTCCAGCAGCGCCTCCGGAAGGGCAGCACAGTTCACGCGTACGAACGGCGCGCTGGCACGAGGCGATCGCGCGTGGATCCGGCCGGCGAGCACCTCCTTGCCGACGCCGGTCTCGCCGCGGATCAACACGCTGATGCGGCCGTGGGCCACCTGATCGGCCGTCTCGCGGACGGCGTCGATCGCCGAAACACCCCACGCGGTGGGCGTAGCGATGGTGCGCGTAGGCCGGAAGACCACTAGCGCGTCGCCGAGCTCGATGGGCTGCTCGCCGGAAACTTCGACCCACTCGTCCCGCGCAAGTCGTCGCCCGCCGACGAAACTGCCGTTCCGACTGCCCAGGTCGCGAAGGCGCACGCGGTAGTCGTCCACCCGGACCTCCGCGTGCTGCCTCGACACGGTCGAGTGCCGGATGCAGATCTCCGCGCCGTCCTCGCGGCCGATTGTCAGCCGTTGGCCGCGGACCATCGCGACTTCGGCCTGACCGCCCGGCCATACGACGCGCAACGTTCCCATCCCGTCGTTCAGCGCCGGGCGTTGGACGGAGCGGGTGATCGTCTCGTCTGCAGGCGGGTGAGACAGGGCACTCACGACGACTGCTGCATGCTCGCGCAGGAGGCCTGGGCCCGTCCAGGCAAGGTTCCTCCAGGAAGCCGGCAGGCGACCCTCATGATGCGAAGCTCATCGTCGTAGCGCCCCCTCGAGAGGCAGTTCCGTTGTCAACGGAACCCCGTGCGTCCAGCAGTGTCGCAGTCGCTGCCGCCAGGCCTTTGGCTGGCTCTACACCTCGATGCGAGAGGTTGCGGTTGTCGGGATCCCGACATTCCGGTGACCAGGTTGTTCGTTCGACAGCAGGTGCCTGCGTCTGCGACCTACCGAGTGCACGCCTGGTTTGCGGCGAATCGTCAGGATCGCGACACCTGGCGCGCGATGGCGTGCTTCGTGCTGCGCGCCACCGGATGCCGCGCCCGGAGGGACACGATCGATGCATACGATGACCGCCTGGGTTCTGGGCCTCGGTCTGGCCCTTGGCTGCAGCAGCGGCACCGAGGTGCCGGTGGAGTCGGGTGACACCGGAACTGACGGCGACGCATCGACAGGGTGCGCGGCTCCCAGCGCGCAGTGCGGCGAGGCCTGCGTCGACGTCGCGACCGATCGCGGTCACTGCGGCGGGTGCGGCAAGGCGTGCGGCGCGGGAGAAGTTTGCGTCGACGCGAAGTGCCAGATCGCGTGCCCGAAGGACCAGTCGGTCTGCGGCGGCAAGTGCGTGTCGACGAGCGAGGATCGGGCGCATTGCGGCAAGTGCGACACCGCGTGCGCCGACGGAGAGCTGTGCGTGGCGGGCAAGTGCACGGTCGCGTGCCCGAAGGGCCAGACCGCCTGCGACGGCAAGTGCGCGACCCTCGAGTCCGACAACGCGAACTGCGGCAAGTGCGACACGAAGTGCGGTCCGGGGCAGGTGTGCAGCGCGTCGACCTGCGGCACCACCTGCGCGACGGGCTTTCTCACGTGCGACGGCCCCGTCTTGGGCGATGCGGGCACGACGAAGTACTGCGCGAACCCGAAGACCGATCGCGACAACTGCGGCGCCTGCGGGACGAAGTGCCTCGCCGGGGAGATCTGCGACGGAGGTAGCTGCAAGCTCGAGTGCCCGACCGGTCAGACGGTTTGCGGCGGCAAGTGCGTGACGCTCGAGAGCGATGCGGCGAACTGCGGCGCATGCGGGACCGCCTGCCCCGCAGGTCACGTCTGCAGCGGCGGCAAGTGCGCGGTGTCGTGTGGCGCGCCGTTCAGCACGTGCGGAGCCGACCCGAGGTACTGCGCGAACCTCGCCAACGACGAGAGCAACTGCGGCTCGTGCGGCACCGCCTGCGCCACCGGCGAGACCTGCAGCGTCGGGAAGTGCGGCGTCTCGTGCGTCGCCGGCACCACGCTGTGCAGCGACGGCAAGTGCCACGATCTGTCGACCGACAACGCGAACTGCGGGGCATGTTCGACGGGCACCAGCAGCAAGGCGTGCGCCCCGGGCACGGTCTGCAGCGCGGGCTCCTGCTCGGTGACCTGCGTCGGAGGAACGACCCTGTGCGGCGACGGCAGGTGCCACGACCTGCTGACCGACAACTCGAATTGCGGCGGATGTTCGACGACCAGCATCAGCAGGGCGTGCGGCGCGGGCACGGTGTGCAGCGGCGGCGTGTGTGGCGCCTCGTGCGGCGCTGGCCTCACGAGCTGCGGCGGTAAGTGTGTCGACACCGCGCACGATCCCGCCAACTGCGGCGGGTGCAGCCTCGTTTGCCCCAGCTTGCCGAACGCGATGATGGTGTGCGCGGCGCCGGCGTGTTACGCGATCTGCAAGACCGGCTTCGCCGATTGCGACGGCGTCTCGACCAACGGCTGCGAGGCGAACCTCGCGACCGACGCCAACCACTGCGGCGTGTGCGGCAGCAGATGCGGCGGAGTCTGCACGGGCGGAACCTGTGCGTGCATGGCGCTCTCCGTTCCGGCCGGCGCGTACGCGAGGAGCACCACGGTCGCCACCGTCCTGTCGAGGACCGGAGCGGCGTGCTACGAGGCGTGGGCGAAGATCAATCCGGTCGCGCCGACCGATGCGATCTATCTCTCGTCGACCGCCGCCGGGGCGGACTCGAACTTCATCATGCGGTGCTTCGGAGGCCTGAACAAGATAGCGTTCGCCGTTCAGAGTGGCTCGTTCATCGAGGCTTCGTACCCCGTCAACTGCGACGACGGCCTGTTCCACCACGTCGCCGGCTGTCGCGTGGTCAGCGGCTCGACCGCGACGCTGACGCTCTACTGGGACGGCGCCCTCGTCGGCACCGCCTCGGGACCAGCGGCATACGTGGGAACGCCGGCGCCGGTCTACGTCGGCGGCGTGACCTACGGTCAGGACGGGCTCGCCGGCGTCATCGACGAGATCCGGATCTCCTCCACCCTCCGTTACAGCGGCCCCTTCACCCCGCAGCGTCGGTTCGCGACCGACTCTTCGACGGTGGCGCTGTGGCACCTCGACGAGGGAGTCGGCACGTCGAGCGCCGACGCGTCCGGCGCCGGTCACACGCTGACGCTGTCGTCGACGTCGTGGACGCCGGCCTGTCTTCCGTGACGTCAGCTCAGGGCTGCGCCGCGGCCGCCAGGAACGTGTCGAATCGATCGAGCGCCTCGTCGACCTGCGGCCCGACCGACGCGAGCACCCGAAGCTTGCCCTCGAGGCGAACGCCATCGAGCAGCACCCCGTACGCGTGGCGGAAGAAGTGACGGAAGGCGAGAAGGTCCGCGAGATGCTGCGTGAGCGCCGACGGCAGGACCGCGGGTCGCACGGTCGGCACCTCGACCGAGAGCTGCGTCAAGATCTCGCGATGCCAGCGATGGCCCGCGGGGACGCCGCCGTCGAGCTGTCGGGCCACGCGTTCGAGCACCGCCTCGAGCGCGGTGTACCAGCCGTGCAACGAGACCGCGGCAAGTGCGAGGACGGCGTGATCGTCCGGCGTGAGAAGCAGCCGTGCACGCGCCTGATCGGCGTCGGCGGCGCATCGCGTCATCGACGCGCGGTCCTCGGCGATCTCCCCGCGGAGCCGCGAGAGGGCGGCGATGGCGGCTCGTTCCGGGTCGGTCACGCGAGGCGCGCCCCATCGCGCTCGACGCGGTCGCGAAACGACGGGGCGAGCTCCTCGAAACGGAGCAGATCGACGGCGACGCCAGCGACGGCCGCGAGCCGATCGGCCGTCTCGGTGACGCGGCTCGGGTCGAGCGCCCGAACGACGACGTCGACATCCGATCGCTCGCCGAACCCCCCCCACGCCGCCGACCCGATCAGCCAGGCATCGGTCGCCACACCCGCGCGCACGAGCTCGCCGCACGCAGCGCGAAGCTGGGCGATGGCGAACTCGCGTCGCGCTGCGCACGCCGCGATGGCCGAGCGCGCGCGCTGGGCCATGGTGCGGCGGAGGTCCTCCGGTGTCGGCGCCATGACGGCTTCAGCATAGCGCGCGATAGGGCCGCGCGCGCCCCGCGCCCGCTCTTGCCGTGACGGTCACGGCTTGCGGGCGCGGGTCTGCGTGGTGCGGGCGGGGTCGCCCGGGCCGCGCGGCGACTGGTCGACGTTGATCTTCCCCGCCGGCGTGCGGAGGCGCGGGTCGCTCGTGCGCGTGTCGCGCACCTTGCGGAGGCGGTGGGCGATCTCCTCCATGCTCTGCGGGCGCTCGAACGGGTCTTTGGCGAGCAGCTGCTTGATGAGCGCGTCGAGCGCGGCCGGGACGTCGGGGCGTCGCTCGCGCACCGAGGGCGCGTCGGCGGCCATGTGCTTCAACAGGACGTCGCGCACCGTCGCGCCGGGGAAGGGGATCTCGCCGGTCAGCAGCTCGAAGGCGACGACGCCGAACGCGTAGACGTCGACGAGGAAGCCGCCGCCGGCGCCGATGTTTCCGTTGATGCTCTCGGGCGCCATGTACGCGGGCGACCCGGAGGCGCCGGCGCCGCGGGCGACCTCGAACTCCGGCATGAAGACGCCGAAGTCCATGAGCACCACGCGCCCGCTCGGGGCGAGCATGATGTTGTCGGGCTTCACGTCGCGGTGGGCGATGCCTGCGCGGTGCACCACGGACAGGCCGTCGGCCAGCGTGGCGAGGACGTCGAGCGCCTCGTCGACGAGGAACGGTTTGCCGCCGTTGGTGCGGCGACGGATGTGGGTGTCGAGCGCCTCGCCCGGGATGCGCTCGATGACGACGTACTCGGTGCCGTCGTGGACGCCGCAGGCATAGACCGTGACGATGCAGGGGTGGCGGATCGCCGCGAGCGCCTGCGCTTCTTTGCGGACCGCGACGCAGCCGACGGTGGGCCAGGCGACCTTGATGGCGACGTTCCGGTTGAGCAGGCGATCGTACGCGTCGAACACCTGCCCCATGCCGCCCTGGCCGAGCAGACCGCGGATCTCGAAGGTGTCGTTGAGGACGTCGCCGACGCGGAAGACGTCGCGTGTGGGCGCGATGATCGCGTCCATTCGCGTGGTCGGCTGCGACTCGTAGGGACCGCGCTTCACCTGACCTGCCTCGTGCGCGAAGTTAGCACGGCGCAGCGCGTCGGCCAGGAACGACCGCGCCGCGACCGCGCCGAACCGACACACTGTGTCGCCAGCCAGGTTCGGTCGGGCTTCACTCGCCGCACATGGGCTCCACCATGTCGCCCAATCTGCCACCGCGGCGAGGGGGTCAGGCGCGGCTCACAACGCCCGCAGCTGCTTCACGAACACGATCGCCAGCACCGCCACGCCGAGCAGCCCGAGGAACATCATCTCCGCGGCGGCGCCCGGGCCGACCAGCGCGCTGCCGTAGACGAAGGCGGCGCCGGTCACGCAGGCGGTGCCGACGGCGAAGACCGGCAAGAGCGGCTTGCTGCGACCGGCGCGCAGCCGCGCGTCGTGCATCGCCAGCACGAAGTCGCGGGCGAGGAAGACGAAGACCACCATCGCGAGGAACGACATGTCGCCCACGATCGGGCTGGCGATGAAGAAGTCGTAGACGCCGTGCAGCAGGACGACGGTGAGGAACGCGACGGTGAAGTCGTGGAAGCCCTCCTCCGACTTGCCGATGCGCGCCGCCGCCGTCGCGGCGATCGCGGTCATCGACATATGGAGGAAGTTCGCGGTCAGGAAGCGGCCGAGCGCGGAGCCGAGGTCGTCGCGCGCGAAGTACTGGAGGTTCTCGACGGCGGCGAAGCCGAGCCCGACGAGCGCGGCGCAGGTGACCACCTCGATCGGCTTGCCGCGCCGGAGCAGCGGCAGGAGCGGCAGGAAGCAGACGACCTTCGAGAGCTCCTCGCGGAAGCCGACGCCGAACACGTAGAAGATCGCGTCGCGCAGCGGGGTGCCGTCGGGCTTGAGGTGGAGCACCTGCTCCTGCCACACGATGAGGAACATCGTCGGCGCGATGCTCAGCGCGCCGAGCGCGAAGGCCGCCGCGTAGAGGGGGACGCGCCGGGCGGGCTCGAGCCGCACCTGCCCGAGCCGCAGACAGAACGCGCCCCACGCCGCCGCCGCCACCAGCGCGAGCATCAGCGGACCGAGCTTCGGCTTGGGATAGGCGAAGGGGAGCAGCCAGCGAAGCGCGCGGCCGTACATCCGGCGCTCCATGGCCAGCTCGAAGTGCAGCGGCGCCGGCGCGAGGGAGCCGGTGCGCGGATCGTCGAGGCGCTGGATGACCCCATCGCGATCGCCGGCCGACAGCCGCAGGCGCAGCGCCGTGTCGAGATCGTCGCGGCGGCCGAAGGCGACGGCCTCGCGCTCGTAGTACACCGCCGCGTCGAGCAAGCGGCCGTGCGCGTGCGCCTCGCTGGCGAGCACGTGGTTCGCCCACGGCATCGGCGGATCCTTGCTGGCCGCCTCGTGCAGCTCCGCGATGACCTCCGGCTTCGGCTCGCCGCGCTGCAGCTGCGCGACGAGCTGGACCTCGCGCGGCAGATCGGGGCGCGTGAAGAAGGCGTCGACGGCCGCTTGCGGGATGGTCTGCGGCGGGCGCTCCTTCGGCGCCTTGCCGGCGCCCGGAGGCGCCGCGAAGTCCGCGTGCACCGCGATGACCTTGGCGACGTGGTGCTCCTCGAGGAACGCCACCACGATCGGCACCGTCACGTGCCCGCGCTGCAGCTCGTCCCAGTAGATCGCCGCCGCGTCGGCGTGCTTGCCGGCCGCCGAGGCCCACTGCGCGCGCTGCTCGGGCGAGGCCAGCCGGCGCACCACCGGACCGGTGAGCAGCCCGAGCCCGATCGCCACGAGGGCAATCAGGATGATCCACCCGCGCAGCTGTCGCGGCACGGCGGCAGATCAGCACGGATGGAGGCGGTCTGCATCCGGCGAGCCGAGGCCGTATGATCCAGGTCGATGAGCTCCGGTCGGCGCCGAGCCTGCGCGGTCCTCGTGCTCCTCGCGGCGTCGTGCGGGCGCGACGAGGACGCGGCGCCCGCGGTGTCGTGCCCGGCGACGCACGTCGCGGTCAGCGCGCACTGCGCTCCCCGCTTCGACGCGTGCGGTGAGGCCGAGGTGCCCATCCTCGGCGGCGGCTGCCAGCCGGTCGGCGTGCCGCCCGACGGTTGCGCGGAGGGGTTCTCGTTCGCGGGCGGCGGCTGCACCGCCGTCCTGCCGAGCGTGTCGTGCGCGGCCGGCGAGCTCGCCATTCCCGGCGACACCGCCTGTCGTCCGGTCGCCGCGTGCGGCGAGGGCAAGTACGGCCCGCTCCCGGCTGGCGCGATCACCTACGTCGACGCCGCCCACGTCGGCGAGAGCGACGGCTCGCTCGCCCGTCCGTTCACGAAGATCCAAGAGGCGATCGACGCCGCGCCGGACGGCGGCGCGATCGCCGTCGCGCGCGGGAGCTACGCCGAGGATCTCGTGATCGAAAAGCGCGTGCGGCTGTACGGGCGGTGCCCCTCCGAGGTCGAGGTGCGCGGCGTCGCCGTAGACGGCCAGGCCATCGCCGTCGGCTCGTCCGTCGAGCTGCACCGCGTCGCCGTCAGCGGACCGGGCGACGCCGTCACCGGCGCCGACCTGCGATCGCTCGTGCTCGAGGAGGTCTGGATCCACGACGTCGGCGGTTTCGGTCTCGGCGTCGTCGCGCGCCGCGCGACGCCGATCACGCTGCGCGGCGTGCTGGTGGAGCGCGCGCGCAAGGCCGCGGTGCTCGTCGCCGGCGCCGAGCTGACGATGGAGAGCAGCGTCGTGCGCGACACGCTCGCCCCGACGAGCGGCGCCCCCAACGGCTTCGGCGTCGACGCGCTCGTCAACCCGACCGGCGGGCGACCGGCGACGGTGGTGCTGCGCCGCTCGATCGTCGAGCGCAGCCTCGGCTCGGCGATCCTGGTCAGCGGGTCGAACGTCTCGCTCGACGGCGTGCTGGTGCGCGACACGATGACGCGCCCGAGCGGCGAGCGCGTCGGTCACGGGCTGAGCGCCGGCCTCGATCCGAAGACGAAGCTCGCGCCGGTCGTCTCCATCGTCGGCTCGGTGTTCGAGCGCAACACCGAGGCTGCCCTCGGCCTCGACGACGCGACCAGCCGCATCGAACGCACGACCATCCGCGACACGCTGCCGGTCGCGGGGACGCAGAAGGCCGGCATCGGCCTGGCGGCCCGCGCGTCGGGGAGCGTCGAGGTCGTCACGACGCTGATCGAGAAGAGCCGCATGGCGGCGTCGTTCGTGTCGACGCCGCGCGGGCTGTTCGATCGCGTGTTGGTGCGCGACGCGCTGCCCGAAGAGGCGACCGGCGGCGCCGGCTTCGGGATCGTCGCGCTCGGCGGCAGGATGGCGGGCGTCGTCCCGGACCTGACGCTGCGCGCCGTCCGCATCGAGCGCACGCGCGCGACCGGCGTCTTCGCCTTCGGCGCGACGCTCGTCGTGGAGGGCTCGCTGATCATCGACACGGCGGCCGATCCGCGCGGCGGCTACGGCGACGGCATCGCCGTGCACCCCGGTTATCCCGTCGAAGGCGCGACCGGGGTCGTGCCGTCGGTCGCGACGATCAAGGCGACGATCGTGCGCGGCAGCGCGCGCGCCGGCGTCTCGGTCTTCGCGTCGACCCTCGCGCTCGAGTCGTCGCTCCTGACGTGCAACGCGTTCGATCTCGACGTCGAGCGCGCCTACACCGGGCCGGGGCTGAGCGCCGGCGAAGGATCGTTCGACGTCGCCGATCGCGGCGGCAACGCCTGCGGCTGCGGCGATCTGCGCGCGTGCAAGGCCGTCTCGAGCTCGCTCGCGCCCCTGCCGCCGCCGTGAGCTGTCGAGAAATCCCCCGGACGAAGTCGACTTCAGTCCGGGGGCAAGCTTCAGTCGATGATCTTCCCCGGATTGAGCGTGTTCTTCGGGTCGAGCGTGCGCTTGAGCGCCCGGAGCAGCGCGAGCTCCTCGGGCGAGCGCGAGTACGGGAGGTAGTCCTTCTTCAGCAGGCCGACGCCGTGCTCGGCGGAGATGCTGCCGCGGTGCTTGCGCACGAGCGCGAACATCTCGTGATCGGCCTCCTTGGTCTTCCCGAGGAACTCCTCCTTCGACATGTCGTCGGGCTTCATCACGTTGACGTGGAGGTTGCCGTCGCCGATGTGGCCGAAGTTGCAGATCTCGAAGCCCGGGTACCTCGTCGCGAACAGGTGCTCGAGCTCCGCGACGAACGGCTCGAGCGCGGCGATCGGCAGCGCGATGTCGTTCTTGTGCGGCATGCCGGTGGCCGAGAGCGACTCGCTGATCCCCTCGCGGAGGGTCCACAGCTGCGCGGCCTCGCCCGAGTGCTGCGCGAGCACCCCGTCGTTGGCGAGGGCGCGCTCGAACACGCCCTCGATCCACGCCTCGAGGACGTCGCGGTCGTTGGCCTCGACCTCGAGCAGCACGTAGTGCGACGCGCCCTGCGCGAAGGGCACGTTGACCTTGCGATGACGCTGCAGCCGCGCGAGGCACCGGTCGGTGAAGAACTCGTAGGCGCTGATGACGAACGGCCCCTGCCGCGCCTCGCGGAAGAGGCGGAGCACCCCGGCGAGATCGTCGACCGCGAAGAGGAACACGTCGAGCTTGCCGGGCAGACGCGTGAGCTTGAGCGTCGCCTCGGTGACGACGCCGAGCGTCCCCTCGGTGCCGATGAACAGCTGCCGCAGATCGGCGCCGGTGTTGTTCTTCTCGAGGGCGCCGTTGAGCTCGAGGACGTCGCCGTTGGCGAGCACCACCTGAAGCCCGAGCACCCAGTTGCGGGTGAGCCCGTAGCGGATGACCTTCACGCCGCCGGCGTTGGTGGCGATGTTCCCGCCGACGGTGCTCGAGCCCTTGGACGCGAAATCGACCGGCCAGGTGAGCCCGCTGGGCTCGCAGTGGTGGTGCACCGCCTCGGTGACCGCGCCGGCCTGCACGCGCACCGTCGCGCCGAGGACGTCGACCGGATCGATGCGGCGCATCTTCGCGAGCGAGAGGACGAGCTCACCGTTGCGCGCGACCGCGCCGCCCGCGAGCCCGGTGCGGCCGCCGGACGGCACGACCGCGACGTCGTGCTCGTTGCAGAGCCGCACGACGCGCGAGACCTCTTCGGTCGTGCGCGGGAACGCGATCGCGCTCGGGGCGGGGGCGTGGACCTTCGTCCAGTCCTTGCCGTATTCGGCGAGATCGGACGGATCGGTCGAGAACTGCTCGGGCGGGAGCGCGTCGAGGACGGCCTGCGGCAGACGCATCGTCATGGGTCGGATGGGTTGGATGCGTTGCGCGGCGCGCGCGCTGCGGCAAGTCAAAGCCGCGCGAGCACCGGCACGGCACGGTGGAGCGAAACCCGCTCCGGGACACCGGATTTGCTCGCCACGACGTCGGCGCCCCAGCACCAGACCTCGCCCGTGACGGTCCGCGCGCACGAGGTGCGCTCGCCGGCGTACACCGTACGCGCCGCCGGTACGCCGGCGACGACCCGCGGCGCGTCGAGCGGTCCGCTCATCGGATGCCCGCACTGCCCGTCTTCGTTGGACCCGAGGCACACGACCTCGCCTCCGGTGCGCACCGCGCACGCGTGCTCGCGGCCGACGGCGAGGGAGATCGCCCCGCTCGCCACGGCGATCGGCGCGTCGAACCACGTCTTGCCCTTGGCAGGGTGGGCGTCGGCCGCGCCGCCGAAGCGCTGACCCCAGCAGCGGATCTCGCCGTCCTCGAGGCGCGCGCAGGAGCGCGATCCGGCCACCGCGAGCTCGACCGCCCGTTCGATCCCGGTGGGGCGCGGGACCGAGCTCGACCCCTTGCCGCCGCGGCCATCGCCGAGCTGGCCGACGTTGTTGGCGCCGAAGCACGCCACCGCGCCCCCCTCGAGGATGGCGCAGCCGTGCTGCGCGCCGAGCGCGATCGCGCGCGCGCCCTGCAGCGCCGCGGAGCGCGTGGGCACCGGGACCGCCAACGACGTGGTGCCGATCGCCAGCTCCCCCGCGGCGTTCGATCCGAAGCACCAGACCTGGCCGCCGCCCGTGCGCGCGCAGGTGTGGGCGTCGCCGACCACGACGTCGACGACGGGCGGCAGGCCGGCGACGCGCGTCGGCGTGTCGATGGCCCACTGGTCGCTCACCGTGCCGAGCTGCCCGGCCCGCGCGAGGCCGAAGCAGGCGAGCGCGCCGGCGGCGTCGAAGAAGCACGCGTGATCGCGGCCGCGGGCGAGCGCGCGCGCGTCGGCGAGCTCCGGGACGATCGTCGGCTCGGTCGGGAGCGGGGGCGCGCCGTCGCGGGGCGGGAGCGAAGACCAGCAGCGCACCTCGTCGCCGAGCACGCAGGCGAGCGAGTCGCCGAGGACGAGGCTCCGCGGCGTCGCGGCCGTGACGGCGACGCGACGCGGTCGCGCGAGGGCGTGCGCCGTGGCCGACGCGCCGTCGCCGAGCTGGCCGTGCGTGTCGTCGCCCCAGCACAGGAGGCCCTCGCGCGTGCGCGCGCACGCGTGCCCGGCGGAGGACGACACCTCGAGCGCGTCGTGCGCCACCGTACGTCGCATCGGGTCGGCGGCCGTCCAGCAGGCGATCTCCCCCGCCTCGTCGAGCGCGCAGCGGTCCGTCGCGCCCACGACCACCGCGCGCGCGCGCGACGCCGGCGACGACGCTCGCACGCCGCGCGCTCGGGGCGAAGCAGCCGACCCGTCCGTCGTCGTAGACGGCGCACACCTGATCCGGCCCGACGGCGACGCGGCGCGCGCGCCCCTCGAGCGCGACCTTCACCGGGCGCGCGCCGACGCCGGCGCCCCAGCACCACAGCGCGCCGTCGCTCCGCGCCGCGCACGTGACCGCGGCGCCCTCGGTCGCGGTGGCGAGGTCGATCACCGAACCGAGCCCGGGGACGAACGCGAGGCGCTCGTCTCTGCCGGGCGCGGGGCCCGCGCCGACGGTGGCGCCGCGCCCGAGCTCGCCGTTCGCGTTCGCGCCCCAGCAGGACACGCGGCCGTCGACCAGGCGCGCGCACGCGTGCGCGGCGCCGATCGCGAGCTGGGCCACGCTGCGCAGCCCCGCGATCGCGACGGCCGCGCCCTCGCCCTCGAAGCAGCGCACGCTGCGATCGCCGAGGATCGCGCACCCCCGCGCGCCCCCGTCGGCGACCGCGACGGCGCCCTCGGTGCCGGCGATGGCGACCGGCTCGAGGCGCACCGCGCCGGGCGCAAGGAGGCCGAAGCACTTCACCCGGGCGTCGTGCACGACGCACGTGCGCTGCCCGGCCGCGGAGACGGTCTGCACCGAGGGCGCGGCCTTCGGGCGCGTGATCGTCGCGCGGTGCTTGCGGCAACCGAGGACGACGAGCGCGACGACGGTGAGCGCCCGGAGGCGGGTGTTCGCGGTGCGCATCGGCACACCGTAGATCAGTCCCTCCGACGCCGGCGCGCGGCGAGCACGATCGCCCCGAGCAGCAGCGCCACGGCCGTCGACCGGCCGCGCCCCGCCGGCGCGAGCGCGCACCCGCCGCCGTCCTCCTCGATCGCCGGTGCGACGCAGGTCTTGGTGGTGGTGTCGCAGACGAACCCGTTGGCGCAGTCCATCGAGCCGACGCACGCCTGCATGCACGCGCCGAAGGCGGGCGCGCACGCGTACGGCGAGCAGTCGAAGGGCACGCCCTCGTCGGCGTTGCACTTCGCGCCCGGCGCCGCGCAGTACGCCGGTCCGACCCCGGTGCTCGGACCGGTGCAGCGGTTGCGCGCGCACAGCGTGCCGGCGCCCGCTCCGATGCACTCGCCGGAGCCGTTGCAGGTGCCGAGGCAGGTGTACGCCGGACCGCACTCCTGCTTCAGGTCCACGCCGATCGGCTCGACGGTGCACTTGCCGGGGTTGCTCAGGAGCGCGCACGAGTGGCAGCGATCGGTGCAGGGCGAGTCGCAGCACACGCCCTCGACGCAGAAGCCGGTGGTGCAGTCGGTGCCCTTGGTGCAGGTCAGCACCGTGGCCGGCAGCTTGGGGGTCGCCTCGATCGGCGGCGCGGGGGCGTCGGCGGTCGCGTCGTACCCGGTCGCGGGTGCGTCGGCCGGCGCGGTGTCTCCACCGGCGGCCGTGTCGGGGGAGCTCGCGTCGCCGGCAGCGGCATCGGCGCCCGCGTCGGCGCCCGCCTCGACGGACGCCTCCGGGGCCCCCGCGTCGGCCGGCGCGGAGACGCACGCGCCCCCCTCGCAGAACCCGGACACGCAGTCGGCGCCCGTCGCGCAGGCGGTCTTGCACGTCTTGCCGTCGGCGCAGACGAGCCCGCCGGCGCACGCGAGCGTCGACGCGCCGGTGCACGCCTCGCTGGTGCCGCTGCAGCGTCCGCCGCTGGTCAGCTGGTAGCCGATGCAGCTCTGCCCGCACGGCGTGGTGTTCGCACGGTAGGTGCAGCCGGTCGTGCCGCAGCCGCTCGCGCACTCGCCGGTGCACAGCTTGCGGGGGTCGGCCGTGCCGGCGGCGACGAGCGAGCAGGTGCCGAGCGCGCCCGCCTTCGCGCACGTCCGACATGCTGTGTCGCACGCGGCGTTGCAACAGTAGCCGTCGACGCAGAAGCCGCTGGCGCACTCGCTGGCCCGCGTGCAGCCCTTGCCGTTGGCGAGCGTCGGCACGCACGTACCGGCGGAGTCGCAGCGGTTGCCGGCGAGGCACTGCGCGTCGCTCGTGCACCCGGTGAGGCACGCGCCCCCGCCGCAGGTGTAGGGCGCGCACGAGGTCCGCGTGCCGTGCGGCGCGCCTGCGGTGTCGCTGCACGTCCCGAGGCTGCCGGCGTTGTCGCACGCCTTGCACTGGTCGGTGCAGGCGCCGTCGCAGCAGGTGCCGTCGATGCAGAACCCGGAGGCGCAGTCGGTGCCGCTCACGCACGCGGCCCCCTTGTCGAGCTTCGTCGCGCAGGTGCCGTACAGACAGCCCATGCCGGTGGCGCAGTCGCCGGCCGTCGCGCAGCCGCTGACGCACTTGCCGTTGGTGCAGTTCAGGTACGGCGAGCACACCGTGCGGGTGCCGTGCGGCGGCGCGCCGTCGACCGGCGAGCAGAAGCCCTCGCGACCTGCGACGTCGCACGCGTAGCACTGCTCGCCGCACGCGCGGTCGCAGCAGTAGCCGTCGACGCAGAAGCCGCTCGCGCACCCGGTCGAGCTGGTGCACGTCTTGGGCGGCGGACCCCACACCTCCGCGGTGTTGCTGCTCTCGTCGATGCCGACCTTGCCGAACTCGCCGCCCGCGGCGAGCACGCGCCCGCCCGGGAGCAGGGCGAGCGCCGGATCGTTGCGGCGCATGGTGAGCTTCGCCTCGGTCGCCCAGCCCGTGCCCTCGGTGTACCTGAGCACGGTGCCCGTCGTGTCGACGTTCACGAGCAGGACCGACGCATCGGGCAACGTGATCGCCCGGTGCGAGTCGGTGATGGACCCGGGGACGTCGGTCACCTTGCTGAAGGTGGCGGTCGTCGGATCGAAGAGCTCGGCCTGCACCGTTCCGCTGCTGTCGCTGCCGGCGACGAGCACCTTTCCGCTCGGCAAGAGCGTCATCGAGTGACCGCTGCGGGCGCCCTGCATGCCGGCCGTGGGCGCGAACGTGTTGAGCGACGGATCGTACAGCTCGGAGGTCGCGGTGTTGCAGCACCCGCCGGTGATCAGGACCTTGCCGCTCTTCAGCAGCACCGCGGCGCCACCGCCGTGGCTGTTCACCATCGTCGGCAGCGCGGTCCACGTCTTCGTCGGCGGGTCGTAGAGCGCGGCGAAGTTGCTGCCGTTGCGCATCGCGAAGATCTTGCCGCTGCCGAGCACGACGCTCATCACGCCGTCGATACCGTTGGCCAACGTCTCGGGCGTGGTCGAGCCCGTGATCGGATCCCAGATCTCCCACGTGGTCGACGGCCCGTAGAACCCGCCGTACAGCACGACCTGGTCGCCGCCGGCCAACCTCACCGCTCCGCCGTTGAAGCGCGCGGTCTTCGCCGGCGGACCGGCGGAGAACGTGTTGGTGACCGGGTCGTAGATGTCGACCGTCAGCGACGACAGCCAGCCGGGGAACACGGCGACCTTCCCGCCGGACAGCGGGATCGCGTTCGTGTGCAGGCGGGTGCTCGACATCTTGTTGAAGGTGCGCGTCCAACCGGGATCGAGGACGACCGGGTAGGTGAGGTCGTGGGTGTCGAGGGTCGCCTCGAGGCGGTAGTGATCGTCGATCTTCGTGAGCGTCAGCTGCGCGTGGCGCCGCTGGTCCTTCGCGTCGAACGCGACGACGGGCTCGCTGATCAGGCGCACCTCGGTCCCCTCGAGCACCTCCACCCGCTCGTCGCGCAGGCGCACCGTCGACACCGCGGGACCGGGGCGCAACGTCCAGCTGAACGCGCTGGCCGCGCGCGGGCTCTCGAGGACGCGCAGCTCCTCGATGCGGATCCCGTCCATCACCTGCAGCACGTGCTCGTCGAGCGCCGCGTCGGGGTAGATCACCGCGCCGTCGGCGCGCTCGCCCGCGACGGGACGCAGCGCGGTCGTGACGTCGAGCGAGACGCCGGGCCGGTCGCCGCGCGCGACGTGCACCGCGCCGTCGGCGCGCAGCGGGACGAAGCCGGTGAGGACGCTGCCACCGGCGGCGACGATCTTCGTCGGCGACGTCGATCGATCGAAGCCGAAGCCGCGCGCGTCGTGCGCGAGCGTGACCCCCCGCCCGAGGCGGTTCGATAGCGCGGGGAAGGCGTCGAGGCGCTGCAGAACGGCGCGTCCACGCGCTCCGATCGCCGGCGCGTCGGCCGCGGATCGCTGCGCCGTCGCCGCGACGCCGGACGGCGACGTCTCCGTTCGCGCTCGACCGTCGAGCGACTCGGCGCCGCGCGTCGAACAGCCCGTGACAAAAAGGCCCAGCCACACCCACCCCTGGCGTGCTCGCATTTTCCCTCTGGGCCGGAGCCTACCCGAGCGCAGGCGAAATGGGTGAACCGTCGCTCGACGACGCCAGGCCGATCCGCTATCGGGCGTCCCGTGATCCGCCGCGCGGAGCTCGCCCTGCTCGGGGTCGCCATCGTCACGTGCGCGCCGAACGCCTTCGCGGTCCGTCCGTTCATCACCGACGACGCGCGCGTCGTCGGCAAGCACCAGGCCCAGATCGAGTCATGGGCGCGGTGGGATGAGCACTCGCAGCAACACTGGACGGTCGCCGCGATCGGGCCGGTCGCGCCCCTCGAGCTCTCGATCGGCGCGGTCCACGGCGTCGCGATCCACGACGAGACCCACCGCTACTCGCTCGCCGCGCCGCTCCTGCAAGCGAAGCTCCTGCTCCACGAGGCGCGCTCGAACGAGTGGCCCGGCGTCGCCGTCATCGGCGGGTCTTTCCTGCCGTTCGGGTTCGGCGGCTTCCAGGCGCCGCTCAGTGGCTTCGCGTACCTCGCGGCGACGCAGGTGATCGGAAGGGATGACGTCCTCGTCCACACCAACGTCGGCCTCGCCGGCGCCGCGGTCGCCGAGCCCTCCGCGCGCACGTCGCAGGAGCTCGAGCGACACGCGCGCCTTCGCTTCACCTGGGGCCTGGGGACGCAGATCCACGTGTATCGCTCGGTCAACCTCGCCCTCGAGACGTTCACCGGCGATCCATACGCGGAGGTCGGTGGCGGCGCCGCGCAGGGTGGGTTCCGGTTCATCCTGTCCGACAACATCCAGCTCGATGCGACGGGCGGCAGCGGCCTCTGGGGCAAGCCGCAGATGGAGGCGTGGGCGTCGGCCGGCCTCCGCCTGGTGAGCGATCGCCTCTGGTAGCCGCTGTACGCGACGGCTCCGGCCGGGCGCGTGTCCGTTTCGACGACGTGACCGCCCCGGGGCCCGCGACGAGCGTTCGGGAGGTTCTCTGATACGCTGGTTGCATGTCTTCGCTCCGAGACGCCCTGCGCGCCGGCGAGAAGCTGCCGGTCGAGATCGAGACGCTCGTCGACTTCGCCGCCGCGCACGACGGCGCGCTCGCCGGCGACCTGGAGCTGGTCGACGACGGCGCGTCGGCGATGCTCGCGTGGTTCAGCGACCGCGCCGAACCGGCGAGTCAGTTCTTCGCCTTCGGTCGCGACGGCACCGGCGCGCTGTTCGCCATCTGGCGTCGCGGCGACACGCTCTCGGACTCGCCGGTGGTGTTCCTCGGGAACGAAGGCGAGACCATCGTCCTCGCGGGCACCCCGCGCGAGTTCCTCGGGCTCCTCGCCTACGGCGTCGAAGACCTCGGCTTCACCGACTGGGAGGAGGAGCCGCCGCAGCCCGAAGGCGACGCGCGCGCCGTCGCGCTGCGCGCGTTCTTGCGCGAGAAGCTCGGCGTCGAGATGCTCCCGCGGCCGGCCGACGTGGTGCTGCGCGCGCGCGAGGAGCACCCCGATCTCGAGTCGTTCGTGCTGAAGGCGATCGCGTAGGTCGCGATCGCGGTCAGCCGTTCTCGAAACAGGCCTTCGTGTCGAGGTACTCGTCGCACGTATACCCGCTCGGGCAGTCGGCGGCGGTCTCGCAGATCTTCAGGCAGTAGTTGGCGATCGACGCGAGGTGGCCCGCCGGGCACTTCGGCTTGGCCGACGGCGCGCCGGTCGCGCAGCCGATCATCGTCTCGCAGTCGCCGGCGAACGACCTCTCGCACCAGGGGTTCTGCTGGACGATCATCCACCTGTCGTCCGAGTCGTCGCACCTCGCGCCCTTGTTCACCTTCTTGAAGCAGTCGCACGTCGCGACGCCGAGCGGCTTCTCCGGCCGATCATCGGTCTTCACGAAGTGCGCGAACGCGGCGGGCCGCCCTTCGTCCTTCTTCCACGCGATGCGGACCGCGTAGACGACGTCGCTCCACGAGTACTTCGCGAGCAGATCGGTCCCGGGCAGGAGCGGCGTCACCACGCTGGTGACCCCCTTGCCGACGAAGGAGAAGGTCTCCTTGTTGCGACCGCGCTCGATCGCGACGCCGCTCGGATCGCCGCCGCCCGGGCTCTTCTTGCGGCACGAGACCCGCACCCACTCGCGCACCTCCTTGACCTCGCAGCCGACGGCGTTGCCCTTGGCCTCGACCTCCTTGGCCGCGTTCCACTCGGCGAGGGTCGGCACCTTGGTGCGCTCGGGCGCGGCGGCCTCGGCGGCCTTCTTCTTCTTCTTCGAGAGCTCCTCCGCCGAAGCGGCCGCCTTCGCCTCGTCCTCGGCGGTGAGCTTCTTGCCCGTCGACTTCTTCAGCGCGGTCTCCTCGGCGGTCGGTTCGGCGTGCTCCTTCTTCGAGCACGCGGCGCAGAGCAGGAGGGCGAGCAGCGGGAGGTAGGCGCGCATCCGCTGATGGAAGCGCGGCTCTTTCTCGGTCGTCAACGGTTGAGCTAAGGCCACCGTGACGAGACGCACGACGCCCGGCGCAGGCTCACGTCCGCAGCAGCGCCGAGCCCCAGTGCAGCCCCGCGCCGAGCGCGAGGAAGCACACGAGCATGCCCGCGTGGAAGCGGCCCTGCTCGCTCAGCTCGTCGAGCAGGATCGGGATGGTCGCCGCCGAGGTGTTCCCGAGCTTGGCGATGTTGCTCGGCACCTTCGCGGTCGGCACGCCGAGCGCGTCGCGCACCGAGGCGTTGATGCGGTCGTTGGCCTGGTGGGCGACGAAGAGATCGACGTCGTCGAGCGCGGTGCCGGTGCGTTCGCACAGCGCGCGCACGCTCTCGGGCAGGCGCGTCACGGCCTGCTTGAACAGCATCCCGCGCATGCGCGGGATGTGGAGGTCCCGGTCGATGTCCTCGCGCTGCGCGTAGGGACGCTTGGTGAACCCGCTCGGGATGTGGATGTAGTCGGCCGCGCGCCCGTCGCTGTGCACGTCGATGCCGACCACGCCGCGCGCGTCTTCGGTCTTCTCGATCACCACCGCGCCCGCGCCGTCGCCGAAGAGGATGGCCAGGCCGCGGTGGCGCGAGGCGCGCTCGAACGCCTCCTTCGACGGCGGGGTGCCGCCGCGCCCGTAGAGGTAGTCCCAGTCCTCCCACGGCATGAAGCCGGCGTGCGCCTCGGCGCCGATCAAGACGATCTTGCTCGCCTCGCCCGAGAGCAGGAGCGCGTTGGCGAGCTGCAGCTGATAGATGAACGAGGCGCACTGCTGGCGCACGTCGAGGCAGGGGACGCCGGGGATGCCGAGCTTGGCCGCGACCATCGCGGCCGGGCCGGGGAAGTGGAAGTCCGGCGTCATGGTCGACATGATCACGTAGTCGACGTCCTCGGCGACCAGGCCCGCGTCGGCGATGGCGCGCTCGGCCGCCGCGGCGCCGAGATCGCTGACGCCCTCGCCCTCGGCGGCGAAGTGGCGCTCGGTGATCCCCGTGCGCTGGTGGATCCACTCGGCGGTGGTGTCCATCATGCGCGAGAGATCTTCGTTGGTCGCCACGTCCTTCGGCAGGTGGCGGCCGGTGCCCACTATGGCGAGTCCCATCGCGCGCGGCTCGTAGCACGGCTACACTGTCGAGTCGTGAGCGGACGCGGCGGTGATTACGACGTCGATGACATCAAGACCGTCCGCGTCAGCCGCGAGCCGGAGGTAAGACCACTCGGCGTCCGCGTCACGATCGCAGCGGGACCAGAGGCCGGGCAGTCGTTTCCCCTGGCGCGTCGCGTCGCGATCGTCGGGCGCAGCCCGGCCGCCGACGTGCGCTTGAGCGATCCGACGGTGTCGTCGTTCCACTTCGAAATCGCGGCGGTGCCCGGCGGCGTGCACGTCGTCGATCTCGAGAGCGCCAACGGCACGTGGTACGGCGGCGCGCGGCTGGAGCGCGCGACGGTGCCGTCCGGCGCCATGCTCGAGATCGGTCGCAGCATCGTCCGCCTCGACGTCGACGCGCCCTTCGCCGCCGAGGCGAGCGAGGTCCCCGCGTTCGGCGAGATGCGCGGGCAGAGCCGGCCGATGCGCGAGCTCTTCTCGATGGTCGAGCGACTGTGTCGCACCGATCTGAGCGTGCTCATCGAGGGGCCCACCGGCAGCGGCAAGGAGCTCGTCGCGCGCGCGCTCCACGATTTCGGTCGCACGCCGGGCGGGCCCTTCATGGTCCTCGACTGCACGGCGATCCCGGCGACGCTCGCCGAGTCGATGCTCTTCGGGCACGAGCGCGGCTCGTTCACCGGCGCGATCGATCGGCGCATCGGCATCTTCGAGGCGGCGCAGGGCGGCACCATCTTCCTCGACGAGATCGGCGAGCTGCCGCTCGATCTGCAGCCGAAGCTCCTCCGGGTGCTCGAGCGTCGCGAGGTGCAGCGCGTCGGCGGGTCCAAGCCCATCCCCATCCAGGTGCGCGTGCTCACGGCGACGTGGCGCGACGTGCGCGCGATGATCAACCAGGGGAAGTTCCGCGAGGACCTCTACTTCCGGCTCGCGCAGGCGCGCGTGTCGGTGCCCTCGCTTCGCGAGCGCCCCGACGACATCCCGGTGCTGGTGCACCACTTCCTGCAGAAGGTCCCGCGCGAGGTGCAGGCGGCGCGCGCGATCACCGAGGGCGCGCTGCAGGAGCTCGTGCGCCGCGACTATCCGGGCAACGTGCGCGAGCTGAAGAGCACCGTCGATCGCGCCGCGATGACCGCGGCGGCCGACGTGATCACCGAGACCGATCTCGCCTTCGAGCGCATGCTCTCGGGGCAGCGCGCGCACGCGCCGGCGACCCCGACCCCGTCGCTGCCGCCACCCGGTCCCTCGGGGGAGCTCGGGAGGTTCAAGGACGTCAAGCGCACGCTGATCGACGAGTTCGAGCGCGATTATCTGCAGCGGCTCCTCGCGAAGACGGGGAACAACCTGTCGAAGGCGGCGCAGATCGCGGGGGTGGAGCGGCACCACCTCAGGGATCTGTTCAGGAAGCACGGGCTGCGCGGCGACGACTGACCCGTGCGAAGGTGAGCTCCGCGTGAGGCTACTTCGCGTGGGTCTTCACGTACGCATGCACCTGGCGCGTGCCGGCATCGCCCGGCGGCGCGGTCAGCGGCGCCTTCTCCACGAGCGCGAGGACGCAGCTCTGCACATCGGCCGAGAGCTTCCCCTGCTGTGGATCGATCGCCGGCTTCACGACCTTCCCGCTCGCCGCCACCTCGGAACGAACGAGGAACTCCGCGGACGGCACCGGCGCGCTGCGCTCGGCTTCGCGCACGCAGTGATCGACGCGCGCCTGGATCTGCGCCCGGTCCTTGCGGCCAATCGCGAGCTCGAACGGCGAGGGGCAGTCGCCCTTGCAGCCGACGTTCATGTCGAGCGGCTCGTCGTCGACCGCGAAGGTCGGGGCCGCGGGAGGCTTCACGTGCGGCCTGGCGGCCGGCGCGACCGTGCCGGGATCGGGCGCGATCGGCTCCGCGCTCGACGAGCCCCTGCAACCGGCGGTCGCGACGAGCGCCCCTGCGAGCAGCGCCGGGTAGCGAGGGATCCGGCAGGTCGGCTGGCGGCGCGGCGGCTGTACGGCGAGTCGCATGGATCGAGGATACGTCCGATCGGCGCCCGCCCGAATCCAGTGGTAGGGCGGCGCGAACACACGCTCTTCAGGGCAGCGGCGGCGGCGGCGGCAGCGGCTCGAGCGCCGCGGACCGACCGTGACAACGGGAGAGCGCGTCGCCGCAACCGCAGACGGTGCCGCCGGAGTCGATGAGCGAGACCTCGTGCTCCACGATCCCGGTGGCCTCGACCCAGCGGCTCTCGACGTCGAGATCGATGGCGTTGCACCGGAGGGCCGAGGCCCCGATCGTCAACGACGCTCCGAACACGCTCACGCCCGCGCGGGCGCACCCCTCGACGACGCTGCCCTCGAGGCGCAGGGCCCCCGAGGCACCCTGGATGATGACGCCGTCGCCGAACTTGCCGGCGCGGTCGGGGGCGACGTCGCGAACCTCGCAGCGTTCGATGGTCGCCGGGCGGCCGTAGACGGCGATTCCCGCGGCCTTCGTGCCGGAGACGAGCGAGTCGCGCACCTCCACCGTGCCGGTGGCGCGGCCATGGGCGATCGGCCCGAACGCGTTGCCGCGGAAGACGCTGTGGTCGACGAGCAGCGGGCCGACGCTGGCCCGCAGGCCTCCGCCGCCCTCGAAGACGCTGTTGCGGACCGTGAACGTCGCGGTCGAAGTGCAAGCTCGCGCTCAAGGGATTCCGCGCGACGCCGATGTGAGGCCCTTCGACCTACGCTCGAATCGCCGCCCACTCCTACCTGACGCGTCGCGAGACCCAACGGCTGTGTGCGGGTCTGCGCACCGCGTGTTCATGGGCTCACTCCGCGCGACGCAGCGCGACGACAGAGGCCGCGGCCCCCCGGCTGCTTCGTCCTCGTCTCATGGAAACGAACGAAGCTCGCACCTGGTTCCAATGGTTGGCCGCGGCGCTCTGCGTTTGCAGCTGCAGCCCGGGCACAGCGGAGTCGCCCGTCGTCCGCGCGAACGAGCACGACTCGGGTGCGGACGGCAGCGCCGAGCCGCCGCTCGAGGATCCGCTCGACGAGGAGGGTGAGCCCGGCCACGACGCCTGCCCGATCGATCGAGGCTACGATCCGAAGATCGATCCAGCGATGTTCGTCGCGACGATCGACAATCCGTTCTTCCCGCTGAGGCCGGGGACCACCTTCCGATACAAGGAGGGCGTCGACAAGACCGTCGAGGTGACGGTGACCCCCGAGAAGAAGACGATTCTCGGTGTGTCCTGCACCGTCGTGCACGACGTCGTGCGCGAGAACGGCGAGGTGATCGAAGACACCTTCGACTGGTACGCGCAGGACGCGTCCGGTGCCGTCTGGTACTTCGGCGAGGACACCAAGGAGTACGAGGGAGGCGTCGTGGTCAGCACCGAGGGCTCGTGGCAGGCCGGCCTCGACGGCGCAAAGGCCGGGCTGATCATGCCGGCGAACCCCGCGGTGGGCGATCGCTGGCGCCAGGAGTACTACGCCTGTCACGCCGAGGATGAGGCGACGCTGGTCTCGAGCGACGCTTCCGTGACAGTGCCCGCGGGGACCTTCAGCGGGTGCCGCACGACGCGCGACACCACTCGACTCGATCCGGCCGTCCTCGAGGAGAAGTACTATTGCCCGGGCTTCGGCGTCGTCCTCGCCATCGACCTCGCGACCGGCGAGCGGGAGGCGTTGCTCTCGAGAGAGCCATAGAAACCCAGCGTCTCGCCGTACCTCACCGGCATCCGCTACGTCGAGCAGCCGGCCGGCACCTACACCTGGCAGATCCGCGACGCGCTGACCCCGTACACGCTGCGCGCGACCTCGACGAGCGTGGTCACGGCGGCGGGAGAGGCGTGGTCGGCCGTCGCAGCCAGATCCCGGTGCACTCGGGCACGCGCGCCCACCCCTCACGGCGAACACGCTCGACCAGCGCGCCCTCGAAGAACGCGGAGAGGACCGTCGCCGCCTCGTCGACCGAGGCGAACCCGTAGTCGGTGCGGATCCAGCGGCGCACGAAGCCGCGTGCCTCGAGCAACGCGAAGTACTCGTCGAGCGCAGCGTGCGTGCGGGGCGTGGTGTGGCCCGTACCGAGCGTCTCGATGACGATGCATGCGCCGCCCGGTCGCACCGCCCGTTCCATCGAGTCGAGGGCGCGCTCGACCTCGTCGCGCCAGCCGTTCGGCATCCAGTGTCGGAAGTGCCCGAAGCACCACCCAGCGATCGCGGCGTCGAACGACGACTCGTAGGGGAGCGCGCGTGCGTCGCCCTCCACGAGCGTCAGGGCGCCGCGCGCCCCGTCGCCGGCGAGCGTGCGCCGGGCGACGTCGAGCATCGCGGGCGCCCGATCGACGCCGGTGACGTGGGTGGCGCCGAGTCCGAGGAGGATCCGCGAGACCCGTCCAGTGCCGCAGCCGACGTCGAGCACCCGCGCACCGCGGAGCTCGACCAGCTCCGCGAGCGCGCGTGGAAGCGCCGCGTCGGCGTCCTCCGCTCGGACCAGCCGCTCGTAGTCCTCGGCCCGATCGCGGTAGATCGCCGCCTGCTTCTCGTCCGCTTCGTCGGGTACGCTGCTCATGGGGTGGCGCTCATGGGTTCTCGTTCGTGGTCCGGCTCGAGGCCGCCGACGACGGGAGCGTCGGCGTCGCGTCGGTCCAGGACTTCCGGTGGTAGCCGGCGTGGATGGGGGACTCCATGATCGATCCGCAGCGCACGTGCGCGATCACGGAGGCAGGCCGCGGGCGGTCGCGAGACCCGCCCGGCGCGAGGGCCGCGTGGCGCCGGGAATCGCCCGACGGCGACCGCGCGTTCCGCAGCCGTGAATCGACGGGCCTGCCTGCTCACGCTGCTCGCCGCCGGTTGCGATCGGCGCCCGCGGCGCCCCGAGGAGAGCGGACCGGTCGATCCGCCGGCGATCACGCGGCCGCCGTACGCCGCCCTCCGCGCCCGCATCGCCGCGATACGCGACGAGCACGCCGAGAACCATGCGAGCGCGACCGACGACGTCGCCCGGCGCGCCGCCGTCGCCGACGCACGGAAGGCGCTGCAGGGCGCCCTCGCGGAGGTGCTGCTCCCGGCCTGGCTCGGCACGCGTTGGTCGTTCCACGGAACGGCGGACGAGCCGCTCGCGACGCAGGGGATCGCGTGCGGGTACTTCGTCGCGACCCTCCTCCAGCACGTCGGCCTCGCGCTCGAGAGCCGACGCCGCTTCGCGCAGTCGACGGCGCTGCGCATCGCGCGCTCGCTGGTCCCGGCCGGCGTGTCGCATCATCGGGTGTTCAGCGTTCCCGCGACGACCCTCGAGCAGAAGGTCCGCTCGTTCGGCGACGGCGTTCATCTCATCGGCCTCGACGTGCACGTCGGGTTCGTCATAGTCGAGGGCGTCGACGGCGGCGCCGTTCGGTTCGTGCACGCGAACTACCTCCAACCGCGAGTCGTGGTCAGCGAGCCGATCACCGCGTCCGAAGCGATCGATCGGTCGCGCGGCGCGGGGTACCACGTCACGTCGCTGTTCGGCGGGGACCGGCTCGTCAGGGCCTGGCTGGACAAGAGCCCGATCCCTCTCGCAGCGCCCGCCGGCCAGGTCCCCGCCTGATCCAGTTCAGCTGGTCGAAGGTCGTCAGCCCGTCGTCGCCTTCTCGATCGCCTGCAGCAGCTCCTTGCGCAGCGCCTCGGCGAGCTCGTACTCCTGACGGTCCTTCGTGGCGCTCGCGCCAACCTTCACCGACTTCTGGAGCACGACTTCGATGGGGAAGGCCCCGGCGACGGTCGGTGGATCGCTCGCCAGATCGAACACGACCACGTCGCCTGCGTAGGCGCCGCCCTCGTAGGTCGCCCCGCCCACGAGCTTCGGCGCGACCTTCACGGCCGTCCGGACGACGAGGAACCAACGCACCCGCGCGCAACGCTTCAGCGCGCTCTCGATGCTCGTCGACACCATGTCCGACCAGCCCCCCGAGGTCGTTGTAGCGTCGTTGTAGCGGCAGGAGCCGAGGATCGCGCGCTGGAAGAGCGGCAGCTCGGACGTGAGCATCACGTCGGCGTTCGCCGCGTCGTCGTCGTGCAGCTCCATCAGACGCAGCTTCGGATCGGTGACCGGCGGCTTCGCGTCGTCGCCGGCGCGGGGCACGCTCGGCAGGACGTCGGCGACCTTCCGCGCGAGGCCGATCTTCGCGCGCGCGGCGGGCGAGAGCTTCTCGATGGCCTCTCTCCGCTGCGCGGCCTCGGCCGCGCGCGCCTTCTCGATCTGCGCCGTGTCGTCCTTGCACGCGCCGAGGAGCAGGCACGCGACGAGCCCGAGCTGCGCGGTGCGACTGGGAACGCTCATCTGGCGATCGTCTATCCGTGCCCGACCATGGCGTCGAGCCGCGGCGGCGACTCACCTATCCGGCCGGACCTGTCATGACCGCCGCGTACTCCGGGTGTTTGGCGATGAACTCGCCGAGGATGGGCATCATGATCGGCATCGCCAGCTCGCTCGGAGAGAGCTCGGGCGCGACCTCCTTGCACACGTCGATCACGATCCCGAGCGCGCGGAGGAACATCAGGTTGTCCGACGGCGTGCGGAACGTCGGCAGCTCCGTGATGCCCTTCAACGCCCCGACCAGGCTCCCGAGCACCGAGTCGTCGTCGACCTGGTGATCGAAGATCAGCCCGCGCATCGTCGGATCGCTGAAGGTCTTGCTGGCGAACTCCTCGACGGTGGCCCGGTCGGCCTCGCCGATCGCGCCCTTCTCGATGAGGCCGTCGACGTAGAGCTTCGCGTTGTTGAAGAAGCCGCCGAAGATCTCCTTCATCAGCCCGTTGCGCACGTTCTCGGGGAGCTTCTTGACCATCCCGAAGTCGAGGAGCGCGAGGCGCCCGTCGGGCGTGCAGATCGCGTTGCCAGGGTGCGGGTCGGCGTGGAACGTCCCGCCGACGAACGCCTGGTGGAGGAACGCCCGCAGGTAGACGCCGGCGAGCGCCGCGCGGTCCACGTTCCACCGCTTGATCTGCTCGAGGTGGTCGATGTTCGTCCCCTCGATGAAGCCGAGGGTGAGCACGCGACGGCTCGTGAGCTCCCAGTGCACGGCGGGCACGATCACGCCGAGCGGCTCGAGCTCGCAGCGGAGCTCGTCGGTCGCCTTGCCCTCGAGGACCAGATCGAGCTCGCGCCGCAGCGGCTCCTCGGCCTCGCGGAGGACGATCTGCAGGTCGAGGCGGGGGAAGATCCACCCGAGCACGCGGAAGACCACGCCCATGAGGGCGAGATCGATGGCGACGCTCCGCTCGAGGCCGGGGTGCTGCACCTTCACCACGACCTTCTCGCCGGTGTGCAAGCGCGCGACGTGCACCTGCGCCATCGAGGCCGCGGCGATGGGGTGCTTCTCGAACGACTCGAAGAGCTCGAGCGGCCCGGCGCCGAGCTCGGCCTGCACCACCGAGGCGATCAGCGGGTACTCGGTGGGCTCGACCGCGTCGCGGAGCGCGCGCAGCTCCTGGATGTACTCGGGCGGGAGCAGGTGCGCCTGCATGCTCGCGAGCTGCCCGATCTTGACGTTCGCGCCTTTGAGGCGGCACGCCGTGCTTTTGAAGCGACGGGCGTTCCTGCGATGGTGCTCCGAGAGGCGCTCGGGTGACAGCGGCGCGCGGAAGATCCTGGTGCGGATCCAGACCCACAGATACGACCAGGCGATGCGCAGCTCGAGCCAGACGAGCGCCGACACGTGCCGGAACGCGGCGCCGCGCTCGCTCGCTTTCAAGGCTCGCGCGAGATCGCGGTCGGTGCGATCGAGCCGCTCGGACAGCGTCTCGACGAACCGCCACAGCACCTTGCGCGCGATGAGCGGGTGCTGCGCGAGCAGCTGCCGAAACGCGTCGCGCGGCAGCTGGACGCACACGATCTCGCCGAGCGCCTGCACGCTCGTCGTCGCCGGCGCGTCGCTCACGAGGCTCATCTCGCCCGCGCGTGACGATGAAGAGCCCCGGGCCGCGCGTGCCCTCTTCGGCGATGCGCGCGCCGTCGGGATAGGTCACCTGCCGGCAGATCGCCGCCGCGTCCTCGATCTCGTCGGCGTCGAGCTGATCGAAGACCGACAGCCTGCGCAGGACGTCGGGGGGCACGCGCACCATCGTGCCATCCTACGATCCCGAGCTTGCCTCTGGGGGGGACGTCGACCGCCGCGGTGTATGCTCGAGAGGGGTATCCGTGGAGCGATCGCGCGCCCTCATCACCGCTGTCGTGGTCGGCGTCGTGGGCGCGATCGCGTTCGTCGCCATTCGTCGCAGGGACTCCGGCGACGGCGCACAGGTGCCCCACGACTCGCTCGCCGAAGGCGCCCGGCTCGCACCGACCCTCAGGAAGGAAGCGCGCATCGAGCCGTATCGGCTCATCGCGCGCGTGCCCGCCGGGTGGACGTGCAACGGGCCGAGCGGATGGACCGTCGAGTGCGGTCCTGGCGTGCCGCACGTGCGGTGGTTTCTCGCCGACGAGACGAGCGCGCTCACCAACGCGCAGCTCATCGAAGAGGCGTCGAGGACCCAGAACGAGGCGAGGCCCATCACGCTCGCGGGCTTCGAGGGCGTGTACACGTACTGGTCGAGCCGGAAGGCGCCGGAGTACACGCGCAAGTTCGAGGGCTTCGCGCAGCACCCCAAGCGGGGGCGCGTGCGGCTCCTCGTCGAGATGTTCGCGGACGGTGTGGCGGCCGATGTCGCGATCGCCGTCATGCTCACGACGACGCGCGCGCCCGAGGGCTTGCCCGAGTGGTTGCCGAGCCAAGACGAGCTGAGACACGCCGAGTGGATGCACGACGCCTACGGGCGACTCGCGGACGAGAAGGGGACGGCGACCGTCTGGAGCGAGGCGCTCCGCGGCCTCGGTACGTCGGCGGCGGCGGTCTCATCGACGAGCGCGAGCGCCGCCATCCTCGGGCCGATGTACGAACGCGCGCCGAGCGTCACCGAGCTCGTGCAGAAGCGCGTCGACTACCTCGGCTCCGGCGACAACCCCAAGGACTTCGGCGACGCGATCGGGCTGACGCGTGGACTGCGCAGGTGGGACAAGGCCGGCGCGATCGCGCTCTACACCAAGCTCGCCGATCGCGCCGCCAGGTTGCGTGACTCGCACCTGAAGGACGACACCCTCGGCGACTGGCTCGACCACGAGGTCACCATCGCGCACGACCGCGCGGAGCTCGCCGACAAGGACGCGTTGCCCGCGCTCACGAAATCGCTTCGAGTGATCGATCCGAGCGTGCTCTTCCGGAAGAACCCGTCCGCGCTCTACCGGCTCGCCCTCGCGAAGGACCCTTCGACCGAGGCGCTCCTCGGGTCCATCTTCGCGCGTCCGCTTCCCGCGGACGCCGATCACGCGAAGCTCGTGCAGGAGCTTCGGTACGCGCGCGAGAGCGCGGCGGTCCGCCGCTTCCTCGGCGCGCGGTTGAACGACAGGTCGAAGACCGGCACGAAGCGCGTTTGCGACGTCTACGCTGCGCCGCTGGCGAGCACCGCCGGACTCCCCTTCAACGCCGCCGATCCCGTCGACAAACGCGACAAGGCGATCGCGGCCATCCGCGCCTGGGTCCTCGAGTAGCCGCGCCGTCCCGCGCGCCTACCGTGGCGCAGCCGCGAGCGGGCGCCCGACGAGAACGAACGTGCCTCATCAGCGCCGACGCCGGCGGGCTCGTCCGACGGCGCGAGGTGCAGATGGCCGTGCGGCGACAGCGCGAGCGAGGACACCGCCGCCGATTACGCGGACGCATCAGCGGCGTCCTGGCCTGCGGGAGCCATCGCGGGCCGGTTCAGCCCTTGCTTGCCGCGTCGCGGTCGGCTCCAGGCGATGCAGCTTGCTGCACCCTTCGGTCACCGCCTCGCTACGCTGTCACGCGATGCCTGCGACCAAGACGACGCACGCCGCTTCGCTCCAAGTGATCAGGCGCATCCTTCAAGGTGCAACGCTGCTGCCGCGACACGATCAACTCGCTGTCGCCGCGAAGTGGCGGCTCGAGCAGCTCCTCGGCAGCGTCGATGGGTCGACCCGCAGGCTCGCCCTGCTCCTCGACCTGAGCGTGCGGCAGGTGCAGCGCATCCGACGAGGCCTAGGGCTCGCGGACCCGCACCCGGGCGAGGCCGCCGCGGTGAAGCGGCGCAAGGGCCGCCCGCGGCGCTCCCGCTCCTGAAGCGTGCGCCGGCCAGGTGATCGTTCGCCCCGTCAGCATCACCGAACCAGTTCGATCGGCACGGCGAGCCTCACGCGTAACCGATCGCGGGCGGGCGCGTCGGCCTGGTGTCGCTCGTGACGATGACCACATACGAAGCGAGCAGCCGACCGTTCACCAACAGGTCGAATCGCAGCTCGCCCGGCTGCTCGATGGGCAAGCCCTGCAAGCGCGAGATCTGACGGTGGCGCCGGCCCGTGGCCTTGAAGCTCGCGGGGAGCTCGTCGACCTGACCGGACGTACGGCGCACGCGCACCGTCACATCGATCTCGGCGCCGAGCTCCGTGGCGTCGATGGCGAGCGCGCAGACGATGACCACGAGCGGCAGCGAAGCGGGGAACCTGGCGGGCCTCAGCTCCTCGAGGATGTTGAACACGCTCACCGCGTTGCTGGTCTGGTCGACCGACACGGACTCCGCGACGAGGAAGTACTCGACGGTGGGCATCGCGATCGTCGACTACCAGAGCGGCCGCCGCGCTTCATGAGCAGCGGTTTCGCGCTTCTCCACGGGCGCAGACATGGAGGGCTCTTACGGGGCCCCTCCCTCGGCCGAGCTCTTGGACTTGCGAGCGCGACCGCGCCGCGGGCAATCTCCGCACAGGCGCGCTTCTGTGTTGGACGCGCGCTGCCGGCACGGTGACACGTTCACGGACGTCCATGAACGCGTTCACGGACGGCCGTGAACCGCTGCGCGGGTCCCGTCGCCTCAGCGCCTAGCCCGCTCGGGCCCGCGGCGCGCTTGGAGGTTCGGTAGGGCAGCCGCAGCCGTCCCGACGGTTCGAGGCCCACGCGTTGCCTCACGCCCGTCGTCAGCTCGGGACGCAGGATCTCCTGGTCCGCTCGCGAGGCGCTCCCCACGTTCATGGGCGAAGGCACGGATGCTGCGTACCTGTTCCGCGAGAACTTCCTGTTGTCACAGGTCGTTCCCTCGCTCGAAGCGCTTGGAGTGCCAAGCGCTTCAGCCGTACAATCAGAGTCCCCCGGGAGGTCGTGATGCAGCAGCGGTCGAAGGTGCTTGATCGAATCATGACGGCACCTCAACGCCTGGAGTCGGACGCGGGAGCGTTGGCGCGCGCCATGCACGACGAGTACGTCCGCTGGGCGAAGTACACCGAGTCGCTCGAGCCCTCGGTCCCGCAGGAGTCGACGCGACCGCGGCGCACGGGCTCCGAGTGACTCCCAACCGCTCGCTGCGCGAGGTGATCGAGGAGGCCCCCGCTCACCTCCCTGCGTAGCGTCCGCGGTCAGTCAGGCGGGGCCGCGAACGCCGACGCGCGCTCAGGCACGAGCGCTCGCCGCGGCGAGCCACTCGTGCACGCCGATCCCGAGCTTGCGCAGCATGCGTTGGATCGCGATCGCCGGCACCTGAGGGTTGCTCGTGTGCCTCGACCCGAACGCGTGCCGGCCACCGTCGCGGTAGAACACGAGCTCGCTGCCCTTCGAGGGCCGCGACGTGCAGCCGAAGTGTCGCTCGAGCAAGGAGCCCAGCTCCGAGAGCCGCAAGCTGCTGGCGATCCGTCCGCCGCGGCGGCCCTCGGCGCCGAGCGCGCGTTCGCGGGTGACGATCGAGGCGGCGATGACCGCGGTCTCCTCCTCCGACTCCTCGGGCTCGGCCGACGTCGGCTCGCTCTCGGCCGGCGCCGCCCGATCGCGCCAGCCGGCGAGGACGGCCTCGAGATCGATCTTGTCGAAGAAGCCGAACAGGCGCGCGTGCACCCGCTCGAGCACGACGCGCCCGACCGCGATGGCGGGGAACGGGAGCGGCTCGCCGAGGTTGGTCACGTCGCGGAACCAGTTGACCGAGCAGCGCAGCAGCTCGACCTCGCCGGACACCGTTCGCAGCATCACGTCGGATACCGCGGGATGTCTTGAAGCAGTCCGATCCTCGAGAAGTACCGACCGAACGCCTGCGAGACGTGCTCCCGGTATGGCGGGAGCAGCCGCAGTCTGGGGCTGGCCTTCTGAGCCATCCGCGCCAGGACCGGCCTCGGCAGCGAGTAGACATGTTGGAAGCTCGCCATCGACAGCGCCGCAGAGGGGACGCCGTCGTGCTTCTCCAACATCGCGAACGGCGGCCGCTCGCCCTTGATGATCGCGTTGAGCTCCTTCTTGATGGCCTTGCAGCGGTCGATGATCTCTGTGATCCGTGCATCTGCATCCGCAGCGTCCACGGCCGGCATCGAGAGCTTGTTTCGTTGTGCGGCCTCGGCGGCCTCCTTGCGAAGCACCGGGTCTTGGAGCACCACCGTCGTGACCGGCCAGACGGCGCAGACGATGACGCTCTCGACCTTCGACTGAGCGAGGTCGCACGTCTGCGTCAGCACCAGCGCCGTCACGGGACGAAGATCGGCGACGGCCGCAGCGCCATTCTCGCCTTCGACGGCGTGCAGAACCAGGCACCCGGGAATGATGTCCCCCTGGTCGAGCGAATCGCCTTCAACGACCTCGTACCAGGGCCAGTCGGCGGGGGTCATTCGTCATCGTGGTCGAGGATGAAGTCCCCGGGGCCCGCCTGGAACTGGAGCGGAGCACCGATACGGACGTGCGCTCGAACGCTACCTTGCGTGGCCGGCGAGACTTGAAGTCGCTCCATGTAGAGCTCCGGCTGGGTAACCAGCGAGAGCCGCGGCAAGGTCGTCACCGCCGCCACCGTCGTCGACCCGCTCGGGTTCCAGAAGCGCACCATCGCCGGGGGAGGAGGAACGCTCATGAGCTGCGTGTGGGTCGGGAGCGCTACGGGCGGCATGGGACCTCGTCGAAGAGCCTGCGGGCTTCGTCTGTGATGGTCAACTCAAAGGACTTCCCGATAGAAGCGTGTGCTCGTTTCTGCCAAGCCATCAGGCCATCCACCTCGAGCCCCACGGTGTCGTCGGAGCGAGCGTAGATGTCGATGGTATAGACCGCCGCCTGCGGGGTGAACTCGAGCAGTGCCAGGTTCACCACGGTGTTCCCCTGTTCGAAGCTGGCCGTCTCGACCTGCACGGCGAAGGGACGGTACGCCTGCGGGAGCTCGGGCGGAAGGTGCGGGTACATCTGGAAGAAGGCCGATGGCGAAGAGTCGACCGGCAGCTTCACGATGTTGAGGTACCGCTGTCCAACCCACCCGAGCTGCTGGGGCTTCATCACGTCGAGGTAGGCAGTGAAGAGCTCCTCGATCGCATCCAGGTGGTCTTCGAAATGGCCGTAGGGCTTCCGGACGTTGTGCGTGCACATCTCGGCGCCCAGCTGCACCGCCCGGGTCTGATCGGGGTTCCAGAGGCGAAGCCGACGAGCGCCGGGGGTTACGCTCTGAGCCACCGACTTGCCGGGTCCGAGCCTGAAGAAGACGTCGAAGTCCTCCAGGTTCTCTCGCTTTCCGGAGTACGCCGGGAGCAGCTTGGCGAGCTTCTCAGCGTGTTCGCGGGACCACGGTCCAGCCGGCGGAACGAAGAGCTCGAAGATCGCCTCCTCGAGCGGAGGCGCATCGTAGTGCCGCTTCGTGCCCTCGGTCACGCCCATGGTGTTACACGAATCAACCAAGAACTGCCTGGTTTTCTGCCCGCTGGCTGAAGCACGAGGCTCGCCAACAGAAGCGAGGGGGCTGCGAGACTACCAGCCGGGGCGGCCCGTCCGGCGGGTCGTTCGCAGCCGAGCTCGACGGTCTTGCGCGACCCGAGCATTGCCGTGTACGCCCGTCTTCGCGATGGCCACCAAGAAGCTCCCCAAGACGCTCGCCGAGAACGCCAAGAGGAAGGCTGACGCCGCGCGCGCCCGCCTCCTCGCACAGGCTCGCGAGGACGTCGCGCTGATCAAGCGTCGCAAGCAGGAGATCACCGAGGCCTTCTACGACATCGGCGAGGCGCTGCTCAGACTGCGCAAGGACCCGATCCCGAAGCTCCTCGGTTTCGATGGATTCGGAGAGCTGTGCTCCAAGGGGCTCGGCGTCGCGCCGAGCACCGCGAACGATCTGATCGCCGTCGTCACGCGCGTGTCGCGGCGCGACGCGCTGAAGTGGGGCAAGGAGAAGTCACTCGCGCTCGTAGCGCTCGCGGACGCGACCCCCGCCGAGGATGACCCGAGGGCCATCGATGCGAAGGCCCTCAAGGGGGTCGACCCGGACAAGGCCTCCGTGCGTGAGCTGAAGGCGCTCGCGAAGGCCGAGCGGACGACGGGCAAGAAGAAGGGCGCGGTGAGCCGCGGAAGGACGAGCAGCCCCGAGGAGCGCCGGACGGCGGCAGCGATCCAGGCGGCGCTGCGAAAGGCAGGCGTGAAGACCGCGACGGTGTCGGCCGTCGCGACGCGTCCCGGCGCGGAGTCGAACGTGCGCATCGAGGGCGTGCCGTTCGCGGCGCTCTCCCTCTTGAAGCGCGCGCTGCCGGCGAGGTGACCGTTCACGGACGTCCATGAACGCGTTCACGGACGTCCGTGAAGCGCCGAGGCCGACGAGGATCGTCGGGACCAGCCACACGCAGGCTGCGGCGTAGACGTGGCCGGAGCGCCGAGGCCGTCGGGTCCACCGCCCGTGAGCGATGTCATGTTCGCTCACCGGCCGAAGGCCGTTGAATGTGAGCGGAACGGCGCGTGCCGTCCCATCGAGGAGGGCCCATGCAAGCCATCGCCAAGCGCGATGGAGGCGATGAAGTCCAGCCGGTCGCCCCGTACGACTGCGCGGAGCTCCACGTGATGAGCGGGACCGGCAACTCGCTCCGCGCGGCCCGCTGGGCGGAGGCCGGTCTGTCCGAGGCCGGCGTGCCGACGCACGTACGCCTCATCGACGGCGCCGCGCCGATCGTGGAGCCAGACGGGGGCAAGCGCGCCCTGGTCGGGATCTTCATGCCGACCCACGGCTTCACGGCGCCGTGGCTCGCGATCAAGTTCGTGGCGCGCATGCCGCGCCGCGCCGGCGCGGATGCCCTGTGCGTGGCCACCCGCGCATCGATGAAGCTCGGTCCCTTCGCCACGCCGGGCATGTCGGGGACCGCCACCTTGGTGGTCGCGACCATCCTCGCGCTCAAGGGCTACCGGATCCGAGGTCTGCTCGGCCTCGACATGCCCTCGAACTGGCTCCAGGTGCACCCGGGGTTCGCTCCGCAGAGCGTGTCGTTCGTGCTCGACAAGGCACGACCGCGCGTCGAGTGGCTGGTCTCGCGCGTGCTCGGTGGCCGCGTCGCCATCCCCTTCTGGGGGTTCCTCTACGACGTCGTCTCGGGCGTGCCGCTCCTGCCGATCTCCTTCCTCTACCTGATCTACGGCCGGCTCTTCTTCGGGAAGATGTTCTTCGCGAGCGATCGCTGCGATGGCTGCGGGCTCTGCGAGATCGGCTGCCCGGTCTCCGGCGTGAAGGTGATCGGGAAGTCCAGGCCGCGCCCGTACTGGAACTACCACTGCGAGAGCTGCAACCGCTGCGTCGCGTTCTGCCCGCGCAAGGCGATCGAGATCGGGCACGGTTGGGCGACGTTCCTGACGGTGCTCGGCGTCGTGCCGCTCGTCCCGTTCTTCGTCGCGACGGCGCCCATCTGGACCCGCTGGCTCGAGCTCCTCGGCAGCCGCTGGCTCTTCGTCGTCGCGTACGTGGCCTTCTCGTACGTCAGCCTGCTGGCGCTGTACCCCGTCTACTACCTGCTGCTGAAGCTTCGGCCGTTGAACCTCGTGACGACCTTCACGGCGGTGACCCGCTTCTGGCGCCGCCACAAGGACCCGGGCACCAAGATCTCGGACCTCGTCCCTGCCGACCGCCTCGCCCGCTACAAGAGGGCGCAGAAGGAGCGTCGCGCCGGCGGGTAGGGAGACGCCGCGCTCGCCTCGATCGTCGCGCGTCCGCGTGTACTCTCTCCCCCCGTGAACCGCCGCCACGCGTGGGCGCTCGCGCTCGTCGCCACCTTCACGATGGCGATCAGCTACGTCGACCGCCAGGTCGTCGCGGTCCTCGCCCCGACGATCACCGCCGACCTGCGCATCGACGAGACCTCCTACGGCCTCCTCGCCTCCGCGTTCTCCCTCGCGTACCTCGTCGGCGCCCCGATCGCCGGCCGGATCATCGATCGCGTCGGCGCCCGCCGCGGCCTGCTCGGCGCCGTCCTCGTCTGGTCGGCGGTCGCCGCGCTGCACGCGGTGGTCCCGGGGTTCGCGGTGCTGTTCGCGCTGCGCATCGCGCTCGGATTCGCCGAGGCGCCGTCGTTCCCCGGGGCGGCGCAGACGGTCCACCGCGCGCTGCCGCCCGAAGACCGCGCGCGCGGGTTCGGCGTGCTGTTCACCGGATCGTCGATCGGCGCGATGATCGCGGCGCCGCTGGCGACGGCGATCGACGCGCGGTTCGGGTGGCGGGTGGCGATGATCGTCACGGCGATCGTCGGGCTGATCTGGGTGCCGCTGTGGCTTTCGTTCGCGTGGTCTCGCCAGGGCAGGGCGGCGCTCGATCGCCACGATCCCACGCCCGGGTCGAAGCCGCCGCCGATGCGCGAGATCCTGCGCCACCGCGCGGTGCTGCGCGCGATGGTGGTGGTGTTCGCGTCGGCGCCGACGATCGCCTTCGTGCTGCTGTGGGGATCGAAGTTCCTCGTCCGCACCTACGGCCTCACGCAGGCGCAGGTCGGTCACTACCTGTGGCTGCCGCCGCTCGCGTTCGACGCGGGCGCCGTGATCTTCGGCGATCTCGCCTCGCGCCGTCGCGCCGAGGGCCCGCCGCGCGCGCTCTTCGCGACCGCCACGCTGCTGTCGCTCGCCGTGGGGCTGGTGCCGCTCGCGCGCGGGCCGTGGTCGGGGCTCGCGCTCGCCGGCGTCGCGCTCGCGGGCGGAGGTGGGCTGTTCGCGCTGCTGACGAGCGACATGCCCGCGCGCGTACCGAAGGACGCCGTGTCGCTCGCCGGCGGCATCACGGCTGCGGCGCAGTCGCTCGCCTACGTCGTGGCCAACCCGCTCATCGGTCGCAGCGTGCAGGCGACTGGGCAGTACACCAACGCCCTCGTCGCCCTCGCGCTGTGGACGGTGCCCGGATGTCTGCTGTGGCTCTGGTGGCGCCCGCCGCCGCGACATCCGGCGTGAGCTACACTGCGCCTCGTGACGCGAGCGTGCGTGAACGACATCGAGCTCGAGTACGAGGTGCGCGGCGAGGGGGAGCCGCTGTTGCTCGTCATGGGGCTCGGAGCGCAGATGATCCTCTGGCCCGACGCGTTCGTCGACGTGCTGGTCAAGCGCGGCTTCCGCGTCATCACGTTCGACAACCGCGACTGCGGCCTCAGCACGAAGGTCCGCGCGCGCATCGGCGATCCGCGCAAGCTCATGGCCAGGCGCCTGCTCGGCCAACCGATCACCGCGCCCTACACGCTGAGCGACATGGCTGACGACGCCATCGGCCTCCTCGATCGCCTCGGCATCGAGCGCGCGCACGTCGCCGGGGTCTCGATGGGCGGCATGATCGCGCAGACCATGGCCATCGCGCGCCCCGAGCGCCTGAAGAGCCTCACGTCGATCATGTCGAGCACCGGCGCGCGGCGGCACCTCGTGACCAAGCCGCGCGCCCTCAAGGCGCTGCTGCGGGAGCGCCCCGCCGACCGCGCGGCAGCGATCGAGGGCGCGGTCGCCTTCTTCGACGCGTGCGGCGGCACCACCCATCGCCCCGACTTCGACTGGCTGCGCGACACCGCCGGTCGCGCCTACGACCGCGCCTTCTACCCCGCAGGGTTCGTGCGGCAGCTCGGCGCGATCCTGGCGAGCGGCGGGCGGCTGCCGATGCTGCCCTCGGTGCGGGTGCCGACGACGGTCATCCACGGCACCGTCGATCCGTTGATCCTCCCGCGCGCCGGCGCCGCGACCGCCGCCGCGATCCCCGGCGCGCGCTTCGTGTCGATCCGCGGGATGGGCCACGACATCCCGTCGACCACCTGGGGCACGCTCGGCGACGAGCTCGAGCGGGTGCGCGATCGCGCCATGCGCGCGCCGCCCTTCGTGATGCCGAAGACGCCCTGACGAGCGATCCTGCCCGCAGAGGATCGCTTCGCCTACCTCGAGAAGGACGACGTCGAGGTGGCGCTTTCGATCTGGGAAGGCAAGACGCGCGTCAAACCCGTCGGGGTGAAGGTCTCCGCGGTGACCGTGGAGAAGCGCCTCTCCGCAGAAGGAGGCGACGGTGAAGGCCTACCACGCGGAGATCGCCAGGCTGAGCGCGGGCAAGAAGCGATTCGCTTCCCCGCCCCGCGGCCAGCTCCTACCATGCGGCGGTGAGCTGCATCTTCTGCAAGATCATCGCGGGGGAGATCCCGTCGACGCGCATCTACGACGACGCGACGACGATCGCCTTCATGGACATCAACCCCGGCACGCGCGGGCACGCGCTGGTCATCCCCAAGGAGCACGCGGCCGACATCCACGACGCGCCGCCCGAGATGCTCGCCGACCTGATCAAGACGGCGCAGCGGGTGGCGCAGGCGGCGAAGAAGGAGCTCGGGTGCGCCGGCGTGAACCTCGTGCAGTCGAGCGGCGCGGCGGCGTTCCAGAGCGTGTTCCACATCCATATACACGTCATCCCGCGCTACGAGGGCGACGGCGTGAGGCTGCCGTGGACGCCCAAGCCCGGCGACAAAGCCGAGATCGCCAAGACCGCCGAGCAGCTCCGCACGGCGCTCGGGTGATGCGCGCGGCGCTCGTCGTGCTCCTCTCGCTCGCGGCGCTCGGCTGCGGAAGCGAGGAGCAGGGCGAGTGCGAGATCGCGCACGTCGACTGCCCGAACGAGCCGGCGAGCACCGTCGCCGATCGCTGCCGCGCCGTCGGCTCCCGCGGCTGCGCGGAGGAGGATCGCGCGCTGTTCCGCTGCGTCCGCGATCACCAGGTGTGCGACGGGCGAGGTCGCATCGATCTCACGGCCAGCGAGGCGCGCTGCTCGAAGGAGAGCGCCGCCTTCGCGGCGTGCGTCGGCGCCGACGCCACGTCCGACGCGCCCGCGGACCTCGGGCGCGACGCCGGCGAAGAGTCCTCCGTCGACGACGCCACCACCGACGCGACGGACGACGCGGAGTCCGACGTGGAGCCCGGCTGACGAGACGCAGGTCTCGCGTCTCGTGCTGACGACTGACGACTGACGACTGATGACCCCGCCGTCGCGAGCAGCGACACGGCAGGCGTTCGACATCGGCGTTGGCCGGCTCAGACCTTCTCGATCCGGTTCACGCCGATGGTGACGATGAAGTCGCCGTCCTTCACCGCGCGGTCGCTCGGGACGTTGATCTCGCTCTTGCCCGCCCGGCGCACGCCGATGGCGATGTGACCCTGCGCGCGCGCGCTCTCCGACGCCTGCCCGAACGTGCCGGGGCTCGCGGTCACGAAGTGCAGCTGCTGGCCGGCGATCGTGAGCAGCTCCTCGATCACCTCCTGCATGCCGGGGTGCAGGACCTCGTTCGTGAGGAAGTGCGCCTCGTAGGTGCCCGAGCAGATGACGCTGTCGCAGCCAGCCTTGCGGAGCAGCGCCGCGTGCGAGGCGTCGACGCACTCGGCGATGGTGCGGATGCTCTTCTTGCGTGCCTCGATCGCGAGGGTGACGGCGAGCGCCTGGTCGTCGGAGTGGGTGTCGCCGATCTTCCGGCTCAGGATGACCGCGTGCGAGGCGTCGTCGATGTTCGCGCGGTCGAGCGTGTCGTCGCGCGTCGGGTTGCCGCGGATGAAGTGCAGCCCGCGCTCGAGGAGCGCCGGCGGGATCTGCTGCAGGTCCTCGTCGACGAGCACGACGTCCTTGTCGTGGAACAGCGTGTCGGCTCGCAGCTCGTCGACGACCTGCGTGACCTTCTCGAGGTCGGGGAAGTTCACGATGATCAGGTGCTCTCGGAACGACACGTGGCTCATGCCGGAATGCTCCCTCGATTTCGCCTCGATCAACGTGGTGGCCGCGAGCGACAGCACGTACCCGAGCAGCCCGATGCCGAACAGCATCAGCGGCGTCGCGACGAGGAAGCGGCCGCCGGCCGTCGCCGGGAAGATGTCGCCATACCCGATGGTGGTCATCGTCACCAGCGACCACCACAAGGCGTCGGCCCAGGCGAGGTCCGGCTTCACCGGCAGCTCGAAGTAGACGAAGCCGGTGGTGCCGTAGGCGAGGATCGCCGCCATCAAGACGCCGACTCGCAGCGGGACGGGCGGGTTGTGCACCACGCGACGCCGGAACAGGCGGAAGAGCGGGACGATCACGGCGCCCCCTTCCGCCACTGTGCCGCGAGCGCCTTGGCGCGCTCGGAGGCGACGGGATCCGCCCACAGGCCCCGGCGATCGGCGCGCGCCTTGTCTTGCTCGCGCAGGTACTCGGCCATCGCGGGGAACGGGTACTGCGTGTAGACCATCACGCGGCCGGCGCGCACCAGCGACAGCGCCACGTCTTCGTCGTCGGCGAACAGCGTCGCCAGCGTGCGGCCGTGCGCGTCTTTCGGCGGCGAGGCGAGCATCACGCGGACGGGCTTGTTGGCGAGCGCGCGCTGCAGCTCGGCGACCGCCTCGCGGCCGTGCGCGCTGGTCGGGTCGCCGGTGCCGGTCGAGTCGAACGACTTGATGCCGATGAGGCGGACGGTGACGCCGTCTCCCGCGGCGTTCGACAGGAGCACGGTGTCGCCGTCGAGCGCCTTGGAGAACGTGACGAGATCGCCGGTCTGCACCGCCGCGCTCGCGCGTTGCACCGAGCGCCGCACCGACTCCGCGCGCACGCCGAAGAACGCCGACGCGCTCGCGAGGACGATGACGACAGTCCAGAACCCCCTCGTGCCCCGATCCACGAGCGCGAGGCTATCACCAGACCCGAAGGGCCGCGTCGCCGATCAGGCGTCGGCCGAAAGGCGGCGCGCGAGGATCTCGGAGCGCGTGAGGAGGCGGTCGGTCGTCGCCGGCTCGCCGCGGCGGACGCGCGCCTCGGCCTCGTCGAGGACCTCGAGGCAGCGCGCGAGCGAGTCGGTGGTGTTCAGCTTCTGGCGGAGCGCGGCCGCCCCGTGGATGCCCTTGAGGTATCCGCTCAGGTGCCGGCGCGTGCACTGCACGCCGTGCAGCTCGCCGCGCGCGGCGACGTTGGCGAGCAGGTGCTCGCGGCAGAGGGTGATGCGATCGAGGGCGCTCGGCGGCGCCACGACCTCGCCGCGATCGAGCAGGGCGCGGCACTCGTCGAACACCCACGGGTGCTCGATGGCGCGGCGGCCGATCATGACGCCCTCGCAGCCGGTCGACTCGAGGGCCCGCCTGGCGTCGTCGGCGGTGCGGACGTCGCCGTTGACGATGACCGGGATGCTCACCTTCTCGCGGGCCTTCTGCGCCCAGGACCAGTCGGCGTCGCCGGAGTGGCCCATCTTGGCGGTGCGGCAGTGGATGGTGAGCGCCCGCACGCCGGCGTCTTCGAGGCGACGCGCCAGGTCGACGATCGGCATGTGGGACTCGGGGCCCCAGCCGATGCGCGTCTTCACGGTCACCGGCAGCGCGACCGCCTCGACGACCATCTTCGCCATCGTGACCATCGAGTCGGGCTCGCGGAGCCAGCCGGCGCCGGCGCCGCGCGAGGAGATCTTGGGGACCCAGCAGCCGCAGTTGATGTCGAGGTACACCGGCTGAGCTGCCTCGGCGACGCGGGCGGCTTCGGCGAGGCGGGTCGCGTCGGAGCCGTAGATCTGGATGGCCGTGGGCGTGTCGTGCGGCTCGAGGGTGATCTTCCGTGCAGCCGTCTTGCAGCCGCGCAGCAGGCCCTCGACGTTCACGAACTCGGTGACGCACAGCCCCGCGCCGTGCTCGCGGCAGAGCTTGCGGAAGACGGGGTCGGTGACGTCTTCCATCGGCGCGAGGATCACCGGCCGGTCCGCGAAGAGCGACCGGAAGCGAGCCTCGACAGTGGGCGGGATGGGGGCCACGGCGGCGGGGGGATGTAGCACAAGGCGCAGGTGTGTCGAAGCCGCAGGCGCAGGCCGACCGTCCTCGGCACGCAGGGGTCGCGCGGCCTCACGCAACCGATTCGCCCTGCGACCGCCCGCTTCCACGAACTCACGAGCCGGATCGATTCTTGCGCTTCGCGCGGACATGGCGCGCATCGCCTTCTTCGACGCAACGCGCTGGGGCACACGGCCGAGGAGCGCGCCGACGCCGCCCAGGAGGTGCGCGCGATGATCCCGCGGTTCGACGAGGTCGTCTCGGACCTGGCTGGCGACGCGGTGCTCGGGGGGCGACAGGAGCGTGTGAATGCGCGTTGACCGCGTCCTCGAGGAGCTGTGGGAGACGACGCCGCCGGCCCGGGAGCTCTTCGACCCGAGGCGCGTCGCCGATTTGCCCGACGCGGCGCGCCGCTACATCCGCCACGCCGTGTCGCCGGGCGCGAAGCTCGCGTCCGCGGCGCACGCGCGCATGCACGGCCACATCCGCCTCAAGGGCGAGTGGCACCCGTTCGAGGCCGAGCAGGTGCTCCGCTGGGATCGGGGGTTCGTCTGGAAGGCGACGGTGAAGATGAACGGGCTGCCGGTCGTCGGCTCCGATCGCTGGGTCAACGGCGAGGCGGCGATGCGCTGGAACCTCCTCGGGCTGTTCCCGGTGGCCAGGGGCGGCGGCCCGCAGATCGCCCGCTCGGCCGCGGGGCGGTTCAACGCCGAGTCGCTCTTCCTGCCGACCGCGCTGCTCGACGGCGGCGTGCGCTGGCTCGAGGGCGATCCATCGCACGCCGGCGCGGTCGTGAAGGCGCACGGCGAGGAGTCGCGCATCGAGCTGACGATCGCCCAGAGCGGCGCCGTGCGGGAGTGCCGCGTCGTGCGCTGGGGCGATCCCGACGGTCGCGGGTTCCGCTACGTCGACTTCGGCGGCGTCATCGAGGAGGAGCGCTGCTTCGGCGGCTTGACCGTCCCGTCGTCCCTCCGGCTCGGCTGGTTCTACGGCACCGATCGTTTCACGCGCGAGGGGGAGTTCTTCCGGGCCACCGTGGACGAAGTGGAGTATCGGTAGGCTGCGACCATCTAGGTCGCATGTCCTCGATCAGCTCGCGCCCGGCGCGGTCGCGCTACGTTGCCGCGCCATGGAACCCGGGCAGGTCATCGCCGATCGCTATCAGCTCGTGCGTCGCCTCGGCAGCGGCGCCAACGCAACGGCGTGGGTCGCCGAGGACCGCCAGTCCAACACGCTCGTCGCGCTCAAGCGGCTCGATCTGCGCGGCGCCGACGACTGGAAACGCGTCGACCTGTTCGAGCGCGAGGCGCGGGTCCTCGCGCAGCTCTCGCACCCGCGCATCCCCCGCTACCTCGGGTACTTCACCGTCGGCCACGACGGCTTCTTCCTGGTGCAGCAGCTCGGGGTCGGCCGCACCTGCGCCGCGATCGGGCGCGTCGACGAGCGCGAGGCCAGGCGCATCGCGCGCGAGGTGCTCGAGATCCTCGCCTACCTTCACGAGCTGAAGCCGCCGGTGCTCCACCGCGACGTCAAGCCGTCGAACCTGATCCACGGCGAGGACGGTCACGTGCTCCTCGTCGACTTCGGCGCCGTGCGCGAGCTGACCGACGATCGGACGGGCAGCACGGTGATCGGCACCGTCGGCTACGCCGCGCCGGAGCAGTATCGCGGCGCCGCGACCCCGCGCTCCGACCTGTTCGGCGTGGGCGCGACGCTCGTCTTCCTCTTGTACGGGTGCTCGCCGGCCGAGCTGCCGCAGAACCGGCTGCGCGTGCGCCTCCCTTCGACCCCGCGGCTGTCGCCGTCGTTTCGCGCCTGGCTGCTGCGGATGGTGGAGCCGGCGCCCGAGGACCGCTTCGCCTCGGCGCGCGAGGCGGTCGCGGAGCTCGATCGGGTGCAGCGACCGACGCGCGCCATCGTGCTCGGCGCCACCCTCGCCGTGCTCTGCGTGGGAGGTCTGGTCCTCGTCGCGCGCACCCGCGCGACCGACGCGAACGACCCGCGCCGCGCCGCCGTCCTCGAGCCGCGCGCGGCGCTGCCCGCGCGCCTCGAGGTGTTCCGCTACCCGGAGATCCGCACCGTTCGCAGCGTGCCGGCGCACACCAGCGCGATCTTCGGCATCCGACCTTCGCCCGACGGCAAGCTCGTCGCCACGGCGAGCTGGGACGGCACCGCCACCGTGTGGTCGACCGAGTCGTGGGCGGCGCTCGCGACGTTCGGTCACAAGGGCAAGACGTCTTCGGTGTCGTTCCTCGACGACGGCAAGACGCTCGTCACCGGCGGCGACACGAAGGTCCGCCTCTGGGACGTCGCCACCCGCACCGAGAAGCTCGAGCTCGACGCCGCGGCGCAGGTGACCGGCGTCGATGTCTCGCGCGACGGAAAGATGCTCGTCGCCTCGAGCTTCGACGGCAACGCGCGCGCCTGGTCGCTGCCCGACGGCAAGCCGCTCCGCACGTTCGCGCACTCGCCGGGCAAGGGCCGCGTCTTCGACACGAGCTTCACGCCCGACGGCGCGCTGCTGGCGACGTGCGGCGACGACGCGACCGTGAAGATGTGGAACCCGTCGTCCGGCGCGCTCCGCGGCACGCTCGCGGGCCACGAGAAGGGCGTCACCCAGCTCGCGTTCTCGGCCGACGGCACGCTCATCGCGAGCTCGAGCGACGACGCGTCGGTCCGCGTGCACGCCGTCAACGGGTTCCAGCCCATCGTCACGCTGCGGGCCGCCTCCGACGAGGTGTGGAGCGTCGCCTTCAGCCCCGACGGTCGCTTCCTCGCCGCCGGCTCGCGCGACGCGCGCCTCCGCGTGTACGCGCGGCCGTCCTTCTGGCAGCGCTTCAACGTGCCCGACGAGAGCAACGGCACGCTGCGGCTCGCGTTCGCGCACGACGGCCGCACGCTCTACTCGGGGCACGGAGACGGCACGTTCCGCGTCTGGTCGCTGCCGACCGACAAGCCGTACCCGCTCCCCGAGGCGAAGATGCTGCCCGATCCGCAGCTCCCCGACGGGCCCGAGGAGCTCGTGCTCGCGCGCAGGGCGGAGCGCATGATCGAGCACTGGGAGGGCAAGCACACCGCCCTCGACGCCGCCGAGGTCCTCGTGCGAGACGCGTTGGCGAGGTCGCCCAAGCACGCGCTGTCGCTGGTCATGCTCGCACGCATCACCTTGCGACGGGGCTACCTGTCCGGGAAGAACTACCGGCCCGGCGTCCTCGACCGCGCGACGAAGCTCGTCGACGACGCGATCGCCTCCGATCCGAAGCTCATCGAGGCGCGTACGCAGCGCGCGTTCATCCTGCTGCGCCTCGAGGAGGACGAGCGCGCGCGCGCCGCGCTCGTCGACGCCGCCGCCATCGCTCCCGATCACCCGCGTGTGCACGGCCTCTACGCCGAGCTCGCCGTCCGCGAGAAGGCGTGGAGCGAGGCGGAGCGTCGCCTGAAGCTGGTGCTCGAGGGCGGTGCCGTCTCCGACGAGATCAAGGCGGCGTACGACGGCCTCCTCGAGGTCTACGAGGGCATGGGCGAGTACGACGCGATGGACGAGGTCCACCGTCGCATCGTCGCCGCCTCGCCGAAGAGCGCCTGGGCGCACGGCAACTACGCGCGCTTCCTCAACGGGCGAGGCCAGTACGGCAAGGCGATCGAGCTCGCCAAGCGCGCCGTCGACATCTCCGATTACGGCATGGTGCACGCGTACCTGGCGAGCTCGTACGTGCAGGCCGGGGTGCACTCGCTGTGGGACCTCGATCACGTCGACAGGGCGCGCGAGTGGTTCGAGGCGGCGCTCCGGGAGGATCCCCGCTCGGCGAACGCACGCTACGGCCTCGCCGCCACCTACCGCGCCGACGGCGTGCGCAAGCGCGACTCGAAGCTGCTCGCCGCCTCGAAGAGCGAGCTCGAGGCCGCGCTGAAGCTCGACAAGGATCACCCGTGGGCGAAGCGGGCGCTCGCCGAGCACGCGGGCATCGCCGCCAGCGTCGGCGGTTGATCAGCGCCGTCGACGCGCGGCGACGAGGGCGAGCGCGACGAGCGCGAGGCCCGGCGAGCTGCCGCCCGTTGCCGGCGTGCGGCACCCGCAGCTGCCCTCGAGCTGCGCCGGCTCGTCGAGGGCGCTCCCAGCGGGATCGAAGCCGCCGTCGCCGAGAGGAACGCTCGCGTCGTCGCGCGCCGATGCGTCACCACCCGTCGCATCGGGCGCGCCGGAGTCCTTCGGCCCCGCGTCGGGCGGCGGAGGGGTGACGCACTTGCCGCCGCTGCAGGTCTGCCCGCCGCCACAGCTGCCGCACGAGCCGCCGCACCCGTCGTCGCCGCACACCCTGCCGCCGCAGCTCGGCGCGCAGTCGCAGCCCTCGCCGGCGGCGGGGCGCGAGTCGGTCCAATCGGCGCAGCTCGCGTCGCCGATGCCCAGCGACCCGGTCGTCGGGTAGTCGATCTGCGCGCCGGTCGAGTCCTTGAAGGTGAAGAAGTAGCGCGTGCACCCGGAGAGGCCGGTGGGCGCATACGCGTACATCCAGGCGCCGTTGGTGTCGCTGCCGCGCTGTCGCGCCATGGCGTGGCAGGTCCCGCCGACATTGACCATCGCCGCCTTGGGCGCGGCGGTGTCGTACCAGTTGGCCCACAGCTCGACGGACGAGCCCGAGCGCGGGTAGTGCGCGCCCGACGGGATCTTGTACGGGGCGGCGCCGCCGCCGAAGTCGCCGGTGGAGTTGCCGTCGACGCCGTAGCCGACGGCGCCGCTCGAGTTGGTGAGGATCAGCCAGCGGTGGCCGTTGGCCATCGAGAACCCGCACGTCGCGCTGCTCGAGGGCTCGTACAGCCACATGTAGAAGGCCGAGTTCGGGTCGCTCGAGCCCGCGATGATCTCGCCCGAGGTGCCCGCGCCGAAGACGGCGACGCGCGCGGAGAACGAGGTGGTGCCGGAGAGCGCGCCGCCCTCGCACGAGCACGAGGCCTCGCCGTCGCAGGTGGTCGGGTAGGTCGTCTTCAGCGAGGTGACGAGCTTGCACTTCGAGTCGTGCCCGAAGTAGCCGTTCTTCCGCTGGTGCACCGAGTGGAAGCGCGCCGCGCGATTGAGCTGCTCGTTCCAGTGGAGCGGCGGCTTCGGCGAGAAGCACGCGGCCTCGCCGCAGTTGGCGCCGCACTTGGCCATCTCGACCGCCGGATCGCAGCGCGCGCGGTTGGTCCACTCGTGCTCGACGCGCTCGGCCCACTTGGGGAACCCGGAGGCCTCCTCGCCGACCGCGTGCGCGGCGGGCGCGGCGAGGATCACGGCGATCGCGACCAGGCTCGAACGGAGGGCAGCCACCCGTCGAGCCTACCGCGGTTCACCGGTTTGTCGCGCCCCGCGGCTAGGAATTGCCGCGGCGCGCCAGCTCGTCGCGAAGCGCCGCGACCTCGTCGCGGAGACGCGTGACCTCCGCCTCGGCCTGCCCGGCGCGCTCGGCTTCGACCCGCGCGCGCTCGGCTTCGACCCGCGCGAGCTCGATCGAGTGCAAGAAGGCCCGCCCGTCGCGATCGATCCAGCGCAGCCACGGCGCGCGCGTGTCCTTCCACTCCCCCTCGACGACCCCGAGGAACAGCTGCAGCGGCTGGACCCACACGTACCCGCGATCGTCGGGTGTGATCGCGCGATAGCGACGCTGCGCGAGATCGAGCTCGAACGCGTCGAGGCGCGCCGACCACGGATCGTAGATGACGTACACCGGCACGCGCAGCATGCGCGCGTACACGTTCATCTTCTGGCCGCGATCGATCTCCTCGGTGGACTCGGAGGTCAGCTCGACGACCACGTCGGGAACGCGACCGTCCTCCTCCCACACGACCCAGCGCTTGCGCTCGTGGCGATCGGTGTCGAGCACGACGAAGACGTCCGGCGCGCGGAAGTCGTTCCGCAGCGCCTGGGTCTCGCTGAAGTACAGGCCCATGTTGCCGCCGACGAAGAAGTCGCGCCGATCGGCCCATGCCTCCTCGAGCGAGTCGATGAGGAGGTTCATCTGGTTGCGGTGCCGCGCGGTCTCCATGGGCTCACCGTCGTCGCAGGGCAGGTCGTCCCCACGCGGCGGCTTCGGCCCCTCGAAACCAGAGGCGGTCATGGGTCGAGGATTCATGACGGGTGGGGTCGCCGCAAGGGCGGCGCACCCGGCGCAATCAGCGACGCCGTCGAGAAGTCCCCCCGGACTGTCCGGGGCACCGACCGCGGGGCGAAGCCCTTCGGGCTAGCGAGGGGTTCGTGGCGAGGAAGCGCAGTCGATCGACGGGTGCTCGTAGTCAGCGCGGGGCTCCTTCTCACTTCAGTCCGACGCTCGCAATCGCTGCGGCTACAACTCGAAGCCAGGCTGGCGACTCGGTGAAGTCCGAAGGACTTGAGGTGCAGTCGGTGCCCCGGACTTCAGTCCGGGGGTTTCACATCGACCGCGACGAGGGCACCGGCTCGGGTTCGTCCTTCCCGAGCCAACCCCAGCTGTTTCGCGAAGAAGTCGTTCACGCCGAGGATGGAGAAGCGCCAGCGCTCCGCTTCGTCTTGCCGATCGGTCACCACCAGCACGCGCGTCTCGGTGCCACGCGGCATCGCCCGCAGCCGCGAGATGGTCTCGACGCCGTCGAGGCCGGGCAGGCTCAGATCGAGCAGGATCAAGTCGGGCACCGCGCGCTCGGCCTTGCTCAGCGCCTCGACGCCGGACCGCGCGACGGAGACCGACACCTGCCGTCGGTAGAACGCGAGCTGCGCCGCGCGCGCGGCGACCTTGCGGAACGCGTCGTCGTCATCGACCACCAGGATGCGCAGCAGCTCTCCGCGCCCGGGGCCGCCGCCCTCGGGGTACGACGGCGCGGGATCCGTCGAGCCGGAGCGCCACTTGGCGATCGCGGCGTCGAGCGCGCCGACCAGCGAGGTGAAGCCCTCGTAGCGAGCCCGCGGGTCTTTGGCGAGCATGCGCGCCATCACGCGATCGAACGGGCGGAGGTTCGGCCGCAGCTTCGAGAGCAGCGGCGGGACCTCCTCGGTGTGCGCGCGCAGCTGCTCCTCGATCGTCTCGTAGAGGAAGGGGGTGCGCCCGGTGAGCAGCTCGAACGCCGAGACGCCGAAGGCGTACACGTCGGCCGGCGGTCCGACGCCGCCGCCCTCCTCGCTCCGCGCCTGCTCCGGCGCCATGTACGAGGGCGAGCCCGCGGCGGCGAACGACAGCTTGCCGGTCGGGTCGTGCGGCATCGCGAGGCCGAAGTCGACGAGCACCGGGCGGCCGCTGTCGGTCTCGATGACCACGTTGCCCGGCTTCACGTCGCGGTGGACGATGCCGGTCGCGTGCACCGCGGCGAGCCCGGAGGCGATCTGCCGGAGGATGGTGAGCGCGCGGTAGGTGGGGATGTCGACGCCGTGCTCGGCGTGCTCGGCGATGATCTCGTCGAGATCGCGGCCGCGGACGTACTCCATGGCGAAGAACATCGAGCCGTCGGTCTCGCCCGGGTGCACCTCGGTGCCGAACGCGTAGACCTGCACCACGTTCTCGTGGCGCACCGACGCGAGCGCCGCGGCCTCGTGCTGGAAATAGTCGACGACCTCGGGCCGCTGCGCGAGCTCGGGCGCGATCAGCTTCAGCGCGACCTTGCGACCGAGGCCGATGTCCTGCGCGAGGTAGACGACGCCCATCGAGCCGCGCGCGATCTCGCGCTCGACCATGTAGCGGCCGTCGATCATCGGGATGGTCCCGACGTCGACCTGAGGCCACTCCTCCTGCCGGTGTCGCCGCCCTCCACTCCGCGAGCTGCGCAGGTCCTCGAGCGTCGCCTTCACGAGAGCCGAGCGTACCTTCAATCGAGCGTGGTGTTCTCGCGAATCGAGGGGAACGAGAACGCCTGATCGACCGTCAGGATGGTCGAGAAGCCCGGCACGCCCGCTGGCGCCCGGAGCGGCACGCCGAAGTCGAGCCGGAACGCGACGCGATCGAACTGCGGGAAGAGCGCCCGCAGGCCCGCCCCGACCGAGTGGTGCATGCGCAGGTCGCTGGTGGTCTCGTAGGCCGAGCCGGCGTCGTGGAACAGCACGAGGCCCCACTGGGTCTTCAGGATCTCGAGCGGGCGGGAGCGCAGCTCGGTGGTGTAGGCGACGGCGTTGGGGCCGATGAGGAACCGTGTGGGGTAGCCGCGCGGTCGGCTCTCGCTGCCGAGCCCGTCGAGGAGGTTGAGGTAGTTGCGGAACCGCCGCACGAAGCCGCCGTCGAAGACCAGCCGCCCGACCGGCGTGCGCGGCGAGACGATGCGCAGGCGGCTCTCGAGCGTGGAGTCGGTCACCCGATCGGCCTGCGCCTCGATGGTGCTCTCGATCGAGCCGCGCAGGATGCCGTCGTGCAGCGGGATGGTGTACTGCGCGCGAAGATCGACGCCGACGAAGTTGCGCGTCGACCCGAAGGCCCGGCGCACCGGGTAGAGCCGCGCGATCAGATCGTGCCCGAGCCGGAAGTCCTCCTGCAGCGCCATGATCTCGACGTCGAGCACGCGGAGGTAGTCGTTCTTGTACGAGTGCCACTGCACGAACGGGCCGATGCGCGCGTCGCTCCGCGGCATCACGCGGCGCTCGAACTCCGCCACCGCCTCCGGCGCGTACTGCGACAGGTTGCCGTGCTTGTAGTCGAAGGCGTAGGCCTGGAGGCCGAACATCACGTCGTGCTTGAAGGCCCACCCGAACGACCGCAGCACCTGCGCGCGCGCGAGGATCGTCTGCCTCCGGTACTGCCACGGGATGCCGTCGCGATCCGGCGTGATGCGCGCGTCGAACCCGCGGAGCTGCGCGTTCGAGTAGACGCGGGCGACGTCGTTGCGCCACTGCAGGCGCGTCTCCCACGACCACTCGGTCTGCGTCGCGAACAGCGGCCGACCGAGGACGATGTTGCCGTACGAGCCCTCGGAGCGCCCGGTCGGCCGGTTCAGGATCACGCCCGCCTCGCCGATCAGCTGCGTGCGGGTTCCGGCGATCCAAGGGATCTTGTAGTAGCCGCCGAGCGCCTGCGACAGCGGCTGCATGAAGAAGTCGAAGGCGGCCACGTGGTGCGTGCCGAAGACGTTCTGCTCGCTGGGCTGCAGGTACAGCTGCTCGAACCCGCCGCTGGTCACCCGGAAGTTGGAGTTGAGCCGGAGGCTCCACACGTCCTTGGTGATCAAGAGCACGCGCACCGCGCCGGGGCGGCTGCCCTTCACCGCGACCACCAGCACGAGCGACAGCTGCGCCGAGAGCTTGCGCAGGTTGCGCGCCGTCTCGTCGATGAGGACCTTGCGATACGGCTCGCCCGCCTCCTGCAGCAGCTCGCGCGAGATCGTGTAGGGCCGCGAGGTCCAGTGGAAGACGTTGAAGAAGGTGGGGACCGGATCGCGCTTCTAGAAGACGTCGAGGGCGACCACGTCCCAGCCCTCGATCGTCTTGCCCTCCGGGCTCGGCTCGATCTCGCGCCCCGTCTGGGCGAGCGCGATGCGGATCGACTCCTTCTCGTACGGCGAGTACTCGTGGGTGACGGACTTCGGCGCCTTGGGCGCGTCGGCCACGGCGAGCCGCGGCGCGGCGGCGAGCAGACCCGCGAAGACGATCGATCGGAGCCGCCCCACGCGCGGCGAGCGTACACCAGGCGATGACGTCCACGCTGAGGTCCACGCTCCGTGGTGCGCCCGCGGCCGGGCGTACGGAGGGATGTCGCGCGTCGACGTGGTCGCGCTACGCTCCGGTTCATCTTGAGAGCCTTCCTCTTCCTGCCCTTCGTGGGGGCGCTCGTCGTCGGGTGCAGCGCACGCACGCCCATCGAGCGCGATCGCACCAACACGGGCGAGTACTGCCCGATCACCGTCGGCGACGGTCTGCGCTGCCCCAAGTCCCAGGAGGGCTGCACCTTCTTCCGGCCGGCGACCGGCGCGTGCCTCGAGACCGCCGTGTGCCGGTGCGAGGAGGGGCTGCTCGTCGAGTGCAAGTCGCCGCCCGGTTGCGCGACCCTCGGCAGCGATCCTCTCCTCAGCTGCGCCCCTGGCGTGCCCTGCGGCGCGACGAAGTTCGGGTGCGTCGTCGAGTCGTGCGGTCGCTCGTGCCTCTGCGGCGCCGACGGGCGGTGGCAATGCGCGCCTGACGCCTGCTGAAGGAGAGGCCCCGAGACAAGGGTGCTCGGCGACTGCTGAGTTTGCGGCGGCGCGCAGTTCTTGCGTGGTCTGCGCCACCAATCGCCGAATTCTGCGCCCGCCCGGGTGGTACGCGCGCTGCTCTTGCTCCGCCGTCCGCGCACCGCCGCGGGGGAGGAGTCCCATGCGCGTCGTCCTGGTCGGGGCCGATCTGGAGGAGAACCTTGGCGTCGGGATCATCGCCGCATGCGCCGAGCGTGCGGGGCACCGGGTCGACATCGTGCCGTTCGACCGGACCGCGCAGCTGCGCGGCGTGATCGACGCGGTGCTCGCCAAGCGCCCCGACGTCGTCGGTCTCAGCGCGCAGTTCCAGCACCGCGCGCACGACTTCCTCACGCTCGCTCGGAGCCTCCGCGCCCGCGGCTACGAGGGGCACGTCACCGCGGGCGGGCAGTTCCCGACGATGGCGTTCCGCGAGGTGCTCGCGCGCAGCAACGGCGTCGACTCCGTCGTCATGTACGAGGGCGAGGAGGCCTTCGTCGATCTGCTCGACGCGCTCGAGCGCGGCGGGCGCCTCGACGACGTCGCCGGCCTCGCCCTGCCCGGTCGCGGCATGCCCCACCGCACCGCGGCCCGCGCGCTCGTCGCCGAGCTCGACGCGGTGCCGTTCGCCAAGCGCTATCGCGCGCACGCGCGCCACCTCGGGATCCCGTTCATCCCGATCATGGGCGGCCGCGGCTGCTGGGGCTCGTGCACCTACTGCTCGATCACCACCTTCTACCGCGACGCGCGCGCGCACGGCGGGGGGCAGACGCTCCGTCATCGCTCGCCCGAGAACGTCGCGCGAGAGATGGCCTTGCTCGCGCACACCGCCGGCGGGCGCGGGCTCTTCTGCTTCCACGACGACAACTTCCTCATGCCGCGGCCGCGCGACTCGGTCGCGCGCGTGCGGGCGATCCGCGCCACCCTCGACGACTACGGCGTCGGGCGCGTCGCCTTCATCGGCAAATGTCGCCCCGATTCGGTCACGCCGGAGCTCATGCGAGACCTCGCCGAGCCGCACCCAGACCTCGCACGTTCGCGACGCGCTGCGGGCCGCGCGCGAGGCGGGCATCTTCGTCTGCTACAACCTCCTGCTCTTCGAGCCGAGCTCCACGATCGACGACGTGCGCGAGAACGTCCGCTTCATCCGCGAGCACGCCGATCACCCGGTGAACTTCTGCCGCGCCGAGCCGTATCACGGCACGCCGCTGCACCTGTCGCTCGCCGAGAAGAACGCGCTCGGCGGCAGCTACCTCGGCTGGGACTATCGCGTCACCGACGATCGCACCGAGCTGCTCTTCCGCATCTGCTCCGCCGCCTTCCGCGAGCGCAACTTCGCCTGCGACGGCATCGGCAACCGCTACATGAGCCTGGGCTACTCGGCGAAGATCCTCCAGTACTTCTACGGGGGCCCGCGCGCCGACGCGCTCGCCGCGCGCGCGCGCGATCTGACCCGCGGCATCGCCAACGAGACCGCCGATCTCATCGAGGAGGCGCTCGAGCTCGCGGCGTCCGTCGATCTCGCCGATCACGATCGCATCGCCCGCGCGACCGCGCTGCTCGGCCTGAAGATCGCCGCGATGGACCGGGTGTGGCACCGCGCGATCGACGAGCTGCAGTTCGACATGTCGCGCTTCGCCGAGAGCTTCGCCGCGCCGCCTCCCTCGCGAGCGTCGAGCAAGCTCCTCTCGATCGTGCAGCACGCGGCGTTCGCCTCGGCGCTGTCGGTGTGGGCGACCGGCTGCGGCGGCAAGACCACCGAGACGGCCGACCCGGTCCCGCCGGACACCGGCCTGAAGGACACGAGCGACGTCGTCGATCCGGTCCCGCCCGACAGCGCGTTCGACTGGGGTCCGGTCGACGCGCTCCCGCCCGACAGCGGCTACGACTTCGGTCCCGCCGATCCGCCGCCGCCCGACACCGGCTTCGACTGGGGTCCGGTCGACGCGCTCCCGCCCGACACCGGCTACGACACGGGCGATTCGACCGTCGGCGACAGCGCCGACGCCGACGCGACGTTCGGCCGCCTCGAGCCGCGCGACCCGCTGATCGATCAGTGGCAGGACACGACCCCGCGCCGCGCCGAGCGCACGCGCGATCTGCCGCTGTGGGCGCCGCCCCAGGTCGCGCTCTTCGCGGAGCGCGACGGCGATCGGGTGACCGTGCGCCTGCGCGGCGGTCCCGCCTCGATCAGCACGCGCTGGCAGGCCGACGGCGAGGTCGACCCGTCGTCGGGAGAAGGGGGCCGCGAGGTCTCGTGGACCCCCACCGGCGCCGACGATCGCCTGGCCTGCGCCGTCCGTACGACAGGCGGCGTCGCCGTGTTGGCGATCCGCGCGCGCGACGTCACTTGATCGCGAGCAGCTCGATCTCGAAGATCAGCGCCGCGTACGGCGGGATCTTCGGCGGCGCGCCCTTTTGGCCGTAGCCGAGCGACGCCGGAACGAACAACCGCCGCACGCCGCCGACGCGCATGCCGGGCACGCCGGCGTCCCACCCTTTGATCAACATGCCCTTGCCGATGGCGAACGTCGCGGGCCCGCTCTGCGTCTGGTCGAACACCGTCCCGTCCTCGAGCGTGCCGACGTAGTTGACCTCGATGGTGTCGCCCGGCTTCACCTCCGGTCCGCTGCCGACCTTCAGGTCGGTGATCTGCAGCCCGGGGTGATCGGGGTGCGCGAAGCTCGCGGGCTTTGCGCTGGTCCCGCCGCTCGTCGGCGCATCGCTCGTCGACACTGCCGGAGATGCGACAGGCTCTGTCGTCGCAGGTGATGTCGGCGCCGGCGCGCTCGTCGTGCCGCCGCCGCACCCGGCCAGCACGCAGAAGGGCGCGAACGTCGAGCGCATCGGTCCCGTCGCGCCGCGGGGAGCTCGGTCATCCATCGGAGCCCGATGATGGCAGACGAACGCTCCCACTGCCTACGGCCGCGTCGAGCGCGCCCGCTCGCGTTGCAAGCCCACGCAACTCAGCGCGGTCGCCGGTCGACTCCCTGGTGCTACCCTCTCGGAGATCTCGATGGCCACGCCCACGAACCGGTACGTGACGCTCCGCCTCGCGTTCGACGAGCCTCCCGCGTCCTGGACGCTCACGGACGAGACCATGCCGGAGTCGTACTCCCACGTGCTGACCTGTGACCTGCTATGGCAGCTGCTGCGCGCCTGGGTCGCGCGCACCGGTCGCGACGCGCTCGTCGGTCGAAACCAGGCCGTCCGCTGGGACGAGCGTCACAGGAACGTCGGCGTCGATCCCGACGTCTACGTCGTCGAGCCACGCCCGCCGGAGGGTGACGCCGTCGCGTCGCTGCTCGCCTGGAAGCCGGGCCATCGCATGCCGCGCCTCGCCATCGAGGTGGTCAGCCCCGAAAACCCGAACAAGGACTACGTCATCGCGCCGGAGAAGTACGCCGCGTGCGGCGTCGAGGAGCTATGGATCTTCGATCCGCTCCTGGCCGGCCCGCCCGGCCGAGGCCCCGTGCGCCTGCAGCTCTGGAGGCGCACCGACGAAGGGTTCGATCGCGTGTACACGGGCGAGGGCCCGGCCTGGTCGCCGTACCTGCAAGCGTGGCTGTTCGTCGTCGACGAGGGCCAGCGCCTCCGTGTCGCCGACGACCACGAGGGCACGCAGTGGTGGGCGACCGCCGAGGAGTCGGAGCGCGCCGAGAAGGAGACCGCGCTCGAGAAACAACGCGCCGCGGAAGCGCGCGTGCGGGAGCTCGAGGAGGAGCTCCGGCGCAGGTCGTGACGCGCAGGGTGCGCGCTCTCCAGGGCAGCGCGCAGACGCGCACCACGGAGTGATCTTTCGCGCTGGTTCGCCGGAGCGCCCCACGCGCCCGTGCCGAACTCCGCGTTCGCGTTCGCGTTCGCCTTCGCGTCCGCGTTCGCGTTCGCGTCCGCGTAACATCTTCTCCGCTCGAAGCTGCGCGATCGTACCCCGGTGCTCGGGCTGTTCAAGGCCGCAGCCGCGGCTTTGCCGCGGTGCTCGCTGCGCTCGCAGCCTTGATCAGCCCTGCGCTCCGGGGTGCGGGGGCAGCCGCTTCGAGCGAAGGAAGCTCGGGGCGGGAGGTTACTGCCGTGCTTCGAATCTACTCCGTCATTCTCGAGATCATCCGTGCGCTGCTGCCGATCATCGACCGCATCGAGCAGCACGACCGCGACCTGGGGCGGCAGCTGCGGCGTGCCTTGGCGAGCGTTCCGCTCAACACGGCGGAGGGCTCGTACAGTCGCGGCCGCAATCGGGCGGCGCGTTATCACTCGGCTGCAGGATCGATGAACGAGGTCATCGCCGGCGTCGAGACGGCGGTGGCGTTCGAGTACGTCCACTCGTTCGACCCCGAGCTACTCGACCGCATGCGCAGGGTGGTCGCGACGCTGTTCAAGAACGCGCGGTGAGCGAGTCGCGGCGGACTGGCGTTGCACCCGCGCCGGTCCGCCGCCCGCGCTCACTGCCCGACCCAGTTGATCCCGACGCACGTGAGGCCGAGCTGCGCGAGGAGGCCCGGGCCCCCGGCGCGCGCGTGCACGCCGGCTCGTCGCCAGCGCGCAGGTGGCGCCCCACTCGATTGGTGCAGCGGCCGGGCCGGCGCGCGCGTGCACGCCGGCCCGTCGCCCCGTCACCCCGTCACCGCCCGACACACTTGGTGAGCGTGCCGATGATCTGCTTCATCGCTTCCCGCAGATCACCATCGAACGAGCCGATGTGCCCCTTCGCCAGCGCGAGATCGATGCACCCATTGGCTTCGTCCATCGACGCCGCCCCCCGCGAGTAGTGTTGCCCGCGGATCTTGCCGAGAGACCGCGACCCCTCGGCGATGCCCAGCACGGTCGTGTCGCATGCGCGATCGAGCTGATCGGCCAGCGACGGCTGCCGCCGCCGAATCTGCAAGACATACGGCTGGAGCCTGCGAACGACGTCGAGAGCAACTCGATAGATGCGCAACATGGCGTGACCCTTTCCACGCCGAGTCACCCGAGCGCCCCTCGCGCCCGAGCTTCACTCGGCGTGGTGCCCACGCACCCGCGCACGGAGGCGCAGTCCAGGCTGCGAGCGAAGCGAGCACGGCGCGCAGCGCCGCTGCGGCCTGGACAGCGCTGAGTACGCGGGTACCCTCCCGCGCGCCGAGCGAAGCGAAGTCCTCCGCGTTCGCGTTCGCGTTCGCGTTCGCGTTCGCGTTCGCGTTCGCGTTCGCGTTCGCGTTCGCGTTCGCGTTCGCGTTCGCGTTCGCGTTCGCGTTCGCGTTCGCGTTCGCGTTCGCGTTCGCGTT
>JACPFM010000007.1:0-6202 GCA_016182965.1 Deltaproteobacteria bacterium | reverse complement strand
GCGTTCGCGTTCGCGTTCGCGTTCGCGTTCGCGTTCGCGTTCGCGTTCGCGTTCGCGTTCGCGTTCGCGTTCGCGTTCGCGTTCGCGTTCGCGTTCGCGTTCGCGTTCGCGTCAAGACGAAGGCCCCGGGATCACTCCCGAGGCCCTCCGTCGCCGTGCTGACGACTGACGACTCTAGTTCGCTTCCTCGAACTCCGCGTCGATCACGCCTTCCTTCTTCTTCTCGCCGCCCGGCTGGCTCGGCGTGCCGCCGCCCGCCGCGCCACCACCGCCGCCGTCGCCGCCGCCTGCGGCGCCCTTGTACATGGCCTCGGCGATGCGGTGCGACTCCTTCTCGAGGCGGGCGGTGACGTCTTGGATCGCGGCGTCGTCCTGACGCTCGACCGCCTGACGGCCCTCCTTGAGGATCTCCTCGAGCTTGGCGACCTCGTCGGCCGGCAGCTTGTCCTTCGACTCGGAGATGGTCTTCTCCATCTGGTAGACCATCGCGTCGAGCTTGTTGCGACGCTCGACCTGCTCGCGACGGGCCTTGTCTTCGGCCTCGTGCTCCGCGGCCTCCTTCACCATGCGCTGGATCTCCTGCTCGTTGAGACCCGAGGCGCCCTCGATGCGCTTCTGGACGTCCTTGCCGGTGGCGAGGTCCTTGGCGCTGACGTTGAGGATGCCGTTGGCGTCGATGTCGAAGGTGACCTCGATCTTCGGGACGCCGCGCGGCGCGGGGAGGATGCCCTCGAGGTGGAACTTGCCGAGGGTGCGGTTGTAACGCGCCTCGGCGCGCTCGCCCTGCAGGACGTGGATCTCGACCGACGGCTGGCTGTCGGCCGCCGTGGAGAAGATCTCCTTCTTCTGCGTGGGGATGGTGGTGTTGCGCGGGATCATCGCGGTCATGACGCCGCCCAGCGTCTCGACGCCGAGCGACAGCGGGGTGACGTCGAGGAGGACGAGGTCCTTCACGTCGCCCGAGAGCACGCCCGCCTGGACGGCGGCGCCGATGGCGACGACCTCGTCGGGGTTGACGCCGCGGTGCGGCTCCTTGCCGAAGAAGTCCTTCACGGCCTTCTGCACCATCGGGATGCGGGTGCTGCCGCCGACGAGGACGACCTCCTGGATGTCCTTCGGGGACTTCTTCGCGTCGGCCAGCGCCTTGCGCACCGGCTCCATCGAGCGCTCGACGAGATCGCTGATCATCTGCTCGAGCTTCGCGCGCGACAGGCGCACGTTCATGTGCTTGGGGCCCGACGCGTCGGCGGTGAGGAACGGCAGGTTGATCGTGGTCTCGTTGGTCGACGAGAGCTCGATCTTCGCCTTCTCGGCGGCCTCCTTGAGGCGCTGGATGACCATCTTGTCCTTGGAGACGTCGATGCCGTTGTCCTTCTTGAACTCGGCGATCAGCCACTCCATGATCCGCTCGTCGATGTTGTCGCCGCCGAGGTGCGTGTCGCCGTTGGTGCTGATGACCTGCACGACGTTGTCGCCGACCTCGAGGATGGAGATGTCGAACGTGCCGCCGCCGAAGTCGTAGACGGCGATGACCTCGTCCTTCTTCTTGTCGAGGCCGTAGGCGAGCGCGGCCGCGGTCGGCTCGTTGACGATGCGCTTGACGTCGAGGCCAGCGATGCGGCCCGCGTCTTTGGTGGCCTGGCGCTGCGCGTCGTTGAAGTACGCCGGGACGGTGATGACCGCCTCGGTGATCTTCTCGCCGAGCTTCTCTTCGGCGGCCTTCTTCAGCTTCATCAGCACGCGGGCGCTGATCTCCGGCGGCGTCCACTTCTTGCCGCGGAGGTCGACGGTCGACTCGCCGTGCTCGCCACGCTTGATGTGGTAGGGCACGCGCTTCATCTCGTCGCCCATCTCTTCGAAGCGACGGCCCATGAAGCGCTTGATCGAGTAGACGGTGTGCTCGGGGTTGGTGACCGCCTGACGCTTGGCGATCTGACCGACGAGCACCTCACCCTTGTCGTCCCAGGCGACCACCGAAGGCGTGAGGCGCGATCCTTCCTCGTTCTCGAGGACGCGCGGTTCCTTGCCTTCCATGACCGCGACGACCGAGTTCGTGGTTCCGAGATCGATTCCGATGATCTTGCCCATGACGCTGAGTTCTCCTCCGGATGCGGTCGCCGCTCACGCGGAGCGGGGCCGTTCTGCTGCCCTGACGGGGTGCCGGCGGGCCGGCCCCTCAATTTCCGGGCCAACCTAAGCACGGAGATCGCCCGGTCAACCCTTCTGGATTGACGTGCAATCGGCGTACTTCCGCCGTAGTTCCGGGCGGTTGGCTCGAGCGTCAGCCCCCCGCCGCGCCTCGCGCGCCGCGCCGGCGACCCGAAAGGGCGAGGGCCAGGGCGATGGCGGCGAGGACACCCGAGCCCGCTCCACCGGCGCGCGGACTCGCGCTGCCCCAAGCGCGCGAGTCCGCGCGACCGGGCGTCGAGCAGCCGCAGCCTCCCGCCTCGGCTTCGTCGGTGGCGGCGGCGACCGCGGCGGGCGCCACGCAGGTTCGCGCGGCGATGTCGCAGACGAAGCCGTTCGCGCAGTCTTGCGAGCTGGCGCACGTCGTACGGCACGCGCCGAACGCCGGCTCGCAGATGTACGGTGCGCACTCGAACGGCACGCCGTCGTCGGTCGGGCACTTCCCTCCCGGCGCGGCGCAGTAGGCGGGCCCGACGCCGTGGCTCGCGCCGACGCAGCGATTCCGGGCGCACATCGTTCCGGCGCCTGCGCCGATGCACTGACCGTCGCCGCCGCAGGTCCCGAGGCAGGTCATCGCAGGGCCGCACTCGTTCTTCAGGTCGACGCCCATCGGCTCGACGGTGCACTTGCCGGCCGTCGGGAGCAGCGCGCACGAGTGACAGCGGTCGGCGCACGCGGAGTCGCAGCACACGCCCTCGACGCAGAACCCGGTCGGGCAGTCGGCGTTCTTGCTGCAACGGGCGAACTCGCCGACGACCACCGGCGTCGCCGGGATCGACGGCGCAGGTGCGTCTGCGATCGGCAGCGTGTCGGCGCCCGTGTCACCGCCTCCGGCGCCCGTGTCGCCGCCCCCGGCGCCCGTGTCACCGCCCGCGGCGCCCGTGTCACCGCCGCCTTCGGCGCCCGCGTCCACGGGGCCGACGCCGCACGTCCCGGTGGTCGTGTCGCACGTGCCGGTCGTGCAGTCCGCGCTGGTGGTGCACGAGGTCAGACACGAGGTCGCGTTCGCGCACTTCAGCGATCCGGCGCACGGCGCGATCGATCCGGGCACGCAGGTGTTGTCGGACCCGGAGCAGTTGCCGGAGGTGACCAGGTGGCTGCCCGAGCAGCCGGTCGGTCCGCAGGTCGCCGTGTTCGGCCGCGGCTTGCACGTGCCCACCGCGCCGGGCTCGCGGCACGACTCGCACTCGCCGAAGCACGGCTTGTCGCAGCAGATCCCGTTGACGCAGTTGCCGCTCGAGCACTCGGTCGCGTTCAGGCAGGTCGAGCCGTCGAGCTTCCTGGTCGAGCAGACGCCCGAGATGCAGATGAAGCCGGCGGCGCACTGCGCGTCGCTCGTGCAGCTGCTCGCGCACAGGCCGCTGCTGCCGCAGAAGATGCTCGGCGCGCAGACGCGCGGGGGGCGCGGCGCGCCGGGCGGCACGAACGAGCACTTGCCGAGCGCGGCGGCGACGTCGCACGCCTCGCACGCGCCGGCGCACGGGCTGTTGCAGCAGTAGCCGTCGACGCAGAAGCCGGTGCCGCACTCGCTCGCGGCGCCGCAGGTCATCCCGAGCCCCTTCTTCGCGACGCACGCGCCGCCGCTGCACCAGAACCCGGCGCTGCACTGCGCGTCGCCGCTGCAGGTCGTCAGGCACGCGCCGCCGGAGCACGCGTAGCTGCCGCTGCACGCCGGTTTGCCCGGCGGCGGCGAGCCGGTGACGTTGGTGCAGGTGCCGACCGAGCCGGCGAGCTTGCACGACTGGCACTGTCCGGTGCAGCCCGTGTCGCAGCAGACCCCGTCGGCGCAGAAGCCGGACGTACACTCGTTGGCCGCGCCGCAGCCCGCGCCGTTCGCCTTCTTCGGGTAGCAGGCGGTCACGCCGCAGAAGTTGCCGGGCGCGCAAGCGGCGTCGCTCGAGCAGGCGGTCGCGCACGCGCCGCCGGCGCCGCATTGCAGGAACGGCGAGCACGCGGGGCGCGTGCCGTGCGGCGCCTCGCCGACGACCGGCATGCAGATCCCCGCGAACCCGGTCACGTCGCACGCCTCGCACTGGCCGGTGCACGGCCGATCGCAGCACACGCCGTCGACGCAGCTCGGGCAGCCCGTCGAGCAGAGCGCCGCGTCGGGGATGTACTGCTCGAGCGTGTCGTTGAAGCCGCTGCCCTTCTCGCCGAGCGCGACGACCACCCGCCCGCCGCTCGCCGGCGCCCCGGCGAAGTAGCGACGCGGGTTGGCCATCGACGGGCCGGCCGACCAGGTGTTGCTCGTCGGATCGTAGATCTCGCTGGTGGAGAGCACCGCGTCGGTCGAGCCGGAGACCGGGCGCCCGAAGCCGCCGACGATCATCACCTTGCCGTCGGGGAGCTTGAACGCGCGGTGATCGGTGCGCATGTGGCTCATCGCCGCGACCGGCGCGAAGTCGTTGGTGCCCGGGCGGTAGACGTCGACCTTCTCGGTGGCCGTGGTGACGACGCGGCCGCCCACGAGCAGCACACGCCCGTCGTCGAGGAGCGTCGCGGTGTGCCCGTAGCGCGCGGTGCTCATCGCGTTGGCCGCCGGCGCGTAGCTGTCCCCCGCGACGTCGTAGACGAGCCCGTCGTTCAACGCGGCCCCGCCGCGCCCGCCGGCGATCAGGATCTTGTTCCCGGCGACCAGCGTCTGGGTGTGGTCGGCGCGCGGCGCGGCGAGCGGCGCCCGCGTCACCCACGTGCCGATCGACACCTCGTACGACTCGTTGGCGGTGTGCAGCGTGCTCCCGGAGAAGCCGCCGATCGCGTACACCCGCTCGCTCGGCGAGGTCACCAGCGTGAGCTGGGGCTCGCTGCGCGCGACGGTGGTCGAGCCGGTGGCCGCGCCGCCGGCGCCGATCGTGTACAGCTCGGCGGTCGAGGCGTTGCCGTAGAGGAGGATCTTCCCCGTCGAGAGCCTGACCGCGCCGTAGTGCGTCTTGGCGAACTGCGTGTCGGGCTGGGAAGCCACCGTCTGCGCCGCCGGATCGAACACGTACGCGCGCGGGCTCGCGAGCGGTAGGCCCGCGCCGTTGCCGAAGACGACCATCCTGCCGTCGGGCAGCGGCACGAAGCTGACGTGCGACCAGGTCAGCGCGTTGAACGCCGGCGCGGTCACCGTGCGCCACTCGGGATCGAGCGCGATGGGCAGCGTGAGGCCGCGCGCGTCGAAGTCGACGTCGAGCGCGCGATCGACCCCTGCGCCGACGAGCGCGAGCTTCGCCTCGCGACGCTCGCCGCGCGCGTCGATCGCCACGATCGGCTGCGTGGCGAGCCGCACCGCGCCGGCGCCGTCGAGCAGCTCGACGCGCCCCTCGCGGACGCGCGCCGAGGCGACGGCGGGGCCGAGGTGGAGCGAGAAGCGCACGCGGGTGGACGCGGCGGCCGTCTTGAGGAGCCGCACGTCCTCCACCCGATCGGCCTCGACCACGTGCACCACGTCGACGCCGGGCGAGACCTCGGGGAACGCAATCGCGGAGCCCTCGATCGCGCCCTCGACCGCTCGATCGCCCTCGGCGCGCACCTCGACGAAGAACGCGGGGAGCGCGCGATCGCGGACGCGCATCGGCCGATCGGCGCGCGTGGGGAGCGTCGCCTCGAGATCGGCCACGCCCTGGAAGCGCCGACCGTCGCGAGGGCGCAGGCGCAGGCCGTCGGCCTCGCGCACGAGCGCGCCGCCCTGGCCGAGGTGATCGCGGAACGCCGGGAACGTGCGCAGCGTGGCGAGCGCGCTGCCGCTCGCCGAAGCGACGGGTGCGACGGAGGCGTCGGTCGCGTCGGGGTTGCCGCGCGAGGAGCACCCGATCATCACCGCGACGATCGGCAACAAGACGTGCAAGGAAGGCGTGCGAAGCATCGCGCTCCATGCCATCTACACTCTCCACGAGCAACTGTTGATCTCGAACACGGACTTTGATCGGGTCGTGAACTTGGCCGATGGAGTCCCGGTCCGGTAACCCCCGGCGCGATGCGACCCGAGGACCTGCCGATGGATCCCGCCGAGGAGCTGACCCCGACGGGCATC
>JACPFM010000006.1 GCA_016182965.1 Deltaproteobacteria bacterium | reverse complement strand
GCGCACGCGCTCGCCCACGCTCCGCTGCGGACGGCCGAGTCTTCGGCTTCCGCGCACCCAAGCCTTCACCGCGCACAGCGCGAGGAGCCTGCGAAGCAGGCTTACGAAGCTTTCGGTGCCCCGGGATTCATCCCGGGGGCAGTTGGGGACAGGCCCTAGTCGGTGCCGGCGTCCGACGTCGGCGCCGCGACGCAGAACAGCGTCGCGTAGCGCTTGAACACATCCGCCACGGGCTCGCCGGTCAGGTAGAACGAACACTCGGTGACCTTGTCGCCGGCTTCGGCCACACACTGATCGGCGGCGTCGAAGTACGTCTTGCAGAGGCTCGGGTCGGCGAACGCCTTCTTCTGGCACGCGTTGAGCGCGGCGAAGCCTCTGGTCGGATCGAAGGGGCACTGGGCGCCGCACGCCTGCAGGCCGCAGTCGATCGCGGCGCGGACCTTGGCGCCGCAGCCGTCCTTCGTCGAGTCCCCGAGCTTCAAGGCGACGCAGCCGCCGACGTTGCGATCGAGCAACATCAGCGGGGTCTTGTACTCGAGCAGCGCGGCGGTGGGCGTCGCGTAGGCGTCCGAGCTCACGCACGCCGCGCACGTGGCCAACTTCGCGCGCGTGGCGTTGCACCCATCGGGCGGCGCGCCGGGGCCCAAGCACGCGGCCACCAGCTCGTCGATCTCGGTCGCGGTGCACTTGCCTTGATGCGCCCCGCTCGGCGGATACCAGCCCGGCGTCCATCCGGTGATGGGTCGGGGTGCACACTTGGCGCCTGCGTCGGCGGCCGGGGTCTCGGCGACCTCGCTGTCGACGATGACCGGCGCGTCCATCCCCGAGTCGGTGACGGTCGCCGGCGCCGACGGCTCGTCGGACGAGCTACAACCCAAGAACATCCCCAGGAAGACGAGAGCCAGAGTCCTCATTCCATGACCTCCGACGGGTAGACGTCGGCGGCTTTCCGGATGTGAAGCCTTGGATAGACTTTCGTCATGAAGGAGGAGCAGGGGGCGCTCGAGGCGTCCGTTCTCGCTGCGCTCGAAGAGGGGGATGCAGCCCGCGCGACCACGCTCGCCTTGCAGGGGCGCGGCCCCGAGGTGCTCCGGTTCTTGCGGTCGCTCCTCGGCGACGAGACCCGTGCCGGCGACGCGTTCTCGGTGTTCGCCGAGCGACTGTGGACGAGCCTTCCCCAGTTCGGCTGGCAGTGCTCGCTGCGCTCGTGGTGCTTCCTGCTCGCGCGTCACGCCGCGGTCGATCACGCGCGCCTCGGCGAGCGGCGCGCGGGCGAGGTCCCGCTCTCGCAAGCCAGCGAGGTCGAGAAGCTCGCGGAGCGCCTGCGCACCGAGACCAGCAGCAACATCGATCGCGCGCGCGCCGAGCTGCGGTCCTCGTTCAGCGAAGAGGATCGCACGCTCCTGCTCCTGAGGCTCGAAGAGGGCCTGTCGTGGCGCGAGCTCTCTCGCGTGTTCCTCGGTGAGCAGGCCGACGAGGCCGCGCTCGAGCGCGAGAGCGCCCGCCTGCGCAAGCGCTATCAACTCGCCAAGGATCGTTTCGTCGCGGCTGCGAAGGCGCGCGGGCTGCTGCGCTGATCCCGCTGCTTCGCGAGCGGTCGCTCGGTATCGCAGCCCTTGCCCTTGAGGGTGGACGTCGCAGCCTGACGCGGGCGTGGTGTCGGCGCGTCCGTCGCGCGCGGTGGACGGCGTCACGCGGTGGCACGCCTTCGACTCGCTGCAGCTCGGTCTGACGACACGCGGCGGCGCGGAGGACCGCCCGCGCGACCTGTCCGCCTATTCCGATCGATGTGTTCGCGAATCGGCGGGTGGGAGGCGAATCACAAGCGGTGATACGCCGGGTGACCCGTCCTTGACGGCGACGAACGTGCCGCGACACCGTCGCGCAGATCTTCCCTCCCGCTTCGAGCGTCGCCTCGATGGTCGCGCGATCGTCGCTCGATTCGACGACCATCGCGTCAGCTTCGTTGGCTCGCGCACTCCAGGATGGCGTCCGCCGCGGCGCCCGCGCTGTCGACGCCTGCGTACCAGCGCTGCACCCGCTGCGCCGCTTCCTTGTACCGCTCGTCGGCGAGCATCGTGCGTACGAGCTCGGTGAGCGCCGGCGATGCCGCGTGCGCCTCCGCGAGCCGGCGCGCGGCGCCGTGCCGCTCCATCAGCACGACGTTGAAGTCCTGCTCGGGCTGCAGCGGGATGCCGATCAGCGGCGTGCCCGACGTCATCGCCGTCTGCACGCTGCCCTGACCGCCGGCCGTCACCGCCAGGTCGACCTTCGGCATGATGAGATGGCTGGGCAGCACCTGCTCGACGAGCACGCCGTCGCCTGCGACGTCGCCCACCTCGTGCACCGTGCTCGCCACCAGCGCTCGCGTGCCGGCCGCTCGCACCGCGCGCACCACCCCGCGCACGAGCCCCGGCGTGCTGGAGGTGATCGCGACGTAGACGATGGGCCGGGGCCCGGCGAGGAACTCCTCGACCTGCGGCGACACGGGTAGATCGAGCTTCGCGAACATGGGGCCCACGTAGCGGAGCTTCGGCTCGCTTCGGAAGTACCTCGGATTGCGCGGTCGCCACGCCTCCAACTCCGCGCGGGAGATGCCGAGCACCTCGGGCACGTCCGTGACGAGGGTGAGATCGCCCATCAGCAGCGCCGCGAGGCTGGGCACGCCCTCGACGCCGAGCGTGCGCGCCGCCCGGTTGAACACTCCGCAGCCCACCGTCCCGCGCATCGGTCCCACGTTGGCGAGGAAGCGTTTCACCCGCTCGGGCAGCCAGCGCTGCAGCGGCAGGACGTTCTTCGACGGCACCGGGAGCATCCCCCGCTCCATCACCGGCGCGACCCAGGAGGCAGCGTGCGTGGTCACCAGGGGGATGCGCGCCATTCGGCTCGAGAGCAGCGTCGAGAGGATGAACCCCGTGACGACCGCGGTCGCGCGCACGCGCGCGAAGTGGGCCGCCTCGGCGCGGGTCAGTTCAATCAGCTCCGCGTCGCTGTACAGCTCCGCACCGGGCGGACTCATGCCAGGTATCGACGTCACGAAGCGCGCCGCACGCTCACGGCTCCAGCCGGGGCCCAGCACCTCGTAGGGCACGTCGTGCGTGGAGAGCACCCGCTCGTGGGGGCCGCCGTGCGTCACCACCGTTACGGGCGCGCCGCGCGCCCGCAGCGCCTGGTAGACCGCAAGCATTCGCGATGTCTCGGAGAGGAACGCGGTGTTGGGCGCGAGGACGATCATGTTCGTCGTAGTCCTGTGTGGTCATGCCCACGGGACTCGCCCCTCCCCCCCGCTGCCAAGACTCGCGCATGCGGGGCGGTTGCTCAACAGTTTCCGCACCTACAGGTGCAGCTCGATCACGTCGCCGTCGGCGAGCGGGTGGTCGCGGTGGATCCGCTGGCCGTCGTGCTTCCCGTGGCCCCAGACTCGGGCGAACGAGAGCTCGTCGGCGAAGTCCTCGTGCACGCGGGTCGCGAAGTCCGCGAGCCTTGCATTGCTCACGAGAGACGCTCACGGCCCATGACCCGTATTCCGACCGTCCCGAGCGAACTGCGCATATGTCCGAAATATGCAAACGCGAACGGTGGATCCCCAAGGACGCTTGGCTCTCTTAGCCCCCTCGTCGCCATCCGGTACACTCGATGCCATGCGGCCGTTGCTCTTCGCGCTCACGGTCGTGGGGTGCCCGGCGGCGTGCGCCCCGCACGTCCTCAGCGATGGCGCCGCCGACGCGCCGCCCGAGGGCGACGCTGCCGACGTCCGATCCGAGGGCGGCATCGATGCGGCGTGCGACGCGAAAGGCGTCTGCTGCTGCGATCTGGACGTGCTGCAGCCGCCGGTGTGCGAGCACGGCGTGCCCACCTGCAAGTGGCCGTACCGTCAGATCTCCTGCGCGGACTCGCACCGGCTCTGCCGGTATGCGCCTGGAATCGACGACGACGACGCCGGTGCGTTGGAACGCGCCGACGTCGCGTCGGACGCGACCACGGGCGACGCAGTTGCCGACGTGCTCGACGACGGTTGAGAGCCTTCTCGCGCGAGCTGGATCAGATGCCCGTGCCCGTCAGCGAGGCGGCCGGGGTGCCGCCGGGTGTCGCCACGACGCCGAGCGATGCGGATTTCGCCCCCGTCGATGTCGGCTTGAACCTGACGATGACGCTGCAGCTCGCGCCGCCCGCGAGCTTGGTCGTGCCCGGGACGCAGGTGCCGCCGGTGATGGCGAAGTCGGAGGGGTGGGTACCGCCGATCGCGATCGCGAGCGTTCCGCTCGTGACGCCGCCGACGCCGTTCTTCACGGTGAAGAGGCTGTCGGTGCCGGCGCCGGTCGTAGATACCGACCCGTAGACCTTCCCTGCCGGCGTGATGGTGAGCGCCGCCGGTGCCTGGACCACGCCGCTCAGCGCAGCGCTCGCCGTCCCGCCCGTCGTCGCGGTGGCCGACAGCGTCGCCGACTTGGATCCGGCGATCGCCGTGCTGCCCGGCGCGAACCGGGCGGTCACGGTGCAGCTCGCGGACGGTGCGAGCGTGGTGGTGCCGGAGGCGCAGGTGCCGCCCGTGAGGGTGAACTGCGACGCATCGGCGCCGGTCAGCGACAGCGTGATCGCGCTGCTCGGCGACCCCCCGGTGTTCGTCACGGTGAACGTCGTGTCCGGCGTGCTCGCGCCAGCGAGCAGGAACCCGAAGTCCTTCGGCGTCGGCGAGAGCGCGAGCCCGGCGGAGGAGACCTTGCCCGTCACGGTTGCGTGCACGGTTCCGCCCGTCGAGGCCGTCGCCTTCAGCGTCGCGGTCTTCGTACCGACGCTCGTCGTCGAGAGCGGGTTGAACTTCATCTTGATGGCGCACGACCCGCCCGCCGCGAGCGTCGTCACCCCCGACATGCACGATCCTCCGGAGATCGAGAAGAGCGACGCATCGGCGCCCGTCAGCGAGAGCGTGATCGCGCTGCTCGGGTCCTTCCCGTCGTTCGACAGGTCGAAGGTCGCGTCCGCGGAGCTCGAACCGGCCGGAACGGCGCCGAGGTCGATCGCGATCGGGGCCATCGACAGCTCCGCGTACTGGAAGCAGTCCTTCGGAAACGAGATGACGGGCGCACACGAGAGGTCGGTCGGCGGGTCGAGCTCGGTCCAGACCGTCCCTTCGGAGCTCTTGTAGCTTCGGAAGAAGTCCTTCCGCGCGCCGAACGACGACAAGGGAGAGCTCGTGGGGGCGGAGCTCGACTCGTGGATGAACTGGAACTGACGGTAGACAGGAAGGCCGCCGGTGAAGCTGTAGTGACCGCCGGTGATGTTGGTGACCCACTCGAAGACGCCGGCCGAGTTCTTCCAGACCGCGATGAGGTTCGATCGGCCCCCTCGATTGACGTCGCGCCCGACGATCGGCGTCGGGAATCCGGGGACGCCCCACAGGCTGCTGGTGTCGAAGAAGGTGAACACCTTCGCGCTGCTGGGGACGTTGGAGCTCTCGTCGCCGACCTCGGGCTTGCCGAGGACCGCCGCATAGCTCGAGATGCCGCCGGGCACCTCCGTGACGTTGACCAGCGTCATCGTGCTCCCGGGGTAGAAGCTCGTGCCGCAGACCGACACGGTCGCCCCTTCGAAGCAGTCGGCCGTGATGTCGGCGAGCGTGCCCGAATCGGATCCTCCTTCTGCCGGGGCGTCGGGGATCGACGAGTCGCCCACGCTGGTATCACTGGCAACGGCGTCGCCTGCCGTCGCATCGCCATCCGGTGCTGCGTCGGCCGCGTCGGAACCTGCGTCGACGGTCGTCCCTCCGCAGAAGCCCTTGCATTTCTCGAGCACGATCTCCGCGATCTGGAACTCGAGCGTCTTCCAACTGAGCTTCTTCTTGGTGAACTCGAGCCACGTGAGCTCGAAGTCGCACTCGCCGCCGAAGCCGAGCTTGAACGCGCCGCAGAACACGCCTCCGCTGGGGGGCACGTAGTCGGGATCGCTGCAGGCCGCGCCCGGAGGCGAGGGCGTCTTCATCTTCGCCATCCCCTCGATCGTCGCCGAGATGACGGGCGCGACGTAGGGACCGCCGATGCCCGGAATGCGCAGCCGGAACTTCGGAACGAACGAGAGGCTCCCCGAGAGACCGGCGGCGGCCTCAGGGGTCGGTTCCCAGTTAGTGATGCCCAGGAAGGCAGTCGGCAGCGGGTTGAACTCGAAGCCAAGGTTGCTCGGGGGTCCGTCGTGGTAGGCGAACTTGATCGGCGCCTTGAACTCCACGGAAGCCCCCGCCTTGACGTCGACCTTGTACCGGAGCTGGGGCGCGACCTCCGGGATCAACGGGATGGGGCCGATCGCGATGGGCGGGCCGAGCGGCGCCGCGCCGAAGTCATACTTCCCGTCGCGGAGGGCCTCCTTGACGTTGAACTCGTATTTGAGGCTCGGCTGGATGTCGACTTCGGCGATCTTGAGCGAGAAGCCGCCGATCTCGACGAGGAACTTGTTGACCACGATGCCGAATTGGAACGAGTGCTCGAACGCGTCGATGTCGAGCGTCGGCAGTCCGACCTTGAGGCCGAAGAAGCTGCCGGCGAAGTCGACCTTGAGCGGATCGGCGTGCGTGCCGAGTCGCTTGAACGACGTGGGCGAACCTCCGTCGGCCCCAGCGTCTGCGCCTGCGATCGGCGACTTGCCGGGCGGCAGGGGCTCGTAGACCCAGTCCTTGCACGAATCAGCGTTGCAGCGCGCGCCGGCGAACGAGGGGACGACATCGCGCGCGCCGACGAAGCAGTCCTGGATCGCGTCGGTGATGGGCACGCTCACCCCGTCGACGGCGAGCGTCTTCCCCGACGGAGTCGCCGTCGTGACCTTCATGACGTACGCGCTGCCCCAGAGGATCGTGCCCGGTGCGATCGCAGGGACCTTGGAGGCGTCCGTGTACGTGAGGACGACGTGCGGCGGATCGACGCCGTACGTGGCGGGCGCCTTCCAGCTCGTCTCCGCGCCGACGAAGCCCTCGGTCTTCTCCGGCAGGATCACGCCCGGCGCGTACTTCACGAAGTTCGCGAAGACGGTCGTCGTCCTCTCCGCGGTGCGAACGCCGTCGCTCACGACGAGCTTGGGGTGATGCTCACCGGTCTTCGTGAAGGTGTACGTCGGCAAGTCGGCGACTGCGTCCTGGAGCGTGTCGGGGCGGCACCCCGAGATCTCCTTGTCGATCGTGCCGTCACCGTCCCAATCGAGCTTGCAGGTGAGCGGTCCTCCGTCGGCCTTGATCGACCAGACGAAGTGCACCGGCAGCGGCGCATCGCCCCAACCCGCCTCGGCCACGTCGAACGTGGTCACCTCGAGGAACGTGCCGCGGGGCCCGTCTTTCGAATCGGACGAGCAAGCCGTCGAAACGAGCGCCCCACCAAGAAGAAAGACCCCGACCAGCCGCCCCCGGTCCGTCATCGGGCCAGGGTAGAGCCGAGCTCCACGTTGAACAACGGCTCGGGGAGGGGCGAGGCGTACTCCGCGACGAGGAGCGAGTGGCCGCCGGTTGCAGGGTGGACGGCTCTTCTCACACTGGGTGTGCGTTCACGGACCCGCGTTGGCTCGCGGCGCCCACTTCGTTGCGCTCCTCGCCTATCGCGGCAGCTGGTGACGACCACCAGCCGCAGCGCGGCGAACGCGCACGCCGCCACGCCCGCGAGCACCGCGAACGCCGCCCGTCCGAGCCGGTGACCTGCTTCGTCGCTCCGAGCAGCGTCGGCAGGAAGAACCCGGCCACGCCTCTCGCGACGAAGACCGAGACGGTCTCCGGCGTGACGCGGACCACCACGTACACCTGGGACAGCCGGGGCAACCTCCTCGGCGTGGCCATGCCTGGCAAGACGATCGAGTACATCGTCGACCCGCTCGGCCGCCGCATCGGCAAGAAGGTCGACGGCACCCTCGTCAAGACGCTCTCGCCCCCGAGGCCACAGCCGGTGTCCCCGGTCGGGTTTCCCTGCGGGTCGCAAGCAACGGGGCACTCCGGGCAGCGGCGCGACGGGTTGTCCGCGTCGACCGAGCAGGCGCCGTAGGTCTGCTATGTAAACGCGACCGGTGGAATCCGCCAAGGACGCTTGGATCTCTTAGCCCCGCAGCAGACGAAGATGCCGCTGCTTCCCGATGACTTCGACCCGCGTTTCCACGTCGCAGTACCGGCGGACCAGTGGGCACACGCGCCTCTACGCGGGGACGCGAGCGCCGAGATCATCGGAGCGACGCCAGCGGGCGCGTGGCGCTTCCGGCTGCCGCGCAAGAGCCCCGGGCTCTCGAGCTTTGCGCGCGGGCAGAGGTCCGAGCACCGCACGCATCCTGACACGATCTTCATCTACTACGTCGGCGATGGAGAAGAACATGAGCACGGCCCAGGTCATCGAGCCCGCGTTCGCAGCCTTCGAGTCGAACGATGTCACGATCGCCGCGTTCTGCAAGGCGCTCGCGCCCGCGGATGCGGCCGATCGCGAGGCGCTGCCGCGCGTCGCCGCCGAGGCGTTCGCCGGGGCCGCTCCGCCAGCCAGCGCGATCGAGGCGCTCGTCTCGCTCGTGGACCGTTGGGGCTCGTTCATCGCCCGCCAGGGGTTCGTCGGCACGCTGTTCACTCGCTTGGGCCGCTGGGAGGACGCGCTCGTGGCGCATGCCGCCGCGCTCCGCGATACCCCGCGCTGGCACGCGACGTCCGCCTACCGGGTCCTCGACGCGATCGCCGACGATCTCCTTCACCTCGGGCAACTCGAGGAGGCCGTCCGCTTCGCGGAGCGCGCGCTCCGCTTCGATCCGACGAACCCGTACGTGCTCCTCACGCTGGGCTGCGCTGTCGCGAAGACGGGGGATATGGCGCGAGCGGTCGCCATTCACGCGTACCTGGAGGCCTGTGCCTACCCGGACGCGTGGAGGCACGAGCTCACCGAGCTGGTCGCCGGCGCACGCCGCCCCGTGGAGCCGTACTCACCGGACATGCATCGCGTCGGCGCACTCTCGGACGATGACTGGGCCCGCTTCCTCGCGGTCAAGGACTTCAACCCCTTCACGGTCGTCGAGGAGGTCTACCGCGCCCATTCGATCGCGTGCCTCGGCCGGGTCCGCTACGACTACGCGGTGCTGTCGTCGCAGCTCGCTCCCGAGTGGCAAGGGGATCGCTCTCCTTTTGACGCGAAGGTCGTCAGGGCCTGGAGCACCGCGCGTGCGGCAGCGATCGCGGCCTTGCCCGAGGCGGCCGCGCAGATCGCCGACATGCGGGGCGCGAAGGCAGAGCGGTTCGCCGCTTCCTCCCTCCCGCGGATGACGTACCTGGGACTCCGCGAGAAGGAGAATGACCGAGCATCACTCCTGGAGATGCTCTGCGATCCCGAGCGGTCCGTGATGCTCTCGGCGAGCAAGGCCCTCCTCGGGCTCGGCTTCGAGGGGCACCTGGCCCTGCTCGAAGCGATGGCGACTGGCGAGAAGGCGAAAAAGAAGACGGGCTCACCTTGGGGCGGAGCGTCGGCCGAGAAGATCCTCGCTGCGCGCAAGAAGAAGGCTGCGGGGGCCGCCGCGAAGGCTCCGAAGCTCCACCGCGGAGTCGCTCTGGTGGAAGACGTGATCGCACGAATCCGCAAAGAGGAGCTCCTCGAGCAGCCCCCTCGAGCGCTCGCACCGGAGGTCCTGGCGAGCTTGAAGCTCCCGGGCGACCGGCCACTTTCCCCGGCCCTTCGAGCTTTCCTCGCCTTCGACGCGGCCTCGCTCGGACTGCTCGCCGATCTCGACGAGCCGCGCCTCGAGCCGCTGACTGTCGCCGGGGCGGCGCTCCGCCAGTGGGGACGGCGGGTCGGTGACCTCTTCGAAGGCGTCCTTGAAGACCTGCCCGGCTACTGCTTCCTCCTCGGTCCTCAGGACGGCAACCGGTGCGAGGTGCTCTACGTCGGCGAGCCCGATGCCATCGGCGAGTACCCGGTGCTCACGCTTGATTGGGACGACGGCGTCCCTGACGCGTGCGTGTCGTTTCCGGGGATCGACGTCTACCTTGCCAATCGCTTTGAGGTGCGCCGGTTCGACCCCGATGCGCGCAAAGCTGACGACCGCGCGCTCGACGAGCACCGCAGGCTCAACCTCGGCGGGCGGCGTGCGCTCATCGAGACCGACGCGGAGGACGACCCCTGACGCTCACTTGTCCTCGACCATTGGCGCGAGCTCCGGCTGCGGGCCCGTGGCGGTGAGCTTTGCCTTCTTGCAGGCGGCGACGACGGAACCGCACGCGACCACGAACACGAACCGGTCTGCGGTTCCGAGGTCGAAGGTCGAAGGTCGAATCGAGAGCCATTTCCACGGGGGTTCCCTCGCCGTTTGGTTCGACGAGCTCCGCTGATCACTCCCCGGGCTCCTCCGGCTCCGGCTCGGGACGGCCGCAGAGGTCATTCCTCCACAGCAACGTGTGGCTGATCCCGTCGACCGGCTTCATGTTGAAGAAGACGTCGCCGCGTTCGTTGATCGACTTGCGACCGTCCGCGTAGCCGGTGGCGGAGCGTGCGACGAACGGCATCGGCAGCTCGACGTACGTTCCGCGATCCCAAACGAATGGTCTCAACACGTCGCCCCGCCTGGCATTGCCGAACACCTGACCGGCGTCGTTGAGGTCGAGCACGCCCGCGCTCCAGTCCGCGAGGACGGTCGGAGCGCCACCGCGCCATAGCACTGCATACGAGAAGTACGTGCTGGTGCTGGACGGAATCACCAAACCGGCGACGTCGCCCCGCTCGTTGATGGCGGTCGCGCTCCACTGCTGCGCGTCCCCAAGCGATGGAAGCGCGGGGAGCATCCGCGCGACCCCGGTCTCCCACAGGAACGCCGCCTCCGTCCCGGGGCCGGCGCGCTCGGCGTTGGCGATCACCTGGCCATGGTCGTTGAGCTTCATGGTCAAGGCGCCGTCGAGCCCGAGATCGATCCGCGCGCCGTCCTTCCACAAGACCGCGCGGCGATCGTCGACGAGGACGACCTCGTCGTCGTCGTTGACGTCGTAGGCGATACCCCGGCCCAAATCGATCCAGGCGCCGTCGCGATAGAGAACGACATCCCACGCGCGGCCGTCGTACGTGCGCGCGAGCACGTGACCGCGCTCGGTGATTTCGAGGACCTCGTTCAGACTCGCGACCTCCGGCAACAGGGCCACGGTGCCGTCGTGCCACCACACGATGGGGCGCCGAGCACCGGCACCGAGCTCGCGAAGCACTGTGCCGACGACGTCACCGCGCTCGTTGAAGTCGACCGCGCCGGCCGCGACCCAGCCCTCCGGCGCCCGCAGCGGGGTTCGCTCTCCGTGGTCCCAGATGAACCGATCGAACAGCAGCCTTCCGCGCTCGTCGATGTCGTGTGGCGGAGCGACACCGCCGCCGAACTTGCGGTTGTCGATCTGCGTGACCGAGTAGCAGTCCGCAGCGAGCACGGTAGCGTTCTGCCGGCCGCCGGCGTCGTCGCGTGGCGCACACGAGGTGAACCCGAGCACGGTGAACAGCGCAATCGACGAGCTCGTCCTCATGACACGGCCCTCCCCGCCTTCGCGAACGCCGCGGCGCGACGCACCGACGGAGCGACGCAGTCTCCGCAGGCAGTCACCGAGCGAGACGCGTGCCGACGTCAACGTCGCCCTTCGGGTTCGATTGGGCGACGAACAGGCGCCACCGGACACGACTGCGCAGCGCGCGAAGCACGGCGGCTCCGCCGGAGACCCACCGCCGGTTTCATCCGTTGACAATCAACGCCGCGAGGGCCATGGCACTGTGTGCCTTACGGTGGGAATCCGCCAAGCACGCTTGGATCTCTTGGCCCCTCCGAGCGCTCGATGCAGCGCCACGTCGTCATGCGCAACGAGCACGGCCAGATGCGCCGCATCCTCACCACCCGCGGACGCGCGGGTCGGCGGCGGGTGGCCGGCGATGCGGGCCGCGTGGGTCGACTGAACCGCCGCTGCCCTCAGCGTCGCCGCAGCTCGTCGAGCTCGCGCCGGACACGCGCGAGCTCGGCCTCGGCGGCTTCCTTCGCCTCGCGTTCGGCCTCCCTCGCTTCGCGCTCGGCCTCCCTCGCCTCGCGCTCGGCGCGCTCGGCCGCCTTCGCCGCTTCGAGGGCGTCTGCGGTGTCCTTCAGCTCGGCCTGGAGCTTCGCGACGTGCGCCATCGCCTCCGCCATGGCGCCCTCGAGCCGCTCGACCAGCTCGTCGAGCTCCGGGACCCGAGCGCCCGCGTGGAAGAAGCGAACGCGCGCGTCGTTGACCAGCAAGTCGAGCTGCAGCACCTCGGATCGGAAGCCGTCGGGGCCGGGCGCGATGGGCGCGTAGCGACACCGCGTGTCGTCGAGGCGATGTCCGACGAGCGCGCCCCGCGAAACGTCGAAGACGAAGTACTCGTGTATCGCGAGCTTCGCGTAGCGCTCGACGTTGTCGACGAAGTCCTTGCGCCAATCCCCGGCGACATGCACCTCGAGCACGAAATCGAGGCCCTTCCCTTCGGCCTCGACGACCCAGCGCATCCGCGGGCCCGGGTCGACGTCGAGCACGACGATCAGGTCGGGCGCGAAGACCTTCTCGGCAGGGTAGTAGACGGCGAGGTTCGTCCCGACGTAAGCGCGCCGACCGAGTTTGCCGAACCAACGGCGCAGCGCGTGCCGTGGGTTGACGGACGCATCGAAGTGCTCGTCGCCCTCGGGGGGCGCGACGCCGAGCGACGGGTCGAGCTCGGACGGGAGCGCGTCGACCACCACGGCGCGCGCTTCGGGCGAGAGCGCGGCCCATACCTCGCGCGAAGGCGCGCGCGGGTCCGCGGGATCGAGGCGCCAGCCGGGCGTCGAAGTGCGCGCGTTCGACATCGCTCGGAGCGTACCACCCCCGCGTTTTCGAGCCATCCGAGCACCGGGCGCGCGGTCGGGAAGCCGCGGCCGAGGGCTTGGGGGTGGGGCGTCGGACGGGGCGGCGACAGAACCCTCCAGCCCCGACGGGGCCGATCTCGGTCTCGACTGACGACTGACGACTGACGACTGACGACTCCGTCAGCCCTTCACGCCGCCCGACGTCAGCCCGCTCACGATATGGCGCTGCGCCAGGTAGAAGATCGCCATCACCGGGATGGACACGATCAGCGCGCCGGCCGCGAAGTGGCCCCACGCGGCGCCGTGCTCGCCGACGTAGCGCTGCAGGGCCACCGGCAGGGTGAACGACTCGGCGCGCGACATCAGCGTGGCGGCGAGGATGAACTCGTTCCACGCGCCCATGAACGCGAAGAGCGCGGTCACGGCGATCGCCGGGCGCGCCGCCGGCAGCGCCACCATGCGGAAGGCCTGGAAGCGGCTGGCGCCGTCGACCATCGCCGCCTCCTCGAGGTCGACGGGGATGGCCTCGAACGACGAGCGCAGCTGCATGACGCAGAAGGGCACCGAGGTCGTCGCGTAGACCAGGACGAGCCCCGCGCGCGAGTCGAGCAGGTGCAGGCCCTGCAAGATGAGGTAGAGCGGCACCAGCGTGGCGACGCCGGGGAACATCTGCGTGGCCATGAGCAGCCACACGCCGCGCTCCTTGCCGAGGAAGCGGAAGCGCGCGAGCGCGTAGGCGGCCGGCGTGGCGATGCCGACGCCGACCACCGCGGTGGCGATCGACACCGAAAGCGAGTTGAAGAGCTGCCGCCCGAACAGCCAGCGACCGGCGGCGTCGTGCGTGCCGACGACGGCGCGGAACTGATCGAGCGAGGGCGCCTCGGGCCACGGCAGCACGCGCGCGCTCGGCGCCTGCGAGCTCGAGAACGCGAGCGACATGACCCACAGCACCGGGTAGAGCGCCGCCGCCGTCGCCACGACGAGCGCGAGGTGGACCAGCGCCTCGCCGAGGAGGCTGCGGCGTCCGCCGGTCTCGTCCATCGTCTGGTTCTTGGAGGCCTTGGCCATCAGGCGGCCTCCTTCTGCGCGCGGATGAGGCGCGTGGTCACGACGAGGAGGAGGAAGATGAGGACCGCGTACGCCGACGCGTAGCCGTATTGCGCCTGGCGGGTGAAGGCCCAGCGATAGGCCTCGCTCACCAGGATCTCGGTGCGCCCGTCGGGCTCGCCGCCGCTGACCAGGAACACCACGTTGAACATGTTGAACGTCCAGACGGCGCCGAGGACCACCGACGGCGCGAGCGTCGGACGGAGCAGCGGGAAGGTCACGCGCCAGAACCGCTGCCAGCGCGTGGCGCCGTCGACCTCCGCCGCCTCGAGCACCTCACGCGGGATCGCCGCCAGCGCGCCGAGCGTGACCACCATCATGAACGGGAAGCCGAGCCACACGTTGGTCGCCACGTTGGCGGCGAACGCGGTGGCGAACTTCGAGAACCACGCGACCGGCTCGACGCCGATCGCCTTCAGGATGGCGTTCACCGCGCCGAGCTGACGGTGGAACATGCCCTTCCAGGCCAGCGCCGAGACGTACGACGGCACCGCCCAGGGCACGATGAGCAGCACGCGGTAGACGCCGCGCAGCCTGAGCGCCGGGCGCGCGAGCAGGAGCGCGAGCGCGACCCCGAGCGCGAGGTGCAGCGTCACGTTGCACACCGTCCACAGGATGGTGACCGCGAGGACCGCGTAGAACGAGCCCGAAGCGAAGATCGGCCCGCCGCGCGCGGTGAGGATCTCGACGTAGTTGGCGAGCCCGACGTAGGAGAGCGAGCCGGCGCGCCCGGCGAAGAACGAGGTGGCGGCGCCGATCACCAGCGGGACGGCGACCAGCAAAGTCACGATGATCACCGCGTGCGTGACGTAGGCGTAGGCGGGCAGCGACGCGCGCGCCTCGGCGCGGAACACCGGATCGCGCGCCGCCCGCACGGCCCGGAACGCGGCGAAGAGCCCGACGAGCCCCAGAAGGAGGAGCGGGAAGCGCGGATCGGCCGGGCGGGGGAGGGGACGGGTGACGTCGGCGTAACGGTGCGCGGCCTCGTCCATCGCTGCGCGCGGCGCCACGTCGCCGCGCAAGACCTTCTGGATCGCGCGGGAGGTCGGCTCCCACGCGGCGCGCATCGCGGCCGAGGTGGGCATCGGCATCGCGTCGCGGGCCGCCTCGGCGAAGCCACGCAGCAGCGGGTCGTTCGCCACCGAGGGATCGGTCCAGGCGTCGCGCGAGGCGACCACCTGCCGCCCCTCGCGCGCGCGCACCAGCGCCGATGGCGTCGCCACGAGGAACTTCAGCATCTCGCCGGCGAGCGCCGCGTCGCGCGGCTTGGGCGCGATCATCGCGCCCTCGACGGTGAGGAACGGCCGCGGCTTCGGCCCGCCCGCACGAACCGGTGGGATGGGAACGACCCGATAGGCGATGCCCTTCGGCAGATCGGCCGCGAGCCAGGGGCCGCTGATCGCCGCGTCGGCGCCGCTCGGCGAGCCCGAGGAGAACATCTGCGTGACCAGCGCGCCGGAGGCCTCCTCGGGGATGGCCCCGCGCGACACGGCGGCGGCGACCCAGGTCAGCGAGTCGACCGCGGGGCCGTCGGCGAAGGCGTAGCGCCCCTTGTCGTCGAGGATGCGCCCGCCGAACGCGTGGAGCAGCGGCGCGTGTGTATAAGCACCCGATGCTTCGTACGCGAGGCGCACGCCCGGCCCGTTCAAGAGCTCGTCGAGCGACGCCGGGCTCTTCCCCTCGGGCCAGGTCGGCGCGCGCAGGTAGAGCGCGAGGCACTTGAGCGCGAGGGGCAGCGCGTAGGGCTTGCCGTCGAGCGACACCGCCTCGAGCGCCGACGCGTCGAACGCCGCGCGATCGACGAGCGCGGGATCGATCGGCGCGACGAGGCCGCGGGCGCGGTAGTCGCCGAGGCGCTCGTGCGCGTCGATGAAGACGTCGGGGCCGTGGCCGTGGGGGATCGCCGCCTCGAGCTTGGAGGCGTAGGCGTCGAAGGGGATGGCGAGCGACTCGACGACCGCGTCGGGGTGCGCGGCGCGGAAGTCGGCGAGCACCTTGTCGAGCGCGCGCTCCTCGGCGTCGCGGTAGGCGTGCCAGACCACCAGCGTGCGCGCCGCGTCGGCGCGTCGCGTGACCAGCGCGACGAGCAGGGCCCCCATCACGGCGAGCAAGGCGGCCAGCGCGCTGCGGAGCTTCATCGTCACTCCGCGAGCGCCCGCCCGGTTTCGCGATCGAACACGTGCACGTCGGCCGGCGCGACCTCGAGCGCGAGCTTGCCCCACTTGGGGATGCGTCGGCCCTCGTCGCCCTCGAGGCGCGCGACGAACGGCGCGCCGTCTTCGCCGAGCTTGCCGTGCACGTGCGACTCGAACCCGAGGCCCTCGACGAGCTCGAAGCGCAGATCGACCGGCGCGGGCGCGCGGTCGGTCGTCTTCACGTCCTGGGGGCGGATGCCGACCACCACCGCGCGCCCCGCCTCGGAGGGGGCGTCGGCCTTGGGCAGCCGCGCGCGGGCGACCTCGACGTCGAGCCCCTTGCCGCGCGCGCGCACCGCGGAGCCGACCCGCTCGAGGGTCGCGTCGACGAAGTTCATCGGCGGCATGCCGAGGAAGGAGGCGACGAAGCGGGTCTTCGGGCGCGCGTAGACCTCGAGGGGCGGGCCGGCCTGCTCGATCACCCCCCCGTTGAGCACGACGAGCTGATCGGCGAGGGTCATCGCCTCGACCTGGTCGTGGGTGACGTAGACCATCGTCGCGCCCAGGCGGTCGTGCAGCCGGCGGATCTCGACGCGGACCTCGCCGCGCAGCGCGGCGTCGAGGTTCGACAGCGGCTCGTCGAAGAGGAACAGCGAGGGACGCCGCACGATGGCGCGACCCATCGCCACGCGCTGCCGCTGCCCGCCGGAGAGCGCGCGCGGCAGGCGGTCGAGGAACGCCTCGAGCTTCAGCTGCGGCGCCACCTCGGCGATGCGCGCGTCGATCTCCGATTGCGGCGCGCCGCGGAGCTTCAGGCCGAACGCGAGGTTCTCGCGCACCGTGAGGTGCGGGTAGAGCGCGTAGGACTGGAAGACCATCGCCACGTCGCGATCGCGCGGCTCGAGGCGGGTGACGTCGCGGTCGCCGATGCGGATCTCGCCCGAGTCGGGGCGCTCGAGACCGGCGAGCGTGCGCAGGAGCGTGGACTTGCCGCAACCCGAGGGGCCGACCAGCACCGTGAGCGAGCCGTCGGGGATCTCGAGGTCGATGCCCTTGAGGATCGTCAGCCCCGTGCCCGGGTAGGTCTTGCGGATCTGGCGGATCGTGACGCTGGCCATGCCCGGGGCGCGGAGCATACACGCGGCGGCGCAGGCGGACATGACCGAAACGGCTGGCCGTGCGACGATCCGGCCGTGAGGTCGCCCCCGCTCCCGACGTCCGTCACGGTCATGACGGGCATGAGGGTCGTGAGGGTCATGGGGTCATGAGGATCACGAGGGGCATGACGGTCCTGACGATGCTCATGGCGGCGCTCGCCGGCTGCGGCGACGGCGCGACCGCCGAGACCACTTCGCCGCCGCCGTTGACCGACGCGGCGGGCGACGTCGCGGACGAGGACGCGCCCGAGGAGGACGGGGCGCCGCCCGACACGGAGTCGGCCGACGCGGCCGACACGCCGGCGGACGCCGAGGCGGCGGTCGATCTCGATGGCGACGGCCTCGACGACGGCTACGAGGACCGGATCGCGGCCGACTACCTCCCCTTCCTCTCCCTCGATCCGAAGGACGGCTGCGCGCGCTCGGTGACGCCGACGATCTCGTCGACACGGCGTTCGTCACGCCGGCCTGTCCGTAGGACGATCCGACGTCCCGCGGTCGCGTCCGCGGGTCAGACTCGGACGCGGGACTCGATCATGCGCTGCCGGCGCGGGATCGACGTGGCCTCGGCGATGTCGTCGCCGATCCAGGCGAGCACGTCGTCGAGCGTGACGATGCCGCAGAGGAACCCGGCGGCGTCGACGACCGGAACGCGGCGGACCGCGAAGCTGCGCATGCGGCGCAGCACCTCGTCGACATCCTCGTCTTCGGTCGCGGTGACCAGATCCTCCCGGACGATGTCGCGTACGTCGAGCTTCGCCGGGTCGGACACCTCGGCGGCGACGACCGAGACGACGATGTCGCGATCGGTCACGATGCCGAGCGGCCGCTCGCCGCCGCCGTTCCGATCGACGACGACGAGATCGCCGACGTGCGTCTCGCGCATGCGCTTCGCCGCAGCGACGACGCTCTCTCCGGGATCGATGGTCGCGACCTCGCGCCTGCACAGCTCGCTGATCTTCATCGGAGTGTCTCCCTCTGACCGGTCTCAAGGAGCGGTCGCCTCGACGATCGCTCGATCGAACGATCGCAGCACGTCTACGTAGCTGATGATTCCCACCACCTTCGACTCGCCATCGACCACCGGGATGGCGCCGATGCGGTGCTCGAGCAAGGCCTCGATCACCTCGCGGAGGTCCGTCTGGGGGTTCACGGCGACCACGCTCCCGCTCATCACGTCCGCCACGCGCAGCGTGCTCACCGGCAGCGACTCGCGGGTGCGACCCGACAGATCGCGATCGCTGAGGATCCCCACGAGATCGCCGTCGTCGTTCACCACCGGGACGTGGCGAATGTCGAGCTCGCGAAACACCTGCCAGGCCTCGCCGATCGAGTCGTTCACGCGAACGGTCCGAGGATCGTTGGTCATCACGTCGGCAGCGATCATGTGGCCCCCCTGCTCGTCTTAGGGCACGCGCGCTCGTCCTCACGTATCGAGCTCGAGCGCAGCGAGCGTCACGGCCCGGTCCCGATCGACGTGCACGACGTGGACCGATCGAGCCTCCGAGCCCGCGGTGGTCGTGTTCGCGTCCATGCCGACGACCGCGGCGGGGAGCGTGCAACTCCTGCGTCCGACTCCTGCGCTGCGCCGCGCCGATCGAGGCGCCGAGCCCGGCGTGACCTGCAGGTCACGAGCGCGCGCGTGCGCCGTCGCCGTGGGGCATGGTCGAGTGGCCGTTGCTCTTCGGCTTCTCCGCGTGGTTGGGCGCCGCCTTGCGAAGGGCGCGGCGGCGGCCGCCGAGCGTCGCGAGGTGGAGCTGCGGGCCCAGGCGGACCTCGAAGCGACCGTCGAGCGCCGGGAAGACCTCGCCGTCGATCGTGTAGAAGGGCTCGGACGTCTCCATGACGAGGTGGCGCGCCGGCCTGTTGATGTAGCGCGGATCGGCCGGCAGGTGGCGCTCGCCGATCACCGAGAGCAGCGCCTGGCGCCACGCGGAGACCGGGTGCAGCAGCGAGCGCGGATCGATGGGCACGAGCGCCCGGGCGAGCAGCGGCACCATGATCGCGAACTCCCGCGAGGACACCGCGTACGAAAGGAAGTGGAACGAGTCGCGCGTGCGCTCGCCGACGAACGGCTCGACGAACGGGTTGATGACGCCGGTGACGTTGCCGAGGACCGCCGCGAACCGCGTGTGGGGGATGCGCTCGCCGTCGACGGTGAGCGTCGCGTCCATCTCGCGCAGCACCTGCTGATATTCCTTCGGGAAGCCGCTCACCGCGCTCAGCACCGATTGGACGCCGATCTTCACCGCGTTGAGGCGGCTCTTCTGGCCCGACTCGAAGCGCTCGAGGATGCGGATCATCGGCCCGAAGCCCAGCGTGAAGCCGAACTGCGTCTGGCCGTGGTGGGTGACCGCGAGGAGCGGCACCTCGCGCCAGAGCAGGCGGTCGGCCATGTAGGCGCGCATGATCTGGCGGAAGGTCTCGCCGGGCGTCTCGCGCATGCCGAGCCACCCGGCGGTCACGTTCATCGTGCCGCCGCCGAGCAGGGCGATGCGCGGCGGGGTGGCGCTCGGGTCGCGGAGCAGCTCGTTGATGACGCGGTAGATCGTGCCGTCGCCGCCGTAGATGCACAGCAGCTTCACCCGCTGACCGAGGCCGGCGAGGGCCTCGCCGACGTCGCTGATCTCGTCCGTGACGATGCGGTGCGCAGCCTTCGCCTCGTCGGAGTCGAGCACGTCGGCCAGGACACGCCAGCGCCCGCCCGCGAGAGGGTTGCAGAGGAGTGCGACGTCGAGAGGCTTGCGTGCGCTCACGCGCGTGAGGATACACGCTCTCGCCGGGCTGAGAGCGCCGAGTGAGCTCGCCCGGGCACGCCCCCGCCGTCGCCGCTGGCACGGCCGACGCACGTCGGGAGCTGAAGAGGGGGCGGGATCATGCCGAACACAGCCTGGTTCGAGGAGCTGTCGCGCGCCGACGTGTCGCGCGCCGGCGGCAAGGGGGCGAACCTCGGGGAGATGATCCGCGCGGGCCTGCCGGTGCCGCCCGGGTTCGTCGTCACCGTCGACTCGTTCGGCGCGTTCCTCGCGCAGAGCGGCCTCGCCGACGAGATCCGCGCGCGCATCGCCGCGCTCGACGTCGACGACACCGCGGCGCTCGGCGTCGCGTCCGAGGAGATCCAGCGGCGCGTGGTCGGAGCGGAGGTGCCCGACGAGGTCCGCGCGCGCATCGTCGACGCCTACCACGCGCTGGCGACGCGGGTCGGCGAGCGAGACCCGTTCGTGGCGGTGCGGTCGTCGGCCACCGCCGAGGACACCGCGCAGTTCTCGTTCGCCGGCCTGCACAAGAGCTTCCTGAACGTGCGCGGTGACGCCGCGGTCGTGGACGCGGTGCGCAGCTGCTGGGCGAGCGCCTTCGCGGCCCGGGCGCTCTTCTACCGCAAGTCGCAGCACGCGCCGGCCGAGCCCGAGCTCGCGGTCGTCGTCGAGGCGATGATCGACGCCGACAAGTCCGGCGTGCTCTTCACCGTCGATCCGACCTCCGGTCGCGACGACGTGATGGTCATCGAGTCCGCCTGGGGCCTCGGCGAGGTCGTGGTCGGCGGGCTGGTGCAGCCCGATCGCTTCGTGGTCGACAAGAAGACGCTCGAGATCGTCGATCGCGCGATCGGCCACAAGACCTTCGAGCTCGTGCGCGGCGCGCGCGAGCGGAACGAGCGACACGACCTGTCGCCCGATCGCGCCGACGCTCCGTCGCTGAGCGACGACGAGGTGCGCGCTGTCGCCCGGCTGGCGCTCGCCGACGAGCAGCACTACGGCGCCCCGCAGGACGCCGAGTTCGCCATCGCGCGCGGCAAGGAGTGGCTGGTGCAGACGCGCCCGGTGACCTCGCGCCCGAAGCAGGACGTGCGCGAGGGGGAGATCCTCGTGCGCGGCCTCGCCGCGAGCCCCGGCCTGGTCAGCGGCGCCGCGCGCGTGCTCCTCGGGCCCGAGCTCGGAGGGAGCCTTCAGAAGGGGGAGATCCTCGTCGCGCCGATGACCACGCCCGATTGGGTGCCCTTCCTGCGTCGCGCCGGCGGGATCGTCACCGACAGCGGCGGCAAGACCAGCCACGCCGCGATCGTGTCGCGCGAGCTCGGGATCCCGTGCATCGTCGGCGCCGGCGACGCGACGCGAAAGGTCGCGACCGGCACCGTCGTGACGCTCGACGCGGTGGAGGGCGTCGTGCGGCGAGGCGCGGCGCCCAGCGGCGAGGTCAGACCGCCGAAGACGACCGCCGGGCGCGCCGCGGCGACGACCGCCACGCGCGTCTACGTCAACCTCGGCGATCCCGCGCGGGCCGCGGAGATCGCGGCGATGGACGTCGACGGCGTCGGGCTCTTGCGCGCCGAGTTCATGATCCTCCGGGCCCTCGACGGCAAGCACCCGCGCCTGCTCCTCGAGCGCGGCGAGAGCTCCCGCCTCGTGGACCGGCTCGCCGAGGGCATCCGCGGCTTCGCCAGGGCCTTCCACCCACGACCGGTCGTCTACCGGAGCATGGACTTCCGCACCAACGAGTTCCGCGGCCTCGAGGGGGGCGATCGCTTCGAGCCGAAGGAGGACAACCCGATGATCGGGTACCGCGGCTGCTACCGCTACGTGCGCGAGCCGGACCTCTTCGCCCTCGAGCTGACCGCGCTCGCCAGGGCGCGATCGGGCCTCGGCAACGTGCACCTGATGATCCCGTTCGTGCGCACGGCGAGCGAGGTGCGCGCGTGCAAGGACCTGGTCGATCACAGCGATCTCAGCCGACAGCGCGACCTCCAGCTGTGGGTCATGGCCGAGGTGCCTTCGGTCGTGTACTGGCTGCCGACGTACGCGAAGCTCGGCGTGCAGGGCGTGTCGATCGGCTCGAACGATCTCACCCAGCTCGTCCTCGGCGTCGATCGCGACAGCGCCGCGCTCGCCGACCTCTTCGACGAGCGAGACGAGGCGGTGCTCGCGGCCATCCGGGCGATCATCGCGGCGTCGCGGGCGTGCGGCCTGACCTGCTCGATCTGCGGCCAGGCTCCCTCGATCCACCCCGAGCTCGCCGAGCTGCTGGTCCGCGAGGGCATCGACTCCATCTCGGTCAACCCCGACGCGATCGACGCGACGAGGCGCAACGTCGACGCGGCCGAGCGGCGAATCCTGCTCGCGGCGGCGCGCTCGCGGACCGCGCACGACTGAGCCGTCGCTGGCGCTCGACGTGCATCACGTCTTCCCCGTCTTGGACGAGGAGGGACGCCATGAAGGTCGGCGAGCTGTGCAGACGCGAGGTGGCGACCATCGACGGCGACGAGAGCGTCGCCGCCGCGGCCAGACGCATGCGCGACGCCCGCGTCGACCAGCTGATCGTCGTCGAGCGCGGCGGCGGCGGCGTCCGCCCCGTCGGCGTCGTCACCGAGCGCGATCTCGTCGTCTCGGTCCTCGCCGACGAGGGGGCCGATCCGGCGAAACTGCAGATCGGGACCCTCGTCCGCGACGGCTTCGCCAGCGTGACCGTCGACGAGGACCTCGACGAGACGCTCCACCGGATGCGCAGCTTCGAGGCGCGACGACTGCCGGTGATCGACCGCTCGGGGCACGTCCACGGCGTCGTCACGCTCGACGACGTGCTCGCGGCGATTCGCCGTGAGGTCGACGCGGGCACGTTGGCGCAGCACCGACGGCGCGCGTCGGAGGTCCTGCATCGAGGGCCGCACGGTCGGACGCGGGGCGCGTGAGTCACTCGAGAGGTGGAGGATGGCCGTTCATCGTTTTCGGGACCGTCGTGAGGCAGGGCGCGCGCTCGGCGCGCACCTCGCCCGTTATCGCGCGCAGTCGCCCATCGTGCTCGGCCTGCCGCGGGGAGGAGTGCCGGTAGCGGACGAGGTCGCGCGCGCGCTCGACGCCCCGCTCGACACCTGGATCGTGCGGAAGGTCGGCGCGCCGATGCAGCCGGAGCTCGGGCTCGGCGCGGTCGCCGAGGGGGGAGGGGTCCACCTCAACGAGGACGTCATCGCCGCCACCGGCACCACCGACGCCGAGGTCGAGCGCATCGCCACCGCGAAGCTCCGCGAGATCGAGGCGCGCGTCGCGAAGTTCCGCGGCGGCGCGCCGCCCCCCGACGTGCACGGCCGCGTGGTGATCGTCGTCGACGACGGTCTGGCGACCGGCGGCACCGCGCGCGCGGCGCTTCGGGCGCTGCGGCGCCGCGGCCCGAGCAAGCTGGTGCTCGCGGTGCCGGTCGGCGCCACGGTGACGCTCCACGCGATGCTCGACGACGCCGACGTCGTCGAGTGCCCCCAGCCCGAGGACGACCTGATGGCCATCGGGCGCTTCTATGTCGACTTCACGCAGGTGACCGACGACGAGGTGGTCGCCATACTCGAGCAGGCGCGGCGTGTGCGCCCCTCGCAGGCGGGATTCAGGCCAGCTCCTCCTGCGGGTGATCGCCCTTCTCTTCGATCTCGGTGAGCGTCGCCTCGGTATGGGCCCATGCCGACTCGAGCGATCACTCGACGATCAGCGGACGCATCATCTCGTTGTCCTCATGCTCGAGGATCTCCTCCTTCGAGCAAGCCGCCGAGAGACAGACGAGGAACGCAGGCACCCACCGATTCGACATCGCAGCCCTCCCGCTCGGAGAGACGCGTGCGCGTCTCCCGGGCCGGGTGACAGGCTACGCCGTCGCGCGCTGCGGTGAAGGGCCGGAGGTCACGGCATCGCGTAGGGGAACAGCTTCGCCGTGGTCACGCCGTCCGCGACCAGGGGGATCGTCCGCAGCGCGAGCACCTTGGTCTGACCGTCGACGATGCCGCGCGCGACCGCGCGAATGGCCTTGGCGCCGGCGGGCATCTCGATGAACGCGACCACGCCCGAGCGGCTCGTCCACAGCGCGCTCGCGCTCGGGAACTCGGTGTCGTTGAAGTAGCTGCGACGAATCCCGTCGCCCTTGCTCGGCCGTGCGAGCTTGCCGTCGATCTCGAGCACGATGTGCGAGTTGACCAGCGCGTGCCCGGCGCAATCGACGGCCCGCAGGACGGCGCGTCCGGAACCCTTGCTCGGCTCGTACGTCGCGCCGGCGATGAGGATCGACATCATCGAGACCTTGTCGGCGGTCGGCACCGCGGGGAGCACCGCGCCGGTCTCCGGCACCTCGAGGTCGAGGCCGACGATCGGGAGGAACCCTGCGCCCGGCGACACGCGATAGGCGATCCACCCGGGCTGCGCCTGCGTGGTGAAGGCGCCGTTCTTGGCGGGGTCGGCGTCCTTCTTGAGCTGCACGGTGGCGTCGGCCGGCATCGTCAGCTTGTTGTCGAGGAAGATCTCGACCTTCGCGTCGGCGACGCGATCGGCGTCCTGTCCGCCGAGCTGGATGAGGTGGAAGTCGCGCTCGGACGCGGCGCCGGTGGCGACCGGCAACGGCCTGCCCACGCAGCTCAGATCCACGGGAAGCTCGATGCCCTTCTCGCGATCGAACGCGCCGAGCGCGGGGATGCCGGCGGGCACGGGATCGTCGACCGGATCGAGCGGCGCGTTGGGATCGGCGCTGGGCGTCGTCGGGGCCGTGGGCGCCGGACCCGTGGGATCGCCGGTGCCGCCGGGACCGCCGGTGCCGTCGTTGCCGGCGCAGGCGACGAGGGTCAGGGACGCGAGGGCGAGGGCGACGAGGGCGGTGCGGGTCATCTGAGTTATCTCCTCCCGAGGTGCGCCGGCACCAAGCAGGAGTCATGCCTCAGCCGTCGAAGCCCTTGAATTACCGCGATCGCAGGTGTCCAACCAGTCGGGTTTGTTCAGAAACTTAACTGATCTGCACAGGGGTGGATGTCCCACCCGATACGCTTGCCCAGCGTTCAGTTTTGAAACTCGCGCATGACACGTGTGCAATGTGGGTGACGGTGCGCCTCCGCCTGCGCCGCGGATTCAGCGATCGGCGGAGGGGCGACGCACGGGGACGAGCTGCCGCAGGTGCCAGAGGTGCGCGGCGAGCCGCTCCTTGGCCTGCTCGGCGTCGTCGTGCGCGCGGGCGACGATGAGCGAAGGGATCGCGAGCAGCGCCACGTTCAACCCGGTGAGCAGCAGCATGGTCGGCACCGGGTCGAGCGCCGCGACCCGCGATCCGATGAGCAGCCGTCCGCCCTCGAAACGGAAAGAAGGCGGCAGCACCCCGAGCAGCTCGAGCGCCAGCGGCACGAGGAAGGCGAGCGTGCCGGCCGCGATCACGGTGATGCGCGGCGCGCCGCGGCGCGCGTGCATGGCGAACACCAGCGTGTTCTGCGCCGCCCACCCGGGGACCAGCACGAACGGCCCGACGTGCGCAGAGGCGAGCGCGATGGCGGCGGTGCTGATCGAGAGGACGATCGCGCCGGCGGCGTCGGACGGCGCTCGTCGCCGTTGCGCGAGCCAGAGCGACGCGAGCGCGGGGACCGTCGTCATCACCAGGAGCCCGAGCCACGCGCCGGTCGCGTGAGGGACGCGGCGCCGCCCGCGCGCGCGGTCGCGCGACGCTCCTCCTCGCGCGTCTCCTCGAGCTCGGCGATCGCCTCGGGCGGCGGCGGTCCGTGCGGCGACAGCAGCAGATCGGCCATCGTCGCGAGCGCCTCGGCGTCCTTCGGATCGAGCGCCAGGGCCCGGTTGAGCGCGGCGAGCGCGTCGCCGCGCGCCCCGCGCTCCATCGCGAGGCGCGCGAGCTCGACGTCCTTCTTCGCGAGGTTCTTGCGAACGGTGAGATCGCGCTCGCCGTCGAGGAACCGCTCGATGTCGGCGGCGAGCTCGCGCGCCGACGCGTGGCGCTCGCGCGGATCGAGGGCGGTCGCCCGCGTGCACACCGCGTCGAGCTCGGGCGGGGCGCGGTGCGGCGCGCGGACCGACGCGCGCGCGTCGACGCCGAGCATCGTGGACTCGATGGTCCGATCGAGGTCGCCCAACGTGTGGAGCGTCTCGAGGGTCAGGAGCTCGAAGAGGATCGCGCCGAGCGCGTAGACGTCGGCGCGCGCGTCGAGATCCTGGTGGCGCCCCCGCGCCTGCTCGGGCGGCATGTACCCGGGCGTGCCGAGCATCGCGCCGTGCTCGGTGCGCGACGCGGCGCGCGTGGGGACGTCGTCCTCCGCGCCCTCGACGGCGACCTCCGAGGTGCCGAGGACCTTCCCGAGCCCCCAGTCGAGGACGTACACCTCGCCGAAGTCGCCGATCATCACGTTGCCCGGCTTCAGATCGCGGTGCACGACGCCGCGGCTGTGCGCGAACGCGATCGCCTGGGTGACCTGCACGAAGGCGACGAGCAGGCGACGCAAGGTGAACCGCTCGAGGAACGCCGGGTCCTCGTCGCCGAGCCCGCGCAGGATGCGCTCGAGCGTGTGGCCGCGGACGCGCTTCATCGTGAACCACGCCCCGTCGTTCGACGCGCCGAGATCGTAGACCGGCACGATCGCCGGGTGCTCGAGCTGCCCCTGCAGGCGCGCCTCGCGCTCGAAGCGCGCGCGCAGCCCGGACGAGCCGCCGCGCGAGCGCCGCATCACCTTCATGGCGACGTCGCGGCCGATGCGCAGATCGCTGCAGAGGCGGACCTCGCCCATGCCGCCTTTGCCGATCACCTTGCGTGCGACGTACCGCGTCGCGAACTCGTGCTGCTCGTACGGCGTCGGGCCCGCCGGAGCGTCCTTTGGCGGGTGCAGCGCCTGCGTGTCGTCCGCCTTCTGGGCGTGATCGTCGACGAACGTCGCCGCGCTGTCGGAGAGCGTGTCCGCGTCCTTCGGGCCGGGCATCGGTCCCAGCGTAGGTCAGCACGCGCCCCCCGCGCACGTTCACAGCGGCGCCACCGGCGACGTGGGCTCCTCGCCCAGAAGCCAGGTGGCCGCGTCGCGCGCGGCGACCGTCAGGACGCGGAGGAGCACGTCCTCGTACGCGCCGCGCTCGATCGCGTCGTCGAACGGGCTCTGCCTGACGAGCGAGGCGTACGCGGTGAGGCTCGCGTCGGTGACCGAGGCGCCGATGGTCCGTCGCGCATGCGAGAGCGCCCGGCCGTCTTGGCCGAGCAGCCGGATGTCGACGTCGAACGCGAGGTCCGCGAACACCGCCGGCGGCGCGTTGGACGTGCGCACCGTCCCCGCGAAGCGCGGCGTCCAGGTGAGGCGCAGGGTCGCGGTCCGGACACCGATCGCCGGCGCGGCTGTCGCCGCGATCGCCGGCGCGGCTCTCGCCGCGACGAGGCACCCTTCGGGGAACACGGCGCCGATGCGCGCCGCGATCAGCTCGCGCGCTTCGCGCTCGGGGCCGGGCGCGGCGGTGAGGTGAAGAGACGGAAACGAGGCGCTCCCGGCGAAGCGCCGCGACTCCGAGACCGCGCGATCGGCCTTTCGAAGGTTGCCCGAGCCGCGCACGATCTCGATCGCGACGCCCGTGCCGCAGGCGGACGGCTGGCCGAGCAGCTGCTCGATCGCGACCGATCCGACCCGCGACGACGTCACACGGGCGTGCAGCCTGCGCAGCGCCTCGGTGATGTCGGCCTCCACCTGCGGACCGTCGCCGGCGTGGGCGGCCGCGTAGGCGCGGATCGCGGCCAACGTCGACAGCCGCGCGGCGTCGCGCGAGAGCGCGGCCCGCCGGGCGTCCTTCGCCTCGTCCGTCGCCGCGGCGACCGGGTGATCGCGCATCCAGCGCTCGATCGCGGCGGTGTCGTGGAGCGCGCGGAGCTCGACGAGCGGGAGCAGCCGGCCGCGAACCTCGGCGACGTGCCGCCTGCCGTGATCCGCGTACGCGCGCAGCGCCGCCGGGTCGGAGCCCGCGGCGGCCTTGGCGAACGCCGCGCGGTCGCTGTACGTGTCGCGCGCGACGAACGCCAGCGGCCCCAGGATCAGCGCCGCGGCGACGGTGACGCCGGCGCGCCGCTGCACCCAGAACGACCAGCGCACGCGAAAGGGGGCTGCCAGCGCGATCGGCGGCCCCTCCGTAGGCTCGAAGAGCGGATCGACCAGCCCGAGGAGCGACGGCGCGTCTCCGCCTTGCTCGAGCGCCTCGCGCGCGCGGAGCACCTGCGCGACCGCCGACTCGGCGGTCTCGAGCTCCGGCACGTCGAACGCGTACGCCCGACCGCCGCGGAAGTGCAGACGGATCGTGCGCGCGCCGGTCTCGATGGACCGCAGCTCGCCGAGCGGGTGGATCCAGAGCGTCGGGGTGCGCGCGTCGACGAGCTCGCTCGGGAACACGTAGACGCCCGCACGGAACGGCAGATCGCGCGCGCCGTGCGCGGCGAGCGCGCGCGGCGCCCCGAGCACCGCGAGCGCCACGAGGACCGCGAACAGCCCGAGCGCCCAGCGTGGGTGCGTCGCCAGCGTCGAGAACGGATCACCGAACCCCGGCAGGACGAGCGCGATCAAGGCCAGCACGGCGCCGATCGCGACCAAGGTCCAGCCACGCGAGGCGGGAGCACGGGCGTGCGCGCGCAGGATCGGCCACGGTGGGAACGTCTCTTCGGTCGCCGCGACGAACCGGTCCTGCACCACGCGCGGGAGATCCGCGAACTCGACCTTCCTGGGCGTCTGGTGGGCCTCGATCGCCGTGGGCGCGAGGATGACCGCGCGCGTCCCATCGTCTGGATCCGAGGTCATGGTGGTCGGATGTCGTGCATCGCGCGCGCCATCGCACCTCGCGCGATGCGGCCGATCGTCGCCCTCGCGCCGGCGCAACCGATGCGGGTGCGACGAACGCGCGGGGCGACGGGGCCGTCACCGCTTGAAGTGCATGACCACCGACGACTGCGTCGCGGCCGGCAGCGGCGGCAGCGTGACCAGACCGGAGCCGTCGGGGGAGCGCACGTAACGAGCGGCGGCGGGGGCCTCCACCGCGTCGATCTCGCTGCCGACGCGCAGCGCGAGCCCGGCGATGGGCAGGCGCGGCGTCAGCTTCACGGTGACCTTCTCGGCCATCCAGTCGTAGTCGACCGCGTCGATGTGGACCTCGTCGCGCGCCCGCCAGAACTCGCCGAAGGGCTCGAGCCCCATCGCGACGACCCCCGGGGGTAGCGTCGCGACCAGGTGCTGCTGCGCCTCGAGCTTGTAGTCGGTGACGTTCGGATGGATGAGCAACGTCGTCGGCGCGCCGTTGTCGGCGTTGGCCGCGACGATCGCGCGCATCTCGGCGACGCGAAGATCGAGGCGCGGGGGCAGCTCGTCCTCGAGCGTGACCGGGAACTCGAACATGCTGGTGTCGTTCGCCTCGGGCCAGTTGGTCATCATGCGGAACGGGAAGTTGGTCAGCACCTCTCCGATCGCGCGCGAGCTGTCGTAGCGGTAGCCGAGTCGCTCGAGCGTCTCGGCGTGCGCTGCGTGGAAGCGCAGGTGACCGGAGCGGAACGAGACCACCTCGTGCTTGACGCTGCAGAGGTCGAGGTAGGCGTCGATCAAGCTCTTGGAGACGCGTCCCTCGCCGAACAGGGTGCCGCCGGTGGTGTCGAACTTCGTGACGTTGACCGGCGAGTACTGCGGGTACAGCTCGGCGCCGTCGCCGATCGGGAACGTCTCCATGATCCGCGAGTGCGCGACGGTGTGCGATCCGACCGTCGCCCCGAGCTCGAGGAACCGCGCGAGGATCGGCGCACGATCGGGCTTGAAGAACGCCTCGTCCTGCGCGTCGCGCACGACCTTCGTGTGGGAGAAGAACGTGGAGCTCGCGCCGCGTGCGCGCTCGTCGGCGGCGAAGATGACGCCGTTCTCGTAGCTCGGCCCCCAGTCGAGGTCGTGCGTGAGCAGCAGCGCGGCGCGCGCACCGTTGGGCGCGGTGTGCAGGCGCACACCGAACTGCACGACGCGATCGTAGATGTCGCGCACCATGAGCATCCACGCGTCGGTCGCCGGCTCGAAGCTGTTGATGTAGCTGCGCGCGCCGCCCAGCGGGTAGCCGAGCTGGTTTCGGATGATCAGATCGCGCCAGTCGACGCCGAACGTGTACACGGTGCCGGTGCCGACCTTGTTCTTCACGATCGCCGCGCTGCCGTCGTCGAACCGCGCGAGCACCTCGGCCCCGGCCGCGACCTCGAGCGACCACGTGTTGAGGAACTCGGTCGCGGTGCCGCCGAACGGCAAGGTCTGCTCGTGCGGGTGATCGAGGCTCGGGAACTCGCGCTTGCCGGCTTCGGTGAGGTCGACGCGGAAGTGCGGCAGCTTGAAGGTCGTCTTGGTGACGCCGCCGAGCTGCTTCAACGCGGTGACCTCGTTGGCCTTCATGATCAGCGTGCCGCCGAGGTCGAAGTACATCCGCAGCGTCGAGAGCTCGTCGGCGTCGAAGTTCTCCGGATACGCCTCGGGGAAGAAGATCGTCAGATCGTGCTGCCACGAGAGCTTCGGCGACGTCGTGATCGCGTAGGGGATGCCCACCGGCTTGAGGAGGTGCTCGAGCGCCTGCGAGTCGCGGATGTTCGGCGAGATGTTGAGGATGCCGACCAGCTTGCGGTGGTGCTGCTCCGGCGGGGTCTTGGTCGTCTGCGGGGTGACCACCGGCGGCAGGACGGGCACCTCCTTCGTCGGGAGCCCGACGAGGACGTTGTTCTTCAGCTCGGCGTGGATCCCGTCGAGATCGCACTTCACGTGGGTCGGCGGGATCACCACCGGATTGCCGAAGGGCAGGCCGGAGTCGGAGCCGTCGTCGTCGCCGTCTCCGCCCGAGCAGCCGGCGAGCGGCACGGCCGCGAGCACGAGCGCGAGGGAAAGGAGCGCAGGGGTCCGGGGGCTTGGCCCACGGTGCGAGGTGCGGGTGGCGATCATGGCCGGGTCCTCCCGAGCAAGGCGGTCAGCAGCGGGGACGGGTGCGGCGGCACCGCGAGCACCATGGGCGGCGCGCCGGCGAGCTCCCGCTCGAGCAGGCGCAGCCACGCGGTGGGCGCCGCCGAGGGCAGCTCGGGGAAGTCGCGGGACTCGGGGAACGCGTAGGGGATCGCCCCCTCGTTCTTCGCGCGCAGCCTGCCGAGCGTCCTTCCGATCGAGCGCGCCTCCGCCTGCATCCCGAAGCGCGCGAAGAGCACGCCCATCCCCGCGGTGCCCTCGGAGAAGAAGGTGCCGGAGAGATCCGCGCCGCTGTAATCGGATACGACCCCGACGTACGGCGCGAACCCGGCGTATCCGTCGACGTAGACGGTGAAGCGGGTGCGCGTCGCGGTGAGCGAGCGTCGCGCGCGCTCGTCCTCGCCGACCGCGAGCAGCAGGGTCGCGCCCCACGCGCCCGCGGCGTCGAGCGCGCGATCGGCGGTCGGGCCCGCGCGACCGACGCCGGCGGCGAACACCGATTCCTCGTCGATCCACGCGGCTCGGATCAGCGCCTGCGCGAGGGCGTCGGCCGCGGCCCCGTACGGCCCCTGCGGATCGAGCGCGTGCAGCGTGCGAAACAGGAAGTACGCGTCGATCTGGTGCTCGGTGACGGCGTAGTCGGCGATGAACGCGCCGTCGAAGACGCGACCGTCGAGGTAGCGGCCGCGCCCCGCCGCGATCAGGCCGTGCCGCGGATCGCCCTGGGCGTCGACGCGCGCCGCGAGCAGCGCGTCCGCGAACGCGCGCGCCTCGGTCCGGAAGACGTCCTCACCGGTCGAGAGGGCGTAGGTGGCGAGCGCGTAGGCCGCCCACGAGACGACGCCGGCCCGCACGTAGCGCGCGTCGACGAACGCCGTCCGCTCGAAGTCGAAGGAGAAGCCGATGGTCCCGTCGCTGTTCCGCAGCGCGACCAGCGTGCGGCCGATGGCGCGCGCGCGATCGGGGCGGCCCTCGGCGAGGTGGACGAGCATCGCCAGGGCGTCGTCGTAGACGAACGACCGGCCGGCCAGATCCGCGGCGAGCGGGTGATCGATGGGAATGCGGAACGACACGACCGCGCCGCAGTCGAGCGCGCACCCGCTGACCTTCCGCACCGCGCCGAGCTCGTCGTACGCGGCGTACGAGTCCCACGGGACCGGATCGAGGATGTCGCGCGGGCCGTGCGCCGGTGTCGGCTGCGAGCAGCCGGCCAAGAACAGCAGCAGCGCGACCGCGCGTTTCATTGCGCCGCCTCCGCCGCCTTGTCACGGGGCTCCTCGGCGATGCCCTGCCGCTGCATGTGGCCCCACACGCCGCGCTTGCGGAACACCTGCGCCGTCGCGAGGCAGCGCTCGAGGACCAGGATCTGCCGGTAGCCCGCGAACTCGAGGAACGCGGCGGCGAACAGGATCAGGCGATCGCGGAGCCGCGGGTAGCGCTGCAAGAGCAGCGTCTCGATGCCCACGGCGAGCTGGGAGAGGAGCACGCCGTAGAGCACCGACAGCGCGAGGAACAGGATCGCGAACCAACCGTTGAAGATGCCGAGCGCGAAGGTGGTCGGGATGAGCACCCAGCCGATGGCCTCGACGATCGGCGACACGCCCTCGAACACGAGGAAGTAGGGGAACGCCGCGGTGCCGAGGCGCCCGAACCGCGGGTTGAACATCAGCGAGCGGTGGTGCCACAGCGTCTCCCACAGCCCGCGGTGCCAGCGGTTGCGCTGGCGGCGGAGCGTCCCGAGATCGGCGGGCACCTCGGTCCAGCAGATCGGATCCGGCGTGAAGAGGATGCGGTAGCGCTGGCGCAGCTCGCGGTATCGGCGATGCAGGCGCACCACCAGCTCCATGTCCTCGCCGACCGTGCCGACGAGGTAGCCGCCCGCCTCGATCACCGCGCTGCGCCGGAAGACGCCGAACGCGCCGGAGATGATCAACAGCGCGTCGAAGTGGCTCCACCCCGCGCGGCCGCTGAAGAACGCGCGTGTGTACTCGAGGATCTGCAGGCGCTCGAGCCAGCCCTTGGGCATCGACAGCGCGGTGACCCGTCCGTCGACGATCGTGGCGCCGTTGAGCGGCCGGATCGTGCCGCCGATCGCGATCACGTCGTCGTCCTCGAGGAACGGGCGGGTCGCGCGGAGCAGCGCGTCGGCGTCGAGCAGCGAGTCGGCGTCGACCGAGCAGATGAGCGGGTAGCGCGCGACGTCGATCGCGGCGTTGAGCGCGTCGGCCTTGCCGCCGTTCTCCTTCTCGAGGACCACCAGGTTGCCGTGCTCGAGCGACCGGAACATGCGGCGGATCGCCGCCGAAGGGAGCGTCCGGCAGTAGACCGCCGGGATCTCCACCAGCGCGAACGCCTCGATGAGCTTCGGGATCGTCTGGTCGGTCGAGCCGTCCGAGACGACCACCACCTCGAACTCGGGGAAGCGAAGGCCGAGGAACGAGTGCACGCTCGCGACGATGCTCTTCTCCTCGTTGTAGGCCGGCACGAGGATGCTCACCGGCTTGTAGCTCTCGCGCGCCAGCAGATCGCGCAGCGTCATCTGCGACAGCTCGCGCGTGTAGACCACGATGCTGCGGAGCCCGAGGTAGCCGAACAGCGTGTAGGCCAGGTTGAGCACCGCGAAGTACGCGAGCACCACGTACTGGAACGCCAGCGTGATCGTGAGGAGCACGCTCATGGGACCTCCGCGAGGCGCGCCTCGGTCAGGATGTGGTGCGCCATCTGCCGGGCGAAGCGATCCGGGTGCCGCTCGTCGGCGCGGCGAAGCACGGCGACGCCGGCCGGGCCGAGCCCGCGCAGCGTCTCCGCGGCGGCGCGACGCACCCACCACGAGGCGTCGTGCAGCCGCACCCACAGGCAGGGCAGCGCGCGCGACTGCGGGATGATCGCCAGCGCGCGCGTCGCCTGCACGCGGACGAACTCGATCGGCTCCTCGGCCGCCTTCGTGATGGTGTCCGCGATCGCCTCCGGCGGCAGGTGCAGTCGGGGCGCGCACTGCAGCGCCGCGGCGCGGAGCTCCGCGTCGGGGTGCGTGAGGAACCGCGCGACCAGATCCGACAGGCGCGACAGATCGAGCCTCCCGGCGGCGTCGAGCGCGGCGCGGACGATCTTCGGCCGCGTGCCTTCGTGCTGCAGGAGCACGCGCACCACCGGCTCGGCCGCGTCGTCGAGCAGCAGCAGCGCCTCCTCCACCACGCCGGTCGGCAGGTCGGTCACGCGCAGCCGCTCGGCGAGCCGCAGCGCCTGGCGCTCGCGCTCCTCGCCCGGCGGCAGCGACGCGAGCGTGCGCGCGATCACGCGCGTGGCCATGAAGCGCACGACCGCCGATTGATCGTCGAGCAGCTGGAAGGCGGCGTCGAGCGCGCTCGGCAGGCGCGCCTTGGCGAGCCCCTCGACCGCCTGCAGCCGGGTCGCGAAGTTGTGGGAGCGCGTGCGCGCCATCAGGCGTGCGCCGATGCCGAGACGCTCGATCAGCTCGCCGATCGCGGCGCCGTCCTCGCCACGGATGGTCTCGCGCAGGTCGAGCAGCGCGTCGACGGCCTCACGCGGGAGACGCTGCGGGACCGGCGTGGTGCGATCGAACAGCCATCGGACGAACAGCTCCGTCCACTCCGTCGAGCGCTCCCTGCGCGTTCGCTCGCGCCACGCACTCGCCGCGTAGTAGACGAGCACGTGCTGCATGACGACCGCTAGCGACACGCAGGTGAGGATCACGACCCAGGTGAGGATCGCGAGCAGCCGCGTGTACGGCAGGAGCCCGAGCAGTCGCGCGAAGAACGCGAGCGACAGCGCGGCCAGGGCCAGCGCTTCGGCGCCGAAGACCACGAGGACCGTGATCGCGTAGAGGTAATCGCCCCATCGTCTCCACATGGGTCACCACCTCGCGTAGACGGCGAGCTCGACGGCATGGATGTGGATGACGTCGCCCCGCGGGTTCTTGCGGATCTCGAATTCGTAGAGCGGACGGAGCCCGAATTCGCGCACGACGAGGAGGTCGATCGCGCCCGTCATGATGTGCGAGCGGATGGCGCCGAGCTGGGCCGTGTTCGGCAGGCGATCGAGCTGCGCGCCGTAGACGTAGAACGCGTCGAACGCCAGTCGACGGACCGGCCGATAGGCGACGTGACCGCCGTACGAGTGCACGAGGTCGGTCTCGGTGCCTGGCGCGCCGACGCGCGCGATCCAGTAGCGCGCGTCGACGCGGAGCTGATCGGTGAGCTGGAAGCCGAGGACGGGGTTCAGCATGTTGACCGCGATGTCGTTCGGGTAGCGGAACCACGAGTAGGCCGCGTAACCGTCGAGCCGCCCGACGAGCGGGAAGTACAGCGACCCTCGCACGAGCGCGTCGGGGATCGCGCGCGCCGGCGCGCCGAAGCCGACCTCCACGCCCGCGACCCAACCGACGGCGATCGAGTAGGCGATCGAGCCGGCGTAGAAGGCGTTGTAGGCGCGCGCCCCGTAGGCGGTCGCGAAGCGCCGCGAGTGCTCGGTGCGGGCGCCGAAGACGAAGCGCCCCGCGCGCTGCAGGATCGACAGCTCCGCGGCGGGCAGATCGTCCCAGCCCTTGGGGAAGAAGTCGTTGCGGACGCGCAGCCTCGCCTCGCCGAGCCACATGCGGTCACCGATGAGCAACAGCTCGTCGTCTCCAGGCGAAAGCTCCTCCGCGCGCGTGAGGTAGGGCCGTCCGCGAGCGGTCTCGCCGCGCAGGTGCAGCAGACGCGCGCGCCGCGAAAGCAGTGCGGGCGCCTTCGGCGCGAGCGTCAGCCCGACGTCGAGCTCACGATCGGCGGCGTCGAACTGTCGATCCCAGATGAGCACGTCGATGAGGCCGGCGCGTGCGTCGACGTTGCGGGGGTCGGTGGCGAGCATCGCTCGATAGGTGGCGATCGCTTCGTCCCAACGTCCTGCGCGCGCGTGATCCTGCGCGACGCGGAACGCCTGGCCCGCCGCGTCGCCGGCGGCGCCGATTGCATGCGCAAGGCGCGGAGCCGCGAGCGCCGCGAGCAAAGAGGCGAAGGCGATCAACGCCCGGAGGGCTCTCGTCGCGCAGTGCCGCTTTGGTTGGGCCATCGCTTTGACGGTCGCTCACGCAACCAACGAGCCAGATCGACGGTGGACGAGGCATCGCCCGCCGCGGCGCGGGCGACCCTTCACGATCGAGAGACGATCCAGAACGACCAGGCGCGACGCGACGCACCTGTTGCGAACGCGCGCGCCGACTGCAGGGAGTCGCGCGCGGGGCACGTCCCTTGCGACGCGTCGTGGTGACCCCTCTCGAAGGAGGCATGCAGTGTCGAAGGTGCTCGTCGTGGACGGCGACCTGACCGCGCGCACCGTCCTCGCGGCGACGCTGGCGCGAGCAGGCTTCGAGGTGAGGACCGCGGCCACTCTGCGCGAGGCTCGCGAGGCGATCCTCGAGGAGCGGATCACGTTGCTGCTCCTCGAGCTCGAGCTGCCCGACGGCCACGGCCTCGATCTGCTGCGCGAGATCCGCGGGGCGGGCGTGCGCGCCGTCGTGGTCACCTCGATGCACCAGCACGCCTACCTTGCGCGATCGCGCAGCCTCGGCGCCGTCGACTACGTGACCAAGCCGTTCAGTCCGCGTGAGCTCGTCGAGCGGCTCCGCTCCCTGGCCACCGCGGCTTGATCTCGCACAGCGGTTGCACCGGCGGGGTTGCATGACCGCGGTAGCCTTCGACGCCAAGCTGAAGCTGCTGCCCGGCGACTTCATCGACGGGCGGTACGAAGCCGCCCGGCGCATCGCGCGCGGCGGCATGGCCGAGGTCTGGGCGGTGCGTCACCTCGCGATCGATCAGGAGTTCGCGATGAAGCTCCTCGCCCCGCTGTGTGGGCTGAATGACGACACCGTCTCCCGCTTCGAGCTCGAGGCGCGGCTCGGCGGTCTGCTCGGTCGCAGGACCCACCACGTCGTGCCGGTGGTCGACGAGGGCTTGTACTTCGGAAGGCCGTACCTCGTGATGCCGCTCTACGAGGGCATCTCGCTCGAGGACCGCATCGAGCAGGGGCCGCTCGTGCCGGAGGAGTCGGCGCGCGTGGTGCGCCACGTCGCGCGCGCGCTGACCGTGGCGCATGCCGTGGGGATCGTCCACCGCGACCTGAAGCCCGGCAACGTCCTGCTGACGCGCGAGGACGGGCGGATGATCGCGCGCGTGATCGACTTCGGGCTCGCCAGGGGCGCGCCGGGGATGCAGCCGTTCTGCCGGCACCACACCTCGAACGGCATCGTGCTCGGCACCCCGATGAACATGAGCCCCGAGCAGGCGCGCGGCGAGATCGTCGACGAGCGCGCCGACGTGTGGGGGCTCGCGTGCCTCGCCTACCGCAGCCTGCTCGCGAAGGACGCGTTCACCGGGCGCTCGACGCGCGAGGTGCTCATCCACGTCTGCGAGGCGGAGTTCAAGCTCCCGACGACGATCATGCCCTCGCTTCCGCGCGCGATCGACGGCGTGTTCGCCCGCGCCTTCGCCCGCGCCATCGACCGTCGCTTCCCGACGCCGCGCGCGTTCTCCGACGCGTACGAGAGCGCGCTCGGGATCGTGCGGTGACATTGGCGTTCGGGTAGCGTGGGCGCGTGGATCTCCCGAGCGGTCGCGTCCTCTCGAGTCGGTTCGTCGACGTGCGCGCGATCGAGGAACGCGGCCGCGTCTTCGTCGTGCGCGACGCCGCGAGCGGCGCCGAGCACGTGCTCGGAGCCGTTGCGCTCGAGGCCTCCGGGGCGTCGGCCGCGCTCGACCGGGCGCGACACGCGATCGCTGCGGCGCCCGGCTTCAGCGTCGATGGCGTCGAGCAGCCCCTGGAGCTCGGCGTCGACGACGAGGTCCTCTGGATTGCGCTGGCGCTGCCGCGCGACGAAGCGCTCGGCGCGGGCGTCGAGTGGATGGAAGACGTGCTCGACACGCTCCCCGGCGCGGCCCCGGCGTCACGCCCGGCGGCGCGTGCCGCGATCCTCGAGCGCAGGCGCCGCTACGTCGAGGCGTCGATGACCGGCCCGACTCCGGTGCCGGCGAGGGTCGAGCCGTGGGGCCCGACGACGTGCCTCTCGCCGGCCATCGACCCGCGCACGTTCCGGGCGTGCCTCTCGGTCGCTCGGACGGTCGACGTCGCGCCGCCACCTCCGATGCGGACGCTGTGGGGCGAGATCACGCTACGGATCGCCTGCCCGTTCTGCGGGCACGCGTTGGATCCGACGTTCGGGTCCGAGATCGCGTGCGCTTGCGGTGCCGAGGCGACCGCGCCGAGCGAGGTCTGGTCGCGGATCGCCGTTCATGCGCACGACGTCGCCGACGACGAGCGCGCGGAGGCGCCGCTCTCCGTCGACGTTCCGTTCCGCCGCGGCGACGAGCAGCGGATCGGTGCGCTTCGCCTCGAGGTCATCGCGCGCGAGCCGCGCTGCCCCTCGTGTGGCGCGAGCCTCGAAGGCGAGGACGAGCTGCGGTGCCCGCGCGAGTGCGCGCTCGACGGCACCCGCGGCGCGTCGATTCCCGGCGCCTCCGCCGACGCGCGTGCGTACCGCCCCGTGCCGCGCGGCGCTCCTTATCGCGCCGGCAGCGGCGACACCGTCGCGTGGTCCATCCGCTTCCGCGGTCCCTCGCGGGCGCGCATCGACCGCGAGCGCGAGACCGAAGAGCGCCGCCGACCGATGCCGTCGATGATCTGGGAGCCCCTGCCGCGTGTCCTGTTGACCACGATCTGCGTGGCCGTCGCCGTGTCCGTCGGCGCCCTCGCGATGGATGCGTTGCGAAGGGGGTGGATCGGCGTTGCAGTGATCTTCCTGCTGGTCGCGGCGGCCAGCCTCGCGTTGGCGGCGCGGATCGCTTTCCCCGGCAGGCGCGCTCGGCAGGGGCCGGCGCGACGCGGTTGACGGCGCGCGCGCCGTCGCCTCGAAATCTGCCGCGGCGGGCGACGCCGTCCGCGCTCCGGTTGCCTGGGCGGCCCGCGGTCGGGCGAGCCCTCCCTCCTCTTTTTCGGGTCCGAACTCCTGAACCGGTTCAGCAAACGGAGAGCTGCCGCGGCGCGACCTACCGATTGCGGCCGGCGCCGTCGGGTTCCGAGTCGCTGAACGTGTTCAGCAATTGCTGAACCCCTGGTCGCGCTCCGGATTCGCGCGGGCGCTCGGAGTTGTTGAACGTGTTCAACAACGCGCACGAGGCTCATTGGCCGTGCGGGAACGGTCCTCGCCCCATTTGCTGAACCTGTTCAGCAGTTCGGGGCCGAAATCGCGAGGGCTGGTGCCCGCGAGCGGACCTGCGGCGGTCCCCTCGGACGCGCCACGTGCCCATCGACGGCCAGGCAAAACGCTCGCGCCGAAGCTAACGGGAGATCGCAAGCGCTGGGAGATCGCGAAGCGCAGGGAGATCGTCAGATGCGCGCGGACGACGGCAGCAGGATCACCGCGCTCGTCGGAGGCACCGTGATCTTCACCGTGCCGCCGGTGACCGTGACCTTCTGGCCGCCGCTCGGCGGGAGGTAGTCGGCGAGCTCGAGGCCCTCGGGGGCGCGGACCTTCATCGCGTTGGCGCCGAACTCGGTGGTCGACGCGTGGGCGGCGTTGGTGTTGATGACCACCAGCGCGTAGCTGCCGTCGGCGGTGAAGCGCTCGAAGGCGACGATGCCGGCGTCGCTCTCGTCGGCGACGTGATCGGTCGTCCAGGTGAACTGCATGTCGCCGCGGCGCAGCGCGGGGACCGCGGCGCGGACGCGGTTGAGGCGCGCGATGCGCTGGAAGGTCTCGTTGGTCTTGTCGTAGCCCGACAGCCAGAGGTCTTCGCGGTTGGACGGATCGTTGCCGCCGGAGAAGTTCTGCTCGGTGCCGTAGTAGATGCACGGGATGCCGTCCTCGGTGAGGAGGAAGGCGAGCGCGTTGTGCAGCACCGCGAGCTTGTCCTTCTCGCGACCGGAACCCGACGCCTGCCAGAGGAAGCGCCCGACGTCGTGGTTGTCGAGGAAGTTCACGTGCGCCTCGACGGGCGCGACGCCGATGCCGCCGGCGGGCGGCGTCTTCGACCAGTTGCTCGCGCGCTCCGTCCAGCGCGCGGCGATCTTGGTGGTCGGGCCGCCGCCGATGAACACGTCGCGGAACACCTGGAAGTACTGCGGGAAGTCGAACAGGCCGTCGAGCTCGTCGACGTCGGGCAGGCGGGTGCCTTTGGCGTCCTTCCGCACGCCGGTGTAGCTGCCGACCAGATCGTCCTTCCCGTCGAACACCTCGCCGAAGAGGAGGAACTTCGGCTTGCCGAGCGACTTCGCCTTGTCGCGGATGCCCTTGCTCCACACCTCCCAGAACTCGTGCTCGACGTGCTTGACCGTGTCGATGCGGAAGCCGTCGAGATCGGCGAGCTGGATCCAGCGGCCGTAGGCCTTCAGCATCACGTCGCGGACGCGCGGGTCCTCGGTGGCCACGTCCTTCAGGCCGCCGGGGAAGTCGCCGAACATGGTCTGCTCGGTGCCGTCGGGCGGCGCGTCGTAGTTCACGATGCGGCCCCGGCGGTGGTAGCCCTCGGCGGTCGCCAGGATCCACGCCTCGGGCGTCTGCGGCGGGATGCGGTTGATGGCCGGATCGCGGATGAAGATGATCGGCGCCGGACCGGCGTTGCCGAGCGACGTGAACGACTGCACGACCGGCGCCTCGTAGTCCGGATCGTACTCGGTGATGTGGACCGTCCCGCCGGGGTTCTTCGCGGTCTTGATCCCGCCCTGGACGCTCTCGTCGGGCCGGCCGTTCTGGTTGATGTCGTAATAGAACAGCTGACCCATGTGGTTGGTGACGATGTCGAGCACCACCTTGATCTTCCGGCGGTGCGCGCGCCTCACCAGGTCCTGCAGGTCGTGCAGGTTGCCGAAGTGCTGATTGAGCAGGAACGGGTCCTGCGTCCAATACCCGTGGTAGCTGTCGATCCCCGCGTCGGTCTCGACGTTGCGGACGATGGGGGAGATCCACAGCGTGGTGACGCCGAGCGCCTGGATGTAATCGAGCTTGTCGGCGAGGCCCTTCCAGTCGCCGCCGTGGTAGCGCGCCGGGTGCGCCTTGTTGACGCGGTAGTCGTTGCTCAGATCGCCGTTGGCGAAGCGATCGATGAGCACCTGGTAGATGACCTCGTCGCGCCAGTCGTCGACGTGATTGCCGACCTGCAGCTCCGGGTCGGGAGAGACGTCGACACAAGACGTCGCGACCATGGCGGCCATGGCGAGGGCGAACGGGAGAATCGAGCGCAATCGCATGGTGCTCACCGGTAGCTGGAGTTGAACCACCACTCGACCGTGAAGCCGAGGTAGTGCTCGTTCTGGCGACGCGCGAACTTGTCGTCGGGCGCGTAGCGGAGGCGCGCGCCCGCGTCGCGCGAGGTGTAGAGGTAGATCAGCTGGAAGTGCGGGCGGGTGAACGAGCCGCGCCCCGCCGGCGAGAGGAACGGCACGACGCCGAACCGCCAGAGCGACGCGCGCTCGCGGCTGCCGTCGTCGCGCACCGCGGCGGTGGCGAGCGACTGGTAGTTGCCCTCGAGCGCGAGCCCGAAGTGATCGCCGAGCCACACCTGCGGGCGCACGACGAGCGAGCCCTCGTTGAACGTGTTGCGCGAGTAGGCGTTGCCCGACGCGTCCTTGAAGGCGCGGAAGTAGCCGCCGACCAGCACGCCGAGCGGACCCTTCTCGTAGTTCGCCGAGAGCGCCAGCTGCGTCTCGTGCGCGCCGCTCGTGCTCTTGTCGAGGTTGAGCGCGGAGGGCACCGTCTTGTCGCCGTACGCGGCGAGGCCCGTCGCGTAGCGGAGGAAGAGGTTGACGAAGACGTCGCGCTCGCCGGTGAAGAACCCGAGCTGGCCGCCGATCATCGTGCCGCGCTCGGACGGGAGCTCCTCTCTGAGGTTGCTCTCGTTCAAGCGCACGCCGCGGCCCATCGAGTGCTGCTCGCCGTAGAGGGCGACCTTGAACCCCGGCTTCGCGCCCTCGCCCTCCTTGCCCTGCTTGAGGAAGGTGAGGTGCTGCGCCTTGAGGCTGGTGACCAGCCGCGGGCGATCGAGGAAGGTGACCTGGGTCGCGCCGAAGCCGCTCGGTGACGACGACGGGATGGTCTGGAACGAGAACGGATCCTGCGCCCGCCCGAGGCCGACGGCGAGGGCGAGGGTGGTCGCCTCCTCGCTCGTCGTGTCGAGCGCGAGCTTCACGCCGCCACCGACCATGTTCAGGTTGTCGAGCGGCCAGAAGTTCAGGAGGTAGACGTCGTCGCCGCGGTACATCCGCGAGCCGATCCACGCCGAGAACCCCTTGTGGAAGATGCCCTTGGTGTCGGCGTAGAGGTTGCGGACCGCCGTCTTCGCGTCGAAGACGCCCGTCTCGTGGAAGAGCGGGCCGGCGAAGGCCATCGTGAACACCACGTTGGTGCTCACCGAGCCGACGCCGCCCTTGTTCGGCCACCTGTCGCGGCGCTCGAGCTGGATCTCGGCGTACGTGGGGAGATCGAGCCGCGAGCCGAAGGCGGTGATGTTCGCCTCGCGGCCGCTGCCGCCACGGAGATCGCTCGCCGTGCTCACGCGCCCGTAGGAGCCGAACGAGAAGCCCTCACCCGCCGGCGCGGCGGCGGTGGCCTGCGTCGGGTACTTCGGCGCCGAGGGCGGCGGAGTGGTCCCCGGCGGCGTCGCCTCGGGGTCGGCGGCCGCGGCGGAGCCGGCGGCGGAGATCAGGGCGAGGGCGAAGGCGACGGCCAGCGTTCGCTGGCGACCGCGAACCCCCCGAGCGCGGGCGAGGCGGCTTGGGGACATGGAGGGCGACGGAAGCGTCTCCGCACGTGGCATGGGGCGTCAACCCTGCCGTCACTCTGGTCTGAGATACGCCAGGATCGGCTGGGGAGGCAGCGGTCCAGAGTCCAGAGTCTAGAGTCTAGAGTCTAGAGTCTAGAGTGGAGAGAAGAGACAGAGACCCGCGGCCGGTGGGGGCGGGTGCCGTTGTCGTGGCGCGACGAGTGAACGGCGCAGGACTCTGACGCGAGATGCGGTCGCGAGAGAGGGCCCTCACCCAGGCCCTCTCCCGAAGGGAGAGGGCCGAGAGCTGCGGGCATTTCTCGCTCCCTCTACCTCTGGGAGAGGGTCGGGGTGAGGGCAAAGGTCCCAGCGAAGCACTCCGGTTTCAGGAGCCCGCGTGAGGTCCCGCTAGAGGTGTTCCACGGCGAGAGGGCACCTCGCGAGTTCTTGGTGCAAAGCCACTCTGGACTCTCGACTCTAGACTCGATCCTCAGAGGATCTCCTCCCGGTACGCGATGTCGCCGCCCTCCTCGCGGCGCGTGGCGCGGAAGTCCTCGAGCTCGCCCTCGAGGCACGCTTCGATGGCGGGGATCACGCCGCGCGCCGCCTCGACTCGGAACGCGAACACCCAGTCGGCGCCGGCGGCGTACATCGCCGCGGCGTCGCGCCGGGTCAGCGCGTTCACCAGGATGCGCGCGTGCGGCGCGATCCGGCGAAGCGTCGCGGCGAGCGCGACGTTCGAGGTCCCCTTGAGGAGATCGTCGGGCACCGTGCAGACGATCACGTCGGCGTCGCGGGCGCCGGCGTGCTCCAGCGTCTCGAGGCTCGAGACGTCGCCGTAGACCACGTGGACACCGGTCGCCGCCAGGGCGTCGTGCAGCGCGACGTTGAGGTCGACGACCGCCGTCGCCGAGAGCAGGTCGGGGTTGTTGCGCTCGAGGTCGTGGATGATCGCCGAGGACAGTCGGTGGAACCCGAGGAGCAGCAGGCGCGTGGGCGCCCAGACCATCGGCGTGTCGCGCGACTCGTTCGGCGCCGGCATGCCGAGCCTCGAGAGGACGGGCCCGAGGGCCGGCTCGATCCGCTCGGCGACGCCGAACAGCGGCTGCGTCGCCAGCGCGGTGAGCACGAACGCGAGGATCACCACCGCGACCAGATCGCCGTCGACGTGGCCGAGGCCGCGGCCGAGGTAGAGGATGACGAGGCAGAACTCGGACAGCTGCGCGAGGCGGGTCGCGGTGATCACCGCCCGTCGCCGATCGACGCCGGCGAGGTGGAGGACGGGGAGGAAGACGAGCGCGCGGAGCGCCACCGCGATGACGGCCAGCGCGCACGCGAGCCCGATCACCTCGGGCGCGCGCGGGAGCGGGATGCTCATGCCGATCGCGACGAAGAACAGCGTCACGAAGAAGTCGCGCAGGGAGATGACCTTGCCGACGATCTCGTGCGCGTAGGGGAGCCCTCCGATGCTCGCCCCCGCGATCAGCGCCGCCAGCTCGAGCGAGACCGACAGCCGCGCGTGCACGCCGACGAGCGACAGCAGCGGATCGAGGTTGGTCGCGAACAGCCCGAGCGCGAAGCACCAGGAGAGCGCGGTGAGCACCACCAGCTCGGGGACCTTCGCGACCAGCCGGAACAGCGGCGGCAGGACCCACTTCGACGCGCCGAAGGCGGCGACGACCAGGAGGAAGATCCCGGCGAAGGTGCCGAGGATCGGCAGCAGATCGGGGCGCTGCAGGTTCGGCTGCACCGCGAGCACGACGATCGCCCAGGCGTCCTGGAAGACCAGGAGCGCGATGGCGAGCTGGCTCGAGCCGGCGTCGAGCTGCTTGCGCGCGTGGAGCAGCTGGAACACGAGCAGCGTCGACGAGAACCCGCAGGCGAGCGCGAGGTAGAGCGGCGCGTGCCCGCCCGCGAGCAACGGGACGCCGAGCGCGCGGAGGCCGAGGAAGGCGCCCCACGCCGCCGCCACCGTCAGCGGGACCTGCAAGAGCCCCGAGATCAAGATGGCGCGGCCGCTGCGGGCGAACATCCGCAGGTCGACCTCGACGCCGATGACGAACAAGAGCAGCACGAGGCCGAGGCGCGCGATCGTCTCGATGCGCGCCTGGTCGGTGACGATCGAGAGCCCGACCGGTCCGATGGCGACGCCGGCCAGGAGCAGCGCGGCGATCGTCGGCAGCCGCAGCCTCGCGCACAGCAGCGAGAGCGCTCCGGCGGCGAGCAGGCAGACGCCGATGTCTCGGACCAGGGGGTCGACGGTCGCGGCGCCGGCCGTGAGAACGAACGGCTCGGTGATCATGTCGTCCCCCCCGCGTCAGGCGTTCAACGCGAGCGCGAGTCGGCGATGGCCGCCGTCCAGATCTCGATCTGCGAGGGGCGCATGATCCCGAGCTCGGTCCGCGCGTCCTTGTACCCCCAGCGCTCGATGTCGATGAGGAACTGCGCCCGCGAGAGCAGCGTGCCGCGACAGAGCCCCTCCGCGGCCCGCGTCTCCCCGCCGCGCACCTGATCGAACAGGTGGTCGAGCACCCAGCGCGGGACCTTGTCGGACTCGTTCGGGTAGATGAACCCGAAGAGGACCAGGTGCGCGAACAGCACGCGCCCGTTCTCCTCGAACCGAGCGAGGAGGCGGTGCCAGTCGAGGTGTGGCCCCTGCGCGCGCAGCAGGTGGGCGACGTCGGCGACGTCGCAGCGCTCACGCTCGATGACGAACGACTTCGACCAGAGCGTCTCCTCGGCCGGGCAGATCTTCACCGGAACGCCGAGCATGCGCCCGTCGTCGGCGTGCTCGAACCAACCGTCGTCGACCTTCGTCAGGCCGTTGCCGGAGTTGTAGATGACGTCGACGTAGAGATCGCCGTCGTAGACCTTGGCGAGCCAGTGGGGGAAGGGCGTCGTCGTGAGATAGCCGCGCCGCCGCATCGCCTCGAGGCCTCGCGCGCAGTCATCGGGTCGCAGGAACAGATCGAGGTCCTTGCTGTCGCGCGCGATGCCGGTCCAATGCCGCATCGCGTAGCCGCCACCGAGCAGGAACGGCACTCCTTCGTCGCGGAGCGTCGAGAGCACATCGCGGTAGAACGCGTGGACCTCCTCGTCGAACGGCGGCTCGATCGAAGCGCTGTGCATCCCCTCGTCGTGTCGCAAAGGACGTGCCGCGCGCCCTGGATTCGCCCGCGTGCCATCGGCGGGGCCGCGCGCCGCACCGGGCGAGGGCATGCGTCTTGCCGGATGACCGCTGGGTGAGCACGACGATGGGCAGCGATCAAGGCGAGGTCCGTGACACGATCATCAGCGAAGGACCAGGCCGCGGCGGACCGGGAAACTGGGGACAAGGCGAGGGCGGGAGCCAGCGCGCGAAGGTCCGCATCGCTGCGACCGCCGATGTCCACTGCACGAAGGGGTCGAGCGGACGCATCGAGGCGCTCTTCGGGAGCGTGCACGAACGCGCCGACGTGCTGGTCCTGTGCGGGGATCTGACGGACCACGGCACACAGGACGAGGCCGTGCTCCTGGCGCGCGAGCTGACGCACGTGCGCATCCCGGTGGTGGCCGTGCTCGGCAATCACGACCACGAGGCGGGCACGCCGGAGAAGGTCGCGGACACGTTGAGCGAGGCCGGCGTGCAGGTGCTCGACGGGGAAGCGGTCGAGGTGAACGGCGTCGGCTTCGCGGGCGTCAAGGGGTTCCTCGGCGGCTTCGGCCGGGGGACGCTCGGCTTCTGGGGAGAGACCGCGGTGAAGGCGTTCGTGCAGGCCGCGATCGACGAGGCGCTCAAGCTCGAGCACGCGCTCGCGCACCTCCAGACCGATCAGAGGGTCGTGCTGATGCACTACGCGCCGATCGACACCACGTGCGAGGGCGAGCGCAAGGAGATCTACCCCTACCTGGGCTGCAGCCGCCTCGAGGAGCCGCTCATGCGCGCGCCGGTCGACGTGGTGTTCCACGGCCACGCGCACAAGGGCTCGCTGACCGGACAGACCGCGCAAGGCATCCCCGTGTTCAACGTGGCGATGCCGCTGCTGCTCGGGAGCGGGAGCGAGGTGCCGTACATGCTCTACGAGCTCTGACTCGACTTCGCCTTTCTCGGAGCCGACGCTCGCCGCTTCGGCTTCGTAGGTCGAAGGTCCAGCACCCAACCCGGCACGATCGCGTATCCTCGAGGCGATGACCCGGGCCTCGCGCGTGCGGCTGGTCGGCGCGGCGATCGTCGTCGCGATCGCCGGCTGCGCGGGCGCGCGCCTCGCGCGGGTGGAGCCTGCGCCGGGGCCGGTCGTCACCGCGCCGCCGCCGCCCGCCGCGCCGGTGATCGAGGGCATCGCCAAGAGCGTCCACGCCGCGATGGGCGTGCCGAAGGACGGCGACGACACCGACGACGTCCTCCTCGATCGCGACGCCTTCGTCCTCTCGTACAACCCGAAGCTCGAGGATCCGAACTGGGTGTCCTGGCGGCTCTCCGCCGCCGACATCGGCGACGTCGAGCGACAGGACGACTTCCGCATCGACCAGGATCTCCCCGGCGGGCTCTACCGGGTGACGCCGAAGGACTACGCGAAGTCCGGCTTCGATCGCGGCCACCTCTGCCCGTCGAAGGACCGCTCGACCTCGCCGGAGGTGAACTCGCTCACCTTCGTGATGACGAACATGCAGCCGCAGCGCCCGGAGCTGAACCGCCATCGCTGGAAGGAGATGGAGGAGTTCACCCGCGACCTCGCGATCGGCCGACAGAAGCAGCTGTACGTGATCGCCGGCGGCATCTTCGACGCGAACCCGAAGACCATCGGCCACGGCGTCGCGGTGCCCAAGGCCGCCTACAAGATCATCGTGGTGCTCGAGCACGGGCAGGGCGCGAAAGACGTGACCGCCGCGACCGAGGTGATCGCGGCGATCATGCCGAACAGCAAGTCGGTGACGTCGAAGCCGTGGACCGACTATCGGGTGTCGATCGACGAGGTCGAGGCGGCGACCGGCTACGACTTCCTCGGTCGGGTGCCGGAGGACGTGCAGCGGGTCATCGAGGCGAAGCGCCCCTGAGCGCCCTCCTGGTCGGTCGCGTCTCTCGGGCGCGCGACGTGTCGCCACTCGCGAAGGTCGGGTCGTCAGTCGTCAGTCGTCAGTCGTCAGTTCGAGAGCGGGCCGGGCCGCCGCCTGCGGCTCGCTTTCGGCACCGCCTCGCCCTCACGGCTCATGACTGACGACTGACGACTGACGACTGACGACTCGCATCAGTTCGGCAGGCAGACCTTGCGGTTCGCGCTGCCGCCGCCGGTCGAGCGGCAGCCGAACGCGGCGTTCGCGTACTTGGCGCAGTAGCCGTTCGTGTCGCTCGCGTACGCCGGGTCGGCGGCCTTCACGTCGGCGTCCTCGCAGGAGAGGAAGCAGCGCGTGATGGTCTCGTTGGTGAGCGGCGCGCACACCTGCTTGAAGCCGCTCTTGCACTCGCCGGTCACCGCGCAGCAGTCGGTGTCGCTGGCGCACCGGTGCGTGCAGTAGCCGCCGGGCACCTTCGTCAGGCACTCCACCTCTCCCTTGAGCGTGCCGCCGTCGAGGCCCGGGTAGCACTGGTCGGGCGCGGTGCAGGCGCTGCCGGTGTTCTCGGCCGGCGGGTGGTTGTCGTGGTCGTCGTCGCACGCCGCGAACGTGCCGGCGACGAACAGCGCGGCGAAGGTGATCCGGAGGAGCCTCATGGCCCCGAATGGTATCAGCGAACGAACAGAGCCGCGCCCTTCGCGGTGAAGGGCACGTCGATCGCGCCGCCCGTCACGGTCACGCCGGGCCCGCCGAGGAGGTCTTTCAGGGTGGTCCCGTCGGGTGCGCCGAGCTCCGCGGGAACGGTGACCTTCACGCTGCGGTTGGTGGTGCCGCGGTTGATCGCGACCACGGCGAGGTCGACGCCGGTGCCGCGCGCGAACACGTAGCCGTCGCCGTCGGTGTGCAGCGTCTTGCGCGCGCCGCGCTTGAGGCCGAGGTGGGTCCCGCGGGCCTTGGCGAGGAGGCGCACGCGATCGAGCAGCTTCTTCTCGCGCGCCGAGAGCGCGCCTTCGTCCTTGAGGAAGCGACGGTTGTCGGGATCGGCGGTGCCGGGGAGCCCCGTCTCGTCGCCGTAGTAGATGAGCGGCACGCCCGGCTGGCCGAGGAGGAACGCGAACGCGAGGAACGCGCGATCGTACGGCTCGTCGTTGGTGGGCGACGCGGGCGGCGCGCTCCACGCCTGCTCCTGCGGGTTGGACCCGATCATGCCCGCGGCGCGCGAGATGAAGCGCGTGACGTCGTGGTTGCCGAGGAACGGCGACATGAGCGCGCCCGGGCCGTAGCTGGTCTCGCTCTTGACCGCGGCGGCGTCGAGATCGGCCATGGTGCCGCCCATCTGCGCGAAGGCGTAGTCGATGGACCAGAACAGCGGGAAGTCGAACTGGCCCCAGAGCGCGTTGTCGCCGATGTACTTGCGAATGAGCCCGCGGCCGCCGTCGTCGCCGCCGGTGAAGGTCTCGCCGACCAGGTAGTACTTCGCGTTCCCGTGCTCGAGCTGGTCGCGGATCTCGGTGCGGAGCGCGGTCGAGGCGACGTCGTTCATGTGCTTGACGGCGTCGACGCGGAGGCCGTCGGCGTCGGCGTTCGAGAGCCACCACAGCGCGTCGTCGATGAAGGCGTCCTGCGCGCCGGTGTTGGTCCAGTCGACGTCGGGGAGGTAGCTCGTGAACCAGCAGTCGACCGGTCGAGCGTCCCACGAACAGCCGGCGCCGCCGCACACGCACGAGCCGTCGCCGTTGAACCAGCCGTCGGTCTTGTGCGCGGCGACGTAGGCGTGATCCTGGTGCACCTGGTTGTTGACCAGATCGAGGACCACGCGGATGCCGTGCGCGTGCGCCGCGGCGGTGAGCGCGCGCAGCGCGTCGAGCGAGCCGAAGTGGTCGTCGGTCTTGCGCGGCTCGGTCGGCCAGTAGCCGTGGTAGCCGGAGTAGTCGCGGCCGTCGGACCCCTTGCCGGCCTTGTTGGTGTTGTCGTTGACCGGCGAGAGCCAGATCGATCGTACGCCGAGCTTGTCGAAGTACCCGTCGTCGATCGCCTTCTTCACGCCGGCGAAGTCGCCGCCCTGGTAGTTGGCGCGATCGTCGATGCCGGCGATTTTCGCGTCGATGGTGGCGTCGCCGTTGCGGAAGCGATCGGTGAACGCGAAGTACATCGGGCCGTCGTTCCACTGGAACGCCTCGTCCTCGACCCACGTGGGGACGTAGAGCGTCTTGGCGGCGCGGCCGGCCTTGTCCCTGGCGTCGACGACGAAGGTGTACTTGCCCTTGGCGGCGCCGCCGACCTTGGCGGTGATGCGGCCGGACGTCCCGTCGATGGCGGGGGCGAAGGTCAGGCCTGCCGCGACCACCTTCACGCTGCCGACGTCGAGGCCCTTGGCTTCGGCGCCGTCGACGTACTGGAAGGCGACGTCGACGGCGCCGGAGCCGGGGGTGGCGACGTGCGACGCGACGCGCAGCAGCGGCACGTTGCAGTCGCCGACGATCACCCGCGAGTTCTCGACGCCTCCGACGTACTTGCGGCGCCCGTGCGAGGGATCGAGCCGCCAGTCGGTGCCGCCGACGACGAACTTGTAGCCGTAGTCGCCCTTCGGCAGGTCGAGCTCGGCGCGCCACTTGCCGGAGCCGGCGTCGGTCATCGCCGCCTTCTTGAAGCCGTCCCACTCGCCGGCGATCTCGATGGTGGTGGAGGACGCCCCCGGGGCGAGCTCGAACGTCGTCTTGCACGACCGCGTCGGGACGCTGCTCGGCGCGTCTTCGGGCGCGTCGGTGACGGCGTCGGGCGCGACCGCGGTGTCACCCGTCGGCGCGGTCTCGCCGCCGGTCTCGCCGCCGGTTTCGAGAGGGGGGACGTAGGCGTCGTTGCCCGGCTGCGGCTGGTCCTCGGGGTTGGAGCCGCTGCAGGCGAAGAGGACGGTAGACCCGAGAAGGAGGAAGAGGGGCAGGGCGGACCGCATCGGGAGTGACGCATCTTAGCGTTACGTCGGGGCGAGCGCTCGCTCCGCGGGGAATCGCGGCAATTTCGTGGTGATCGAGGGACGAGCTGACGCCGTGGCACCGGTGGCCGCGCAGGTCACGCGCGCTGCATCGCCTCGCGGATGCCGTCGATGAGGAACTGCGCCGCGGTCGCCGCGAGGATCAGGCCCATGATGCGCGTCGCGATGTTGATGCCGGTCTTGCCGAGGCGCGCGAGGAGCTTCGTCGAGAAGACGAGCGTGAGCAGGGTGACGACGCCGACGAACAGGATGGAGCCGTAGAGGGCGGCGTTCTCGGCCGGCGTCTTGGCGCGCGCGGCCCACATCATGGCGGTGGCGATCGCGCCGGGGCCGGACAGCAGCGGGATGCCGAGGGGGACGATGCCGACGTCCTGCTTGCCTTCGGCCTCCTGCTCCTCCTCGGGCTTGGAGCGCACGGCCGAGGGGTGCGCGCGCATCATCTCGAGCGCCATCGAGAAGAGCAGCACGCCGCCGGCGATCTTGAACGCAGGAACGGTGATGCCGAAGAAGTGGAAGATGGCGTTCCCCGCGGCGGCGAAGAGCGCCAGCATCACCGTCATGGTGAAGACCGCGCGCATGGCGGTGCGCCGCTGCTCGGTTCGCGGGTCCTTGGCGACGAGCGTGACGAAGACCGGCACCGCCGCCAGCGGATCGACGATCGACAGCAGGGAGGGGAGGCACAAGCCGAGGAAGGTGAGCCCGCCGGACATCGCGGGCGGTGTCTAACACGGCCGACGTCGCGGTTGCTCGGCGGCGCGTTGACCGGCAGGCGCGCAGGGCGAACCATCGCGCGATGACCGCACCCGACAAGAGCTCCGCGCTCGTCGCCGCCCTCATCGCCGGCGCGGTGTTCGGTGTGGTGCTCGGCGGCGTCGTCTTGATCGCTAGCGGCGACGTCGGGCGCGCGATCGTCGTCGCGATCGGCACCGGGGCGGTCTTCGGCGGGCTGCTCGCCTTCGTGCGCAGGCTCAATTCGTCCGGCGCGCTCGACGACGCGGAGGCGGCGTCGGTCCTCGACGAGGGCGAGCAGCTGCTCCACGTCGGCGTGGCCAACCACTTCAAGGGCATCGAGTCGGTCGGCGGGCGTCTCTACCTGACGACGCAGCGGCTCCGGTTCCGCTCGCACCGGGTGAACATCCGCGTGCACGACGAGTGGTATCCCCTCGAGAGCGTCGTGCGCGTCGAGGCCGCGCGCACGCTCGGGATCATCCCCAACGGCCTGCGCGTGCACCTCGCGGGTGGCGCGGTCGAGCGGTTCGTGGTGGAGGGCAACGCCGCGTGGGCAGAGCGCATCGAGCGCGCGCGTCAGTCGGCTCCGGCGGCCGTGCAGGGCTGAGGCAAGTCAGGCGCAGGCACCGGGGGCGTCAGCGACGGCGACGCATCCAGAGCGCGGCGACGAGCGCGAGGAAGGGCAGGGCGCGCGCGCCGCCGTCGGAGTCTCCGACGCGGCAGCTGCAGCCGCCGTCATCGGTCGCCGCGTCGCCCGAGGCGCCGCCGTCGGCCCCTGCGTCGCCCGAGGCGCCGCCGTCGGCCCCCGCGTCTCCACCCGGAAGGCCGCCGCTGTCGTCGCCGCTGCCCGCGTCGAGACCGGCGTCACCTGTCGCCGCGTCGACCCCTGCGTCGCCGGTGCCGCCCGCGTCGGCGGGCTCGGTCGCGCCGCACGGGATCGTCGTCTCGCCGCCCAGCTCGAACGCGCCTTGATCGAGCGTCCCGACGGTCTTGCGCGTCATCGCGCGCGCCGGGTGCACGTACTGACAAATGGGATCGAGCGGCTCGCTCCCTCCGGTGCCCGGCGGGGCGCCCTTTCCCTCGGCGGTCGCGCCGCTCTTCAGGTGGAAGTCCCACGCGGCGGCGTTCACGAACCCGGGATCGCCGACGAAGTTCGAGTCCTTGATCGCGGAGGCCTGATCGCAGACCGTCCCCGGTCCGGCGAAGACGTTGTTGCGCAGGAGCACCGGCGTGCCGAGATCGGAGGCCACCGCGACGAAGGTGCCGGCGCCGCGCGAGTTGAAGAAGGTGTTGTTCACCACCCACAGCGCGCTCTCCGGGTTGCGCTTCGACTCGCGCGCATACGACACCAGGCCGGAGTTGCTGGTCGAGGCCGACTGCTGCACGACGTTGCCGATGATCCACGAGGGGCCGCCCTGCGGCAGATCGATCTCGTAGCTGGCGTTGCCGTTCTCGTCGGTCAGGCGGTTGAACAGGATGTGGTTGCGGAGCGCGCGCGACTTGACGAGGTGGCCGACCTTCGCGTGGTGGCTGTAGCTGCCGCGCAGCGTGAAGCTCTTGATCTCGCCGATGTACATGTTGTGCGAGTACCCGTCGCCGGCGCCGTTGTTCCCGAACTCCGAGTCCTCGACGACGATCGTGCTGTCGGCGTTCGCGCCGGTGAGGATCCCGTTCTCGTTGTCGTGGAAGTACACCCGCCGCACGGTGAGGTTCCGACCCTCCTGTCGGATGCCCGCGCCGTTCTTGTCGACGACCTTGCAGCCCGAGAGCTCGACGTCCTCGATGGTGGTGTCGTTGCCTTGCACGACCCAGATCGCCTTGCCGCCCGCGCTCTTGCCGCCGGCGTCGATCTTCGTCGATCTCGATCGCGTCGCCGTCGGCTGCGGCGGCGAGCGCCGCGCACGGCGTCGCGTAGGTCTTGCCCGGTCCGACCGAGCGCACCGCCGCGAGCGCCGAAGGAGCGACGACGAAGACGGAGATCGAGACGGAGATCGAGGCGAGGACGGACGCGAGGCGGCGGTCGAGGGTCATGCGCGCCGTCATAGCAACAGGCATTCCAGCAGCGCGCACGGGAAATCCGGCCCCCGGAAACCCTGGCTGCGGAGCGGCGCCTGCGGGGGCGCCCCCGCAGCGTCTCGCGGCCGTGACGGATTCAGAACGGCCACTTCACCGGCGCGGGAGCCGCGTGCGGCGTGAGCGTGCCGTCGCCGAGCGCGCCGTTCGCGTCCGTCCCGAAGCAGAGCACCTGACCGGCGACGAGGGCGCACGCGTGCTGGAAGGCGAGGCTGACCGTCCGTGCGCCGGCGAGCGAGGCGACCGGGGCGAGCGGGCTCTTGCCGAGACCAGAGGTGCCCCAGCCCCACGTCGTGCCCCCGACGGTGCCCGCAGCGGTGGTGGCGTAGTGGCCGGTCGGGAACGCGATCGCGAGATCGCGCACACCCTTGCCCGAGAGCGCCTCGACGACCACGGGCGTGCGCTCGAGCAGCTTGTCGGCGAGGAGGAGGTTCCAGTCGCCGTCGCCCCAGCACGCCACGCGATCGTCGACGAGCATCGCGCAGAACGCGTTGTCGCCGGCGCGGATGGCGCGCGCCTCCGCCGGCAGCTTCACCGCGCTCGGCGTCGGGATGCGCGTCTCGGTCGAGCCGACGCCGATCTGCCCGGAGCTGTTGTTGCCGAAGCAGGCGACCGCCCCCTTGTCGTCGAGGACGCAGCAGGCGTTGGTGGCGCACGCGACGTCCCGCGCGACGCCGGACCACGCGCCGGCGACGAGCACCGGGCTCGGCCTGTCGTCGGGTGAGGTGTCGCCGCGCCCGAGCTGCCCGACGGAGCCCCCGCCGAAGCACTCGACCACGCCGTTGGACCGTCGCACGCAGGTCGAGTTGCTCGAAGCGACCACCTGCACGACGTCGACCCACGCGCCGCCGCCGCGCTTCTCGACGCTGCGCACGGCCACGGGCCCGCTCACCGGCAGCCCGCACTGGCGGCTGTCGTTGGTGCCCCAGCACCACACGCCGCCGGTGTCGTCGAGCGCGACGACGTGACTGGCCGTGCCCATCGACGCGAGCTGCACGATGCGCGGGAGGCCTGCGACCTTCGTCGGTGTGGTCGCCGGCGGCGCGGTGGGCGTCCCGAGGCGGCCGGCGGCGTTGTCACCCCAGCAGTACACCGCGCCGTCGACGAGCGCGCAGGTGGTGCCCTTCTGCCCAGCGGCAGCCATGGCGACGACCGCGGTCGCACCGACACACGATGTCGTAGTACACGCGATGCCGCAGTCCTCCGAGCGCAGCACCCCGCCGGGCATGCAGGTGAGACGCAGGCCTCCCTCGCAGGCGACCTCGCCCGGCGTGTCGCACGTCCTCGCGGCGGGGAGCGCGCCCTCGCCGCAGCCGGACAGGCACGCGCCGGGATCGATCTGCGCGCCGCCGCAGGTCCGATCGACGCAGGTGGTCCGCGCGTCGCAGGCCACGTCGGCGCAGTCCTGCCGCAGCAGGATGTCGACGGTGAGCTCGTCGTTCGGCAGGTAGTGCAGCAGGCGTCGCGCGACGATGCAGCCGGCCCACTGGTCGGCGGAGGAGCAGGCCTCCGCGTCGCGGCGGGCGCCGAGCACCGCGCGGATGCCGATCCGCGCCTCGCGATCCTTGCGCGGCACGACGACGAGCGTGCCGAGGTCGTACAGCCCGTTGCCGAGCGGTGAGCAGCGCGAGGATCGGCCCGCCGGCGGCAGCGACTCGTACTCCTCGGGCGCGCCGGCGGCGACGATCACGCCGCGCTGTTTGTCGCACGGGACGTCGCTGAGGACGTGCACGGTGATCGCGGTCGGTGTGCGGCAGCCCGTCACGGTCATCGACAGCGACACCGACACCGCGGCGAGGAGGAGCGGCGCCCTCATTCGAACCTCCACAGCGGTGCGCCGACGCGGCCGGGAGAGAAGTCGCCGCTCGGCGCGTCGCGCTCGGTGGTGAGCGCGATCGTCAACACGACGCCGGTCGTCACCACCGCGCCGATGCTCGTCCAGAACCACCAGCGCGACGTGAGCCCCGGCGTCTGCTTCATGGTCAGGCGCACGTCGATGCGGCCGTCGGCCTTTACCACCGCCTTCGACGCGAGCGGCTCGTAGCCGGGGCTCTGCGTGGAGATGTCGTGCGTGCCCGCCGAGAGCACCAGCTCGACCGGCGCGTTGCCCACGAACTTGCCGTCGACGCTCACGCGCGCGGCGGCCGGATCGACGACGACCGCGAGGACGCCGGAGGTCGCGCGCGCGAGCAGCCGCGCCTCGACGGTCACCGCCGAGCCGCCCTCGAGCTTCACGTCGCGCCGGAACGGAAAGTGCCCCTCGCGCTCGACCTTCACCGTCGTCGCGCCGGCGACCAGGCGCAGCTCGGAGACCGTGGCGCAGGTGCCGTAGACGCGATCGCCCACGACCACCTGCGCGTCCTTCGGTTCGCACGCGACGTGCAACGTGGCGACACGGGCGCGCACGTCGGCGATGAGCTTGGAGAGGCCGGGCACCTTCGCCTTCAGGTCGGGCGGCGCCTCGGCGGCGAACCGCTCGAGCATCGTCAGCGCCTCGGGGTGTCGACCGAGCGCCTGCAGCGCGCGCCCGCGGTTGTAGAGGAGCGCGGGGTCGGGCGAGAGCTCCCACGCCGCCTCGTAGGCCCGGAGCGCGTCCTCGTAGAGAAAGGCGTCGAACGCCTTGTCGCCCTCGGCCTTCAGCTGCGCCGCCGTCTTCGCCGTGGGCGTCGTCGGCGCCGACTTGGGCGCGGCGCCGGCAGCGAACGACGGCGAGAGCGCCGTGAGCGCGAGGACCCACGCCACGAGCCGCGGATCAGAGGCGAGGCGGGGGCTGCGCCGGGGCTTTGGGAGCATGGGTGGTGGCGGCCAGGGGCTTGGGCTTCGAGGACGGGGACGCCGACGCACCTGCGACGGACGCGACACCGGAGACGGAGGGCGACGCGGGCGGTGGTGCGGCGCTCGCGGAGGCGGCCGACGATACGCTGATCGACGGCATCGGCGAAGCGTGCGTCGGCGCGGCCGTCGGCGCGTCGTTCGCGGCGGTCCGCGAGCCGCGGGTCAGCCCGAACAGCGCGAGCGCGCACCCCGTCAGGAGCACGCCCGCGGTCACGAAGAGCGCGCGTCGGCGCGACGCCGGGGCAGCGGCAGGCTCGACGATCGCGTTCATCGCGACGGTGGCAACCTCCGGATGCGACACCACCGGTCGCAAGAGCACGCCGGAGCTCGCCGGCAGCCCCGCGATCCGGCCGAGCTCGGCGTGCGCCTCGCGGGCGACCGCGGCCAGGGCGCCGTCGCCGACGTGCTCGACGAGGACGTCGGCGAGCTCACGGAGCGTCGGGCGGAACGCCTTGTCCTTCTGCAGCGCGGCGTCGACCAGCGCGAGGACCTCGGCCGGCACGTCGCCGCGCATCGCGCCGATCGGCTGCGGCGCGTCGTGGCAGATCGCCACCGCGACCGACGACGAGTTGCCGGAGAAGGGCACGCGCCCCGCGAGCAGCCGGTAGAGGATGACGCCGAGCGACCACACGTCGGTCGCGGCGTCGACGTCGCGCGGCGCGCGAATCTGCTCCGGCGACATGTACCCAGGCGTTCCGACCGTCGCGAGCGTGCGCGTGATCTCCTCTTCGTCGCCCTCGGTCGGCACCTTGGAGATGCCGAAATCGAGCACCTTGGCGACGCGCTGCGCGCCCTCTTCGGAGAGGAAGATATTCGCCGGCTTCAGATCGCGGTGGACGATCCCGGCGGCGTGCGCCTCGGCCACGCCGGCGGCCGCTTGCACGACGATCGCCGCGGCCTCCGCCACCGGCAGCGCTCCACGCTCCTTGACCTCGCGCGACAGATCGCGGCCGGCCAGCAGCTCCATCACCAGGAAGGGGGTGTCGTCCTCGAGCGTGTCGACGTCGAGCACCCGCGCGACGTGGCGGCTACGGAGCCGGCCCGTGGCGCGCGCCTCGCGCTCGAACCTCGTGCGCGAAGAGGGGTCGCGCCTCGCGTCGTCGTTGAGGACCTTGAGGGCCACGCGCCCATGGGTGCGCAGGTGCTCGGCCTCGTACACGCTGCCCATCCCGCCGCTGGCGATCAGCCGCACGACGCGCCACTTGCCGGCCGCGACGTGATCGACGGGCAACGCCGAAGGCTCGGGGGACATGGCCTCGGCGGAGTGTAGTCGACGGCATCGCGTCATCGCCACCGCCGGCGGGACCGCCTACTCTGCGGACGCTGGATGACTCGCGACGACACGCAAGACGACATCGAGGGCGTCACCAGGAACGTCTCGCGCCCGACGTCGCCCGACGGCGCGATCCTCATCGTGTTGTCCGGCTCCGCCAGAGGCACCACCTTCGCCGTGCCCGGCGCGGCTGGCGCGGTCGCGATCATCGGCAAGGCCGCGACGAGCGATCTCGTGCTCGACGACGAGACCGTCTCGCGCAAGCACCTCGAGATCATGCGCGTTCGCGAGGGCCTTCGCGTGCGCGACCTCGGCAGTACCAACGGCACGCGCATCGGCGCCGCGACCATCCGCGAGGCGCTCGTCGGCCCGGGCACCGTCCTCTCTATCGGAGACATCGAGCTGCTCGTCGCCGTCGCCATCGATCGCGTCGACGTGCCGACGAGCAGAGAGACGCGCTTCGAGCTCGCCCTCGGCCGCAGCGAGGCGATGCGGCGGGTCTTCGGCGTCCTCGAGCGGGCGGCGACGACCACGGCGAGCATCCTGCTCACCGGCGAGACGGGCACCGGCAAGGACGTCCTCGCGCGCTCGGTCCATCTACGCAGCGGCCGAACCGGAGCGTTCGAGGTCGTCGACTGCGGCGCGATCGTCCCAGGCCTCGTCGAGAGCGAGCTCTTCGGTCACGAGCGCGGCGCGTTCACCGGCGCGGTCTCCGCGCGCGCCGGCGCGTTCGAACGTGCCGACGGCGGCACGCTCTTCCTCGACGAGCTCGGCGAGCTGCCGCTCGAGCTGCAGCCGAAGCTGCTGCGGGTGCTCGAGAGCCGCACGTTCCGCCGTGTCGGCGGCGCCGAGACGCGCGGCGCTGACGTGCGCGTCGTCGCGGCGACGTCGCGCGAGCTGCGCGCGGAGGTCGCGGCCGGCCGCTTCCGCGAGGACCTCTACTACCGACTGGCCGTGGTGTCGCTGCGGGTGCCGCCGCTCCGCGAGCGCATCGACGACCTGCCGATGCTGGTCGAGTCGTTCCTCGGCGGGCGGCTCGCGGTCTCGCGCGAGACGATCCACGCGCTCTCTGCCCATTCTTGGCCTGGTAACGTTCGCGAGCTGCGCAACGTCCTCGAGCGCGCGTCGGCGCTGAGCGCGGCGAGCGGCGAGGCGGAGCTGCGGCTGGTCGACTTCCCGCCGTCTGCGCTCGGCGCGGCGAGCGCCTCGCCGGCGGCGGGCGGCGAGTTCGATCCGGCGCTCAGCTATCGCGAGACGCGCGCGCTGCGCGAGGCGGCGTTCGAGCGTGACTACGTGCGATGGCTGGTCGGCCGCCACGCAGGCAACGTGTCGGCCGCCGCGCGCGAGGCGCGCATGGATCGCAACCACCTCTCCGACCTGATCCGCAAGCACGGGCTCAAGAAGGGCTGACCCGTCACTCGTGGCGCAGCGCCTCGATCGGGTCGAGGCGCGAGGCCTTGCGCGCCGGCAGGAACCCGAACGCGACGCCCACCGTCGCCGAGAAGGCGAAGGCCACGACCACGATGTCGGGCAGGACGATGAACGGCAGGGTGAGGGCGCGGGCCGCCGAATAGGACAAGGCGAGCCCGAAGACCACCCCGATCGCGCCGCCGAGCAGCGACAGGGTGACCGCCTCGATGAGGAACTGCAGCAACACCTCCGCGCCGCGCGCGCCGATCGCCAGGCGCAGGCCGATCTCGCGCGTGCGCTCGGTGACCGACACCAGCATGATGTTCATGATGCCGATGCCGCCGACCAGCAGGCTCACGCCGGCGATGGCGCCGAGCAGCGCGGTCAGCGCGCCGGTCACGCTGCCGAGCGTGTTGCTGATCTCCTTCATGTCCTGCACGGCGAAGTCGTTCTGCTGGCCGGGCGCCATGTGACGACGCTCGCGCATGAGCAGCTCGATCTGCTGCTTGGCCTTGCTGGTCGCGGTGTCGCTGACCGCGCTGACGAAGATGGTCGCGACGTCGTTGTTGCCGGCGATGCGCCGGTGGAACGCGCGGAGCGGCATCACCAGGAAGTCGTCCTGATCCATGCCGAAGGTCGACTGGCCCTTGGAGGTGAGGACCCCGACGACCGTGCAGGGCACCGTGCCGACGCGCACCGTCGCGCCGATGGGATCCTGCGGTCCGAAGAGCTCCTTGCGCACCGTCGCACCGAGGAGGCAGACCGGGGTGCCCGCCTGCAGCTGCGCGTCGGAGAAGCTCTGACCGAGGGCGATGCCGAAGCCGCGCACCTCGAGGTAGTCGTTGGTGGTGCCGGTGATCGTCGCGTTGTGGTTCTTGTTGCCGTAGACGAGCAGCGCGGCGCGGCCGGCTGCGGGGGCGACGCGGCTCGCCGCCGAGACCTCCCGCTCGATCGCCCTCACGTCGTCGAGATCGAACGGCTTCGCGCTGCCGCTGGTCGGCCCGCGCCGCTCGGTGCCCGGCGAGACGATGACCAGGTTGGTGCCCATGTTCGCGATGTCGGCGGTGATCCGCGCCGAGGCGCCGCGCCCGAGCGTCACCATCGCGATGACCGAGCCGACGCCGATGACGATGCCGAGCGTCGTCAGGACCGACCGCATGGTGTTGCGGCGGATCTCGCGGAGCGCCATCAGGATCGTCGCCCAGATCACGGGCCCGCCTTGCTGTCGCGCTCGACGCGCCCGTCCTTGAACAGGACGGTGCGCGTCGTGTACTGCGCCATGTCCGGCTCGTGCGTCACCATGACGATGGTGATCCTCCGCTCGCGATTGAGCTGCACGAGGAGGTTCATGATGTCGACCTTGCGCGCCGAGTCGAGGTTGCCGGTCGGCTCGTCGGCGAGGAGCATCTGGGGCTTCGTGACGATCGCGCGCGCGATGGCCACGCGCTGCTGCTGACCGCCCGAGAGCTCCGCCGGCGTGTGGCGCGCCCGATCGGCGAGGCCGACCTCTGCGAGCGCCGCGAGCGCGAGCCGATGACGCTCGCGGGCGTGCACGCGGCGGTAGATCAGCGGCAGCTCGACGTTCTCGATGGCGCTGGTGCGCGCGAGCAGGTTGAAGCTCTGGAAGACGAAGCCGAGGTAGTGGCGGCGCAGCAGCGCGAGCTGATCGCGATCGAGGCTGCCGACGTCCACGCCGCGGAACAGGTAGTGGCCGCTGGTCGGTTGATCGAGGCACCCGACGACGTTGAGGCAGGTCGACTTGCCCGAGCCGCTCGCCCCCATCACCGCGACGAACTCGCCGTCGTCGATGCGCAGGTCGGCGCCGGCGAGCGCGTGCACCTCGGAGTCGCCCTGACCGTAGACCTTGGTGACGTCGCGCAGCTCGACGAGCGGCGCCGTCACGGCAGCTCCTTCACGTCGACGAGCACCTCCGTGCCGGGCTTGACCTCGCCGGAGACGATCTCGGTCACCAGACCGTCGGTCGCGCCGATCTTCACCTCGATCGAGACGGGCGTCGTGCCCTGCAGGACCCAGACGTGGTGCCGGGGATCGACGACGGTGCTGGTCTTCTTCTCACCGGGCTTCGCCGGCGGAACGAAGCGCAGCGCGGCGTTCGGCACCACCAGCACGTCCTTCTTGGTCTCGGACACGATCGTCGCGGTGCACGTCATGCCCGGTCGCAGCAGCTTCTCGGTGTTGTCGACGGCGAGGTGCGCGAGGTAGGTGACGACGTTCTGCGACGTCTTCGGATCGTTGCCGAGCGAGCTGACCGTCGAGGGGAACTTCCGCTCGGGGTAGGCCTCGACCACGAAGGTGGCGGGCAGCCCAGGCCGCACGCGGCCGACGTCCGCCTCGTCGATCGCGGCCTTCACCCGCATGCGCGTGAGGTCCTCGGCGAGCCGGAAGAGGAGCGGCGTCTGGAACCCGGCGGTCACCGTCTGCCCGAGCTCGACCGAGCGCGAGAGCACGACGCCGTCGATGGGAGAGATGATGGTCGTCTTGTCGAGGCGCGAGCGCGCGAGCTTGTAGGCGGCGCGCGCGAGCGACGCGTTGGCCTTCGCACTTGCGAGCGTCGCCTCGGCGCGCGCCTTGTTGGCGGTGGCTGTGTCGACCTCGACCTGGCCGAGCAGGCCCTGCTCGCGGAGCTTCTTGTTGCGATCAAGGACGATGGTCGCCTCGGTCAAGGTGGCTTTCGCCTGCAGCACCGACGCGTCGGCGGCGGCGACCTGCGCGGTGGCCTGATCGAGCGCGGCCTGGAGCTGCTCGGGGTCGATCTGCGCGAGCACCTGGCCCTTCTTGACCTTGTCGTTCTCGCCGACGTTCAGCTTGAGGATGCGGCCGGTGACCTCGGCGCCGACATCGACGGTGGTCACCGCCTCGAGCGTCCCGGTGGAGGTGACGGTCACCAGCACGTCGGCGCGGCGCGCCGGCTCGGAGACGAAGGTCGGCACGCGACTGGCCGCGCGCGCGCGCCACGCACGCGCGCCGAGCAGCACCGCGGCGACGGGCAGGGGCGGGACGGCGAGCCGAAAGAGCCACCGCACGACGGGCGAGCGCCTGACGCCGATCGTCTTCCTCACTTCGTCGGTCGCGCTCATCGGTCCTGCCGCATGCTCGGAGTGGGTCACGAGAGACGCCCACCCGCTCGCGCCGTCGTTCGTGTGGGGGAGTGTACTGCGAGACGCGCGCGATTCGTAGCGCGGCGGCCGTCCTCGGCCTCCTTCGCGTGCGCCGTCTCCGCCGTCCTTGACGGCGGACCCCGCTCGGCGAGACGCTGCTCGTGTCGCGCCGGTCGACCGTCGCGACGAGGCGAGGTCCATCATGACCCTTCTGCTCTGCCCGACGTGCCAGCGGCACGTGAAGCCGCGCGACCCGCGCTGCCCGTTCTGCGGGACCGCCATGCAATCGACGGCGCCGTTCGTGCCGTCCGCCGCGGTCGTCCTCGGGCTCGGCATCGCGCTGGCCGGCTGCGGCTCCTCGATCGAGCCTTCGCCGGTGACCGACGCGACGGCAGACGTGAGCGGCGACAACGGGCCGGCACCCGCCTACGGTCCGCCGCCCGACACCGGCCGCGCCGACACCGGCGCCGACATGGGTCCGATCGCCGCGTACGGTCCGCCGCCCGACACCGGCGCCGAAGACACGACGCCGGCCGACTCGGGGATGGCTGGCGCCTACGGTCCGCCGCCCGACACCGGCGCGAGCTGACGCGGCACGGTCAACGAGGCGATCCACTCGGGCGGCGCGTCCTCGACGTGCAGCTCGAAGCGCGCGCGATCGCGGATCAGGCCGGCGGCCGCGTGCACGAGCTCGAGCCGCTCGCGCTTGCCGGCGGCGAGCAGCTCGAGCGCGCGGTGGTGGCAGTACGGGTTGTTGCCGCGCCTGCCGAGCAGGGCCGATGCCGTCCACACGCACCCGCCCTTGCAGACGTCGGCGTAGTAACAGGTGGCGCACGCGCCCCACAGATCGTCGAGCACGAAGTCGCGGGTGAAGCGAAGCTCCGGCGCGTGCTCCCACAGCGCGGCGAGCGGCTCGTCGCGCACGTTGCCGGCGACGAACCCCTCGGTCGCCATCGCCGAGCAGCCCTTCACGTCGCCGTTCGCCTCGATGCCGAGGGTGATGATCCCGCCGCCGCACCCGCCGGAGTGCGCGCCGCGCGTCCGCGCCTTCCGGAGGACGTGCTCGTAGGGGCCGAAGTAGCCGATGTTGTCGCCGGGCCAGAGCCGCAGGCCGACCGCGTCGCACCGCTCGCGGGCGGCGGCGACCTCGGGGATCACCGAGAGCAGATCGTACGGCTGCAGCCATAGCTCCGACGCGTCGGCGGCGCGGCCCATCGGGACCATCAGCTGCACCTGCCAGCCGTAGAGCCCGAGCGTGGCGAGCTCGTCGGCCAGCGGGAGCAGCTCCCGGTAGTTGCGCTGGTTCAGCTGCGTGTTGCAGCCCACGCGCACGCCGACGTCCTTCAGCGCGTGCAGCGCGCGCAGCGCGGCCGCGCGGCTCCCCCGCAGGCCGCGGAGCGCGTCGTGCGTCTCGTCGAGGCCGTCGATCGAGACGCTGACCGCGTGGATGCCAGCCTCCTTCGCGGCCCGCGCGCGCTCCTGCGTCATGCCGCGGCCACCGGTGACCATCGTGCAGTCCATGCCGTGATCGCGAATGGCCCGGACGATGTCGAGCCAGTCGTCTCGCAGGTAGGTCTCTCCGCCGTGCAGCGCGACCTCCATGCAGCCCATGTCGGCGAGCTGGCGCACGACGTCGACCGCCTCGGCGGTCGAGAGCTCGTCCTCGCGCGGGCGCCCGGCGCGGGTGCCGCAGAAGCGACACGCCTGGTCGCATCGCAGCGTGATCTCCCACACCGCGTAGCGAGGTCTGCACACGAGCGACCCGTCGGCGCGGCGCTCCTCGTGCATGGGCAGTCGCCGGGTGAACGCTTCGGCCATCTCGCAGCGGAGCGTATCGCGACGGCGCGCTATCCGGCTGTGACGAACGTCCGGCGCACCATTTCCGGCCAGGGCGTGCGCGTCCGCTCGGGGAATGCCGCGTCGGCGCGCGCGGTCGTGCACGCGAAGCCGAGCGGCCGCGGGTGTGCGTTCGGGCGAAGCTGCGCGGGCAGGCCGAGGGCGGCCGCGAGATCGGCCAGCATGGTCGCCTCGTCGATCGTGTCGGGACCGACCACGTTGAAGACGTCGCCCTCCGGCGGCGGGCGAAAGCGAGGTTCCGCGCAGCGATCGAGCGCCCGGGCGAGCAGGTCGACGACGTCGTCGACGAACACCGGCGACAGCCGATGCCCGCGCGCGCCGGAGAGCTCGTACGGCTCGCCCCGGCGGAGCTGCTCCACGAGGCGGCCCCACGACGACGCAGGCGCGACGCCCGGACCGAGCGTGCTGCCCGGTCGCACGACGGTCATCGACGCGAACGAGGGACGAAGCGCGCGCGCAAGCTCCTCGCCCCAGCGCTTGGTGAGCGCATAGGGGTGCGTGGGCGGCGTCACCGGCGGCGCGTCTTCGTCGCGCGGCGCGTCGGGATCATCGCTCGGCCGCAGCACCGAGATGGTCGACAGGTGGATGACGTGCGCGACGCCGCTCCGCCGCGCGTGATCGTAGAGGCGCGCCGTCGCCGACACGTTGAGCTCGCACTCGGCCGGCCAGCGCTCGGGACCGGCGTCGACGCGGTCGCGCGCCGCGGCGAGGTGCACGATCGCGTCGAAGTCGTCGAGGGGAGGGCTTCGATCGGAGAGCAGATCGAGCTCGGCGCGCGTCGGCGCGACGACCTCGTGTCGACCGTCGCCAAGCAGTCGTCGCACGAGCGCGGCGCCGATGAGGCCCGTACCGCCGGTGATCAGCGCGCGCATGCCGCATCGTAACGCCGACTCACACGGTCTGCGCCGGGCGCCTCCCGCTGCCGGCGCGGGCGATGCCCGGCGACCGCTCGGACTCGAGGCGGCGCGGCAGGCTCACGGTGAAGACCGAGCCGCCGCCGTCGGCCGCGTCGACGCCGACCGTCCCGCCGAGCGCCCGCACGAGGCGCGCGACCACCCACAGGCCGATGCCGAACCCGCCGTAGCGGCTGCCGGGCGCGGCCCGCTCGAATCGCTCGAAGATGCGCGCACGATCGGCCGGCGCGACGCCGATGCCGTGATCGCGCACGCTGAGGATGGCGCGGTCGCCGGCGTCTTCGACGGTGATCTCGATCGGCGCCCCGCGCCCGTATTTCACGGCGTTCGCGAGGAGGTTGGTCGCGATCTGGCCGAGCCGCGTCCGGTCCCACCGACCGACGACCGACTCGGCGCGGACGTCGAGCGCGCAGCCCGCGCGCCGGGCGTCCTCCTCGTAGGCCGCCACCACGTCGCGCACCGCATCGGCCATGTCCATCGGCTGCAGGGTCAGCTCGATGCGCTCCTGATCGATCTGCGACGCGTCGAGCAGCGACTCGACCAGCGTCACGAGCCGGCGGATGCCGCGATCGGCGTGCTCGATCTTGCCGGCGAGGACGGGATCGGTCGCGCCGTTCGCGGCGAGCCGGGAGGCGGCGCGCAGGTGCAGCTGCGTCGCCGTCAGCGGCGTGCGCAGCTCGTGCGACGCGATGGAGATGAAATCGTCGCGCATGCGCACGGCCCGCTGGCTGTCGCGGAACAGTCGCGCGTTGTCGAGCGCCAGAGCGACGCGGCCCGCGAGCTCCTCGGCGATGGCGGCGTCCTCCGCCGCGAACGGAGCGCCGCGACGCGCGATCGTGATCGCGCCGGTCGGGCGGCCGCGGGCGACCAGCGGGATGACCATCGCGGCGCGCACGCCGAGCCGCTCGACGAGGTGGCGGAAGGGGTGCTCGGCGGGCACGTTGTCGGCGAGCCAGCGAGGGATGTCGTCGAACGAGCGCCGCTCGACGGTCGTCAGCGCCTCGTGCACCGGGGCGAGCGTCGACGCCGCCTCGTCGCCGCGCAGCGCCTGCACGATCGCGTCCAGCTCGTCGTCGGCCGCGGCCTCGGCGACCCAGCGGGGCATGCCGGCCTCGTCGAGCGCGACCACCGTCGCGACGTCGGCGATCGCCGGGACCAACAGCCGGGGAATGTGCGCGAACGTCTCGTTGACGTCGAGCGACATCAGGTGTCGGCTGACCTCGCCGAGGATCGCCGCGTGCCTGGCGGCGCGCTCGGCGGCGGCGCGCGCCCTCGACTCGCGGGAGATCATCTGCTCGAGCCGGCGGCGTTGCTGCGCGAGCAAGAGGACGATCAACACGCCCACCGCGGTCGACCCCGCCCAGACGACGCCGGTGCGCCACGCGGCCGGCACCGGCTCCGAATCGCGCAGCACGGACGAGAGGGCGGTCACCGACGCGATGGTCACGACGCTCGCCGCGAGGAGCCGCCACAGCGCCGCGCCCTGCACGTACGGGAAGGCGAGGATCAGCGCGAGGAGCGCCGCGATGGTGAGCGCGGGCGCGCCCCACGGGAACACGAGCGCAGTCAGCACGCAGTGCGCGAGGATCGCATATCCGATGATCTGCGCGGGCGCCGCGAGACCGCCGCGGCGCGCCCGCGAACGCGCGAGCGCGGTGACGACGCCGAGGAGCACGAGATCGATGGCGCCGAGGAGGAACGACCGCCTCCGAATCACGATCGCAGCGACGCCGAACACGACCGCGAACACCGCCTCGCACGCGAGGAGTGTGGTGCCGAAACGAAGGAACCACGCCCGATCGCGATCGGCGCGTATGCGCTCCGCCGCCTCCCCCATCCCGATGATGATGATCGCCTGCGCCACGCCGCGCCACTGCGATAGTGCTCGCGCCGCGGCAGGTCTGAGCGCGAGCAACTCGTGCGCGTCGGCGCGTCGCTACGTCACGGCATGCGGCAGGTCTTGGTCGCTTCGTCGCAGTGCTCGCAGGTTGAGGCGGGCGTGGCGCTCGGAGCCGCGGAGGGCGTGCCGGCGACGCAGCCCGTCGGAGTGGGGCCGGTGGGGCTGCAGAAGAAGCCTTCGCCGCAACTCGAGTGGTTCGGCGTATGCGCGCACGCGCCGATGGCGTTGATGCACGCGTCGTCGGTGCAGCTCCGCGCGTCGTCGCAGCTCGGCGGCGTACCGCTGACGCAGCCCAGCGTCGGGTCGCATCGTTCGGCGCCGTCGCAGAAGAATGCGTTGTCGCAAGCGGCGTGAGCCGGCTCGTGGGTGCAGCCCTTGCTGGATTCGTTGCACGAATCGGTCGTGCACGGAATGTCGTCGTCGCACGACAACGCCGTGCCCGCGACGCAGCCCGTGACTGGATCACCCGTGGCCGGCTCGCACTTCTCCTCACCATTGCAGAACACGGGGTCGAGGCAGGCGGCGTGCTGTGGCGCGTGCGAGCACGATTTGAGCGCTTCGTTGCAGGAATCGAGCGTGCACGCGACGCCGTCGTCGCAGCTCGGCGGCGCCCCGACGAGGCAGCCGGTGACCGGATCGCCCGTGTCAGGATCGCAGGTCTCTTTGCCGTCGCAGAAGATCATGTTGTCGCAGTCTGCATCCGACGTGCACTTCTTCGGGCCGCCGTCGCCTCCGTCGGCACCATCACTCGAGGCGTCGACGCCGACGTCGCCGTCGACGCGGGCATCGCGTGCGCCGTCTGCATCGGCGCCCGTCTCGGCGGCGGTCGTGGCGTCGCCATCGCTGGTCGCATCGGCCACGCCGCCGTCGACCGCGACATCGGAGCCGGCATCGACGGAGGTGTCTGGCGCAACGTCGTCTCGCGCATCGATGGCTGTCTCGGCGGCGCCGTCGGCGTCGGCTTCTGCGTCGCCGTCCCCTGCGGCGCCGTCGTCCGCTGCATCGTCTGTCGCGTTGGTCCCGCGGTCGGCCTCGACGTCTGCCGGTGCGTCGGCGCCGTCTGCAGGTTCGGTGTCGGGGGCGAGCGTCTCGCCCTGCTCGCCGACGTCCGCTCCGGCGTCGCCAGGGGGCGCGTCGTCGTCACCTCCGCACCCCCCTCCCAACACGGCGGCCATCAGCATGGGAAACAGCGTCTTGACCAGCCTGCCGCGCATGTCGTGCCCCTGTCGCTGCAGCGCGGCGATGCGCGCTGTCCGGTCTCTCCGGAGACATGGTAGGCGAGCGCGACGCGGCGACCACCACCAAAGCGCAGGCGCGGGTGATCGGGCGGGCTATGGGCTCGTCGTCGCTCCCGTGGCAGGCCCGCCGTGCTGCGACACGATTGGTCGCTCGCCGGCCGCCGCCATCAACAACTTCATCTCCGCCGCGGCCCCCGCGGCCGCCCGTTCGAGGCGGGCGCGGTGCCGCACGGCGCGGATCAGCTCGACGCCCCCGACGAGCGCCAGCAACGCCGCTGCAACGATGGCGGCGAGGAGCGCCTTCGGGGGCGTCGACGGCGCGGGCCGGCGCGCGACTGGTTTCGCCCGCACCGTCTTTTTTTTCGCGGTCTCGGGGGGCACCGATCGAGGAGCGACCGACGGCATGGGCGGCAACGTCGAGCCGCTGGCGAAGACCTGACGAAGCTCGGCGCGCATCTCCCGCGCGTTCGCAGCACGCTCGTTCCGATCCTTTGCGAGCGCCCGGACGCAAATGCTCTCGAGCAGCGGATCGATGCCCGGGGCGACGCGCGAGGGCGGCACGAGCGGCTCCATCACCTGCATGATCGCGGTCGCCACCGGCGTCTCGCCGACGAAGGGAGGCCTCCCGGTCAGCAGCTGGTAGAGGACTGCGCCGACCGCGTACAGATCGCTGCGCCCATCCAGCTCGTCTCCGCGCGCCTGCTCGGGAGACATGTACTCGGGGGTGCCCACCACGAGGCCGCTCCCGGTGAGGCGGAGGCTCTCGGTGTCGGCGCTGTTGATGGTGGCGATCCCAAAGTCGCAGACCTTCACCAGATCGATCGGCTCCCCTTCGTCCGAGAGCCCCGAGGTGACCAAGATGTTCTCCGGCTTCAGATCGCGGTGGACGATCCCCTTGTCGTGCGCGACCGCGAGCGCCGCGAGCACCTGCATCAGGATGACCGTGATGCGCTTGCCGTCGAGCGGCCCCTCCTGCGTCGCGATCGTGTGGAGGTCGCGGCCCTCGATGTACTCCATGACGAGGTACAGCAGCCCGTCGTCCTCCTGTCCGAAATCGAAGACGCGGATCGAGCTCGGGTGATCGAGCCGCGAAGCCGCGCGCGCCTCGCGGTGAAAGCGCTCGACGAACGACGGGTCCGCGCTCATCGAGCGGTGCAGCACCTTGACCGCGATGTGCTTGTCGAGCGCGAGCTGCCGCGCGCGGTAGACGGCGCCGCACGAGCCGACCCCGAGCTCGCGCTCGAGGAGGTACTTCCCGGCGATCACGCGCCCGATCGGGCCGATGCGCAGGGCCGTCTCGCTGCTCGCCTGCGGGACCGACTCGACGGCGCGCGGCGCCAAGAACGACACGGTGCCGACGTGGCGTCGCCTGGGCTCGAAGGGCAGGGTGTGGGCCGGACGGCGCCTGTTGGCCTCGGAAGACATGGATGATCGCGAGCAGCAACGGGTGCGCCATCGCGTGGCGCGCCTCCGCAGAGATGCGCGTGGGCGTCGCCGCACGCCGCGCCGCTCGCGGTGGTCTTCCTCTCCGCACGCGCCGGCGCGCAGGTCATCGCGAGGAGCGCGAGCGCCCAGGGGCGGACCGACGCGCGGCTCACGCGCCGATCGTAGCCGCCGAACGCTCGAGGGCGTAACGCCCGCTCGAGTCCGCCGACGCGACCCACGACGCGACCGCGCGTTGACAACCGGTGGAGAGCGGACGTTCGATCCCCGAGCAATGGCGAATCCGGTGAACGCGACCGAAGCGTCGCGAGGCTCGATGGCGCGGGTGCTTTGCGTCTTCTTCGTCACCGCGGTCGCGGTCGCCTGCTCGCCGAGCCGCACGAACGACGCGCGCGAGTACGTCGATGCCTCGCCGTCGGCGCCGGTGCAGCCCGCGAGCGACGATCCGCGCGCGCGCGAGGTCGCCGGAGCCGTCGAGAAGGCGCTCGTCGCGAAGCCCGAGCTCGCCTCGCGTTTCGCGGCCAACGCCGACGGTTTCCAGATCTCGCGAGACGGCGTCACTTCGCCCGGCTGGCGCGGCGCGTGGACCGAGCGCGCTTTCCACGTGGGCGCGCGGTTGCCCGAGGTGGCGAGCAAGCCCTTCGAGGCCGGCGTCGGCGTGAGCGAGCTCTATCGGCTGCGTCTCGAGCAGGTCGGCGCGCGCGAGGCGGCGCTCGGCCTCGCCGACGGACGCGCGGTGTATCGCGACGTCTATCCGTCGACGGACGTCACCTTCGTCGCGGGCCCAGAGCGCCTCGAGTGGGCCTACACGCTGCGCGACGACAAGGCGCCCGCGGCGTTCGCGCTGAAGGTGACGCTCCCGAAGAACCTGAAGGATGCCCGCGTCGACGCGCACGGCGCGATCGAGTTCCTCGACGCCGAGGGCAACGCGCTGCTGCGCGCGCCGCGCCCGCTCGCGGTCGACGCGGCGGGCACGCTGCGCGACGCCAACCTGACCTGGGGCGCGGGCGTCCTCACCGTGCACCTCGAGACGCGCGGGCTGCGGTATCCGATCGTGCTCGATCCGGCGATCGAGACGTTCGTGTGGCAGGCCCGGGTGCAGCCGCCGGGCGCGCGCGCGGATCACCTCACGGTGTACGACTCGGTTCGCAAGCGAATCGTGCTGTTCGGCGGGCGAAGCTCAACGGGATCGGCCCATGCGGACACCTGGGAGTGGGACGGTGTAGTGTGGTCGCTTCGTGCGACGACCGGTCCATCCGGCCGCTTCGAGACCGCGTTCACCTTCGATCAGACCCGCGGCGTCGCCGTGATGTTCGGTGGGTACGGCGCCGGCTCCCCGGGCACCGAGCTGTGGGAGTGGGACGGCACCACGTGGTTCCAGCGCTGCACGACTTCGCCTTGCACGACGACGAGGCCGTCGTTCCGTGCGGGCGCAGCCATGGCGTGGGATCCGTTGAGCAAGAAGTCCGTGCTCTTCGGCGGCTGGGGCGGATCGACGACGATGGCCGACACCTGGACGTGGGATGGCACCGAGTGGGCATCGGTCGCCGGCAGCGGTCCCAGCGCGCGCCAGCACCATGCGATGACCTACGACACGGCGGGCTCACGCGTCCTCCTGTTCGGCGGCGAGACCGGCAGCCCGGGCACCTACCTGAACGATCTCTGGAGCTTCAACGGTGCGACGTGGACTTTGGTGACGACGCTCGGAACGCCACCGACGGCGCGCAGCACGTCGGCGTTCGCGTTCCGCAGCGTGGACGGCAAGGCGCTCCTGTTCGGCGGCGCCAACAGCTCCACCATTTTCGGCGACACACTCGAGCTCACCAGCTCGACGAACACCTGGTCCACCGTCTCGGGGGCCGGGGCGACCGCGCGGAAGGGGATCTCCGCGGCGTACGACGCGAACCGACAGGCGGTCGTCATGTTCGGAGGGGACTACTCCGGCCTGTTCCCCGACACGTGGGAGTTCAAGGCGGGCAAATGGCAGCGGCCCGCTGGTGAGATCGGCGGCCGCCGAGACGCGAGCACGGCGTGGGACTCGTGGCGCAACCGCATCGTGTTGTTCGGCGGGTATGGCCCCGGGTTCACGAGGTACAACGACACGTGGGAGTGGACCGGCTTCAGCTGGACGGAGACGTGCACGACCTCGGCGTGCATCGCCTCGCGGCCGTCGGCGCGCTCTGGATCTGCGGCCGCGTACGACTCGATCCGTCGCAAGTTCGTGATGTTCGGGGGCGCCATCGTCGGCACGACGGACGAGACGTGGGAGTTCGATGGCGACACTTGGACGCGGAAGTGCACTACCAGCCCGTGCACCTCCAGCATGCCGAGCATACGCACCGATTCGGCCGCGGCGTTCGATTCGGCGCGCGGCAAGTTCGTCCTGTTCGGCGGCTTCACCCCGACCGGCATCGGAGCCGACGAAACCTGGGAATGGGACGGGAACGCCTGGACGCGCGTCTGCACGGTCGCGCCATGCTCCACGAACATCCCGTCGGCGCGGCGCGGGGCGGCCGCAGCGTTCGATGCGAAGCGCGGCCGCGTGTTGCTCTTTGGCGGCAGGGCCCTGAGCACGGCCACGTTCTACGGTGACACGTGGGAGTACGACGGCAGCACGTGGGTTCGCGTCGCGACGACCGGCCCCGCTGCGCGCACGTCGGCGAAGCTCGCTTGGGACGACGTCCGCGAGAAACTCGTTCTCTTCGGCGGCGGCGCCAGCTCCTCTTTCGCCGACACCTGGGAGTGGGATGGCACGTCGTGGACGCAGACGGCGAGCAGCGGGCCTCCTGCGCGCACGAGTCACACGTTGAACTACGACACGACCCGCCGCAGGATCGTCGCGTACGGCGGGACTGGCGCGAGCGACCCCCTCGGCGACACCTGGGAGTACTACACCCGCGGCGGCGTTTGCTCCCTCGGCGCTGATTGCGCGACCGGCTTCTGCGTCGACGGCGTCTGCTGCGAGCAGCTGTCCTGCGGCACCTGCCAGGCGTGCAACACCGTCGGGTCTCCAGGCAACTGCGCACCGGTGATCAGCGCCGACGATCCGGACACTTGCCCGGCCGCCACGAGCTCCTGCGACGCGACCGGCGCCTGCAAGAAGAAGCAGGGCCAGGCGTGCACCGCGAGCACGCAGTGCGCGAGCGGCTCGTGCGCCAACGGCTACTGCTGCAACACGGCGTGCAGCGGCGGCTGCGACGTCTGCAACGTGACCCCAGGCACGTGCACCGTGCTCGCCAAGGGCGTGACGGGCGTGTCGTGCGGCGCCTACTTCTGCGACGGCGTGTCGGGCGAATGCCCGACCGCCTGCGCGATCGACACCGATTGCGCGAGCGGCTACTACTGCGCCGCCGGCGGCATCTGCCAGGCCCGTCGGTCGCAGGGCCTCTCCTGCAACACGGCGAGCGGCGGCGACTGCTCGGTGGCCGGCTGCCGCCAGTGCAATACGGGGCTGACCTGCAAGGACGGCTACTGCTGCAACGGCACATGCGACGGTAGCTGTCGTACCTGCGCCGCGACCCCGGGCACCTGCACGACGGTCGCCGGCAAGGACGACCCCGACACGTGCAGCGGCACGATGACCTGCTCGTCCACGGCGAACTGCCTCAAGCAGAACGGCCAGACCTGCAGCGCGGCGACGGATTGCGCGAGCGGCAACTGCGTCGACGGCGTCTGCTGCAACACCGCGTGCGCCGGCGGCTGCGACGTCTGCAACGCGACCGCGGGGACCTGCACGATCGTCGCGCAGGGCGGCGCCGGCGCGAGTCCGGCGTGCGGCGCGTTCGTGTGCAACGGCTCGCTCGCCAGCTGTCCGACCGGCTGCGGCAAC